>JAYPOZ010000057.1:0-28387 GCA_038131165.1 Rickettsiales bacterium | reverse complement strand
TCAGAATCCAGTTCTGGCATCAGCAAAACGCCGCCTCATCCGGGGAATAGGGGCTAATATATAGCAAACTTTTTCAAGTAATGCGAAGCATTTAACAATAGTGCAGAACCGATATTCGGCCGCATCCGTCATTAAAGCTACATTTAGTATACTGACATCGATTAACTACAACATAATAGACAATAATCGAATATTATAAATCAATCGTTTGAAGTTACTATGGTACGCAAATGTAAAGTTAAGTATTTATTGCGCATTTATTGCGCATTTATTTTCCGACAGACACCGCATTCGCAACCTTGCCGTCAACAGGAAGTTACGTCCCAATCGGGCCGGCGTGGTACGATATGTGCTCCGTCTGCCGTCAGCGGGCGGCCTTCCGCCAGAGCTTCTTCCATGGGCTCAAGCCGCAATAACGCCAAGCCGACATTGCCTGCCGCAGACCTCATCTCGCCGGCATCGCGGCCATCGAAGACGACCGGCGTTCCGGCTTCGGGCGTACCCCCATCAATTTCGACCGGCATGAGCCGCTTCTTGATCAAGCCCCTGTACTTGGTCCTGGCGGTGAGTTCCTGCCCGACATAGCAGCCCTTATTCCAATCGACCCCATGCAGAGAATCGAAATTGTTCTCGAGCAGGATCGACTTTTCGACAACCATGTCACGGCTACCGTCCGGAAGACCGAGCATCATGCGCTTTCGGTCATACTCCTGACGGTCCCCCGGCTCGGCACCCAGATCATGCCATACCGCAGCCGCCGACGATTTCGGCAGAATGGCACGCAGGCCGATCGCCGGTACGCGCGGGTCGCAATAGAGGGTTCCGCCAGCGCGTCCAACCGCGTGCCCCGGGTCGGCGGATAATCCGGCACGGGGCAAGGCATCGGAGCCGTATGCCACCCAAACGCCGTAATCTTCGGCGATGCCCAGATCGATCTTGGCGCGCAGCTTGAACCTGCTCAGACGTTGTCCGAGATCCATAAGCCGTTCCGCCTCGCAATCGAGGTAAAGCACGGAGTCCAACTCCACGATGAAAAAGTCGTGGAGGTATTTCCCCTGGGCCGTAAGCAGCGCCGCCCAAATGGCGCGCTCCGGTCCCGCCCGCTCAACATCATTGGAAATCAAACCCTGCAGGAAAGCACGTCGGTCCGGGCCGCCGACGGTGATCAATCCCCGGTCTTCCAGCCGCACTTGTCGAAACGTTGTCATATCTCACCCGATCTCTTGGCCTGAGGGAAATCTGGGGACCCGACGGCGCGGCCGCAAGGTCCGGCTTGTGAAGGTTGTATGCGCTGCGTATAACCGACTTGGAAGGCAATTCCTGGATGCGTATCCTTTTCGTGACGGCAAATCGGGTTGGCGACGCCGTGCTTTCGACCGGCATATTAACACATCTTGCCGCTCGGCACCCGTCAGCAAAATTCACGGTCGTGGCCGGTCCTGCGGCAGCGTCGCTGTTCCGAAACTTTCCCCAGCTGGACCGCCTGATCGTCCTGCAAAAGAAGGCCTACAGCGCACATTGGCTCGCACTTTGGCGGAAATGCCTCTCGGTTAAATGGGATATTATTGTCGATCTCAGACGCTCGCTGCTGGCGTACTGTCTGAAGGCCGGAACCCGCTACGTGATTCCCAAACCCGGTCGTGACATGCATCGCGTCGAACTTCTCGCCTCGACGATAGGGCTGG
Organism: Rickettsiales bacterium; assembly: GCA_038131165.1. GTDB lineage: Bacteria > Pseudomonadota > Alphaproteobacteria > UBA8366 > UBA8366 > UBA6544. Next base: position 26,702 of record JAYPOZ010000057.1, on the reverse strand, counting down.
AAGACGCGGCACCGGCGCCGCAATTATGGCCGGCCGTTTCCGGACCGCCGCTGTCGGGGGACGATCCTGTCCTGGCCATCGCTCCGGCCACGAATTGGATTGGCAAGCAGTGGCCGATTGAAAACTACCTCGAACTCGCGCGGCGTCTGACCGCCGTCGATGGGGCCATGGCGGGTTTCAAGGTCGCGGTGTTTGCGTCCAGCGGCGAACGTGCGCAGGTGACGCCGTTGCTCGAAGGTCTCTCGGCGGACCGATGCCTCGATTTCGTCGGTGTCGGCGACTTGTCCGACGTGGCCGACAATCTAGCCAAATGCGCCTTTTTCGTCGGCAATGACTCCGGCCTCATGCACATGGCGGCGGCGGTCGGCATTCCGACGCTGGGCCTCTTCGGCCCGAGCCGGACCGAGCATTACGCCCCGTGGGGAGACGATTGCGATTTCGTGCGGACGCGGGAATCCTACGACGATCTTGTCGGGACGCCCGGATACGACCATCGTACAACCGGAACGCTTATGAAGGGCCTTACGGTCGAGAGTGTGGTAGAGGCCGCGATTCGACTCAAGGACCGAGTGGAAATGAAAACACGATGACCAGCCCGACAACGCCGAAACTCTCTGCCCTTGTGGTCGTCCACAATGAAGAGCACCAGCTCGCAGAATGTCTGGAATGCCTGTCGTTCGCCGACGAGTTGGTCGTCGTCCTCGATAAATGCACAGACGGCAGCGACGCCATCGCCGCGCTTTTTACGGATCGCCTTATCGAAGGCGCCTGGGACATCGAAGGAGACCGGCGAAATACCGGCCTTGAAGCCTGCGCGGGCGATTGGATCCTCGAAGTCGATGCCGACGAAAGAGTGACACCTGAACTCGCCGCGGAGATCCGCGAAGCGATCGCATCGGACAGCGTTAACTACTACCTCGTCCCCTTCGACAATTACGTTGGCGACACGCTTGTCCGCTACGGCTGGGGTGCCGCCTGGGGCGTCAGCGCCGCGCCGCGCCTGTCGCGGCGCGACTGCAAGCGCTGGGGGAATGAACGCATTCATCCGGGCCTCGATCTTCGCGGACCGGAAGGTCGGCTGAACGCTCGGATGGTTCACTACGTCGACCGCAACATCTCGGACATGATCATGCGCCTCGATCGATATACGACGGTGCGCGCGCGCGATATCCGCGAACATGGCGGAGGCGGCAGCTTCGCCCGCAATATCCGCCGTCTCTTCTCCCGGTTCTATAAGTGCTATGTCGGCCGCAAAGGTTATCGGGAGGGGAAATACGGCTTCCTGATCGCGCTGTTCGCCGGCTTGTATCCGTTGCTGTCCTACCTCAAGGCGACCCTGGAGGACCGGTGACCAGGGCCCTGCAAGTCATGGCGGGCGCCGAGGTCGGCGGCGCCGAGGAGTTTTTCATGCGGCTGGTCCCGGCGCTTTCCCTTGCCGGGACGGAGCAACGAGCCGTCATTCGACACCACGCCAGCCGGCAAGCAATACTCCGCGACGCCGGCGTCGACGTCCGAAGCGCCCGCTTCGGAGGCCTCCTCGATTTCACCACCCGGCGCGTCCTGCAACGTCAGATCCGCGAATTCGCCCCCGAGATCGTCCTCGCATGGATGAGCCGTGCGGCCAAATACGCTCCGGCGGGCAACCACGTACTCGCAGCGCGGCTGGGGGGCTATTACCCACTGAAGAATTATCGCCACTGCGACCATTTGATCGGCAATACGGAGGCCATCCGCGACTATTTGGTGAAAGAAGGCTGGCCGGCCGAGCGCGCCTGGTACATCCCCAATTTCGTCGACGGGACCAGGGCTCCTCCCCGTGACCGTGCCGTGCTGGACACGCCGGCGGACGCCACCCTGTTGCTTGCGCTCGGAAGGCTCCACCGGAACAAGGCGTTCGACGTGTTGATCGAAGCGCTTAGCGATATCCCGAACACCTATCTATGGATTGCCGGCGACGGCCCGCTCATGCCCTCGCTTCGCTCCGCGGCCGAACGGCATGGGCTTCGCGAACGCGTGCGCTTCCTGGGATGGCAGGACGACACGGCAGCGTTGCTCGCAGCGGCCGACATATTGGTCTGCCCTTCGCGGCACGAGCCGCTCGGGAATGTCGTGATCGAAGGTTGGGCGCATGGTCTTCCCGTCGTCGCCGCCGCCTCCGACGGACCGAGAAAGCTGATCGTCGACCGTGAGAACGGCCTTCTCGTCCCGGTCGACGACGCCGACGCCCTGGCCGCAGCAATCACCGAACTCGCGGCCAACGTCGATCTCTCCCGCCAGCTTGCAGCACGTGGCCTGACCGCCTACGAAGGCGCCTTTACACAGGATAAAGTCGTGCGCCAATACCAGGCTTTCTTCGAGAAAGTAACGTCATAATGTGCGGAATCGCAGGCCTTATGATGCGTGACGGTTCGGCGCCCGACCGCGCCCTCCTCGACCGCATGATCGGTGCAATCGCGCATCGCGGTCCGGACGGAGACGGCTTGCATATCGCGCGCAGCGTCGGGCTCGCCCAGGTCCGCCTGGCAATCATCGACCTCGAGACCGGCGATCAGCCGATCCACGAACCCGGCGGCGCGGTCATTGTCGCCAATGGAGAGATTTACAATTACATCGAGTTGAAGCAGACGCTTACGGACATATCGTTTTCGAGCGAGTCCGATTGCGAACCGCCGTTGCATCTGTATCGAAAGAATGGCGTCCGTTTCGCCGACGCCCTTCGCGGCATGTACGCGCTGGCCATTCACGACATGGCGCAGGATTGCCTGATTCTCAGCCGCGACCCCTTCGGCATCAAACCGCTGTACTATTGCGAGACGAATGAATTTCTAGCCTTCGCATCCGAACCGCAGGCACTTCTGGCAGCGGGGGTTGCGCCGCGCGCGGAGGATCCGCGGCGCCGCGACGAGCTGCTGCAGCTGCAATTCAACTGCGGCCGCGAGACGATCTTCCGCAACATTCAGCGTGTCCTGCCTGGCGAAACTCTGGTGATCCGCGCCGGTCGGGTCGTGGAGCGGCATCGGATCGAAATGTTGCCCACAGAGAGACCGGATCCCCTCCCGAATCTGTCCGTCTCCGACGCCCTGCTGCAATTGGACCGGACGCTCGAGACCTCCGTGCGGCTCCATCAGCGCTCGGACGTTCCCTACGGGATGTTTCTCTCGGGCGGCATCGACTCCTCCGCGATTCTCGCCCTGATGGCGCGCTTGAACGCCAACCCGGTACACGCGTTTACGATTGGCTTCTCGAAGACGGCGGTCCACGACGAACGGGATCATGCGAAAGCGGTGGCCAAGGCCGTCGGTGCAGAGCATCACGAGATCGAGTTCGACGAAGCCGATTTCTGGACACACTTGCCGGAAGTGGCTTCCTGTATGGATGACCCGACCGCCGATTATGCCGTCTTGCCGACCTGGAAGCTCGCGCGGGAAGCCGCGCACGAGTTGAAGGTCATCCTGTGCGGTGAAGGCGGCGATGAACTCTTTGCCGGCTATGGCCGCTATCGCAGTCAGCTGCGTCCCTGGTGGCAGGGCGGACGGACCATGCGGGCTCGCGGCATCTTTGACGGGCTGGGCGTCTTGCGCAATGAACCGCAAGGCTGGCGAGACGGCATCGACAGCGCGCAGACAACGGCGACGCTCCCCCACCGCAGTCGATTGCAGATCGCCCAGGCAACGGATTGCGCCGATTGGCTGCCCAACGATCTACTGACGAAACTAGACCGCTGTCTGATGGCGCATGGATTGGAAGGCCGCACGCCGTTTCTCGACCGAGAAGTCGCCAAAATCGCCTTCAATCTGCCCGACGACATGAAAATTAAGAAAGGCCTGGGGAAATGGCTGCTTCGGCAATGGCTCGAACAGGTCTTGCCGGCTGCCCGGCCGTTTGAACGAAAGCGCGGATTTACCGTTCCGGTGGGGGAATGGATCCAGCGGCGCGGCGATACCCTTGGACCGCTGGTCGCCGCACAGCCGGCCATTGCGGAGCTCTGCCATCCGGAGCGCGTGAAGCGTATATTCTGCAGTACCAAGAAACGTGCCGGAAATGCCGCGTGGATACTGTTGTTCTATGCTCTGTGGCATCGCTGCCATATCGAGAACGAGCCGAACGACGGCGATGTCTTTGCCGTCCTATCGCAAAGCACGAGCCGATAACGAAAGAATATGCTTAAGAGCCGCAGCCCGGCCAACATTGCCGGGACTTTGGATAGGCACGGACGTTCATCCGGAACGGGCGGCCACACGGACCCGGCGCGGGTTACGCATCGAGTTCATGGATTGCCCGCCGTGACGGCGGCTTAACCGGCGGCCCCTTCTTCTTCCTGGCGCTTGCGGTACTTATCGCGCACCATCTGCGTGACTTCCGTGGCAAACTCCGCAGACGCCTTCTCGGGGTTGAAACTCACAACAATCGCGTCCGAAATCGCCTTGAGCAGATCGATATCGCGTGGATCGGGATTCTTCGGGTCCCGGCGGATCGATGAGGTCACAGAGTCGAGGGTTTCGCACAAATCGGTCACATGCTCGAAATCGGAGTCCGCCAGACGCTCTGAAATTTCCTTCGAAATGGCAGAGAGATGGACGACTTCTTTTTGAATTGCCGGGGTTACGAGTTTTTTCTGATAAGCCGGAACGATCTTGTTGACTATCGCCGCGATCCGATACGAATGGCGCTTCAAGCGCTGGTCGTTAATTTCGTACATCGCATTGGCCACCATCTCTTGGAGCTCGACGAAATCGACTGTTTCTCCAGCGGCCTTAGCGCCCAGGGTGTTCGGCACTTCGATCCGCGGCACATCATCCGCCGGATCCTTTTCTTCTCCCTCTTTCGCCTTCCGCCCGCCGCGCCGGTCGGGGCCGATATACTCGCTCGTCACGACAAAAGGCTGACGGTTTCCGGCCAGGAAATTAATGCGCTCCATCAACTTCGAAGGCGCGATCGGTTTCACCAGCAAATCGTCGACGCCGCATTTGGTGATGCGGTCGACCATCTCGCGGTTCGGACTCTAGACCATCACAATGATGGTGATGAACGGATTCGAACCCAACCGCTTGAATCGGATATCTTCAATCATGGCGATTGAATCGCCATCGGGCATCCGGCTGTCCACGACCAGCAAATCCGGCGGCGCCTTACGGATGCTATCTCGCGCACCGCCGACGGTGGAGACGTCTCTCACGCCGCGATATCCCTCCTGCATGAGGATATTACGCAAACCCTGACGCAGCTGGACTTCAGCGTCCACCAACAGAATATCTACGTCTTCCCAACTCATTTCACGCCCAGACGACTATTATTCATAAAGATTTTATGTCCCGCACACTATTCTTATACCCACAGAAATTGTGTCGCGCACCAATAATTCTAAGCGGGGATAATAGAAAATTACATCACTCTCCATTCAACGTCAGCGTTTCGTGCCGAACTTATCGAGCATGACGTTGATTTCGCCCGCCATTGCGGCTGCGTTGCGGTCCGGATTAAAACTAATCAAGATGGCATCGGACAAGGGTTTAAGAAGATCGAGATCTTTCCGATTCGGGTTCCTTAAATCTTTCCGGATCGATGCTGTTACCTTGATCAGATTATGACAAAGATTGGCGACATGCTCGAAGTTGGAGTTCTGCAACCGAAATCCGATTTCGTTGGCAATCTCGGACAGCCGGACAATCGATTTCTTCGCAACATCGTCGAGATTGTTGTTTTGGAACGCCGGCAGTATTTCGCCGACCAAAAATGCAATCTGAAAGGAATGGCGTTTCAAGCGTTGCTCGTTGATTTCGAACATGGCCTCGCCGATCATCTCGCGGAGCGCCTCCATCGAGAGGGGCCGTCCCCGCGCTTTCGCGCCCAACGTGTTCGGCACCTCGATCGAGGGAATCTTCTGCCCCGGCCGCTCTTCGGCGGATTTAGGGCGCCGGTCGGGTCCAATATAGTCGCTCGTAACAACAAAGGGTTTTCGTTTGTACGCAACGACGTTGATGCGCTCCATCAACTTCTTTGGCGACAAGGGCTTCACGATAATGTCGTCCGTTCCGCAATTCACGACTCTGCGGATGACGGCTTCGCTCGGCTGCCAAACGGTAATAATGATGCCGACAAACGGATTGATCCCGAGTTCACCCGCACGAATGCGGTGCGTCAGCGCCGTCGCCTCGCCACCATCCATCAACGCGTCCATGACGATGAGATCGGGAACCGTCCGCTCGACCTCTTCTTCGACGATCTCAAGGGTCCCGTAGTCCCGTAGGCTCCTGTAGCCTTGATCGATCAGAATTTGGCGAAGGCCCTGGCGCACGGACCTTTCGCCATCGGCGAACACAATGTCAGCATCTGCAAATGCTTCGGCCGAACACATCGTGTCCCCTCCTTTCGCAGCTCCAAGCCAAGACAGTCCAAACTAGCTCTTATTTGGAACCGGCACTGTCCATTCGCACATAACCCGCCCCTTCAGTCGATTTCTTCCCAATAGAAGCGGTTCGACATACAGCTTAAAATCGAAAGAAGTACGGGCAAGGCCCTTTAGGACGTCCGTGCCGCCGCTTGCGCCGCCGCGAGGCGCGCGATCGGCACGCGGAATGGGGAACAGGAGACATAATTCAGTCCAACATTGTGACAGAATGCGACCGACGCAGGGTCGCCCCCATGTTCCCCGCAAATACCAAGCTTTAGGCCCGACCGGGTCGCGCGTCCCCGTTCCACCGCAATCGCGACGAGTTCGCCAACACCGTCGGTATCGATAGATGCGAACGGATCGTTCGGCAGAATTCCAGCGCGTTCGTAAATCGGGATAAAGCTTGCCGCATCGTCGCGGCTCAGGCCGTAGACGGTCTGTGTCAGGTCGTTGGTGCCGAAGCTGAAGAACTCCGCGGTCTCCGCGATCTCGCCTGCGCGCAAAGCCGCGCGCGGCAGCTCGATCATGGTGCCGACGAGGTATTCGGGCCGCCGGCCTTTCTCCGCCTCGACTTCGCCGGCCACGCGGTCGATGACCGTCTTGAGAATATCGAGCTCTGCTTTCGTCGCGATCAGCGGCACCATGACTTCCAGCTTCACCGCCTCGCCGGTATCGTCGCCCGCGATCAGCGCCGCCTCGAACATGGCACGGGCCTGCATTTCGCACACTTCCGGATAACTGATCGCCAAACGGCATCCGCGATGGCCCAACATCGGGTTCATCTCGTGCAATTGCGCGGCGCGCGCCTTCATCCGTTCGAGATCCACCCCGGCGGATTTCGCCACGTCCGCCATTTCCGCGTCTCCCGTCGGCAGAAACTCGTTCAGCGGCGGATCCAGCAGCCGGATCGTCACCGGCAAGCCTTTCATGATGCGGAACAGTTCGGCGAAATCCTCGCGTTGCATTGGGAGCAATTTCGCAAGCGCCGCGCGCCGGCCGGCTTCGTCTTCCGCCAGGATCATCTCCCGCATCGCGACAATCCGCGCCGTCTCGAAGAACATATGTTCGGTACGGCAAAGCCCTATTCCCTCGGCTCCGAATTCGCGCGCCGTCCGCGCGTCCTCGGGCGTGTCCGCGTTGGCGTGCACACCGAGCGTGCGCACCTCGTCGGCCCATTCCATCAACGTCGCGAAATCGCCGGACATCTCCGGCTGGATGGTCTCGACTTCGCCGCGGATGATCTCGCCGGCGGCCCCGTCGATGGTCACGACCTCTCCCGCGGCGATCGTTAAATTGCCAACGGACATGGTCTTGGCGGCATAATCAATCACCAACTCACCCGCGCCCGCCACGCAGGGGCGGCCCATGCCCCGCGCCACCACCGCAGCGTGGCTGGTCATCCCGCCCCGCGCGGTCAGGATGCCCTGAGCCGCATGCATCCCGTGAATATCTTCGGGGCTGGTTTCGACCCGGGCGAGAATTGCCTTCGTCCCCTGCGCCGCCGCGGCTTCCACCTCGTCGGCGCTGAAGTACACTTGTCCGCAAGCAGCCCCCGGCGAGGCGGGCAACCCCCTGGCGATCACGTCGCGAACCGCATCCGGATCGAGGCGCGGATGCAGCAGTTGGTCGAGCGCCGCCGGCTCGACCCGGCAGATCGCTTCCGATTTATCGATCAGGCCTTCCTTCTCCATGTCCACCGCGATCCGGATCGCTGCCGCCGTCGTCCGCTTCCCCGAACGCGTCTGCAGCATATAGAGCTTGTCTTTCTGCACCGTGAACTCGATGTCCTGCATGTCCTTGTAGTGCTGCTCCAGAATCTCGCGGATATCGACGAGTTGACCGAACACCTTCGGCATCGTCTCTTCCATCGACGGCAGGCGAGAGCCTTGCGCTTCCTTGCCAGCCACGGTCAGCTGCTGCGGCGTGCGAATACCCGCCACCACGTCCTCGCCCTGCGCGTTCACCAGATACTCGCCGTAGAAAGCATTCTCCCCCGTGGAGGGATCGCGGGTGAACGCGACGCCGGTCGCGCAGTCGTCCCCCATATTACCGAACACCATGGCCTGAACATTGACCGCCGTGCCCCAGTCTTCCGGAATATCGTGCAGCCGCCGATAGGTCACCGCACGCGCGGTCTGCCAGCTGCCGAAGACGGCGCTGACAGCGCCCCAGAGCTGATCCTTCGGGTCCTGCGGAAAGGGCTCGTCCAGCGCCGATTGGACCAGTTCCTTATATTCCGCAACCAACGCCTTGAGGTCTTCCGCATCCAACTCGGTGTCGAGGGACACGTCTTTCCCGTCCTTGTGCGCCTCCAGCAGGTCCTCGAACTCGCTATGATCGACGCCAAGCACGACGTCGCCGTACATCTGGATGAAGCGACGGTAACTGTCATAGGCGAAACGCGCGTCGCCGCTGTTACGCGCCAAGCCCTCGACGCTCTCGTCGTTGAGGCCGAGGTTGAGCACCGTGTCCATCATGCCCGGCATCGAGACTCGAGCGCCGGAGCGGACCGAGACGAGCAATGGATTTTCCCGGTCGCCGAAACGCGCGCCGACGGCCGTCTCGATATGCGCGATACCCGCGGTCATGGCCGCGTCCAGATCATCCGGATAACGCTCGCCGTTGGCGTAGTAATGAGTGCAGACTTCGGTCGTAATGGTAAAACCCGGCGGCACCGGCAGGCCGATGCTCGCCATCTCCGCCAGGTTCGCGCCCTTGCCGCCCAGCAACTCCCGCATCTGCGCATTGCCTTCGGACGTCTCCCCACCGAACACGTACACCCATTTACTCATCTGCGATCTATCCTTCGATCTGGCTGAAGTCTGCGACCCGGTTCATGGTCGCACGGATTTCCGATAGCAGTTTCAATCGATTGACGCGCAACGCCGCGTCATCGGAATTAACGGTAACAGTATCGAAGAAGGCATCCACCGGTCGGCGCAATGTCGCCAAGGCACGCATCGCTTCGGCAAAATCTTCGGCGCCGACTGCCATCTCCGCCCGCGACAGGCCCGTCTCCAACGCCGTTGCGAGCGCGACTTCCGCATCTTCCGCGAAGATCGCCCGATCGGCCTGCCCGGCGTAGCTGGCCGAGTCTTTCTTCTCCTCGATGGCGAGGATGTTCGCCGCCCGTTTATAGGCGGTCAGCAGATTGGCACCGTCATCGCTCGCGATAAAATCGGAAAGCGCATCGACCCGAGCGAGCAAGCGCATCAAATCGTCTTCATCGGCCAGCTCAAATACCGCAGTGACGAGATCGTGTCTGACACCTCTCTCGCGCAGATGAACCTTCAACCGGTCGGCAAAAAAATCGAGAAGCTCCGGCCCGTCGAACTCTTTGCCGGCATCTCCATACAGACGGACCGCATGATCGAAAATCGACAGAAGGTGCAATCGCAACTCGTTTTCCACAATCAAGCGGATGACGCCCAAAGCGGCGCGGCGCAGCGCGTAGGGATCGCGCGATCCTGTCGGCTTCTCGGCGATGGCCCAGAACCCGACCAACGTATCGATCTTGTCGGCCAACGCCACACAGACGGAGACCGGCGCGGAGGGGCAGCGGTCGTTCGGGCCTTGCGGCGAATAATGATCGGCGATGGCTTCGGCAACCGCCTCCGCTTCGCCGTCGTGGCGGGCATAATAGCGCCCCATGACGCCCTGCAATTCCGGAAATTCGCCCACCATGCCAGTGACCAGATCGGCCTTGGCGAGCCTTGCCGCCGAGCGGACCTGATCGCGGTCGGCGCCCGGCACATGCAAAGCGATCTCGGCGGCCAGTGCCTGCACGCGGTCGACCTTCTCGTCCAGCGAGCCAAGCTTGGCATGGAATACCATGCCCTTCAGGGATGGCGCCTTGCTGGCAAGCGATTCCTTACGGTCCTGATCCCAAAAAAATTTGGCGTCCGCAAGCCGCGCCCGAAGAACCCGTTCGTTCCCGGCAATTATGCCCTTACCGCCATCGTCGGCTTCGATGTTCGCAACAACCCCGAAACGGGGTGCGAGAGATCCGTCGGCGTTCAGCAAGGAGAAATATTTTTGATGCGAGCGCATCGACGTGATCAGCACTTCGTCCGGCACTTCCATGAACGCGTCGTCGATGGCACCCAAATACACCACCGGCCATTCGACGAGGCCCGCCACCTCGTCCAGCAAACCCGGGTCGTCCCGCACGGAGACGTTCGACCCGTCCGCGAGCGCGCTCAGATCGCGCTCGATCTTCTTCCGCCGTTCCGAAGCGTCGAGCATGACCTTATGGTCCAGCAAGCCGGATTTGTAGGCGTCGAAGGACGCAACATCGAACCGGCCGGACGCCATGAAACGGTGTCCCGAGACCTGATTGCCGAAAGCCAGCTCGCGGCCATTGCCGAGCTCGATGCGCGCATCAACAGGGCTGCCGTTGAATACGCACAATACGGACTGCAGCGGGCGGACATACCGCAAATCGCCCTCGCCCCAGCGCATCGATTTCTGCCAGGGCAGTTTCCGGATGGTATCGGCGACGAGGCCGGCCAGCACGGCGGCGGTATCGGTTCCTTTTTTCTCCACCACCGCATAGAGAAACGTGCCTTTGTCCGTCTCGCGTTCCTCGATCTCCGTGCCTTCGGGCAGGGAGCCTTTGAACCCGGCCATCGCCTTCTCTGGCGCATCGGCGCGCGGGCCGCGGCGTTCCTCCCGGACATCGGGCTGTTTTTCCGGCAGACCATCGACGACAAGGGCCAGACGGCGCGGCGTCGCATGGGCCTCGGCGAAGGCAAATTCAAGCCCGGCGCCCTTCAGCCCCTCGGTGACCAGCCGTTTCAGATCGTCCGCCGCCCGTTTCTGCATGCGCGCCGGAATTTCCTCCGAAAACAATTCGATCAGGAGTTCAGGCATCACTCGACCTCCACGCCCTGGCTCTTCAGCCAGGCGGCGGCAGCCCCCTTGGCGAGGTCGCGGACCCGCAGGATATAAGCCTGGCGTTCGGTCACGCTGATGGCGCCGCGCGCGTCGAGCAGGTTGAAGCGATGGCTCGCCTTCAGGCATTGGTCGTAGGCCGGCAAGGCCAGGCCCGCCGCCAGCAGGGAGGCGCATTCCTTTTCGGCATCGTCGAAGTGCCGGCGCAGCATCTCGACATCGGCGACTTCGAAATTGTGCTTCGAATACTCGACCTCCGCCTGATGGAAGACATCGCCATAGGTGACGCCATCGTCGTTAAACTGAAGATCGTAGACATTCTCGACGCCCTGCACGTACATCGCGAGCCGTTCAAGGCCATACGTCAGCTCGACGGAGACCGGATTGCAGTCGAACCCGCCGACCTGCTGGAAATACGTGTACTGGGTGACTTCCATGCCGTCGCACCAGACTTCCCAACCGAGGCCCCAGGCGCCGAGGGTCGGGCTTTCCCAGTCGTCCTCGACAAAGCGGATATCGTGCGCCATGGGATCGATGCCGAGCGCCCGCAAACTATCGAGATAGAGTTCCTGGCTGTTCTCCGGCGACGGTTTCAGCAGCACCTGATACTGGTAGTAATGCTGCAAGCGATTCGGATTCTCGCCATAGCGACCATCCGTGGGACGCCGGGAGGGCTGAACATAGGCCGCCTTCCAAGGCCCCGGTCCCAATGCGCGCAAGGTCGTCGCTGGATGAAAAGTGCCCGCCCCCACTTCCATGTCGTAGGGTTGCAGAATTACACACCCCTTGTCGGCCCAGAACGCATGAAGCGCCAGGATCAGCGACTGGAAGTCGGTTTTTGAGGTCGAAGTTGCTTTCACGGAGGCCATCGGCACGCCGAAACTGTCGGCTTAGGTGCGGCGCAACATATCGGCGCGACCGCAATGAATCAATACGCGAGGACCGGAAAATCCAACCTTAATAGGGACAATTGTGCCGGCCGCAATTCATCGCTCCACGCGCTACAACAAATGCATCGCATTTCGGGCACTTGATCATGTCTCCCGCATCGGACGGCGCGGCAGCGGAAACCCGTTTGGCTTCGGCGATTTCCTCTTTGCGGCGTTTATCGAGCCGGCTGACGAATTTGAAGCCGTACCACACGGCCAGCACGATCGCGGCGAGTACAAAAATTTTGGTAAGACTGAATCCAAGCATTGCCGGACCTTAGACGCCGCTCGGCACGGCTACAAGCACTCGCTCAAAGTCCGAAACGCCCCCAGTGCAGACGTTCCTCGACCGCACCGATCGCGTCGCGCGCAAGATCGATCCGCCCGCCCAACAACCGATGCAGCCCAAAGCGGCGCGATCCGCCAACCAGTTGCAGATTCACCTTCTCGCCGTATTTCTCGCGCATCACGCTGCGCAGGTCGCCGAGACCGTCGACGAGCCCCAGTTCCAGCGCCCGCCGTCCCGTCCAGAATTCGCCGCTGAACAGCAAACCGTCGTCTCCGGACAATTTGGTGCCGCGCCGCTCGCGGATATACGTCCTGAACTGATCGTGAATGTCCTCCTGAATATCCCGCAACCGCTCGACATCCTCTTTCTTCTCCGCCGCGAAAGGATCAAGCATGCCCTTCCTGTCGCCGGACATATGCACGCGCCGCTCCACGCCCATCTTCTCCAGAAGCCCGGGAAACCCGAACCCGGCGCTGATCACGCCGATCGAGCCCACGATCGAGGCCGGGTCGGCGTAGATTTCGTCGGCCGCGCAGGCCAGCCAATACCCGCCCGACGCCGCGACGTCCTCGCAGAAGGCATAGACCGGAATTTCCTTCTCCGCCGCCAATTGACGGATGCGTCCGGCAATAAGCGACGATTGGACCGGCGACCCGCCGGGAGAATTCACGGCCAGCGCAACAGCCTTCAGGCGCGACAGCTTGAACGCCCGCTCGATGGAGGAGGCCTGCTCCGACAAGGAAAGACCTGTCCGCCGGCCGACGCCCGAGTGTCCGATCACACCGTCCAGCCTCAGAACGGCCACGGTCGGCGCGCCTTCGATTTGGTTGGCCAAGCGCTCGCCGATCAGCGGAACGCGGCGCAGTTTATCGATCTTCGATGATGTTTCTGTCATAGCCGCTACGTGGGGATTGAAAGCCGCCAATCCAAGCGGGCAAGGGCTAAAATAACAGGGCCTTGCCGTCGGACAGAATTGACGCCGCCATCTCGGTGTAGCTTCCGTCATCCTCGTGCAGAACCAATCCGGGGTCGATCCGCAACGGCGCCTTGCTGGCGACCCGTGCCCGCACGATGATCCGTTTGGGCGCCACCTCGCGGCGTGGCCAGACCGGAAAGACGACCATTTCTCCGGCGCGCCCATGGAGATGGGTCAGTATTTCATCGAGCCGGTCCGCCCGGTGGACAAGCGTTACCGTCCCCCTCGGCGCCGCCATCCGAAGACAGAAGTCGATCCAATCCGCGAGCCGCGCCTCTCCCTCCACATGCGAGAGCGACTTATCGGCCCCTATCCGCGGGTCGGCGCGTTCCGGCGGCAAGAAGGGCGGGTTGGCCATAACGTGATCGAAACCGGCAGCGCCCAAATCCGCCGGCGGGCGCAGGAGATCGCCGCAGACGAATTGAATTTCCGCCTCGAATCCGTTCGCGTGCGCATTTTCTTCCGCCAGTGCCGCCAGTTGCGGTTGGATTTCCAGCCCGACGACCCGCGCCTTCGGCGACCGCCACCCGTAACAGAGCGCGGCAGCGCCGACGCCTGTGCCGACATCGAGTACCTTGCCGCCTTCGACAGCCGGAATGGTGGCCGCCAGCAGGACCGGGTCGATCGCGACGCGATAGCCGGTTTCCGGCTGTCGCAGCAGGACCCGCCCGTCGAGCAGGGCATCAAATGTGGCCGCGGCGCGCAGATCCTGTTCGGCAGCCGATACAATGACCCTGGCCTCCTCGAAATCCTCGTCGATAACCATCACCCGGCGGGGAATTGCACCGATCTGTCCTTCCAGGATACTGGTATGATTGTCGAGGACGATGGCATCTATGCCCTGTGCGGATAGGATGGCGGTCAGCCATGAAATCCGGACCGGATCGTTGGTTCGCACGAGTTCTTTCATGGCGCTCTCTTAATGCCGGGCCCATACCCTGCCGCTCTTGACCGTCTCATGCCTTCATCTATGCTCGGCACCGCACCCGTTCCGGTCAATCATCAAGGCAGTAATCTTGGGTATTGTGGTCAGCCTCGAAGAACCGCGCAAGGAAGGTTGGAAACCGTCACTCGACGCGATGGACTTGATCGTCGCGGACGATATCGGACGGGTCAACCGCCTCATCGTCGAGAAAATGGAAAGCCGCGCGCCGCTGATTCCGCAATTGGCCGGCCATATCGTCGCCGCCGGCGGCAAGCGGCTGCGCCCGATGCTCACGCTTGCTTCGGCCAAGCTCTTTAATTACGGCGGCGACCGGCATATCGCGCTCGCGACCTGTGTCGAATTCATCCATACCGCCACTCTATTGCACGACGACGTGGTCGACGAATCCATGTTGCGCCGGGGTCAGGAAAGCGCCAACGCGCTTTGGGGCAACGAAGCCTCGGTCCTCGTCGGGGATTTTCTGTTCTCCCGCGCCTTTCAATTGATGATCGCGGACGGCTCGTTAAAGGTGCTTAAAATCCTGAGCGATGCTTCCGCCATTATTGCGGAAGGCGAAGTGCTGCAGTTGCTGACGACGAACGATACGGAAACCAGCGAGGAAGCCTATCTCGAAGTCATCCGGTCCAAGACCGCGACCCTTTTTGCCGCGGCGGCGCGGATCGGCGCGGTCGTCGCCGAGCGCCCGAAGGCGGAAGAAGCGGCGCTCGAGAGCTATGGCATGAATCTCGGCATCGCCTTTCAGCTCGTCGACGATGCGTTGGATTATTCCGCCGATCAGGCAGCGCTAGGCAAGACCGTCGGCGACGATTTCCGGGAAGGGAAGATCAGCCTGCCTGTGGTTCTCGCCTGGCGCCGCGGCAATGACGAGGAACGCGCCTTCTGGCGACGAACATTGGAGAAGCTGGACCAGAAAGACGGCGATCTGGCGCACGCCATCACGCTCATGGAAAGGCACAAGGCGCTGCACGACACGATCGAGCGCGCGCGCCATTACGGTGCCATCGCGCGCGACGCGCTCGGTATCTTTCCCGATGGAGAAGTAAAGTCGGCGATGATCGAGGCGATCGACTTTTCCATCGAACGCGCGTTCTAGCGTCCGCTCGCAATCCCGCCTCAACGCTTAGGAAAATTGATCCAGGACTTGTCCGAGCGGCCGATTGGCCTGCGTCTCGCCCAACCCTCTATCGACCTGATCGGAAAGATCGGCTTCCTGGCGTTCCCGCTGCGTATCGACTGTAAGCGGATCGTTCGGCTCCGGCCGAACCGTCTCTCCGGGCGGCGGCGGCGCAGTTTGCTCGGCGGAAAGCCGGCGCTGGGCTTCCTCGCTGAGATCGACTTGATCGGACTCCGCATTTTCTTGCCGACCAGCCTGTTGCACCCCCGGACGCGAGCGCTGTATCGCCGCCGTGTCGATTTCCGCCGTCTCGTCCGAGAGTTGCCGCAGACGCGGGGAATCCCCTTCCCGGTTCGCTTCTTCGCGCCGGATACCGGGCCCTGCCTCTTCGAGAATCTCGTTTCGCTCCCGCTCGCGCAGACTGCGGCTGCCGCTTTCCGACAATCCCAGTGCCTCGCGCGCCCGCAGGTTCGCCTGTTCCTGCGCGCGTTGCTGTTGGTCGAGCGCACCGTCGCCCTGCTGGCGCTGCAACGCGCTCGCAAACGGGTCGTTTCCTAAAGATCCAATGCCGCCGATATCGGACATCTGGACGCTCCTCGCGAATTTCAGCTAACACTATACCATATTTGTACGATTTCCGCGAATCCCAGCAAATTTCGACCCGCTCAATAGGTCGACCGTCCG
This sequence comes from Rickettsiales bacterium, assembly GCA_038131165.1. Lineage (GTDB taxonomy): Bacteria > Pseudomonadota > Alphaproteobacteria > UBA8366 > UBA8366 > UBA6544. Next base: position 10,480 of record JAYPOZ010000057.1, on the reverse strand, counting down.
CCAGTGACATCGAAGACCGCCCCGGTCGAAAACGAGCAGTCTTCCGAACACAGCCAGGCGACGAGAGCCGCGATTTCCCCCACCTCGACGAAACGTCCCATGGGAATTTTCGAGAGCATGTAGTCGATATGTTCCTGGGTCATCTGGTCGAAGATACGGGTCTTCGCGACCGCCGGCGTCACGCAGTTCACCCGGATATCCGTGTCGGCGAGTTCCTTGCCGAGCGACTTGGTCAGCGCGATAACCCCCGCCTTGGCGGCGCTATAGGCCGGGGCATTGGGGTTGCCCTCCTTTCCGGCCACGGAAGCGATATTGACGATGCGGCCGTAGCCGCCCTCCCGCATGATCGGCACGACGGCGCGGCAGCAGTAAAACACCCCGTTGAGGTCGATATCGAGGACCTGGCGCCAGTCTTCCACCGGATACTCCCAGGTCGGTACATTCGGGCCCGAAATACCCGCATTATTGACGAGAATGTCGATCCCCCCGAAGGACGACGCCACGCCGACCGCGGCGGCGGCCACGGCATCGCTGTCGGTGACGTCCAACGCCTGAGACGACGCCGTTGGGCCCAACTCTTTCGCCACCTCCGCCGCCAAAGCGCCGTCCGCGTCCCAGAGGCAGACCCTGGCGCCGCTTTCCAGCAGGCGTTCGGCGATCGCCCGGCCGATACCCTGCGCGCCGCCGGTGACGACCGCGCACCGGTCCTTGAGGTCAATTTGGTTCATCGCGTCATCGCTCCCGTATCCCCAGTTATGGCCTGCCTTCTAAAGTTCCGTTCGCATGTTTGCGAACTGCAACGGCAGATGGTCCGTCGCGTCGATCCTGCGCCAGTAGACCTCGGCGAAGGCGGACCCGGCGGCAAGATCGTGCATGTAGAGAAGGCGGCACACGATGTCGTAGGAAAAATAGACATCGTGCAGGATGGCGGCGGCTTTCAGCAATTGCGCCGGGGTATAGGCCTCGAGCTTGGAGACGTCCCGCACGAAAACCCCGTCGGCCCACAGGAACTGGCTTGTGGCGGCGTTCCAGTTCTCCGATCTCATCGGTCGGAAATTCATTCCGACGATATCGATAAGCTTGTGAAAGGCGAAGCCCTGGCGGCGCAAAAACGTCTGTATCTCTCCAAACAAGGGCTGATCGCGATAGAGCTCGACGAATTCGACCTCGGTCTCGATGACGACGGCCTGGGAGATTTTCTGAACGCCATTCTCCAGCACCATCAATTCGGCCCCTTGCACGTCGAGCTTGACGTAATCCGCTTGCGGGCACTCGACGACATCGTCGAGACGATGGGTCTGGATTTGCTCGGTCGCCATCACCGCAAAATTTCCTCCGGGAGGCATCGCCGAAATCGGAACGAACATGTCGATGACTTCGGGATTGGGCTCCAGCAAGGAGGTGCATCCCGGATAGCGCGTCACATGGAGCGTCGCCTCCTTCCCGTCCCCCAGGGCATAGGGAAGCACCCTGGAGCCCGGCGGCAAGGCAGCGAGTGCCGTGTCCACCTCATCCTTATTCGCCTCGAATCCGGTGATCCGGCACAGGCCTTGTTGCAGCAATGCGTCATAGCGGGGCCGGCCCTCGGCCATGGCGCCGACATCCAGGATCTCGATCCGGTCGGGCGTCGCTTCCCCAAGCACTTCGGCCAAGCGGAAAGGCGCCGTATCGTCAGTCATCTCCGAAGTCCCTCATGAGCGGCCCCCGTACGCGCATTATCCGCAACTTTCTATGAAATGACACGAATTCGGCCCGGAACAAAGAGGGGGTACAGCCCCGGCGATGCAAATTCGGCTCAAAAGAAAGGGCGGAACCTAACAGTTCCGCCCTTTAACCTGGTCGGGGAGAGAGGATTCGAACCTCCGGCCCCCGCCTCCCGAAGACGGTGCTCTACCAGGCTGAGCTACTCCCCGGCGGTGGTGGACGGCCTTATATCCGAGCCCGCGGGCCATGGCAATGCAGAACGCATGCTCGTCGTATCATCCGCGCGGCTTATTTGGCTGCGAAGGAACGCCCATAGAAGAGGAGCCTTTCGAAATGACGGATCCGGCACGTTTATCGGTATCGGCGGCGCGGCAGGCCATGGCGGCGGGCACGCTGACGGCGGAGAGTCTGCTGCGGGCCTGCCTGGATCGCATCGACGAGCGCGATTCGGAAATCCAGGCCTGGGTCGCGATCGACCGTGACGCGGCCATCGCCGCGGCAAAGGCGCAAGACGCGGCCGGACGGCCTGGCCCGCTCGGCGGCATTCCCATGGGCCTCAAGGACATCATCGAGACCGCCGACCTTGGGACCGAGTACAATTCGGTCATTTACGAAGGCCACCGCCCGAGCGTGGACGCCGCCTGTGTGACCGCCGCCAAGGAAGCCGGTGCCCTGATCGTGGGAAAGACGGTTACCACGACATTTGCGCACCGCAATCCAGGCCCCACCCGCAATCCGCATAATTTGAGCCATTCGCCCGGCGGCTCCTCCAGCGGATCGGCCGCCGCCGTCGCCGATTTCATGGTGCCCCTGGCGCTTGGGACGCAGACCGGGGGCTCGGTTCTGCGCCCCGGGGCCTATTGCGGTATCCTCGCCTACAAGCCCGCGTTCGATACGATTAATTTCGGCGGCACGAAGCAGATATCGCCGTCGCTCGACACGCTCGGATTTTACGCCCGCAGCCTCGACGACATTCCGCTCGCCGGCGCGGCTCTGCAGGGACGGCAGGAGCCGCTTGCCGTGGCGGACGACTCCGCGGCGCCGAAGATCGCACTCGTGCGAACCACGAGTTGGGAGCAAGCGCAGCAATGCGGCCGCGATCTGGTCGAGGATGTCCACGCGAGGCTCGGCGCCGCCGGCGCCCGGACCCGCGAGTTGGATCTGCCGCCGCCGTTCCCGGATCTGTTCGACGCCCATACGGTCGTGGGTGCCGTCGAGGCGGCCGCTGCCCTGGCATGGGAGATCGAGCATCGTTGGGAGGGCATACCGAAGCCGACTCAGGAAATGATCGAGGAAGGCCGGGGTTACGGGTTGGAGCGTTACATTGAGGCGCTCGCCATCGGCGAGACCTGCCGGCGGCAATTGCCCGAAGTGATCGCCGAGGACGAGATCATCCTCACCCTTCCGGCACCGGGGGAGGCGCCGGAAGGCCTGTCCTCGACCGGCAGTGCGGAATTCAACCGGATTTGGACCTTCCTCCACGTCCCCTGCCTGCACGTGCCCGTCGACCGCGGACCAAAGGGCTTGCCCCTTGGAATCCAACTGGCGGCGCGGCGCGGTTCGGAGGTGCATTTATTCGCCGCCGCCCGCTGGACGGCACGCCGGCTCGGGCTTGATCTCTTTACTTAATAGCCGAGATTCCGCAGCAAACCGGACGGCGTGCTTTTCCGCGGTCTTCCAGAGAGGGGAAGCGGCCTGCCTTCTCCCCTTCTCGAAGGCCAATAACGCCTTGTCGACCCTAGTCAATCACGTTAGCCTGCCCCGATCTCGCGGCGTTTTACGTGTGTTGCGCGGGATTCAAGGAATCCAGTCATCCCGTGAATAAGTTTCGGGAGTAAGGGTTCTGGTCGCGGCAAAACGCCGCTCTAAGGGAGGATAAAAATGAAATTTAGATCTATTCTATCCATGGGCCTGGCTTTGGGCCTTGCCGGCGGGTTGGTTCTTGGCACTTCGGCGGACGCCGACGCCAAGAAAGTCCGCTGGAAGATGCAGAGCACGTTCGGCAGCAAGCTGCCGCATTTGGGCACGTCCGGCGTCCGGTTTTCGGCGAATGTCAAAGAGATGACCGACGGCGACCTCAACATCAAATTCTTCGAGCCGGGCGCATTGGTCCCGTCGCTCGAATGTTTCGATGCGGTCTCCAAAGGCGCGGTTGAGTCCTGCTGGACGACACCGGGCTACCACACGGCCAAATACCCGGCGCTGTCGTTCTTCACCACGGTTCCCTTCGGACCGCAGATCGGCGAGTTCGTTGGCTGGAAATGGTTCGGTGGCGGAAACGATCTCAAGCAGGAAATCTACGACAAGCATAACCTGATTGCTTTCGATAGCCTCGCGATCGGCCCGGAGACATCGGGTTGGTTCAAGAGCGAGATCACCTCGCTCGAGCAGATCAAAGGCCTGAAGATGCGCTTCTTCGGTCTTGGCGCGAAGGTCATGCAGAAGATGGGCGCGGCGACGCAGCTCCTCGCCGGCGCGGATATTTATCCGGCCCTCGAGCGCGGCGTTATCGACGCTACCGAATTCTCCATGCCGACGATCGACATCAATCTTGGCTTCTATCAGATCGCGAAGTTCAACTACTTCCCGGGATGGCACCAACAAGTTTCGGTCTCCGAGTTCCTGATGAACAAGGATGCGTGGAACAAGCTTTCCAAGGCCCACAAGGCGGTCATCAAGGTCGCGCTCGGCGAAAGCGTCATGCACACCTTTGCGGAGAGCGAGGCGAAGAACTTCGACGCAATGGCGCTGATGCAATCGAAACATGGCGTTACCGTCAAGCGCTGGCCGGACGAGACTTTGGCCCAGTTCGAGAAAGCCTGGTTCGAAGTCGTCGAGGAAGAATCGGCGAAAGATCCTCTGTTCAAGAAAGTGGCGGATCACTTCTATGCCTACCGGGCCAAGTACAAGGTCTGGGGCGACGCCCAAAGCTTGAAGGGCACCTATCTCAAATAGGCGCTGGATAACGGCTGAATCTTTTCCAACCTCGTTGGTTGGATAGAGATGCGATGCCGGGGTTCCCGAATACGGGGGCCCCGGCAGTCGCGCTGTAGGCTGGGACAGCCGCGCATATGAGTCATTTAATTGAAAATTTGATGTTGGAATTCCGATGCTCGTCGAACTCGCCGATCTGATTATCGATTTCTTGCCGGTCATGATGTTCGCATCTCTGGCGTTGCTTCTGTTCACCGGCTATCCCGTCGCCTTTATCCTGGGCGGTCTGTCCTTGATTTACGGCTTCCTCGGAATCTTTTTCGACATCTTCAACTTCGTACAATTCTTTAATTTTCTTCCCCGAATATGGGGACAGGCGGCCGAGAACCTGGTCCTCGTCGCGGTGCCGACATTCGTCTTTATGGGCGTCATGATGGAACGCTCGGGCGTTGCCAACGATATGCTCTACTGCTGTCAGGTGCTGCTGAAACGCGTACCCGGCGGCCTCGCGATCTCCGTCGCCGTGATGGGCACCATCCTGGCCGCGATGACCGGCATCATCGGCGCCTCGGTCACAATGATGACCGCGCTGGCGCTGCCGACGATGCTAAAGCAAAAGTACAACCATGGCCTCGCCACCGGTACAATTTGCGCCTCCGGAACCCTGGGCATCCTGATCCCGCCCAGCATCATGCTGATCATCATGGCCGATTTGATGCAAATTTCGGTCGGCGACCTTTTTCTCGCCGCGCTGATGCCGGGGCTGCTTCTCGCCGCCATGTATATCATTTATATCGCCACCGCATCGGGGATCAAAAAAGACCTGGCGCCAGCCCTGCCGAAAGACGCGCTGATCGTCCCGAAAGGCGAAATGGGACGGTTGCTGGTGCGGAGCTTCTTCCCGCCCGTCGTCCTCATCGCGTTGGTGAAAGGCTCGATCCTGTTGGGCTTTGCGACACCGTCCGAAGCAGGCGCCGTCGGCGCCGGCGGCGCAACGTTTTTGGCCTGGCTGAACGGTCGGCTGAAGCGCGATATGGTCGTCGGTGTCTGTCAGTCTTCCGGCCTGACGGTTTCCTTTATCTTCTTCATCATTCTCAGCGCGACGTGTTTCGCGCTGGTCTTCCGCTCCCTCGGCGGCGACGACATCATCGAGCATTTGATACTGGAAGCCGGCCTCAGCCCCTGGGGCCTGCTGTTCCTGATCATGGGAATCGTTTTCGTTCTCGGCTTCTTTCTCGACTGGGTGGAGATCACGCTGATTATCCTGCCCGTCTTCGCGCCGATCGTGGTCGGGCTCGAATTCGGCGATCACGTCCCGCTCGAGAATCGCGCCATGATCTATTGGTTCACGGTTCTGGTGGCGATCAACCTGCAGACGTCCTTCCTGACGCCGCCCTTCGGATATGCTCTGTTCTATCTGAAAGGCATTGCGCCCCGGGAGGTGAGGCTATCGAGCATATATAAGGGCATCATACCATTCGTGATTTTGCAATTGATGGCCTTGCTCCTCGTGATCAACTACCCATCGGTGGCCTTATGGCTTCCGGGCCTGTCCTAACGGAAGGGGAAGACACATGTCTAGCGGAGAAACGACAGAACACGCGCAACTCACGGGCGGCGAAATTCCCGCCGTGGTGCGGTGGAGCGCCACGATCGGCAAGTTCGTCGAGACCATCGGAAAATGGGCTTCATTCTTCATCCTGCCGCTGGTGTTCATCACCGTATGGGATGTTCTGCAACGCAAGATCATGAAGTTCCTCGGCGATTACATGCTGAATCAAGGCTGGATCGAAGCGCGCGACTGGATGTATAGCCACTTGCTCAATTGGCTGCCGTTCCGCTCGACTCTGCTGCAGGAGCTCGAGTGGCATTTCCACACCGCGCTGTTCGCCCTCGTTCTCGGCTACGGCTATATTTACAACCGGCACGTCCGCGTCGATCTGGTGCGCGAAAAATTGACCTTCCGCAAACAGGCCTGGATCGAGTTAATCGGATGCTCGGTGCTGTTGATACCCTTCTGCATCCTCGTCGGCTGGTTCGCTGTCGACTATGTAACCGATGCCTACACCAGCAACGAGCAATCCGCATCGCTGGTCGGGCTCAGCCATCGCTGGGCCATCAAGGCCGTGCTCGTGTTCGGCCTCTTCGTGGCCTTAATGGCGGGTGTCGCGGTCTGGCTGCAAACGGCATTCGCTCTTTTCAGTTCGAAACCGGTCGATTTCGCGCTCTACACCATCGAGCGGGAAGAGGAGAAAATCGAAAAGCGGATGATGATGGAAGCGATCGACGGGTCCATCACCGACGGCTCGAACGAGGCCAAACGCGGCGACAGCAGCAAGCTCATGAGCCGAAAGATCACCGAAGACGTGTACGAGCACGCGACCGACTCCGCGAGCCAGAAGTTCTTCTACTACTTCGGCATGGCCATCATGATGATCGTCCTGATTCTGATGGCGCATACCTTCAATTTCTGGAGCTGGCTGCTCTAGCCGATGCGACATGTCGAATTGGGAAAAGTGGACGAAAAAATACGTTTGGGACGAAAATAAGACGCCGTTCTTTGTTCCCGTCGACAAATTGACGAAGCTGCAAGCGGGCAAGGAACTCTTTCTCTATGTAATCTTCGTCGGAACGCCGTTCGGATTGTTCGGGTTCATTTCCCTCGCGGCGATCGCGCGCGAGGAAAGCATCGCCTATCTGCTCATGCTGATCTATTCGGTCGCGGTGCTGATTTCGCTGTATTACATTCAGACCCTGAAGCACAAATACGCCGCTTTTTTCAGCGCCACCGCGCCGCTCGTGCTGCTGCTCCACTTGATCGTAAATGGATTTCCGTCCAAGACGCACGAGATCGAACAAGCTCTCCTGATCGTCTTCCTGCTTCTCTGGCTGCGCTATGCCATGAGAATTATCCGCATTGCCAAACGATTCCCCGAAATGCGCGAGGGCGTGCCTACACCGCCCTCGCTCTGACGACACGGCCGCATCAAACGCCGGCGAGGTAATGGGGCATGACCCCGACATGATCGCGGATTTCCGTGACCCCCTCGACATTTTCGATCGCCACCGTCAGCGCCTGCTTCTGCTCCCCGGAATCAACGTAGCCCCAAATTTCAACGACGCCGTCGGACACAATCACATTCAGCTGGGTCGGGTGCAGCCAAGAGAGGCCATCCAGTTCGGCGATGACCCGCCCCCTGACATCCGTCGCGTCCGACGCCGCCGGTCCGGGCAGCGCGAACGCCAATCCCTGCAATAGATTCGAACGGCTTACGATGCCGACGACCTTGCCGTCGCGCACGACCGGGACACGCTTGATCCGCCGCTCCTCCAGCAATGTCGCGATGTCGGACAACGGAGTTGTTTCCTCGACCGTCGCGACATCCTTCGTCATGATATCCCGGGCATGCCTTCCGTGGCTTTTCACGTAATCGCGGGCCTTTTCGGATTCTCCCGTCAAGAGATCCAACCACCAGGAACGCCGTCCTTCCGTGCCGATCTCGGCACGACGTATGAGATCGCCCTCGCTCACCACTCCGGCAAGGGAACCATCTGCTTCCAACACCGGGACGCCGCTGATACCCCGGTCGATGAGCAGTTTTGCAATCTCGCTTACCGTTGTCTCCGGCGTCACGGAAACGATGCTCGACGTCATTACATCCTTGGCCAACATTTCGACTCTCCTGCGTTTGCCGGCAAAGCCTGCCGTTAAACGGAAGCATAGGGGAAGGCGAAGTTCGAGGAATTGATCTGAGTCAGGAACGCAGAGAGAAGCGATTTATAAGTGGCGGCGCGGTGCAGAGGGATCTTCCGCTGGGTCGCCATCGACCGCCGAATCCACAATCTGATTGATGTGTTTGTGATCGTAGGTCTTGCTCCGAAGCTTATAGGCGCGCGCCTCGCCCCAATCCTCATCGACATTCATCGCTTTTACGATCAAAAAATGCACGGCGACAACGATTGTCCAGCCGATGCCGAACCAGGCCGTCCCGCCTTCATCCGTTCTCAAAAACAGGGCGGCGATCATGAGACTGAGGTAAATCAGCAGGTGCCCTTTGAACCAGCGCCATTCCTTCAATCGTAACAGCATCGCCCCCACTCCCGAATCCATGAGCGCTTGCGCTCCAGGTATCGATTATATGACGACCTTCCGTCGCTTGTCGCCTCTCGCCAGCTTCGGTAGCGTGAGCCACCCGAATCGAGAAGGACTTCACGGAGAATGCGGCTCGCCAAGATATCGCTCCGCGCGTTTTGCTACTGCGTCGCCTGCCTGCTGGTCGGCACGGCGGCGGCGGGCGCGGAGACGGCAAGGGGGCCGACCGAGTGGCGGATGGCAAGCGCCTTTCCGGGCTCGGCCGTACAACTCGGCACCTTGGGAAGAAGATTCGCCGCAACCGTAACCGCCCTTTCCGGCAACGCCTTCGCCATCCGGTTTGTCGAGCCCGAAAGCGGCGAACGACCGTCCGCGCTCTTCGACCGGGTCAGCCGCGGGCAAATAACGGCCGCCTGGACGACCCCTGCCTACTGGCTCGAAAAGGATCCGGCCTTCGCGCTGTTTTCCAGCGTCCCCTTCGGTCCAGACGCCCCGGAATACATCGCCTGGATGTACTACGGCGGCGGTGCCGCGCTTCGCGACGAATTGTACGAGCCCTACGGATTGGTATCGCTCGTCTGCGGCGCGATGGCCCCGGAGGCCGGTGGTTGGTACCGCCGGGAAATCCGCAGCGTAAAAGACTTCAAAGGGCTGAAAATGCGGACTTTCGGCTTGGGCGCGCAGGTCCTGGAACTTTTCGGTGTCGAACCGCAACGGGTCTCGGCGGATAATCTCCTCTCCTCGCTGCGGAACGGCAGTCTGGACGCCGTCGAATTTTCGATGCCGGCAATCGACGTTGGAATCGGTTTCGCCGACACGGGCCCGTTCCACTATTACTTTCCGGGATGGCATCAACAGACGACTTTCTTTGAGCTCCTGGTCGGAAGTCCGGCCTGGCTATCCCTGACGGAAGCCCAGCGGCGGCAAATCCGGACCGCCTGCGGCGACAATGTGATGCACGGTATCGCGGAAGGCGAAGCGATTCAGGCAAGAGCGATACTCGAAATCCGGAGGAAAGGCGTAGGAGTAAAGCGGTTTCCGCCCGAAATCTTGAGCGGTCTTGAGAAAGGCTGGCATGAAATCGCCGCCATCCACTCGACCAAAAGCAAGAACTTCGAGCGGATTTGGGCATCGATGACCCGGTTCCGCAAAGAGTACCGCGTCTGGAGAGACCTCGGTTATGTCAGATAGCGGCCGCCGCTCGTACCAAGTTGAGCAAGCTCCCGTTGACCCACACGCGCAATCCCCTATCGTGGAGCGCATGAAAAGGTGCTGCCTCGCAGTCTTGTCTTTGGTCCTTTGGCTCGCGCTCGCGGATACGCCATTCGCCGGCGAGCCGTCCCTGTCGGCGCCCGATGCCTTGGTCCGGTCGCGCAATGGAGCCTTGACCGTCATCGACGTCCGTTCGCCCGCGGAGTGGCGGCAAACCGGCATCGCGGCGGGCGCCAAGCCCATTTCCATGCACGATCCGGAAGGGATGAAGGGCTTCTACAGGAATGTTCTAGAGGCCGTCGGCGGCGACAAGGATGCCCCGATCGCGATGATTTGTGCGCGCGGCAATCGATCCCGCTACACGCAAGCCTTCCTGCGGGAACGCGGCTTCACCCAGGTATTCGACATCAGCGAAGGCATGTTGGGCCGAGAGGCGGCACCCGGCTGGTTGGCGCGCAAGTTGCCTCTCGACACATGCAGGAATTGTTAGGACCTATTTTCGCGACAGCGCCTCGTCGACCGCCGCTATTTGCGCGT
>JAYPOZ010000056.1:0-28457 GCA_038131165.1 Rickettsiales bacterium | reverse complement strand
GAGGTGATGTGCGCTGGCCCGAATGTCGCCGATATAGCCTCGATAGCGCTCTGATCCAAGCGGGCCGAACATCTCGCTCGTCATGGCTTCCGAGAAACCAATAATCGCATTCATCGGGGTGCGGAGTTCGTGGCTCATATTGGCCAGGAAATCGGATTTGGCCCGATTGGCTACTTCCGTACGCTCGATAGCGGTTTGCAGTTCGAATTCAGTCCGCTTTTTGTCTGTGATATCGTCCATGATAACTGCGTAGTGGGAGGTGTTTCCCGCTTCATCACGAATGTCGAATATGGAAATGCTTTCCCAGTATTTTTCGCCGTTCTTACGGAGCTTCAGCGCGCTGCCTTCCCAATGATCGGATTTAGAAAGAGCGTCGCGGATGTGCTCCAAAGTCATCTCGTCACTGCAGGCAATGAGTGTCTCCAAGCTATGGCCTTTCGATTCGGAAAGTTCGTATCCCGTCATAACAGTGTATTGCCGATTTACATATTGAATGATTCCGGGGTGGTCGGCAATGGCAATTGCCGATTTGCTTTGGTCGGTCGCGCTCGAGAGGATGCGCAACTGCTCTTGTGCCCGCAGTTGTTCGGTCACGTCGACCGCCATGCTGATCACATATCGCCGACCGTCGGAGAGACGCCCAAGCGGGCTCGATTGGAAGTCCCAATAGCGAGTGCCCCCAAATTTCGTTTGAATGGGACCAACCCCGTTGGCGGTTCTCTTGTCGATATCATAGAGCGAATGCAGCCAGTTCTCTGCCTTCTTCCGTTCTTCGTCGGGGTAGGCCCGAGCAATCCAGTCGCGGGTTGTTGCCAATTCGTCTGTACCGTATCCGGAAACCTCCGACCACATGGCGCTGAGGGTTAGTATTTCGCCGTCTTCCGCATGAATCATGGCGGGAATCGGGGCATCGATCACGGACCGCCGCATTCGCTCTTCGCTGTGTCGCAGAGCTTTTTCGGTTCGGACTCTTTCGGTGATGTCGGCCCCGGTGCCGCGATAACCTTGAAAGATACCGTCCTCTGAGAATATGGGTTAACCACTCACGGAGAGCCAAACTTCCCTGCCTTCGATATTAGTCCGACGATAGGTAAAGTTCCGAAATGGTCTGCGAGCTGCAAGATCGCTCATCAAGGCTTCAAATTCGGCCGGGTCCGCCGTATCGGATATATCCGTTTCTGCGAGTTCGCGGCCCAATAGTTTCAGCGATGAAATACCGGTCAATTCGGCTAGCCGTCTCGAAAAATAGGAAAATTTGAGTTCCGGGCCCATCTCCCACATCCAATCCGACGCGGCACTGGCGAAGTCCCGAAAGCGCTCTTGACTGAGCCGAAGGGCTTGTACCGTCAATTGTTGGTCGGTGATGTCTTGAATCTGGGCGACTGCAAGCGGCGCCTCTTTTGCAGAAGTCGAAATCACGGAAATGGTCACCAATGTCCAAACGGAGCGTTGGTCGGCGCCAATGTATCGCGCTTCGATTTGCGCTACGAATCTTTCGTCCGGGCTCCAGCCCGCTAGGACCGAACAGACGAGTTCGCGATCTGCTGGATGCAGGAAATCCAGCAGATTGTGACCTTCGCATTCCCGCGCGCGGTATCCCAGCATAGCCGCGAACGAATGATTAACCTGTCTGATAGTTGCGTCCGGTTGCAGTAAAACCATGCCGATCCCGGCATCTTCGAACACTTTTTCGAGCTGGCTGTTATTTCTGGAGAACCGGTATTCTGAGTGGTTGGGCGACTGACTGCGCTTCGCCACGATCAGGATCGAACTTCGGCCTTCTAAGAATTCTCGCCTGAATTGGCATTCGACGGGAACGGAGTCTCCCCAAGATGTGATCCAAACTCGGCGCTCGTTTCGGCCGTCAAGTTCCGCAGCGGACTTATTTGGCATGGGATAGGTGAATGCCTTGTCGATTAAGTAAAAATCCTTGCCTATGGGGTTTGGAGTTCGAGGCAAAAATGCCTTTATAGCCGCTTGGTTGGCGTAACTAATTCGACCGTCCTCGTCGAGGAGAAAGACGAAGTCCGAACTCAAGTCGAGAGCACTGCGGAGTACGGCAGGACTGAGAATTATGGGGTCGGAGCGGCTCGCGTTCGCTAGCGCAGGTGACGTATATCCGTCCCCTGAAATTGCCCCATCATTGTGTCCGGCCGGTCGGATAATGGTACTTACTCCGAAATCACATCTTTTCAGGTGCAATCTTAGGTGCGAAAACCCAACAAATGGTTAACGCGAGGGCGAATGGACCCGCGCGGATGAATTAGATACGTATTTCTGGAAATTGAACTAAACTGGCGCATATGTCGGACGGGCTCTATTTGCTGGAAGATGCGCTCCAGCTTCAACATTCAGGCGATTTCATCGGGGCTGAAAAGGTTCTGCGTGACCTGTTGCGCAAGGAGCCGAATAACGCCGACGGTTTCCATTTAATGGGCTTATGTTTTCATGCCCAAGGCCGGCTTGAAGAAGCACTGGAATGGATCGAACGCGCTGTCCAGAGCCAGCCTGGCGAAGCGGTCTTCCTAACCAATGCTGGAAACGTCGCGCTTGCTTTGAACATGATAGACAAGGCGTCGCGTCTGCTGGAGGAAGCGGTGTCGGCTGACCCGCTGCACGCCGACGCCTACAACAATCTGGCCCTTGTCCGGGAGCGTCAGGGCCGGTTGGGTGATGCCGACGCGTTGCTGGAGAAGGCGATTGCCCTGAACCCGGCAGCTGCGCTCGCATTTTCGAATAAGGGCAACGTCCTGCGAGGACTCGGAAGGTTGGACGAGGCCATAGACGCTTATCGTGAGGCAATCCGAATCGCACCGCAACTCGCCGCGGCTCGCAATGGGCTCGGCAACGCCTTGCGGTTGTCTGAGCGCCGCGATTTGGCGATTGCGGCATTCGATGCGGCCATAGCCTTGGCGCCAGACTATGCAGAAGCGCATTTCAACCGGGCAATGGCGCTCGCTGAACAAGGAAAAACAGAGGCGGCCGATACCGCCTTGGAGCGTGCGCTAGAAATTCGCGTCGATAAAAGGTTCCGCGTGGCCAGGGCTGGACTGATGCCTGTAATCCCACAGTCGACTAGCGAGATCGAACTTTGGAGGAGTCGTTTCGGGGCGCAATTCACCCGCTTGCTGGAGGAGGGCGGCGCTATTGCCGGAGGGCCGATGCAGGCGCCTGCGATGAATTTCTACCTCGCCTATCATGGCGAGAACGACCGGGAACTTATTGAGACCCTGGCGCGGTTTTATCGTCAATCTTTTCCAGACCTTAGTTGGGTAGCACCGCATTGCCGCGCACCGGTGGTGCTACGCGACCGGAAGATCAGACTGGGCGTCGTGTCCAAATATTTCGGCGAGCATGCCGTCGCATGGATGCTTTTTGGTTTGCTGGCAGGTGTCCCGCGCGATCGATTTGAGGTCTCCGCGATCACTTATGCCGGAGAAGAGCGGAGCCTCTCGACGAATATCCGCAAAGCGGTCGATAATGTTGTTGCCGTGCCGCAGGACCTTCGGCGGGCGCGGGAGGGAATTGCCGAGCAGGCGTTCGATATCTTGCTCTATGCGGATATCGGCATGGAGCATGTCAGTTATTTTCTCGCGTTCGCGCGGTTGGCACCGGTTCAATGTGTGATCTGGGGGCATCCCGACACCACTGGTATCGACACCATCGACTATTATCTCAGCAACGATTTGGCCGAGCCCGAGAATGGCCAGGAAAGCTATTCCGAGCAATTGGTTCGGCTTGCTGGGGTTCAAAGCTGGTATCCTAGAATGCCGAAGCCGGAACGATTGCCCGATCGGGAAGCGCTCGGCGTTCCGGCGGCAAGTACGTTCTATCTTTGCCCGCAGAACCTGATTAAGTTTCACCCCGATATGGATGCCCCGCTTGCCGCGATCCTGCGACGCGACCCGGCGGGCAGGCTGGTTATCTTCGAGGCGCGCGATCCGAATTGGACGCGTCTTTTGTTAAGCCGCTGGGCTCCTGTATTCGGCGAGGAGATGGCACGGGTCGTTGTCTTGCCACAACGTTCACTGGACGCGTTCGTTGCGGTGATTGCGACTGCCGATGTGGTCTTGGATACTTGGCCGTTTGGCGGTGGCAATACCAACTACCAGACGTTTGCTATGGGCGTGCCGGTCGTGACGCTGCCAGGACGTTGGCTTCGCGGACGGGGAACTTTGGCGCATTACCGGCATATGGGCTTTGACGATTGTGTCGCGGCGACATCGTCAGAATATGTCGACATTGCGGTACGCTTGGGCACAGACAAACCGTACAGAGATGAGATTTCGAGGCGTATTGACGCGCGATCGGGGACTGTGCTGGAGGACGAAGTCTGCATCGCCAGCTTCGTCAATTTCCTGGAAGGCGTTGCGCCGTGAGTGCGCGCGACGAGGCCATTGCCCGGGCACGCGGGCACATTGCGGCAAATGCATTCGATGAGGCGCTTGCCCTATTGGGGCCTCTGGCCGAAAGCGACTTCGAAGCGGCAATGTTTGCAGGGGTTGCCGCCAACAGAGGCGGTGACTTGGAAGCGGCCCTGGGGTATTTCTCTCAAGCGGCGGCCTTAGAGCCGGGGCTGGCGGCGGCGCACCTGAATCTGGCACTGACCTTCCGGGCACTGAATCGGAAAGCGGAAGCGACCCAAGCCCTCTGGCGGACATTGGAAATTGAGCCGAATTCCACCGCCGCGCATTTCGCCCTCGGGAACCTGCAAATGCACGCCGGCGATTTCAGCGACGCGGCCGTTCATTTCTCGAACGTTCTCGAATCCGAGCCTGGGCATTTGGGCGCCATGAACAATATCGCCATTTGCTTGACGCGTCTTGGCAAGCCCGGCGAGGCGGCAAGCTATCTTGAAGAGACCCTGGCGCAGGATCGCGATGCGGTGAGCGCGCGGGTAAATCTGGGCGCTATCCGCGCGGAACAAGGCCGAACCGACGAGGCGATTGACCATTACCGGCATGTATTGCAACTCGACTCCGACCATAGCGAAGCGACCAACAATCTTGGTGTTGCCCTCCTCGATAAAGGGAGGGCGGGGGAAGCGGCAGCGGTCTTGAGTCGCCTTGCCGAGAGCGGTCATGCGGGTGGTGAGACATTCTCCAATCTCGGCAACGCGCTCACCAAACTTGGTGACACGGAAGGCGCATCGGAAGCCTATAGACAGGCAATCGCATTGGGGGCGGGACCAGGCATGCAGGTCAAGCGCGCGCTATTATTGCCGGTCATCTGCTCGTCACTTGAAGAGATGATGCGTGCCCGGCAGGCTTACGAGCGGCGGATCGATGCGCTGATAGCTGACCCGCCCGTTCTCGCCGATCCCTTCGAAGAGGTCGGTGTGCCAAGCTTTAACCTTTCCTATCAGGACGCGAATAACCGGACCCTGATGGAGAAGCTGGCGGATATGTATAGATTGGCATGCCCTGGGCTCGATTATGTGGCACCGCATTGTTCGTATGTCTCCAATGTCCGTCGCAAAGGTCCTGTCCGGATCGGATTCATCTCCCGTTTTTTTCAGAGCAACTCTGTCGGACGTTGTTTCGAAGGGGTTTTGAGACATGCAGCGCGGGACGATGTCTCCGTGACAGCTTTTACGTTTTCGACTCAAGCCGACCCACTCTGGGAGGCCATAGAACGGGACGTGGATAGGGCGATCGTGCTGCCCGCCAATCTGCACGCGGCGCGTGAGCGAATCGCAGCGGCTGAGCTCGATGCGTTGGTTTATACGGATATCGGTATGGACCCGCTTACTTATTATATAGCGTTCAGTCGTCTGGCGCCCTTGCAGTGCGTTTTGGGAGGGCATCCCGATGCGACCGGATTGCCGACGATCGATGCCTATATCAGTTGCGATCTGCAGGAGCCGCCGGATGCGGCGGACCACTACAGAGCGCCATTGGTCCGTCTTCCCGGCGCGCCGACCTATTACGAGCGCCCGGAACTGCCTATTCCACTCAAGCCGCGCTCCGCTTTCGGCCTGCCCGAGACGGGTGCTCTTTATTTTTGCGGACAGACACTGATCAAGCTGCATCCGCAGATGGATGATTTGTTATCGGGTATCCTCAAGCGAGACCGCACTGGAATTATCGCCCTTCCGGAAGGATATACGCCGGAGCTCGCCGCACTGCTGATGGCTCGGTTCCGCCGCACGATCCCCGAACATATTGACCGCATCCGGTTTTTGCCGGCGATGAGCCATATGGATTATATGAACGTGACGGCTTTGGCCGATGTTTCCCTGGATACGCGCCCCTTTGGTGGCGGTAACACCAGCTGGCAGGCGATCGCGGTGGGGACACCGATGGTTACATGGCCGGGCAACTATCTTCGTGGACGTTACACGCAGGCTCTTTATACGTTATTGGGCGTAGATGAAGCCGTCTGCCGGTCGGCCGAAGACTATATCGAGCGCGCGGTTCAATTTGGAACCGACCCCGGTTTCGCCGCCGATTTCAACGCCCGCGTAGAAGCTTGTGCCGATCATATTTTCTCTGACCGCACGCACGTCGATGCGCTGTACGAATTCATTGTGCGGCGGGTCGGGCTTGAGCCCTGATTTCTGCGGCGATCTGCGGCGCGGCTTCGGTCAAGAGACGATAGAGAATACTCCACTGCGATCCGGTCCAATTTTCAAACAGATTCAACTGCACGCCCTGCCGCTTGAAAACGTCCGCATCATAAAGCCGCCGACCGCCGGCCAGATTGACATAGCGGTCGGCGTTGAGGCGACGGCATATCTCGAGCACCCGATCTTGGCCCGTGAACGCGGTCGGAATCTGCAGGCTGGTCGACCGAACGACAGAGAACGGTAGCCCCAGTTCGGCACAGACTATCGATAGCAGCTTCATAAGATAAGGCACGACCTCGCCCGATGGTGCGCGCATTGCGTCGACGAGCGGGTGACGGATATCCCGCAAGACCGGAAATATGCTGCAGCGGCTGGCCATAGAAGCGGCGGCGTCATCGGCGAAATGCAAATCGGCGATGCGCACGTCCATAGGCCCTTTTGCAATGGGAAGTGTGAGCCAGTGGCTTTGCCCGGCGACTCCTGGCAATCGATTTCGATGAACCCACCCGCGGCGGGGGAATTGCACGCAATCAAAGATGCAAACGATATCGGCCTCTGCGAACATCCGGAAGTAACCGGCATACGGGAGGAAATAGGGTTGCATAACCGCGATGGTCGTCATCGGATTCTTTCGATCAGGCTGCAGTAAGCCTGGGGTCCAGTGTGGTGTTACGGAACATCTTAGCAGAGACATTCATTGTTGACCTCCGTCCGTTCAGCGTGAAATCTCGGGCATCATGCCGCATTCGATAGAAGAAGTCCTGAAACGCGCGGTGGAGTTCCATTCGAAGGGTGAAGTCGATGCGGCGAAACCCCTCTATAGTTTTGTGCTCCAGCAGGACCCTGAGCAAACCGATGCTCATCATCTACTTGGATTGTTGGCACATCAGGAAGGGCGAAGCGAGGAAGCGCTGGCTCACATTTCGAAGGCGGTCGAACTAGCGCCGGATTACCCCCAGTATCGTGTTAATCTGGGTGTCGTGCTCCAGGACATCGGCAAGCAGGATGAGGCCATCGCCGAATTGCGGCAGGCGCTTGCTTTAGACCCAAGACTAGCCGAAACGCATTACAATCTAGGCAATGCCTTATTGAAACGCGGCGATGAAGACGAGGCGCTGGCGTGTTTTCAGCAGGCAGTTTCGCTGCGGTCGGACTATTCCGAAGCGCTAAGCAATTTGGGTCTTATCTTGCGCGGCCGGGACAAGCCGGAGCTGAGCCTTGCTTATCTTGAGAAGGCGGTGAATGTCGCCGCGCCTTTTCCGTCCGCCTTTTCCAACCTTTGTGCGGCATATGCGGAAGTCGGACGATATCGCGAAGCCGTCGTGGCCGGGCGTCGCGCGACAGAGCTTTTGCCGCAAGATGCCAGCGCACATTACAATCTTGGAAACGGCCTGATCGGCATGGAAGACCCGGTTGCCGCCGCCGCCAGTTATCGAACAGCCGTCGAGCTTAAGCCTGAATACGCCGATGCGTGGTGTAATCTTGGGGTGTCGTTGGTGGATCAAACCGAGCCGGAAGAAGCCGTCGCGGCATTCGACCGCGCGCTGGCTTTGGATAGCGGGCTTGCAGATGCCCATTGGAACCGCGCTCTGGCGCTCTTGATGATGGGACGGTTTCGCGAGGGCTGGCAGGCTTATGAGTGGCGCTGGGAGGCGGTGCCGTGGCTGGATCGGAGAACTTTCGAGGTTCCGCAGTGGCGCGGTGAAGCGTTGGAGGGGCAGACCGTTCTTGTGCATACCGAACAGGGATATGGTGATACGTTGCTGTTCATAAGGTATGTACCGGAAATCCGCCGGAAAGGCGGGCGCGTCCGGGTTGCCTGTCAACCGGCGCTGAAACGGCTCCTCGCTACCTTCCCAGGTATTGAGAGCGTCTCTGAATACGGCGAGGCGCCGGGCGCTTTCGATCTTCACCTGCCCATCATGAGCCTGCCGGGCGCTATCGGCGTCGAATGGCCGAATTGTTTCGCGGATGCGATCCCCTATATATCGGCCCCTCCATGCGCCCAGCTGGAAGTGACATCGGAAACACGTCCACGTATTGGAATTGTCTGGCGGGCTAGCCGGATCAACGCGCGTGGTCTTTTCCGGTCTTGCCGTCTAGACGACCTAGAGCCGATTTTATCTTCTGCATGCTGCCGGTTCTATTCATTTCAGATGGATGCAGAAGACCATGAGCGCCGGACATTGGATCGGCTCGGGGTTATCGATTTGTCGGAAAAAATTGGCGACTTCGCCGATACCGCCGCAGCCACCGCTTATATGGACTTGGTCATTACTGTCGATACCGCGCAGGCCCATGTCGCGGGCGCGCTTGGTATTTCTGTCTGGACGCTTTTGGTACGCGCGGCCGATTGGCGCTGGTTCCTCGACCCAGTTTTGACTCCTTGGTCTCCGAAAATGCGTCTGTTCAGACAGAACGACTATGGCGACTGGCGAAAACCTATCGGCGATGTCGCGAATGCGCTACCCTCTTTTATTGGGGGGGATTACCCGAGATGAGGAGTGACCGTTTTTGCAGCGCTTGAGGCGAGAAGAGTTAGCAAATTCATGACTGGGGCCGGCATAGCGATTCCTCTTATGCGGCCGCAGCTTCCGGATGCGGATAGGCTGATGCCGTATCTAAAAGAAATAGATTCCAACCGTCGGTACAGCAATTTTGGTCCGTTGGAGCGGCGCTTCGAAGCGCGGCTCGCCGCTCACTTCGGCTTGGGAGAGCGTCAAGTCGTTTGCGTGGCGAATGGCACCCAGGCGCTCAGCATAGCGCTGCGTTCCGAAGCCCGCTATCCGGTCGGTTATTGCCTGATGCCGTCTTTTACCTTTGCAGCGACCCCGCATGCCGCCGTCTCGGCGGGCCTTGAGCCCTATTTTCTCGATGTCGATCGGGAGAACTGGGCATTGGAGCCAGGTTCTCTGCGGAAACTGCTGCCTAGCCTAGATGGACCGATTGCCGCGGTCGTCCCGGTTGCCCCATTCGGTGCTCCGATCAATATTGGAGCGTGGGATGCGTTTGCCAGCGATACTGGGATTCCCGTGGTGATCGATGCTGCAGCCGGGTTCGACACCGCAGGCGCAGGTAATTGCCCGGTCATTCTAAGTCTCCATGCGACGAAAGTTTTGGGAATTGGTGAGGGCGGCTTGGTCCTATGCCGCAATAAGGAGAGCGTAGAGAGGGTGCGGGCCGGTCGAAATTTCGGCTTCGTGGACGAACGCATAGCGAAAGTCTCCGGCACGAACGCCAAATTGAGCGAGTATCTTTCGGCCGTCGGTTTGGCCGCGCTAGATTCCTGGGTTCAGGTCCGACAAGAGTTCTTGAGCCGGGCGCGCCTTTATCGCGAGGTTTTCGAAGGGTTCGAGGGTGCGGAATTTTCGCCTGGTTTTGCGACCGGTTCGGCGGGATCGACCTGCAATATTCTTCTGGATGCACCTCGGGCGAGCGACGTCATCGCTTCCCTTGGCGAGGATGGCATTGAAGCCCGGCGATGGTGGAATCGTGGTTGTCATAAAGAACCGGTATTCCACGGCTGCCGCCGAACCGATCTTACGATCACCGAATTCTTGGGCGAACGCGTTGTCGGATTGCCGTTCTACCGCGACCTAAATATCGAACAAATAAACCGGATTCGATTTGCCTTGGAACGGGCCTTGAGCCGGTAAGAGTTGCCTGAATTGGTAAATGTTACCGGGTAATTACTGTCGCTTGCCTAGGCAGAGTAAAACGAAAAAATATGAAATATTGTTATAAAACAATAAGTTATTAAATTTTTTCTGCTTGGCATCACCGTTGCCATTCTTCTTATCGTTAATCCGCGTTCGCCCTGGAGGGCAGGAAGCCTCTTCCAAGCGAATGATGCGGGGCTAGAAGCCAAGTAAGCCAGAAAGGAGTTGGCAAAATGGCGGCAGATAAGGTTAGCTTATCACAAGCGGTTCGCGGCAATCTTTTGTCGTTGCAACGGACCGCAAATACGATCGATCAGACGCAGACCCGTCTGTCGACCGGTCTAAAAGTTAATTCGGCACTCGACGATGCGTCGGCGTTCTTTACGGCGCGGGCGTTGGATAATCGAGCCGCCGATCTCGGTTCCCTCAAGAGCGGTATCGACCTTGCGATCAGCACAATCCAGGCGGCGATCGATGGTATCGACGCAATTACCGATCTGGTTCAGCAAGCCAAGGGTCTCGCGAGTAACGCGAAGGCGACCGGTGATACCAACGAGCGCTCGACGCTCGCGGTGCAGTTCAACGAGCTGCTCAGTCAGATCGACGCTCTCGCGAATGATTCGACCTTCAACGGCATCAACCTGCTGAAGGCGACGCCAGACAATCTCGAGGTCGCTTTCAACGAGGACAACACATCGAACCTGACCATAACCGGCCTTGACGCCACGACCGCATCGACGGGCATCAATATTGCTAATGCGGCAAATAACTTCGGTCTCAGTGCCAATATCGACACCGCCCTGACGGCAATTTCGAACGCCCTGACTACCCTTCGCGGAAATGCGTCGACGCTTGGTTCGAACAGCACGGTCCTGAAGACACGCCTCAATTTCACCCAGGATCTGGTCAACACGCTCGAAAGCGGATCCGGCAAACTGACGCTCGCCGACCTGAACGAGGAAAGCGCCAATCTCCTAGCACTGCAGACGCGCCAGCAGTTGGGCTTGAATTCCTTGGCTTTGGCCGCGCAGAGCGAGCGAGCGATCCTTAGCCTCTTCGGATAGAAGCTCTCGCAACAAGCTAACCTAAACTTTTTTGCCGCTGCCCGGGCAATAATTGCCCGGGCGGTCGGCAAAAAATTCCATATTGGCAATATCTGCCGGTTTGAAATACGAGCTGCCAGAGGTTAAGTGATTAAAATTTATAGATTTTAGTAGATTGGCACGACCGTTGCTGTATAGAAAAGTGGTAGTGATCAGATCGATAGAATGTCGATACGGTCAAAACCTTTCCTTAGCGACCGCAGAAGGCGGTCATATCCATGTGTCCTAGAATAGGAGCTTTGGCATGGCAGAGTCTGTCAATCTATCACAGGCGGTTCGTACGAACCTCCTGACACTCCAGCGTACTTCCGGCTTAATTGGTTCGACCCAGACGCGTTTATCGACGGGTTTGAAAGTCAATTCTGCTATTGATGACGCGTCGGCGTTCTTCACTGCGAAAGCGTTGAGCAACACCGCAAACGACCTCTCATCTTTGAAGTCAAATATTGATTTGGCGGTCAGTACAATTCAAGCGGCGATCGACGGTATCGATGCGATCACCGAACTGGTCAATCAGGCCAAGGGTCTTGCAAGTAACGCCAAAGCGACCGGCGATACGAACGAACGCTCGACCTTGGCAGTGCAGTTCAACGAGCTGCTCAGTCAGATCGATACGATCGCGAATGACTCAAGTTTTAACGGCACGAACCTGTTGCAGGCGACGCCGGATAACCTAGCAGTCGAATTCAATAGCGATAATACGAGCAACCTGACGATTACCGGTCTCGATTCCACGACCGCATCGACGGGCATCAATATTGCTAATGCGGCAAATAACTTCGGTCTCAGTGCCAATATCGATACTGCACTGACAGCGATTTCCAGTGCATTGTCGACCCTCCGGTCGAACGCTTCGACACTGGGTTCCAATAATACGATCCTCTCGACCCGTTTGGACTTTACCGAAAACCTCGTCAATACGCTTGAAGGTGGTGCAGGTAAGCTCACGCTGGCCGATCTTAACGAGGAAAGTGCAAATCTGCTGGCTCTTCAGACCAGACAGCAGCTGGGTATTAACTCTTTGGCCCTCGCCGCGCAGAGCGAACGGTCAATTCTGGCACTCTTCGGTTAATACCCCTTAGGGTTCGCTGGAACCCGGGCGGGGGCCATTGGCCCCCGCCTTTTTTTATTCTAGCGCGGAAATTTATAGCCTATCGCGAAAAGCACGCCCGCATGATATATACAATGAATAATCTCAACTTGCGTACCGGTACTTCTGCCGGGCGCCCGTGTATTATCCACGCGACGGTGCAAAATGCCCCTAAAACTTATTCTCAAGCCTGGCGAAAAAGTAATCATTAATCAGGCGGTAGTTCTCAATGGCGGGGAGAAGACCGAGCTGGTGCTCCAGAACAAGGCCAGCGTTTTGCGCGAGCGCGATATAATGACGGAAGAGAAGGCGGACAGTCCTGCGAAAAGCATATATTTCACGGTGCAAATGATGTATATGTTCTCTGATAAAGAACTTCACTATCAAGGTAAATTCAACGAATTGGTCAGCTCTTTTATTAAAGCAGTACCTAGTTCAAGGCCAATTTTACTTGATATTGGGCGTAAAGTTATTGAAGGTAACCTTTATAGCGCTATGAAAGATTGCAAAAAGCTGATGCGCTACGAAGAAGAGGTGCTGAAGCATGTCGTCCAGTGATCCCTATCGTTCCTCGCAAAAGTTAGGCGCGGGGGCCCGGCAAACGGAAGCGCGTGCTCTGATGGAAACGGCGCGGGCGTTGTCCGATGCGCAGGCGAATATCGAAAATATTACCGCATATCGGGCGGCTTTGCGTTTGAATTGGCGGCTTTGGACAATTTTTCAATCTGATGTCTCGGCCGTCGAGAATCCGCTGCCGGCAGAGATCAAACAGAACATCCTTAATCTCAGTGTATTCATCGATAAGCACACCGTCGATGCTTTGGCGAATCCTGAAGGACGCAAGCTGAAAGTGCTGATCGATATCAATCGCAATATTGCGAGCGGATTGATGACCAGCCCGTCTGCTGCTGAAGAGACGCCACCGGCCCCGCCTCAACCGACGGGCGGGCGCTCAGGCGGCGGCGGTATCGTCGCATAATTTTAGAATCCAACGCAGGTCTCTAGCTAAGGCTGAACGGTGCTGGGGACGAACCTGCGCAATGCCGACGCCACATTTCCAGATAGGCCGCCTCTAGGTTACGTGTAAACCCGAGCGTATCGAAAAGCGGCGCCGCTCTCCGGTTGGTTACGATTTTCTCACGCAGGGATTTTATCTCCGTCGTACTCGTCGCGAGAAAATACGCTCTTTCAGCATATTCCGCCGGCGTCTGGGTGATTAGTTCCGGTATATACATTGCTCGCAGCAAGCTGGCTGATACGCGCGAGGCAAAGTGGTTTCCTTCCATCGTGAGCACGGGAAGCCCGGCCCATAATGCGTCGCTGGTCGTCGTGTGACCGTTGTAAAACCGCGTGTCCAATGCCAGATCTGCGGCAGCCATCCTGGCGAGATGCTCGCGCCGTGAAACCATTCCCGCGAACAGTAATCGGTCTTCGTCGACACCGGCCCGCTTGGCAGCGGCTTTCAGGTTTCGCTCAGCTAGTGGATTGTTTTGAAGTATCCAAAGTGCCGAATTTGGAATGGATTTAAGTAAATCTAGCCAAATTGAAAAAAATGTTGGATCAATTTTATTTGGATTGTTGAAAGAGCAAAATAAAAAAGAATATATATTTTTGATTTTTTCAATTTCTTTATTATTTATTAAAGGAGTTTTCTGGGTGTCATCATTGCATTGATAAGAGTTCGGTAGGTATACAAGGTTTTCGCTATAGTATTTCTGGACGGCAGGCGGTGTTACATGAACATCCGTTAAAGCATAGTCGAAAAAATCTGCTCCGGTGGTGCCGGGAAAGCCGAGGTAGGTTGCCTGGATCGGCGATGGACGGGCGGCGCAAATGGCGAGGCGGTTGTGCCGTGTATGGCCTTTGAGGTCGACAAGAATGTCGATGCCGTCGTGGCGAATACGCCGGGCCGCCTTGGCATCGCTATCACTCGAAATGTCGTAGAAAAAATCGCAGGCCAATCTTATGGCTTCACGGTACCGACTGCCGTCATCCGGACCGTAAGAATAAGCGTGGATCTCAAATCTGCTCTTATCGTGCGATTGGAATAACCCTCGCATGAGGTGTGCGGTCGCGTGATCGTGAAAATCGGCACTGAGATAGCCAATCTGGAGGCGCCGATTGCTCTCCCCAGAGGCGGGCGAGGGCGGGCTGGGAAGCGGAGTATCCCCACCGCCGGAAAGGGCCGCGCTCCAGGATCGTGCGACGCGGAAATTCTGCGCAGGATCGTCGACGCGGTGAATATTGTTGAATGGCGGCTCGGCCGCCGCTTTGCCGGACGCCAAAGCATCCGCGTTTAAACGGTCAATGTCTCGGGACAGTGCCTCAAGCTCAGGGCCCCATTCGCATGCGGAGCGAAGCAACGGGTAGAGACCGGCACTTGCGATATTGCCTTGGGGTTGTAGGCGGAGCGACTCGCGGAAATATTTGATCGCGTCACCGATTCTTCCGACATCCGCGCAGGCGGCGCCCAAGACATTCAGCGTGTCCGGATTTGGGTCGAGCCGGCAGCGTCTCTCCAAGTATTGCACGGACTCGGCGGTCCGGCCTTCTTGCTGCAGAAGCGTCGCAAGCACCGCGAGCTTACTGGTATCCTTTTCATTGTCGATTATGGACTTTGCGAGATGGTCGATCGCGTCGCGATTTCGACCCAACTGGGCGCAGGCGAGACCTGCAATATACAAAGCAACAGGGTTGACGGTGTCTTTGGCCAGCGCCAGCTCGCTTAAGCGGAGCGCTTGCTGCCAATCCCCTGCGTTCGCGTATCCGGACGCAGCTTGCAGGAGATCGGCAAGTTCCATGAGGATGTCAGGCTTACTGTCGTCCATGCTCATCCGGTGGACGCCGTTTCTTGGTTGAACTCTGCCCGGAATGTCTGCCCGACTGCGCGGGTCAATCCAAACCAGTCTCCCGCCTTCTCTTGGCGGAAGAGCCGCATGGATGGATACCAGGGAGAATCCGCCCGCTCCAACAGATAGCGCCAGTCCGCGTGATGGCCGAGCAGGACCCATACCGGTTTTCCAAGCGCGCCCGCAAGGTGAGCAGTCGCCGTATCTACCGTGACGACAAGGTCAAGCGTGGAGATTGCTGCTGCGGTATCCGCAAAATCTCCGAATTCCGCGCCAAAATCGAGAATACCCTGCGGCAACTCGTTGGCAGAGTTGCCGACCTGTAAGCTGATAATCCTTGTGTTCTCGATTTCGATCAAAGGCGTGATTGCCTCGATCGGACAGCTCCGCAAAATATCATCTTGTCGATCCGGATTGCCTGACCAAACAAGTCCGACGTTCTTCTTGCTTGGTTCAAGGCGCTGGCGATAGGCGTCAGCGCGCCTTGAGTCGACGGCCAAGTAGGGTGCTTCCGACGGTATGCTGCCAAGTGTCGTTCCCAAGATGCGCGGCAGACTTAGCAGCGGCACGTGAAAATCCGTCTTTGGCAACGGGTCTCCTCTCGCCACGACCTTGGGCGATCCGTCAAGCGTGCCGCACAGTCGGGTGAGTGGGCCTTGGCATTCGAAAGTGACATCGGCGCCCATCTTGGCCAATAGGGGAATATAACGGCAGAACTGAATGGTGTCGCCGAACCCCTGTTCCGCATAGACGAGAAGGCGCTGGCCATCCAGTGGCTGACCCTCCCAGCGAGCAGCATCGAAACGTCTGCGCTCGACACGAAACGAGGCGGCGTTCCAGCGGGCTTCGTAATTTTGCCATCCGGCCAAGTAATCGCCCGCCGTCAATTGCGCAATTCCGAGGCTCATACGGATGTCGTGTGCCGCTGGATCGAGTGTTAGCGCCTCTTCGTAGATCTCGGTCGCTTCGCGTGGCTTATTTTGATTGAGTAACGCAAGCCCAAGATTGCCATAGGGGCGGATATCCGAGGGTGCGTTCGCGATAGCGGTCCGATAGCAATCCTCAGCTTCTGTAAGGCGACCCTGGACCCGCAGCAAGTTTCCAAGGTTCAGGGCCGGGTCGACCGCGACAGGTCTACCCGATATGGCAAGGCGGAGAGTTTCTTCGGCACGTTCGTATTGACCGTCGGCGTCTAATGCGACACCCAGATTGTTCAGGATTTCAGGGTCGTCCGGGCGCAGCACAAGGGCATGCTCGAATGACGCGATGGCCGCCCGGTAGTCGCTGAGATCACAGTGGGCGAGACCCAGGTTGTTATGCGCCTCCGGATAACCCTGCCTGAGAGCGATCGCTTGCTGGGCGGCCGCGAAGGATTGTTTTGGATGGCCTGCGCGTCGGTATGTCGCCGCAAGGTTGTTAAAGGCTTCTGCCGCCTCAGGCTGTAACTCGGTGCAGCGGCGATAATGCCGTATGGCATTGTCGTTCTCGCCGATTCGTCCATAGAGAATACCAAGGCGAAAATGTGTAGCACTGTCGTCGGGTGCGATCTTCACGGCTGTTTGCAGGGCGCTCAGTGCCGCGTTGAGTTGGTTGATTTCAAGAAGGGTGATTCCGTAGTCGCGCCAGTAGCTTACGTCGCTATGATTCAGGTCCGCTGCGGTTTCGAAAAAGGCTACAGCCTTCGCCGAGTCACCGCTCTCTTGCGCGATTAGTCCCCGTAAGTGCCAGGCCGCTGCCATTTCGGGTCTGGCTTCCACAACTTGGCGAAGGATCTCATCGGCGCGCTCAGAATTCCCATTCCGAAAGTCCTTAATCGCGCCTGCGATGATATCGCGGACCGAGCCGATAAGCGGCGCAGACGCGGTCGAATCCGGCGCCGTCATGTCGTTTCCCTTGGCGGTATTTCGTTCATACCCCTAGATTTATTCGGGATCGGGCTGGCTACTGTCAATCCGGCGGTAAACCTATGGGCCACCCGAGCGGGGCTATCGCAGGAAGTTGGAGAGCGACAGGGTCTGAATTCGGGCGATGGTCGTGAACGAAGCTTCGAGCTGAACTTGTTCGAAATTCAATAAGGAGACGGCCTCGGCGGTATTCACATTCTCGATTTCGGAGATCGAGTCCTGTGCGAATTGCAGAAAATTCGTGTGTTTATTTTTCAGACTGTCAAGCACCACCCGGTCCAATCCGATGTCGGCACGCAGGTCAGTGAGGGTCTTGTCCGTCCCGTTATTTTCGAGGAGTTCCGTCATTTCGGTGATGGCGTCCCGGAGAAAGGTTTTCTCTTGGGTCGTAATTGGGTCTGTGAACGTGACATTGGAGACGTTATCGAGTGTTCGAATGAGTTTTTCAAAGGCAACTTCATCGGCTTTTATGCCGTAGGAGACATTAAAGCCATCGTCGGCGCGGGTGGATTGGACGATCGAATCGCCTTGATAGTATCCGGTCTCGACCGTTTGTACGAATGTCGGTGGGGAGCCTGGGGCCGGCGCGGTATAGGCAGCGTTGGATAGATTGACCGGTTTTGTCTCTACTGCGCCGCCGGCAAAGAGGAAACGGCTGTCGTCTTTGGAATTCAGAATTTCAACGACCTGGTCGAGCGATGCTTGAGCCAGCAACGACAACTGAATATCGTCCGCCGCACTGCCGTTGATCGCGCCCGCGAAATCGGTGCGGGCCTTGCGGGCGATCTCTTCGATTTGATCCAGGGCAAAAGCCATGAGGTCGAGGCGCTTTTCCGTGATAGTGATGTTCTGGATGAATTGCTCAGCCTGCGATAGTTCGCTCTTCAAGTTGACCAGCCGGCCGGCATCGTCGGCGATCCCCGAGAAGGCTTGAGTCTTCTTGCCCGACGCGACCTGGACCTGCAGCTCACTGACGTTCCGCTGCGTGCGTAATGCATTACTGGTTATCAGCTGTTGCTGAGCGAGGGTGGCGACGCGTGTCATCTGCTAGTCTCCTATCGGACCGAGTCGATCAGTTCTTGAAGCATATCTGCGGCCACGGTGATGATTCGGGCCGAGGCGTTGAACGATTGTTCCAAGACGACGAGATTTGCGAGTTCCTCGTCCAGGTTGACGCCCGAGACCGATGATGCTCTGAACTCGAGCGTCTCGGTAAACTGTGTGGTGAATTCCAGTTCGACACGAGCATCGTTGGTCTGCGCGGCTTGAAGCCCAAGCATTTGTGCGGAAAAACTGGCGAGCGTTGTTGAGACCCCGGAAATGCCACCCGTCGTGCCGAACGTTATGTCGGAACTGAAGACGCCAGCCAGGTTACTGGCTGCAGTACCGTCACCGGCTGAAACGACGACTTGGCCTACTGTCGTAGAAGCAACCGTACCATGGGCCAAGCGCGTTGGATCGCTGGCGATGTCGGTATTGATCTGGAAACGGCCGGACAGATCGCGGTTGTCACTCGTTAAACCAATTTGCGAAACGAGGGTACCGCTATCGGTGATCCGAAAGTTGTCACCGCCGGAATCTCGAATAGTCAACCGCCTTCCGGAACCATCGTTGACGACGGAAGCCGTTATGCCGGCGGTACTCAAAGTGCCGTCCGCGTTAATTTCCGATGCGATTTCGGCGAGAGTGTTGCCGGTATAGGTAATGGCGCTGGAGCCGAAACTGCCGGTGATGGTTATGGCACCCGTCAATCCGAGATTTGTGGTACTGCTCGAAACTTGGGCCGATGCGAAGCTGTTGTAGTCGCTCGAGTTGGCTTCCTGCACGATGAGATCATTAAGACCAAAATAGTGCGAGAAGTTTCGCGTTTCTCCCTGCACGACCGTATAGGAGCTTGTGCTGTTCGAAATGGCTACTCCGTTGGCGGAACTGTCGGCTGAAATGACGAGCTTGCCGTCGCTGTTGAGCGAGGCACTGGCGTTCGTCATCGCGTTGATCAAAGCCACGACTTCAGCGACCGTATCAGCTGTAGCTGCGCTGAGGTCGGGAATATTGAGCGTCTCGACGACGGCGCCGGTCGACCGGTCTGCAATAACGATATCGACGGCGCCGGTCGCCGCCAGGGTATCGGTTTCGGCAAAGGTTTGCGAACCGGTCAGGGTGTTCGGTGGCGGTGCCGAGGTCCCGGCGTTATGTGCCGCATTGAGCTGGACCGTCATCTTTTGGACCAGAGTGTCGAGTTCGGACTGCAGGTTCGGCAGCACATCGTCGCGAAGATCGATGAGGCCCTTGAGGCGTCCCGTGGTTATCTCCGTCGAGATATCGTTGGTACCGTTCGTGGTATCGGGCGTACCGAGGAAAAGACCGCCGATGCCACCTGGATAACCGGTGTCGGTCGGGGCTAGATAGCTCAGCGATGCGCTCATCTGGACCGCCGAGACATGGCTGACCGTTTCGACGACGGAGCCGCTGATCAGATTGCGTCCGGTATTCGTGAGGACCGTCAGCAGGCCGTTCGAATCTTCGATGATCCTGAGATCCATTTGCTCTGCCAGGCGCTTGATCGCCCGGTCGCGTTCGTCTCGTTCCTCACCGCTTGGCTGGTTTAAGGTCTCCGCGCGCGCGACACGGGTGTTCAGATCGGAGATGATGTTCAGCTCGTTGCTGATATTGCTTGCGGCGCGGGCGATCTCCTGGTCTGCCTTGAGGCGGAGGTTCTGAATCGAATCAGTCAGATCCTTTACCTGTAGGATGGCTTTTCGCAGTTCGTTCACCGCGTTGAAAGCGGCAGCGGAAGATTCCGGTGTGACCGAAAAGGCTTCCAGCGAATCCCGGACCGTATCGAGCGCACTCGTGATCGAGCGGTTGTTGTCCGGAGAACTGAAGAGCGACTCGAGTTCGCTCAAGAACTCCTCGCGGACATCGAGGTTTCCGATAATAGCCTGTTGATCTCGGATTTCTCGGATCAAAAACTCGTCGACGACCCTGTCGACGTTCGCCACGTTTACTCCGGCTCCGAGGCCGTTGATCGTACGTGTGGTGAAGGTTACATCCTTGCGGGAGTAACCTTCGGTATTTACGTTAATAATGTTGTTTGACGTAGCTTGTAGCGCAGATTGTGTGGCGGAGAGGCCGCTGAGGGCGGTGCGGAGAGCGAGGGTCAGAGTCATTGCGCGTCCCTCACAACTGCTGGTTCAAAGTCATTGGCATGACCGGTACTTTTGTGCGTCGGGTCGGGTAGGGAACCGTACCAGTGGCCCCATAGCCGTTTGGGCGGGTCTCCTGCTTGGTCGCCAATTGGGCAATCTTGTGAACCATCCGGGTATTCATCTCGAGCGCTGCACGGAGGGCATTGGCGTTATGCTGTGCGGATCTGTCGAAAGCCTCGCTCGCCAACCTGAGGCGTTCGCGGATTTCGGGCGCGACAGCATTGAAGGCGCCGGCATCTTGAATGGCCTCCCGCATCCGCAGTTCGTAGAGACCGGAGAGCGAAACCTTCTCTTGCTGCAGCGCGCCGATTTCCTTGATTCGCAATTCCGTCAGGAGCGTGTTCTCCTGCTCGATCAACGCGGTCAGCGATTCGGTCACGTCGATCAGCTCATGTGCGCGTGCCGTGGGATCCATCGTCTATTCCTTAGTTAACTTCCTGCATTTTCAGCAGTTGTGTTCTAACCGCGTCTGCAATGCCGAACTCGCTCTGCTTCGCAGCTTCCTTGCCGTATTCCTGGACCATTACCGAGCGGAATACCCGCTCGCCCTGGCCGCCGCCGAAAGGTCCGTCCGTCGCGATGCCGGACATCATCGATTCCATCATCATGGAGACAAAAAAGGCTTCGAAATCTTTTGCGACCGCATCGATCTTTTCGTTCGACATGCGTGTTTTCTTGCCGGGTGCTGCCATGCCCGGCTGCCGGGCGCTCTGGTAGCCTTCCAAAGCCTGATCGACGAAAGCGCTACTATCCATCATCACAGCACCTCGATGTCCGCTTGCATCGCGCCAGAGGCTTTGACCGCTTGCAAGATGGTAATCATGTCGCGCGGGCCGATTCCGAGCGAATTCAAACCGTTCACCAATTCCTGAAGGGTGACACCGGTCGGCAAGATGCCGAACTTGCGATCTTCCCCCTCATCGACTTCGACTGCAGTGCGGTTGACAGTGGTTGTCTCGCCGGTATTCGAGAACGGTGTCGGTTGTGAGACTTGCTGTGTTTCCGTGATGCGGATCGTCAAGTTGCCTTGGGCGATCGCTACTGTGCTGATGCGCACGTTTTCGCCCATGACGATAATGCCGGATTGTTCGTCTATGATGACTTTAGCGATTTGATCGGGCTGTACCTGAAGTTGCTCGATATCTGTCAGCAACTCGACCAGTTCGCCGTCGTAGGTTTTTGGCACGTCGAGGACGACAGTTGCGTTATCCGACGCTTTCGCGGTCTGCAGTCCGACAAAGGCATTGATGGCGCGAGCAACCCGGCGTGCGGTCGTGAAATCAGGATTGCGCAGCGACAGTCGGACTCGCTTTAGATCGCCGAGGTTGAAGGGCAGCTCGCGTTCGACGATTGCGCCGTTCGGAATGCGTCCGCTCGTCGGGACGCCCTTGACGACGGTCTCCGCCGCGCCCGCTGCACTGAAACCACCGACAGCCAAGGTGCCCTGCGCAACCGCGTAAACCTCGCCATCGGCACCCAGCATTGGTGTGACAAGAAGCGTTCCGCCTAGCAGGCTGCTGGCATTACCCAGAGCCGAGACGGAGATATCGATTTTGACGCCCTGGCGGGCAAAGGCCGGCAGTTGCCCGGTCACCATGACGGCTGCAACGTTCTTTGCGTCCAGTGCCGTATCGTTCGCGTTGACGCCGAGGCGCTCAAGCATGCCGATCAGGCTTTGTTTGGTGAAGACGTTGCTCGACAAGGAATCGCCGGAACCATTGAGACCGACCACCAAGCCGTAACCGATCAAAATGTTTTCCCGCACACCCTCGATATCGACGATATCCTTGATGCGAGATTGGGCTGTCGCAGACGTCGTCCATGTCAGACAAGCCGCGAGAACGGCCAGCGCCAATGTAATTTTGCGCATTGGCTTCGATGTCATGCGATGGATATTTGAATTCTTCATCTCCACCATCTCTCCCACTAAGAAACTCTTCCGTGCTAAAGATTGCGAATGATGTGCCAACAAGTTAGGATGTTTAATATATTGAAAATAAATGATTAATTGTGAGTTTCTCTAATCTGTTAAGGAGCGGCTGGGTCGGCGAGGCAAGCCGTGCCGGGTATTTGGAAAAGATTGCCGGGCACAAGTAAGAGCCCGCTTCGCTTAAGTGGTTTCGCCGGGCTCTAAAAGGGATTAAGATTTGGCTATGAAAATCGAAAGAACGTCATCTGTAGGCTCGTCGCCGGTTAAGAGAAGTGAGCGACCGCAGGGATCGCCTTCTGGGAAGTTCGCCAAGCAGGTCAAAAGCCAGGAGAACGCGATTGATCCTGTGAGCGGTGCGGCGCCGGCCCACGCTGTCGATGCATTGTTGGCCATCCAAGAGGTCGATGATGCCACAACGGGCGAGGGAAACGCTCGGGGCCGGCAATGGGGAGGCGAAATCTTGGATCGCCTCGACGGGGTGCGGTTGGGCTTGCTGAACGGCGGCATTCCGGTTAGCGAGCTCCGCAGTATTGCGGATTTAGTGACCCGCCAGCGCGCCAACGTAAGCGATCCTGCGCTACAGGATATTCTCGACGAGATCGAGCTTCGGGCGCGTGTCGAGTTGGCAAAATATGAGAGAAATTCCTAGGGCGTCATTCGTTCCACTCCTCGATTTTGTATTCGCGCCCTAGGCGACTCCTGGTCAAATTCAGGTTAGAATGCCCTTAAACTTAAGGCAAATTCAAAGCCTTGCGGGACAGCTGGGCACTACATATACTCCGCGCGCCTAAAACCCAGGCGTTGGCCAAGCGAGGAAAAACGATGGCGTCGAAGAAACGACCTTCGCTTCCAAAGAAATACAAACCGACGGAGAAAGAGCCGTTCATGAATGCGCGTCAGCGCGAGTATTTCCGGCGGAAACTACTCAGTTGGCGCGAGGAATTGCTGCGGGAGTCTAGCGAGACCATCAAGAATTTGCAGGAGGAGAGCCTGGCGGAGCCGGACATGGCGGATCGGGCCTCTTTGGAGGCGGACCGTGCGCTTGAATTGCGGACCCGCGATCGGCAGCGCAAGCTGATTGCGAAGATCGACGAGGCGTTGGATCGTCTTGACGATGGATCCTATGGATATTGTGAGGAGACCGGGGAGCCGATCTCATTGCGTCGTCTCGAAGCGCGTCCTATTGCGACATTGAGCGTTGAAGCTCAAGAACGCCACGAACGGATGGAACGGACTCGCCGCGACGACTGAGCGAGTAGTCTGAAAAAATAAAGGGGGCCGATGTCCGTCGACATCGGCCCCTTTTTTTTGCAACGACCGTCTTGGAGGAGGAGGAGGAGGATGGAGGCGACAGCCGCTGCAAATTCCTTAAATTTCCCGAAGTGTCCGCTGCTTAGAACGGGAAAATAATGTCGTAGATTTGTTGTCCGTAGCGTGGTGTTTGGACATCGGTGAGGGTTCCGCGCCCGCCGTAAGCCAAGCGGGCTTCCGCAACCTGTTCGTAGTTGATTGTGTTGCTGCTGGTGATGTCCTGCGGCCGCACGATTCCGGTGATGGCGAGTTCGCGCACCTCTGCGTTTACACGGGTCTCCTGGCGACCCTCGATCACGAGATTGCCGTTCGGCAGGACCTGAACCACCATTGCCGCGACTTTCGTGGTAATTTTTTCCTCGCGGTCGATGGCTCCGGTTCCGGCAACCGAGGACGTGCTGGCACCGTTTACCAGGGTCGTGGGGTTGACGACTTCGGGGAAAATCGCGTCCAAAGCCTGTTCGTAGCCGAGGAAGTTGGTCAATGTTGCGGTTTCGCCGTTGTTTCGCGTTCGTGTCACCGAATTGTCCAGTTCCACCTTGTCGGCGATGACGACGGAGACCGTAACGATGTCGCCGACCTGGTTTGCTCGCAAATCTTTGAAAAAGGCGCGTGAGCCTGAACGCCAGAGCGAGTTCGGGGCGCGCTCGGCCCTCACGGGCGCCGGCATCGGCATACTGACGGGTCGATAGCCGGCACGATGGGTCGGATTCTGGACCCGCGTCAGTTTTGGCTCTTCGCCCACTTGCGACAACCTTTCCAGCGTATTGCAGCCGCTCAGGAACGCGACGCCGAGGGCAATGGCCGATACACGACCGAGGGATTTGAGTGTGTTTGATTTCATGATCCCCTCCTATCGATGGGCCACGCGACCGACCGGGACGACCGATACCGTACCGGAGCCGGTCACGATGCCATCTATCGTCTTATGCGTGTTAAGGTTTACGATTCTGATCGTCTCGTTTTCCGAACCGTCCTGAAGCGCCTTGCCTTG
This sequence comes from Rickettsiales bacterium, assembly GCA_038131165.1. Classification (GTDB taxonomy): domain Bacteria; phylum Pseudomonadota; class Alphaproteobacteria; order UBA8366; family UBA8366; genus UBA6544. The sequence goes on along the minus strand of JAYPOZ010000056.1, from coordinate 3,840 downwards.
TGCGGTCAACATTAGTTTTTCGGTTCGGAAAACCATGGTTACCATGCTGCCTTTCGCGACCAGAATTGGATTTCGGATATCACTCGCCTTGATCGGCCGATCACTCGACAGCCCACGTTGAGGGCTCATGCCGATAAGCGCTTCCGGATCGAGGAGAGCGTTCATATCAACCTTGTCGGCGCGCAAGGTCACCATCCGGATATCTTGGGGGCTGATAATCTCGCCACCGCGGATTCGGCGCGTGAGTACGGGGATGTCGATTAGGCGATAGAATCTTCCAGTTGCGGTGGTTCGCACGGTCCGCGAAGATCCTTCTCCCCCAACCAGGATCGCTGAGAAACGTTGCGATTGCCGGTCAACCCTCAGCGTTTGTACGTTGATCGAAGGAAGGTTTTCGCCCGGTAAATGCATCTGCAATAATCGATTGTCGAGTTCGATTTCGAACCTGTCCGATACGCTGAGTTCCTGACGAATGCCAATGTCGAGAGTTTCGCGGATATGATCCGTCGAAATGACGTTTGTCGACCGCTCCAGGACGACTTGGTCGAGGGTGCTCATTGGCTTCCAATCGACGCCATAGGATCGGGCGGCGTGATATAGCCATTTTACATTCAAGATGATCTTGCGGCCTGGTTCGGGCGCCTGAAGGATAACCCGTTCGGCATGGCGACCGGCATCGTCAAAAATGTCCCCGAGAGTGACGTTGTCGCCGCGAATTACGACGTGATGGCGAAGAGAGGCCGCCAAACTCTCGGTACCTGCCACGGCACCAGTTGCGAGGAGCGTGGCAAGCCCAAGGAGACTTCGTAAATAACGGTTTCGGACGGTTTTCATGATGCGTTACCGTACGTTCGTCATTGTGGCCATCATCTGATCGGACGTCTCGATGACCTTGGAGTTCATTTCATACGCGCGTTGCGCAGTGATTAGGTTGGTAATCTCTTCGACGACATTGACGTTTGAAGTCTCAAGAAAACCTTGTTGCAGACGGCCGAAACCAGCAGCGTCCGGGTTCCCGGTGGTTGCGGCGCCGGAAGCCGGCGTCTCCAGGTAGAGATTATCACCGACCGCAAGCAATCCCGCTTCGTTGGAGAAATTGGCCAAGTCGAACTGGCCGATATTCTGGGGTGTTATCTGACCGTCCAGTTGGGCGAGAACCTCGCCGCTGGAATTGACAGTGACGTCGATCGCACCGTCCGGAATGGTCAGGCCGGGTAGGACTCGGAACCCGTCAACGGTGACGATTTCTCCGTCTTGGCTGAGCTGAAAAGCACCGGAACGAGTATAGGCGGTCTCACCGTCGGGCAACTCAACTTGGAAGTAACCCTCTCCGTTGATCGCTAGATCGAGCGTGTTTTCGGTCAGCGTCAGATTGCCTTGCTCCGCGATCCGATAAACAGCGGCAGTCTTAACGCCCAAGCCGATCTGGACGCCTGCCGGGACGATCGTGCCCGCGTCAGAGGAGTCGGAACCCACCCGTCGCTGGTTCTGATACAGCAAATCCTGAAATTCCACGCGCCGGCGCTGAAATGCGGTAGTGTTCATATTCGCGATATTGTGGGAGATGACCTCTACGTTGAGCTGCTGGGCCAGCATTCCCGTCGCACCGATATTTAGTGATCGCATGATCTTCTCCTCTACTAGCCGGCCGCGCGGCGTGAAATGGTATTTATCGCTTTTACCTGCCGTTCGTGTTCCTGTTGGATCGCACGGCCCAGGCTTTGATGCTGCCGGTGAACAGTGATCATTCGAGTGAGCTCGTTAATCGCCATCACGTTCGATTCCTCCAACATGCCCTGGGCGATTTTTGGCTTCTCGACTTCCTTCGGTTGCAGGTCGTCCGGGGCCAGGTAGAGGTTATTCGCCGATCGGCTTAATTGTTGCTGGTCATCGAAGGTGACTAATCCGAGACGCGCGATCGGTCCGCCACCGGCCGAAATTGTGCCGTCTCCGCTGATTTCGACACGGCCGCTATTGGGTGGAATTCTGATTTCGCTGCCACCGTTATCAAGTACGGGGTTACCTTGCCCGGTTACCAGGCGGCTTTCGGCATCCAACTGAAACCTGCCGTGGCGGGTGTAACGGTCGCCGAGAGGGGTCTCTATGGTAAAGTATCCTTCGCCCGAGATCGCAAGGTCGAAGGGATTATCGGTCTTCTGCAGCGGTCCTTCCGTGACATCCCGCATGGTACCGAGATCCTGCGCGAATGACTGCTTGTCGTCCGCTGACGGTTTCTGCAGATACTCGGCAAAAATCAGGCGTTCCGCTTTGTAAGCGGGTGTGTTCATGTTCGCCATATTGTTTGCGATGATGTCCATGTTTCTTCGCAAGCCGAGTTGGCGCGATAACGCTATATAGGTAGGGGTCTCCATGACCTTGCCTCATCCTTCCTCAGTGATCCTTCTCCGGCCAGTACGGACAGCATGATGCGTGCCAGTAAATTTTACTGTTTAATAACAATAAGTTAAGTTGATTTGGCGGGATGGTTTTGATATACGTTGATGTATGAGGGAACGGGTTGCCGGGCAGTTCTTTCCGTCGCTGTGGAAATTTTGCCGCAGACCAATGATGGAAAGGCGCTCGTAGTTTGTTTTGTGTTTTCCGCGCTCTTTGACTATTGTTCTTCAAGTATTCCTTATGTGATGTTAAAAAAGAAAATCAATTTGGATGCTATTTTAGTATAACAGAGACAAAGTAAATGGCAGACGAGTTTGAAGATGGCGATGAATTAGAAGAAGGCGGGGGGTCAGGCGGCGGCGGTCTAAAGAAGCTGTTGCTCTTTGTTGGCGCTCCAGTCTTGCTTCTGTTGATCGGTGGCGCGGTGGCATATTTTCTTGGCGTATTTGACTCGCTTTTTGGCCCGTCCCAGGAGGAATTGGCTGCTGAGCAACAGCAGGCGGATTCCTTAGGTCATTTTTTCGAGTTGGAAGAAATGCTGGTCAGTATGGGGCGTGCTGGCAGAAAGTCGAGTTTTCTGAAGTTGCGCATTAGCCTAGAGCTGGAAAAGAAGGAAGACGAGCAGCGTATCAAGGCCGTAATGCCACGGATTGTCGATAATTTTCAGGTATTCTTGAGAGGTTTGCGGATCGAAGAATTGCAGGGCTCGCACGGTCTTTATCGGGTTAAGGAAGAATTATTGGTGCGTGTAAACGCTGCCGCCAATCCGGTGAAGGTGAAGGATGTTCTATTCAAGGAAATGTTGGTACAATAAATGCTGGTGAATTGGCCCACTGGGTATCGCCATGATGATGGATGACGAAGACGAAAATTTAGCTGACGACTGGGCTGCATCGCTGGAAGGTGATGGGGACGGTGATGATGACGGGGACGCGCTCGCCGACGAATGGGCTGCTATGGCCGACGGAGGGGGCGGTGACGACGGTTACGCCGAGAGTTCGCGCGTTCTAGACCAATCCGAAATTGATAGTCTGCTTGGTTTCCAAGAAGGTGACGAAGCCGAGTCCGAGCGATCCGGCATTGAAGCGATTATCGATAGCGGCATGGTGTCTTACGAGCGCCTTCCGATGCTGGAGGTCGTTTTTGACCGCCTCGTGCGGATGATGTCTACGTCGCTGCGTAATTTCACTTCTGACAACGTCGAAGTCAGCCTCGACAATATAACGTCCATTCGGTTCGGCGATTATCTTAATTCCATCCCGTTGCCTGCAATGTTGACCGTCTTCAAGGTTGAAGAGTGGGACAACTTCGGACTGATCACCGTCGATAGTTCGCTGATTTATTCGATTGTCGATGTCTTGCTTGGCGGTCGGCGCGGCACCGCTGCCATGCGGATTGAAGGCCGGCCTTATACAACGATTGAACGGAATCTCGTCGAGCGAT
>JAYPOZ010000055.1:21515-28663 GCA_038131165.1 Rickettsiales bacterium | reverse complement strand
TCGCCGCGAAGGCGAACAGGTAATCGACCGTGGCCGCCATCTCGAAAGCGCCCTTGTAGCCGTGGCGCATGGCGCCGGCGATCCATTTCGGATTGACGACGCGGGCGCGGACGACCCGGCCGATCTCGTCCTCCAGGGTTCTGACCTTGGGCGACTCCGGGCGCGAGTGATCGTTGTGATAGACGCGCGGCTGGGTGCCGGAAAGGTGCCGTACAGCGACCGTGGCACCGCCTTCGAACTGGTAATAGTCATCGGAATCGAGCAGGTCGTGCTCCCGGTTGTCCTGATTGTGCACGACCGCCTCGACGCGGCTCAGGCGTTCCTCGAACAAGCGATGCTCGGCCTCGCCCTCGGCACCCGATCCATAGGCATAACCGCCCCAGGCAATATAGGCGCGCGCCAGGTCGCCTTCGCTCTCCCATCCCCGCTCGTCGATGAGGGCCTGCAGGCCGGCGCCATAGGCGCCCGGTTTCGAGCCGAAGATGCGATATCCCGCACGCTGTGTGGCTCTGGCGGGATCGGCACCATCGTCCACGAGGCGCCGGGTTTCCGCCTTGACCCGGGCGGCCAGCGGGTTGTCCGTCTCCGGCTCGTCGAGGGCGGCCACGGCCCGGACCGCGGAGTCGAACAGATCGATCTGTGCCGGGAAGGCGTCCCGAAAAAATCCGGATATCCGCAAGGTCACATCGACGCGCGGACGATCCAACATGTCGAGCGGCAGAATTTCGAATCCCGTCACCCGGCGGGATGCGGTATCCCATTGCGGCCGGACACCGAGCAGCGCCAGGGCTTGCGCGATGTCCTCGCCGCCGGTGCGCATGTTCGACGTGCCCCAGGCGGAAAGAACGAGCGCTCGCGGCCAGGCGCCCTGGGTCTGGCGGTGGTGGGTGATCAGGAGATCGGCGGATTTCCAGCCGAGCAGCCAGGCGGCCGGTGTCGGCACGGTCCGGTTGTCGACAGAGTAGAAATTCCGGCCCGTGGGCAACACGTCGAGGCGGCCGCGCGTGGGTGCGCCCGACGGCCCCGGTTGGACGTACTTGCCGGAGAGGCCCTGCAGGGTCGCGGCGAGTTCCGCCGGGCCGCTGTCATCGACGCTTGGGGCCGTCTTGGTCCGTATTTCCTCCAGGACGGCAGTGCTCTGCGTCCAGTCTGACTCCGGTGCGATGTCGCCGCGCACCAAGCGTAGGGCCAGGCCCTCCAGCCGTTCGACCGTGTCGCCGTTCGACCGCCAGACGGAGTCCTCCGAAGCGAGTGCTGCCGATGCGAGCGCGTCGGGCCGGATGCCTGTCCAATCGGCACCAAACTCGCAATCGAGCGGGTCGAACCCCCCGAGGCCGAGATCCGCCGCCAGGGCCCGGATAAGCGAGGCGTCGCCATCCTTCCCCGCGTTCCGGGGAATGCGCGTGAGGGCCACCAGCAGATCGTCGCGGAGCCCGCCTTCCGGCGATTGTCCGAAGACATGCAGGCCGTTGCGAATCTGCATTTCCTTCAGCTCGCAGAGATAATTATCGAGCTTGGCGAGCGCCGATTCCGGCGCGTCCGTCTCTTCCATGCCGGTGTCGCGGTCGAGCCCCGTCGCCTGCGCCAGTTCCAGGATTTGCGCGCACAGCAACTCGATGCGCCGGGGGTCGATGCCGGCGGCCTCGTAATATTCGTCGACGAGGGCTTCCAGGTCTTTCAGCGGGCCATAGGACTCGGCGCGGGTCAGCGGCGGCGTCAGATGATCGATGATGACCGCCGCGGTGCGCCGTTTGGCTTGCGCCCCTTCGCCCGGATCGTTGACGATGAAGGGGTAGAGATGAGGCGTCGGGCCGAAGGCGGCTTCCGGGAAGCAATTCTCCGACAGCGCCACCGCCTTGCCCGGCAACCATTCGAGATTGCCGTGTTTGCCGAGATGGATGACCGCGTGCGCGTCGAACGCCTCGCGCAGCCAGGCGTAGAAGGCAAGATAGCCGTGCGGCGGCGGCAGGTCGGGATCATGGTAGCTTTCGGCGGGGTCGATGTTGTATCCGCGCGCCGGTTGGATCGCGACGACGATATTTCCAAGCTCCAGGACAGGCAGAACGAAGTCAGGGCCCTGCCGGAACGGATCGTCGGCCGGATCGCCCCATCGCTCGGTGACCGCGTCGCGGATGGCGGTCGGCAAGGCCTCGAAATAGGTGTCGTAGTCGGCGGCGGCAAAGCGGACTCCGCCGTGCCGAAGATGCCGCCGGTCGAGGGCATTGGTGGGTCCGGCTGAAATCTGCCGCATGAGCGCATTGCCGTTTGCCGGAATCTTGCCGATCCGGTAGCCGGCTTCCTTCAATGCAGCGAGCAGCGCAACAGCGCTGGCCGGTGTGTCGAGCCCGACACCATTGCCGAGACGGCCGTCCCGGTTCGGATAGTTCGCCAGGACGATGCCGACGCGGCGCTTCGGTGCCGGCGTCTCCGCGAGGCGGACCCAGCGCGCCGCGAGGTCGGCGACAAAGGCGATCCGGTCCGGGACCGGCTCGTGGGTTGCGATGGAGATTTCGGTCGCCGGGTCGAACCGTGCTTCCGACTTGAAGGAGACGGCACGGGTCATGATGCGGCCGTCGACTTCAGGCAGAACCACATTCATGGCCAGGTCCTTCGGCGACAGACCTTGGATGTTGTCCCGCCAGGCGGCCTCGGTCGAGCCGCCGAGGACGACCTGGAGGACCGGGCACTTGGAGGCATCGAAAGCCGTGTCCCGGCGCGGCGCTCCCGGTTGCGAGACGGCGAAACCGGTGGCGTTGAGGGCGATCCGCGGTTGCGCCTCCCGGCACAAGGATGTCAGGAGTTCGACCGAAACCGGGTCCTTCAGGCTGGAGATGAAGACGGGAAGGGGATTCAATCCCCGCTCGCTCAGGGACGCGATCAGGGCGTCGATGGGCGCCAGCGTACCGGCCTGAACCAATGCCCGGTAGAAGGTGACAGCCGCGACCGGCGCGCCGTCGTGCCAGAAGCCGCGAAGATCATCGATATCCAGGGTATCCGCGCCCGGCCAATACAGGCCCGCGCGCTGCAACGGACGCGGCGGGTTCCACTCCATCGTCCGGCCGATGAGGGTCGCGGCGTAGCAGAGAAAATTCCGGTCGTTTTCCGTGCCGCCATGGATGCGGTATTGCCACAGGCGGTGGCGTGCCTCCCGCTCCAGCGTGCTGAAGCCGTCCAGGGTCGCGTCCGGCTGATCGTCGCCGGGCAGGAACGCCAGGGCGATGCCGCGGTTGCGGCAGCTCTCGGCGATCCGTTCGACCCCGTAAGGCCAGTATCCGGCGCCGCCGAGGCAACGGACGATGACCAGCTTTGCATGCTGGATGACCGTTTCGACATACAGATCGACCGACATGTTGTGCGAGAGCGACATCAGATTGGCGAGCCGCAAGGCCGGATAATCGCTGCCCAACGCGGCGCGGAGGTTGGCGAGGCAGGCGAGCTCCGTATCGGCGGCGGAGATAAACACGATCTCTCCGGGACTCTGTTCGAGGTCGACGGCTTCGCTGCCGTCGACGATCTGTCCGGGTTGGGCCGCCAGGAGATGCATGGAGGTTTTCGCCCGCTCTTAGGCGTTGGTCAGAATAGCGTTAATCGCCGACCGATCGAGGCCATGCAGTCCGATCACGACCAGGCGGGTGCGGCGTGCCTCGTCTGCGCGCCAGTCCCGGTCGTAATAGGTATTCAGACGGCTGCCGACGCCTTGTACCAGCAGGCGCATGTCCTTGCCTGCGATGGCGGCGAATCCCTTCAGCCGGAGGACGTCGTGGTCGGCGAACAAGGCCTCTATCCGCCGCGTCAGGTCCTGTGGATCGGCGAGTTCCGGCAGCTCGACGACGAAGGTATCGAAATCGTCGTGTTCGTGATCGTCCTCGCCGTCGTGATGCGAGGGGCGGGCGTCGAGATCCTCTTCCGCGGCTGCCGTGAGGCCGAGGAGAATATCGGCGTCGATGGCGGCATGGCTGGCCTCGATCATCTTGATGGAGGGCCGCAGTTTGGCCCGCAGATCGCGGCTTGTTGTCTCAAGCACTTCGGGCGTCATCTCGTCGCTCTTATTGACGATGACCAGGTCGGCGCAGAGAATCTGGTCTTCGAACACCTCTTCGAGCGGGCTGTCGTGGTCGAGCGCTTCGTCGCCTTCGCGCTGCAATTGAACCGCGGCCGGATCGGCGGCGAACAGGCCCGCCGCTACGGCGGGGCCGTCGACGACGGCGACCACGCCGTCGACCGTCAGGCGGGTGCGGATTTCCGGCCAGCCGAAGGCCCGCACCAGCGGTTTCGGCAGGGCCAGGCCCGATGTTTCGATGACGATATGGTCCGGCCGAGGATCGCGCGCCAGCAGGGCTTCGATGGTAGGCACGAAATCGTCGGCGACCGTGCAGCAGAGACAGCCATTGGCCAGTTCGACGATATCTCCTTCCTCGCAGGTCTCGCTCCCGCAGGCTTTCAGCACTTCTCCGTCGACGCCGATATCGCCGAATTCGTTGATGATCAGCGCGAGCCGTTTGCCGTTGGCCGTCTGCAGCAGGTGGCGGATCAAGGTCGTCTTTCCGGCGCCGAGAAATCCCGTCACCACGGTAGCCGGAATCTTCCTGTGTTCTGACATCTAACGTCCTTTCGGGAGAGGTGCTGGTTACGCGTCCGGTTTAAGGGTCATGGGCAGTCCGGCGACCATCATCACCGTTCGATCCGACGCGAGGGCGACGGCTTGATTGATGTGGCCCGCATGATCGCGGAATGCGCGCGCGAGGTCGTTGGCGGGCACGATCCCGAGCCCGACCTCGTTGGTGACGAAGACGACCGGGCCGTCGAGATCCGCAAGCCCGGATACCAAATCGGCTGTCTCCGCCCCGATATCGCGGGACAAGGTCATGAGGTTGCTGAGCCAGAGAGTCAGGCAATCGACCAGGACGGCATTGGAGGCGGCGGCGTGATCCTTCAGGGCGGAGAGAAGAGACAAAGGCTCTTCGACCGTTTTCCATCGCTCGCCGCGCCGCGCCTTGTGCTGCCGGATCCGTTCCGACATTTCGCCGTCCCCCGCGGTTGCGGTCGCAAGATAGACGGGTGCGAGGCCGGACTCTTCGACGAGCCGCTCTGCATAAGCGCTTTTTCCGGAACGGGCGCCGCCGATGACCAACGTGACGGGCGGCAAGGACTTCAAACTCGACACCGCGATGCCCTCCCTCCGAGGCTGGGTGATTCAAACGAATTGGCGAAAGTATCCTGGCTTCGGGTCTTCGGTTACGGCGCCTTCCCAACGGAAATCCGCCAGTGGCTCTTTGCCGTAACCTCGCCGCTCACAGTTGCGGGGGCAGCGCCGGAATACCTCGTCTCAAGGGCACCGGCTTCCTTTCGGTCAATCGACGCTAGGCTATCACGCTCGCTTTGGACCGGCCAGCGGTGAATCGAGCTTGGGATCAGTCGCCTGCGGATTTCCCCGCGACGCCGGCTTCCGCGAAGGTCGCCATTCCCAGATGGGCCGCAAGGGCGGCCTGTACGACGCAGAGGGCCACGGCCGCGCCGGAGGCCTCGCCGAGGCGCATATCGAGGTCGAGCAGGGCGCGTTTGCCGAGGCGGTCCAGCAACCGCCGGTGCCCGGGCTCCGCCGAGGCATGCCCGATCTGGCAATGATCGAGCGCGGACGGATCGAGGACGGTCAGTGCCGCCGCCGCCGCCGTCGAGACGTATCCGTCCAGGAGGACCGGAATTCGGCGGTGGCGGGCCTGCAAACAAGCGCCCGCGATGGCGGCAAGCTCGCGGCCGCCAACCCGGCGCAACGCTTCGAGGGGGTCGGCCAATGCGCCAGCGTGGTATGCGATGGCCGCGTCGACCGCGGCCTGTTTGCGGGCGAGACCCGCGTCGTCGATGCCGGTTCCCGTGCCGACCCAATCCGCAGCGGTGCCGCCGAACAGCGCGCGCGCCAGCGCGGCCGCGGCGGTGGTGTTGCCGATACCCATCTCGCCAAGAAGCAATATGTCACACGCTTCTGGCACCGAGCGGGCGCCGATTTCGAACGCTGCTGCCAATTCGGCCTCGGTCATGGCCGGTGCCTGGGTGAAGTCGGCGGTCGGGGTGTCGAGCGAGACGGGGACGACCGCGAACGAGGCGCCGGCGTTCCGCGAGAGCGCGTTGATCGCGGCACCGCCCGCTTCGAAGTTCGCGACCATCTGAACCGTCACGTCGGCAGGAAAGGCGGATACGCCGCGCGCCGTAACGCCGTGGTTTCCGGCGAACACCAGGACGTGGGGGCGGGCGAGCGTCGGCGGGTGCTTGCCTTGCCAGCCGGCCAGCCAGAGGACGATGTCTTCCAGGCGACCGAGCGAGCCGGCGGGCTTCGTGAGTTCGGCCTGCCGTGCCGCCGCCGCATCCACCGCCGCCGCGTCGGGGCGGGGCAGGCGGGCGATCCGGTCTCTTATGTTTTCCAAGGCGATGGCTTCCTCGTTGGCAAATCCGGATGCATTGAACTATTCCATAGAATTCGAACGGAACATCAAGAAGCGAGTCCCCCGTGTCCAGCGAGATCGACAGAAATCCCCTATCCGCCCTGCGCACGGCGGCGATGTTTCTGACGCGGATTCCCGTCGGCGGAGGCGGGCACGCGGGCGGGGCGCTGGCGGGGGCGGTCTGGGTGTTTCCGGCGGTGGGCGCGCTGGTCGGGCTTGGCGGTGCGGCGGCGTTCTATCTCGCGGAGGCTCTGGGCCTGCCCGTGGCCTTGTCCGCGGCGATCGCCGTTGCCGGGATGTATCTTGTGACCGGCGGATTGCATGAGGACGGTCTTGCCGATGTCGCCGACGGGTTTGGCGGCGGATCGGGCAGGGAGCGCAAGCTCGCGATCATGCGCGACAGCCGGATCGGCAGCTATGGCGTCGCCGCTCTGGTGTTCTCGATCCTGGCGCGGGTCCTCGCGGTCGCGAGCCTGGCGGAGCCGGGTGCCGTCTGCGCGGCCTTGATCGGCGCGGGTGCGTGTTCCCGCGCCGCCATCGGGCCCGTGATGGCGCTAATGGGGCCGGCCCGGGCGGACGGGCTGTCGGCCGCCGCCGGACGGCCGAGCGGCGGCCAGGCAGCGGCCGGCGTGGCCGTCGGGTTCGTCATCGCGGCGTTTGCGGTGGGATTTGGCGAAGCTCTTTTCCTCTTGGCGCTCGGGGCCGCGGTCG
>JAYPOZ010000055.1:0-21505 GCA_038131165.1 Rickettsiales bacterium | reverse complement strand
TTGTCTGATCGCAGGTCTGGCGAAGCGGCAGATCGGCGGGCAGACGGGCGACGTTCTGGGGACGGTCGCGCAAGCCGTCGAGATCGCCGTGTTGATCGCGCTCACCGCTCGATGACGAAATCGGCCGTCGGGCGGCGGTGCTCCCATCCGGCGTCTTCGAGGACGGGCCGCCCGCCTTCCGCTTCCGGATAGCCGATACAGAGATAGGCGACGAAGCGCCAAGAGGCCGGCGTGTCCAAGGTCGCGGGAATTTGCTGCGGGTCGAGGATCGAGACCCAGCCGACACCGATCCCCGCGGCGCGTGCGACCAGCCACATCGTATGGATGGCCGTGACCGCCGAATAGGAAAGCGTCTCCGGCATGCTGGCGCGGCCCAGACCGTGTCCTTGGTCGGTCTCCGCGTCGATGAAGACCGCGATCTGCAGCGGCGCCGCATCCATGCCGGACAGTTTCAGCGAGGCGTAGAGTTGCGCCCGCTCGCCGTTATACCCGGTCAGGGCCGCCTGGTTGGCCTGCCGGAAGTTCTCGCGCATTGCCTGGCGTCGCGCCTCCGAACCCACGATGACGAACCGCCAGGGCTCGCTGAGGCCGACCGACGGGGCGAGACGGGCCGCCTCGATCAGGAAAGTCGCCGTGTCGGCCGGCAAGGCATCGGGACGGAACCGCCGGACATCGCGCCGCCAGACCAGCAAGTCCCGCAGCTTGGCGCGGAACGCGACGTCGAATTCCGGGCCCCGCTGTCGCTCCGGCGATGCAGAATCGTTTGCCATGGGCGCACCCTAGCAGAGGTGCCGGGACGCGGCGATGGATTTAGCCGTCGAGATAGGGCCGGTCGCCGCAAATCGTCGTGCGATGCATCAGGCGGCGGGCGCCTTCCTCGTCGAAGGGAAGCGCCCTGTGCATGCTGGAGCGGTTGTCCCAGATCAGCACGTCGCCCGGCCGCCACTTGTGGGCATAGGAGAATTGCGGCTGCATGGCGAAAGCGCACAAATCTTCGAGAATCGGCTGGCTCTCCTCCTCTGTCATGCCTTCGAAATTGCGGATCCAGATCGGACTGAAAAAGGCGGCCCGGCGGCCGTTCTCCGGATGGGTTCTGACGCAGGGATGCGCGACCGGCGGCGTGCTGTCGATCTGCGCTTGGGTCAAGGCGGGCCGGTGGGCGTTCCGCTTCTCGTGATTCCAGGGATAGTCGAAGACGGCCTTCTGCCGCGAGAGCCATGCCCGTCGCTCCTCCGGGAGCGCATCGTGAACCGCGAACATGCTGATGAATTCGGTCTCGCCGCCTTCCTCGGTGCATTCCAGACAATAGAAGACCGACCCCATGCTCGGCTCCGGAATATAGGCGAGGTCGGAATGGTATTCCTTCGAGCCGCCGTAAGCGCCGATATGCTTGCCGTTCTCGACGATGTTGGAGACAACGAAGATTTCCGGATGTCCGTCGAGGCAGAAATCCTGCAGGACGTGCTCCTCCAAATCGCCAAAGCGGCGGCTGAGCGCGATCTGCGATTCCGGCGTCAGGTCCTGGCCGCGGATCAGAAGAAGGCTTCGGTCGGCCAGTTCCCGGCGGAGCGCCGCGAAATCGGTATCGGGGAGCGGTCTGTTCAGGTCGACTCCGTGAACCTCCGCGCCCATGAAAGGCGTGAGGTCGGAGAAATGTATTGTCGCGTGCGTGCGTTCGCTGGCGGACATTAGGCGCTCCCAAATTTCAGACCGAGCTCGATCCATAGAGTAATTTCGTGGCGATCCCTGACACGGCAGGAATTCGCATCATATTAGTCACTCAGTCTCAGGAGGAAACCGTCATCGTGTCCGAAATACCCCGTGGCCCGCTACAGGGCATCCGCGTCATCGATCTCACCACCGTTATGCTCGGCCCGTTCTGCACCCAAATTCTGGGCGAAATGGGGGCCGATGTCATCAAGATCGAGCCGCCGGGCGGCGATATCGGGCGGTGGACCGGTGCCTTCAAGACGCCGGGCATGTCGTCGGCCTATCTCATGAAGGGCCGCAACAAGCGCAGCGTTGTCCTCGACTTGAAGCAGCAGGACGCACGCGACGCCCTCAAGCGCCTTGTCGAGAGCGCGGACGTTTTCGTCCACAACATCCGGCCAAAGGCGGCGGGGCGTATCGGCATCGACTACGACACGATTTCGAGCTGGAAGCCGGATATCGTCTACGCGGTGGCGACGGGATATGGCGAGGCCGGCCCTTTCGTCGACAAACCGGCCTACGACGACCTGATTCAAGGCGCATCGGGGCTCGCGTCGCTATTCGGCGCCGTGACGGGGACGCCGCGTTATGGGCCCACAGTATTGGCGGATAAGACCACCGGTCTCTATCTTACCTATTCGATCTCGATGGCGCTGTTCCACCGCGAGCGGACGGGAGAAGGCCAGAAAATTCATGTGCCGATGTACGAGGCTTTTGCCGGTTTTATCATGAACGAACATATGCAGGGCCGGATGTACGAACCATCGATCGGGGAGGCCGGCTATCAGCGGATGCTGACGCCGCACCGGCGACCGTTCCCGACTTCGGACGGATACGTCTGCGTGTTGCCGTATAACGACAAGCATTGGGGCCGGTTTTTCGAAGTGGCGGGTCAGCCGGAGCTGGCCAAGGATCCGCGCTTTGCCGACCAGCCGTCGCGCTCCAAGAACATCGACGCGCTTTACGAGATCGTCGCCGGCATTATGGAGACGCGCAGCTCGGCGGACTGGTTGGAGACGCTGGAGGAGGCAGATATCCCGGTAATGCCGATGAACAGTCCCGAGGATTTGTTCGACTGCCCGCACCTCACCGCGGTCGGCATGTTTCCGGAAGTCGATCACCCGACCGAGGGTCGCATTCGACATATCAAGGTCCCGGTTTCGTTTTCCAAGACGCCGGGCGGCTATTACCGGCATCCGGAGAGTTTGGGACAGAGCACGGAGGAAACCCTTGCCGAGGTAGGGTACTCATCCGACGAGATCGCAGCCTTAATGGCGTCAGGCGCGGTAGGCAAGAAGACCGCCGGTTAAGCGCCTACGCCGCAATAATGCCGGTCAGCATCCCAACCCGCCGATCATGCGACAGTCGACGAGATTAGGATTTAAAGCGCCCGTTCAGTAGAATGTCAGGTTGGGATGCCTATAATCGCCGGAATAGCGGCGCCGTTATTTGTTATAGGACGAACGTGGGGCGAATCGTGCAGCGGCGAAAGTCATGAACCAGGCCAATAGAGCGAACGTCGATTTCGTCTTCGCCGACGCGGATGGACAATTTCGTCTGGGGTTGAGAAATGCCCTCGTGCACGAAGGCTATAAGAACATCCGTGACTGCTCGACCGTCGCCAAAATTTATGACGTCTTCGAGTCCGGGGCACCGGATCTTCTGCTGATCGACGCCCATATGGGCGAGGGAGCGGCTTTCGACGTCATCGAAAAGATTCGCCGAAGCGAACTCGGGAGCAACCCTTCCCTGATGATTATGGTGACGCTCGCGGCACCGGATCCGGACCTGGTCAAGCGGGTGATACAAAGCGGCGTCGACGATCTGTTGCTCAAGCCGATATCCACGACGCAGATGATGCAGCGCATTCAACAGCATGCCGAGCAACGCCAGCGTTTCGTGGTTACGGCGGATTATATCGGGCCGCAGCGGCGCAAGGACCGAAAGGAAGACGACAGCGAGGAAGGTCTTAAGCTTGAGGCCATCGAAGTGCCGAACACGCTTGGGGCGAAAGCGCGCGGCGAGGAAGTCGATGAGTTCGAGCTGCAAAAACTGATCGCGAAGGCACAAACCGAGATCAACGAACAGCGCCTGAAAAGAAACGCACCCGAAATTTCCGCATTGGTGCGCGAGATCGTGCCTGCATACGAAAAAGGCGAAGTCGATGCCGAAGTCGAGGCGAAAGTGCTCAGCCTGTCGAAGTTCGCCGATGACGTGAGCGAGCGTCTTGCAGGCACGCAGTATGTGCATGTCTCCGACCTCTGCGCGATCCTGGGCAGCATCTCGGGATCGTTGAAAGGTGGGCAATCCAATCCCAAGAGCATCGCACTCCTGAAGCCGCTCTCGGATGCCATCGGCGTCAGCTTCAATCCCAAGGAGGGTGAAGGGGAACTTGCAAGCCAGGTGATTACGCTCGTGCGCAATTACATCGAGGCGCATGCCGCCGAATTCGCGCGACTGGAATGATCTATCTAGAGATGCGCGCTCATCGTGGTGCGGAGATCGTCGATATCGATAATTGGTTTCGTCATATAACTCGCAAATTCAGCCTCCACGGCCTTTCCGCGTTCTTCCTGCCCGTCCAACGCGGTCAGCGCGATGATTTTGGTCTTTGCGGTATGGGCGTCCTTGCGGATCAGTCTTACTGCATCGAAACCGCACATGTCGGGAAGGTCGACGTCCATCACCACGAGGTCGGGGTGCAGTTCCCGCATCGCCACGATGGCGCCTGCGCCGGTGCCGGCTTCAAGAACCGTATGCCCCCAATTCAACACATGGTGTTTGACGTATTCGCGGATGTCTTCGTTTTCTTCAACGAGTAAGATGATTGACATTTTAGCTGCCTGTCCGTTCACGTTTCTACGTTATGTATGGACAAGCAAGTTGCGTGCCAAAAGGGCCCCTGCGCAGGCGGGATATCTGCAATGAATAGAGGCCCTTAGGCGGCGAAGCTCAGGCAGTTTGTATCATACCGCGTGGCTCTTCGCGATTTTCTCGGCGATATGGGCGCCGGCCGTGATCGTCGGGTAGAGCGGCGTCTGCCCCTCTGTTCGGCAGGTGGGGAAACATTCGATCGGCGCGTCGAAATTTGGGTGCATGAAATACCCGATCGACTGCCGCCGGCTCATCGCATCCGATAGTTCGGGTGGATTGGCGACCCGGTGCAGGGTCGATTTCCAGCGGTCGTTGGTCCAGCGCGCCATCATATCGCCGAGATTGACGACAAGTTCGCCCGGTCCGGCGACGACGCCCGCCCAGGACCCGTCCGGCATCTGTACTTCGAGGCCGCCTTTCTCCGTCGTCATGGCGAGGATCGTCAGCGCGCCGAAATCCGTGTGCGGACCGGTGCGCAATTGCCCTGGCGCCGGCGGTTCGGTGAGCGCCGGGTAATGATGGCAGCTCATGATCGAGAAATGCTTGTCGATCTTGTCCGCGAAGTGTTCTTCCGGCATGTCGAGCGCCAGCGCAAAGATGCGCAAGAGATCGCCGGACAGGTTCTCGAAACCGCGATAAAGCGCGATCAACGCATCGGCCACGCCGTCCGGACGGGTGGGGACCGTGTTCGGCCAATAGGAGAGCTCCGCCTCGGGAATATGCGTGAAGGCGCTCCGATAGTCGTCGATCGGACCCAGGAACACGCTCTCCCGCAAGTCGGGCGGTGCCGCGATTCCCAGCGTATTGGCGAGGCCCCGGCTGGCAAATCCATGATATCCACGCTGTTTCGAAGGGCCGGTCGGATGGACGGCGTCCTTTTCCGGCTGCGGCAGATCGAAGAATTCCCGGCTCAGCCGAAAAGCCGTATCCAGGGTGTTCCGCGCCAGACCGTGATTTTCAATCACCAGAAATCCGATGTCCCGACAGGCGGCGGCGACGGCGGACGCCACCGCCTGTTTCTCTTTCGGATCGCCGTCAAGGAAGGGACCGATATCGATGGCAGGTACGCTCAAGGTTCTGGCTGCGTCGGACATGGCGTGTTCCTAGGATGTTTTGAGCTTTGTGTTCGAGAGCTTGGCATCAACCGCATCGTCATAGGGAACGTCGTAGGCGATCAATCCGCCGGACACGAGAGCCGCTTTTAGGCGCACGAAGGGCTCAGGGGGGAGTGCCGGTGTCTTGGCCCAAAGTCCGGAGCGACGGTAGCCCGCAATCATCCGGGCGAGGCGGCGTTGGGCGATGTCGGGAAAGAAACCGCCGACCGTCTTGGCGATGGCCGCCGCCGGTTCCCGGTGCAGTGCTTGCTGCGCGCGGGCGATGCCGCGCACGAGGGCACGGCAGGTCTTCCGTTGCTTGTCCGCAAAGCGCTTCGTTGTGTAGAAGCTCGTATAGGCAATGTCTCCGCGCGCCGCGAAGCGGTGCCAGATATGGCCGTGGCCGCCGGAGACCAGCTGCTCCGCATAGGGCTCGAACACCTGGATGACGTCGAGTTCGCCGGCCTTCAGCGACCGGACGTTCTCGGCCATCGGTCGCGCCGGCGCAAGTTTCAGGGAACTCGGCTCGATCCCCGCCCGACCCAGATCGTCCTGAAACGTCATCCATGGCGTCGGGGCTTCGTTGGCGACGGCCAGCCGCAGGCCGTCCAGGTCTTGAAATCGAAACCGCTCGTTCGGCTCGCGCCCCACCAGGATAAAGGGATCGCGCGCCACCACTTGACCGAAACACACCAAGGGGCACGCGCGGTCCTTGTCGTGATAGGTCATGACCCTCATCGGTCCGCCCCAGGAGACGTCGGCGCGCCCGTCGAGCAGCGCTTCCGCCGTCTGCGACATGGCGGGCGATGTCTCGACACGGACATCGATGCCTTCTTCGGCCCAATCCCCTCGCGCGATGGCGAGATAAAACGGCACATAAGGAACCGCCCGGAGGTTCTCGTAGAGGGTGATGGGCATATGCTTGCGTCCCGGCAGGCCATCCATCGACAAACTCGCAATGCCGAATCGTTGGAGGCGCGCTCAATCTGATTTAATTGTCGTCCTTAGTTTGTAGCGGATGTAGGCGAATTGCCAAAGTGCCATGTGCGGACGGTCCGGCGGGCCGCGAACCAGTGCCGAATTCGATTCCTTTGCACCGTCGGCTGCGGTCATGGATGAAGCTTCCGTTCGCGCCCTCCCGGGATTGCCGAAGGGTGGCGTGCATTGCCAATCCGGGCGTAAGACAGTATCCGAAGTGCTGACGCGTAAAAGGGAAGTGGCGAATGCGGGTTGGAGTGGAAGTCGGCGGTACGTTTACCGATCTCGTCATGATCGAGGACGGGAAACTGCGGGTCGCGAAAGTGCCGAGCACGCCGAAGAGTCCGGATATCGGGGCACTTGACGCCATCGCCGCGGCGGACATCGACATCGCCGCGATCGCGGACCTCGTGCATGGCTCCACCGTTGCCACCAACGCGGTCCTCGAGCGCAAGGGCGCCAAGGTCTGCTTTTTCGTGACCAAGGGCACGCGGGACCTGATGCTGCTGCAGCGTCACGACAAGACCGCGATTTACGACCTGCATTACCGCAAGCCGGAGCCGGTGGCCGCCCGGCGCGATACCTTCGAGATCGACGAGCGCATGGCCGCCGATGGGGACGTCGTCCGCGCGCTCGACACCGCTGCCGCCCGGCGCGTGGTCGAGGCGGCGCTTGCCGGCGTAGCCTATGATGCGGTCGCCATTTGTTTCCTCAACGGCTACCTCAACCCAGCGCACGAAGAAGCTCTGGCGGAAATCGTGCGCGCGCTCGATCCTCAGATCAGCATTACCTGCAGCCATGAAGTGACACGCGAGTTCCGCGAGTACGAGCGGGCTTCGACGACGACGCTGGCCGCCTATGTCCAGCCGGTGATCGAAGGGTATCTCGGCCGTTTCGTGCGGTCTCTGGAGGCGAACGGTTTTCATGGCCGCTTCAGCGTGATGCAGTCGAACGGCGGGCGGATGCCGGCGGAAGCCATGGCCCGCAATGCCATCGCCGCCTTGTTCTCCGGACCCGCGGCAGGCGTGATCGGCGCCTTGCGCCAGGTGGCGCCGTCCGGCACGCAGGACCTCATCACCCTCGATATGGGGGGGACCAGTACCGACGTCTCGCTGATCTCCGACGGTGTGCCCGACCTGGCGCCGATGACGCGGATCGACGGCTTGCCGGTCAAGACGCCGGTCATCGACATCGCGACGGTGGGGGCGGGCGGCGGCTCGATCGCCTGGATCGATGACGGCGGCTTGCTGCGAGTCGGCCCGCAATCGGCGGGGGCCGATCCGGGACCCGCGTGCTACGGGCGCGGCGGGACGCTTCCGACCGTCACCGACGCGCATATGATCCGGGGCAGCGTCCGCGCCGACTCCTTTCTCGGCGGTCAGATGAAGGTCGATGCCGACGCTTCGCACGCCGTCTTCGCCCCGCTCGCGGCCGAACTGGAGATGACGGTAGAGGAACTGGCCGACAGCGTCATCCGGCTGGCGGAAGCCAATATCGTGCGCGCGATCCAGCAAGTCTCGACCGAGCGGGGCCGCGATCCGCGCGGCTATGCCATCGTGCCGTTCGGCGGCGCCGGTCCGCTGCACGCGGCGCGGGTCGCGGAAGAACTCGGCGTGTCCACCGTGATCGTGCCGCCCCACGCGGGCGTGCTCTCGGCGGCGGGATTGCTGATGTCCGACTATATCCACTACCGCGCGCGGACCCGAAAGCTGCGCCTCGACGAAGCCGCGATGGACGGGGTGCGGGCGATCCTGGGCGGCCTTGAGGCCGAAGTGTCTGACTATCTCACCGCGCTCGGCATCGAGGGGGTGGCGGCGTTCGACCGGGCGCTGGAGATGCGCTATGTCGGCCAGGCTTTCGAAGTGACCGTGCCGCTCACGGAAGCGGACGCGCGCGGCATTGACGCCGAGCGCCTGTCGGCGCTCTTCAGCGCGGAACATCACCGTATCTTCGAGTTCTCGAAACCGCCGGACGACCCGGTCGAGATCGTCTCCTTCCGGGTCGGCGTCAAACTGGCGCCGCCGGATATCCCGAACCTCGGCGACGGCTTCCGGGCTGCCTCCGAAGCCGGTGTCGATATCGAAATGCTGGACCAGGGCAAGCGGTTGACCTGCCGCGTTCTGCCGCGGCGCGCGCTGCCGGAGACGGCGATTCAGGGCCCGCTGCTGATCGAAGACGGTACCTCGACGATCTACGCGCCCCCGGGCTGGACCGCGCGCACCGATGCCCGGGCCAATATCGTAATGCAGGTGGCGGGGTGAACCCGCCGCCCTCACCCTCCCGCTTCGCGGGCCCCTCCCTCTCCCGCAAGCGGGAGAGGGTTTTGCGCACCGTTTCGACTCCCTCTCCCGCTTGCGGGAGAGGGTGGGGGTGAGGGCCTTGTGCGCCGGTGAGTGACGATACGCGAAAACGAGCGTATTCTGTTCGGCCCGAGGAGGACTGATATGCCAGATGCCAATACCGCCGCGACAACCGTCTCTCACGTCGACCAGGCCGTGATCACGCGGGCTCTGTTGGCGGGCGCGCACGAGATGGGGGCGAAGCTGATCCGCTCGGCCCATTCGCCGATCGTCCGCGAGGCGCAGGACTGCTCGGCGGCTCTGCTCGACCGGCGCGGCAATGTGGTCGCTCAGGCGGAACTGATCGCGCTACAACTCGGATCGATCAGCCATACCTTCCGGCCCTGCCTCGCGCATTACGCCCTCGACGAGATCGGACCCGACGATTTCTTCATCAACAACGACCCCTATCACGGCGGCCAGCATCTGCCGGATATCTTCATCTTCACGCCGGTCTTCTTCGAAGAGACGCTGATCGGGTTCAGCGCCACCGTGGTCCATCACATCGACCTCGGCGGCGGAGCCCCGGGTCTCAACCCGACCGCGGGCGACATCCATCAGGAAGGACTCGTCTTCCCGCCGACTAAGTACAGCTTTTCGCGCGATTGGAACGGCGGTGCCCTCGAGCGCTTCATCGCCTCCAACGTGCGCATGCCGGACGCCACCATCGGCGATCTCAACGCGCAGTTCGCCGCCAACGCCATCGGCGCCGAGCGCATGCGCGACCTCTGCCGCAAATTCGGCGTCGATACGCTCGATGCCGCCATGGACGAGATGCTGGATTATGCCGAGCGCCGCATCCGCAGCGCCATCGCCGCCGTGCCCGACGGCGTCTACGAGGGCGAGGCGATGATGGACGACGACGGCATCGGCGAGGCGCCGGTCCGCATCAAGGCGAAACTTACCATCGCGGGCGACGGGATCAAGGTCGATTTCGCGGGCACCGATCCCCAGGTGAAGACCAACATGAACAATCCCTTCGCCTCGACCGAGGCGGCGGCGGTGGCGTGCCTCAAATCCGTGTTGACCGACCCGGACGTGCCGATCAACGACGGCAGCACGCGGGCGATCAAGGTCACCGCGCCCAAGGGCAGCATCCTGAACCCGAACCCGCCGGCCCCGGTGCGCGCGCGTCTGCTGCCGAGCTACCGGGTCTTCAACGCGGTGATGCTGGCGCTCGCCGAGGTCGTGCCGGACCGGGTCATCGCGCCTGGTTACGACACCACGACGGCGGCCTGTCTCAGCGAGTTTTCCGAGGGCGGATACAACATCTATCTGGAAATCTTCGGCGGCGGCTACGGCGGCGGCCTCGACAGCGACGGCTGCGACGGCGTCGATTGCGCGCTTTCCAACTGCTCGAATATCCCGCTGGAGGCGATGGAGCTCGACTACGGCTTCTTCCTGGTCGAGAACTACGCCCTGATCCCGGATTCGGGCGGCAAAGGCAAACACAGGGGCGGCCTCGGTTTCGAGAAAAGCTACCGAATCCTGCGCGACGGCGTCAGTTTCGCCACCTACGGCGACCGCTTCCGCATTGCGGCCCAAGGCCTCTTCGGCGGCGGCCCCGGCCGCCCTGCCGAGAACCTGATCGAGCGCGACGGCGAGATCATCCCCGTCGGCTCCAAGGCCGGGGTGGCGCTGCGGAAAGGAGATCTCCTGATCATGCGCACCGGCGGCGGCGGCGGCTACGGCCCGGCGGCGGAGCGCGACGCGCGGTTGGCGGCGCGGGATGCGGCGGAGGGGCTGACGACAGAGGCGGCGGAATAGGGATCCCGGTTTCGCTTTCCGGGCAAGGCGCCGGCGCAGTGCCGGGGTATCGAATGTAGACAAAATGGCGAATTCGTGTTACGTATTTCCCGCGGCCGGAAACGGTCTTGTCCGGAAAGGGGGCGGTAGTCTATTACCGCGGTTTGCGGGCGCATGGGGCCGTCCCTCGATTTTTGCTAATGCGCACGGGCCTGCTATTTACCGGGCGGGCAATGGTTTGACGCCTTCGGCTGAGGTTGGCCTTTGACCTTTGCATTCGGGCGGTCATCTCTTAAGAATATCTCCGGCTTCAGGGGGAGGCCGACGCACATGGGGGTGGCTGGTGGCTGAACGACATATCGATGATGCTTTTGTTCGACTTGCAGAGGGCGCGACGACGCGCCTTCGTGGATAAAGGACCGCCCGGTGCTCGATAGCCTGCTCTCCCCCGAACTGATCGCGCTGGTCCAAATCATCGTTATCGACATCGTGATGTCGGGCGACAATGCGATCATCATCGGCCTCGCCGCCGCGGGGCTGCCGCCGGAGCTCCGCAAGAAGGCGATTGTCTACGGCATTCTCGGCGCCACGGTGCTGCGGATCATCTTCGCTTCCGTGGTCGTCCAGTTGCTCAGCATCATCGGCATCATGCTGGCGGGCGGATTGCTTCTGCTCTGGGTCTGTTGGCGGATGTGGCAGGAATTGCGCGCGGGCCAGTCCGTCGAGGAGATCACGGCGGAAGCCGAGGCGAACGCGAAGAACGCGCCGCCGAAGACGCTGCGGACGGCGATGGTCAACATCATCGTCGCCGACGTATCCATGTCGCTGGACAACGTCCTGGCGGTGGCCGGCGCGGCGCGCGATCACCTGGAGATGCTGATCTTCGGTCTGGTGCTGTCGATCGCGCTGATGGGGGTCACGGCCAACTACATCGCGAGGCTGCTCGAGCGTTATACCTGGATCGGATATCTCGGCCTGGCGATCATCGCCTATGTCGCGATCGACATGATCTGGCGCGGCAGCCAGGACATCCATCGCGAGGTCCTGGCGCTGGTGATGTAGCGGTGTAGCGCGGCCTTCAAGGCTTGCGGAAGGCGCCCTGCACGTAGCCGATCCGGTCTTCCATCAGGTTCTTCTGCGAGTTCCGGCGCTTCTCTCCCGCCGTCGGGCCGAGCACCAGATGGATGCCGAGGGCCGGGCGCGGTCCTTCGGGGGGCGGCCGGGTGCGCTGGCGTTCCTGCCAGGCTTTCATCTCCGCCGTCGTGTCGCGCCACAGGTCGCATTCCAGGCCGGCGTCCTCTATGGCGCCGCGCAACTTCTCCGGCGGATAGAGAAAGCTCTGTTCCGGCACGCTCGCCCAGGGCGTCGGCGTGTGTATCGGCCCTTCGGCGGGCCCGGCGACGATGTCCTGGAAGACGAACACCCCGCCCGGCTTCAGAATGCGAAACACCTCGCGGTAGAGCGCTTCCTTGTCGGCGATGCCCATCTGCATCTGAATGGTCACCGCGCGCTCGAAGGTGTCGGCGTCGAAGGGTGTTGCCAACGCGCTGCCCGCCCGGAAACGCGCGCGGTCCGCGAGGCCGACCAGTCCCGAGAGGCGATTGGCGGCGTCGACGAAACTTCGGGTCAGGTCGATGCCGGTCACCTGGCAGCCGTAAGTGGCGGCAATATAGCGCGCCGGCCCGCCGACGCCGCTGCCGAGGTCGACAACCCGGTGCAAGGCGTCGAAATCGGTCAATCCGACCACTTCTGCGGTCGTCTCGCGGCCGCGGGTATGCACCTCGTCGACCATTTGGAGGTCGTCTATCGTGAGCGCGGAGAGATCCTTGCCGTCCGTCTCAAGGGCGGACAGGATCGTCTCGATCAGATTTTCCTGCGCGTAATGCGCCGCGATTGCTTCGGTATGTCTTTCCATGGACTTGACCTTAGCAGCCGGTTTCGATCATCGAAAGCGTCGGCGGCATTGGCCTAGTGCCAGGAATGCGCGACCGCTTCCTGAATGAAAGCGTCAACCGCCGAAGAGCGATTCCGGCCGGCAATCGTGACGATCTCGACACGTCGCACGACATCCGGATCGGTTATCGGACGGAACTGCAATTGGTCGAGGATGATCGAATACTCTGGGATCAGCGTAATTCCCATCTCCTGCAGGACCATGTTTTGGATCCAGTCTTCCCGCTCGCTCCGATAGTTCACCGTGACCTGGATATGGCGCTCCTGGAGGAGTTCAAAATAGATGTCGCGAAATTCGCAATTGAGGCGGTCCAGGTATCGCTCGGCCGCGATTTCGTTCATCGGTATCCGGTCGAACTTCTCGAAGCGGTGCCCGGGTGGGAAGATCGCGACGACGGGTTCTTCGTAGAGCAGCACGGAATCGAATCGTTCATGCATGAGGCCCGGAAGCGCGAGAAGCGCGCAATCCAATTTACCCGACAACATTTCGTCCACCGCGTTGAGCGGTGTCAGGTCGTGCAGTGTAAGGTCGACACCCGGGTGAACCGTTTGAAAGCGGGAGAGAAAGGGTATCGTGCGGCACGGACCGATCGTGCACATGATGCCGACATGCAGCGGGGCCCTCTCGAGGCCCAGAACCTTGCGGGCGGCGCTCAGGGCCTCCCGGCTCGATTCGTCTACCCGACCGAGGAATTCCCGCATCGTCTTTCCCAATTCGGTCAAGTGGGTGTGATTCCGTTCTCGCCGGAACAGGGAGCCGCCCAGTTCCGCTTCGAGCTTCTGGATGGCCCGGGTCAATGCCGGCTGGGATACGTTGCAGCGCTCCGCAGCGCGGGTGAAATTCAACGTCTCGGCGACCGTCAGAAAGTAGCGGATTTGATAAAATTCCATAATCGATCGGATTTCGTAATAATTAAAATGTATTAAAACTATAAAATATCGGTATTTTTAATTATGGCAATGGGGGCGCATCTTCACGGCAATTGAATTCAGCTGTAGGAGAACGAACGATGATAAAAATTGTTGTTGCCGCCTGCGTCCTGATTTTGGGTGCCGCGGGTCTGCCGGCTTATTTGACCGCAGGAGATTTGCCGAAGATCGTCGGGCAGGATGGTTCGATCGAACGACCGGGCGCCGATTTTCGGCGCGATTGGAGTCATCTTGGGTCCTGGGCGGTTCTCGATAAGGATTCAGCCGCACATGGAATTCACGACGTCTATGCGACGAGGGTCACGGTCGACGCGTTTCGCGCGACCGGTAAGTATCCGGATGGCGCGGTCCTGGTGAAGGAAATTCGCTCCTTTGAGACGGGTCAATTGACGACCGGGAATGTCGCCTACGCCGGAAGTCCGGCGGTCTGGTTCGTCATGGTGAAAGATTCGACAGGCCGGTTCGAGGGGAAAAATCCCCTGTGGGCTGAAGGATGGGGTTGGGCCATGTTTCAGGCCGACAATCCTGAAAAGCAGATCGCCGAATCCTTCGAAGCATCCTGTATGGGGTGTCATACCCCGGTCGCCAAGACGGATTGGGTTTTCCAGAGCGGTTACCCCACCCTGAAGTAACCGCTACGGAAATGGCAACCCGGCCCGGCGCTTCCCCTCGCGCCGGGCCGGGCTTTCTGCCGCGTTGCTCGAATTTGCCTTGAAGCGCCTGCTACCAGGCTGTCTCGAGTAACCTGAGGGCGTTGGCGATCTGGTCTTCTGCCGATCTTACACCCGCATTGGCGTTGAAATTCTTTACCGTTTCTTTGGCTATATTGATGAGGTCGTCCTGCGGGATATCGATCTGGCGCAGCCGGGTCGGCACGCCGATCTTCGTATAGATGTCCTCCAAGGCGTCGGCCACCGCCAGCGCTGCCGCCCGCGCGTCCATCCCGTCGCGCCAGACGCCGATGGCCGCCGCTACCTGGCGGGCGGGCTGCAGGTCGTTGGCCTTGGAAAGTCGCATTGCCGAAGCGTGAACGACCGAGGTCGATTCGCCTTGGCCCACATGGGGATAGCGGAGGTGCAGCGCTGTCGAGACCGCGTAATTTCCGGCGAAGGTACTGGAGCGGAACGGCCGCCTGCCGTCGTCGTCGGCGCGGTTCTGCAGGAACGCAGCGAGCGACAGGTCGATGCGGAGGTCGGGATTGTCGAGCTCGTCCATCAGCCGCGGATAGGCGGCATGCGCCAGCCGGAAGGCCTGTTCCTGATCGCAGGCCGACAGCGGGTTCAGATCGGTGTTCGAGGTGTTGCCGAGCGCACTCGCGAAGACTGTAGTGGCGGTGGAACGCATGAGGTCCGGCGGCGCGCTGAGCAGCGCGCCGTGATCGAGAAAAATTGCCTGAGGGCGCGTCTTTGGATCGAAATACTCCATCCTCTGGTCAAGGTCGGGGTTCTTCAAGCCCGTGCCGCCCCGGTTCATCGCGCTGGTTGGTGTCGTCGGAATATTGACGATCGGCAGTTTTGGCGCCATCAAGCGCGGACTGTAGGCTGGCTTGCCTTCGGGATATTGGGTCATGATCTCGAACGGGTTGCCGCTTTCCGCCAGAAAAATCGCGACGGCGCGAACGGCGACGATGACGCTGCCGCCGCCGACGGCGATCAGAAGATCTGCCTCGGCGTCAATGGCAGCTGCTCTCGCGGCCAAAACCGAACTATAGGTGGAATCCTTCTCGATTCCATCGAATACCCCTGCATAAAGCTCCCCGAGGGCCGCCTCGATGCGCCGTATGGTATCGGTCTTTTGGTTGACCGAGCGCGAGCAGATCACGAACGCCCGCTTGGCCCTTACCCTTTTCACCGCTTCGGCGAGTCCAGTCTCTATGGCGTCGGCACCGCAATATAGCCGCCATGAATATCCTGCCGCCCGGAATGCTTCTCGACCCATTGTCGCCCCGCTCGCTGATTGTTCTCGCCCTCGTTCTAACTGTCGCAAACCGAAGGCGCCGGTGTAGTTTGGAATATAGGCTCTGACACACCGATGGAGAACCGATGCATGGGAAACGCTAAGGCAATCGATGCCGAAATTCTGCCGGACGGCATCCGGTCCCGGTTCGTCGAGGCGGTGAACGGTCTGCGGATGCATGTCCTGGAGGCGGGGTTCGAGATGCCGGGCCAACCTTGCGTGTTGCTGCTGCACGGTTTTCCTGAACTCGCCTATAGCTGGCGCAAAGTGATGGTTCCGCTGGCAGAGGCCGGTTTCCATGTGATCGCTCCGGATCAACGCGGCTATGGCCGGACCACGGGGGACACGCCGGCCTACGATGTCGATTTGGCGCCCTATAACATGATCAACCTCGCGCGTGATGCGATGGCGCTGCTCTGGGCGCTCGGTCACCGGACGACGGCAGCGGTGATAGGTCATGATTTCGGCGCATCGGTCGCCGCCTATTGCGCGCTGATCCGCCCGGATGTCTTCCGCGCGGTTGTCCTGATGAGTGCGCCGTTCTCGGGTCCGCCCGAATTCCCCTTCGATACCGCCGCTGCGGGGGACAGGGAGAGCAATCCGGCAGGTTCGGATATATTTGCGGACCTGGCGCGGCTCGATCCGCCGCGCAAACATTATCACGATTACTACAGCACGCGGGCTGCGGACCGTGACATGACGCATTGTCCGCAAGGGATATCGAACTTTCTGCGGGGATACTTCCATGCCAAGAGCGCGGATTGGGCGGGAAACGATCCTCACCCTCTGGCCGCCTGGGCGGCGGCGGACATCGCCGTCATGCCGACCTACTATATCATGGAGCGCGACAAGAATATGGCGGAGACCGCCGCCGAATTCATGCCGTCCGCGGCGGAGATTGCATCCTGCGCCTGGCTCGACCAGCGCGAAATCGCGTTTTACGCGGAGGAGTTCGGCCGCACCGGATTCCAGGGCGGATTGAACTGGTACCGATGCCGGTTGGATCCGGCACAGACTTTGTCACTCTGTTTGTTCTCCGGCCGCACCATCGATGTGCCGTCCTGTTTCATCGCCGGCAAGAAGGATTGGGGCGTCTTCCAGAGGCCCGGGGCATTCGAGGCCATGCAAGCCCGCGCCTGCACACGGATGTCGGATGTGCATCTGTTGCCGGGCGCCGGGCATTGGGTGCAGCAGGAGCAACCAGCGGCGGTGGTGGATGCCCTGACGGGGTTCCTTTCGCGCGCGGCCTGATCCGCCGCCCGATCCGCAGCCTTTTCTCGGCCTGCGGCGGGCATATCTTGGATCAGCGGAGAATGACCGATACCAACGGAACAACGCCGAAGGAGATATCCATGGCGAATGAAGACCTGCCTTTCGAAGGCTTGAAAGTGCTCGACCTCAGCCAGGGAATCGCCGGGCCCTATTGCGGCATGCATCTGGCGCGGAACGGTGCGGACGTCATCAAGCTAGAGCCCACCGGCACCGGGTGCTGGAGCCGTCAGCTCGGCAAGGCGGTCGGCGATCACACGGCGCATTCCGTGGTCGTCCATCGCGGCAAGCGCAGCGTGGCGGTCGACTTGAAGGCGCCGGAAGGGCTGGAGATCGCGTTGAAGCTCGCCGCCGACTGCAACGTCATGATCCAGAATTACCGCGTCGGCAAGCTCGAGAAGTTCGGGCTCGACTATGCCTCGGTTGCCAAGCTGAATCCGAAGGTGGTTTACGTGGCGGTGACCGGGTTCGGCCAAATCGGCCCGCGGCGCGACCAGCCGGCAACTGATTCCGTTATGCAGGCCTTCACCGGCATGATGTCGATCAACCGGGATATCAACGGTCTGCCGCAGCGGATCAACATGCTGGCCATCGACTTCGCGACCGGCCTTTACGCCTATCAGGCGGCGGCTTCTGCGCTCTACCGCCAGGCGACGAAAGGCAAGGGAAAACTGATCGAGACCAGTCTGCTGGAGGCTTCCCTGGTCTTTCAGGAGGCGGCGATCATCGAGTCCTATTTGCAGGGCGGCGAGGCCGAGCCCATCGGCATGCCGGTCGGCAGCTTCCAGACCCGGGACGGGTACATGTCGATCAACGCCCGCCGCGACCCGCATTTTCGGAAATTGTGTTCGGTTATCGGCAAGGAGGAATGGCTCGACGATCCACGCTTCACTACGCCGATGGATCGGGTCGCCAACCGGGAAGTCCTGCTGGCCGAAATGCGTCCGATCATCGCGACCAAGACCAGCGACGAATGGAACCGGCTGATCTCCGAGGCCGATATCCTGAATGCCAAGGTGCAGACCCATCTCGACCTGCTGGAGGATGAGCAGGTGCGGGCGGTCGATGCCTTGCGCTGGGTCGAGAACGACACGTTGGGGAAAATCCCGATGGCGACCATCCCGGGCCAGCCCGCACCTGCGAGCGGCGACCGGCTGACCCACAGCCCGCACCTCGGCGAGCACAACGGCGAAGTGCTGGCCGAGCTCGGCTACGGCGCGGCGGAGGTCGCGGCGCTGGAGGCGAAAGGGGTCATCGGCACCTTCCGGGAGAAATCGGCGGCTTAGCTGAAATAGACTTTCTGGCGGGCGCCGCAGACGCGCTCATGGAAGGCCAGCGCCGCAGGATCGAGGTCCGCGGTCGGCATCGGTTCATGTTCGAAGAAGCCTGCGAGATCGCGGCCCCGGATCAGGCTGGCGCTGTCGAAATCGGCCTTCGTCTGGCGTACGTCGCCGGCAACATAGCGAAAGACAAGGCCAACCCGGTCTTCGCGCGACCTGTTCGGCGGCGACGTATGTGCCAAGTTGACGTGAAACAACGCGAACTCGCCCGGATCGAGGCGGACATCCACGGCTTCGCCCTCGTCGATCCGGTCGCTGACGGTCTGTCCGCGCGAGAGCATGTTCTCCGCAGCCGCCGCATCGTGATGGCGCAACAGCGCCCGATGCGATCCCGGCAGAAACCGCATGCATCCGTTCTCGACGGTCGACGGCGTGAGCGAGATCCAAGCGCTGACGACCTTGTCGCTGCTCAATCCCCAATAATTCGCGTCCTGATGCCAGGAGACAAAGCGGTCCGAACGCGCCTCTTTGGTGAAGAAGGCGGAACTCCAGCATAGAATATCCGGGCCGATGATGTCTTCGACGGCATCGACGATCTCGGGCCGTCGGGCGAGCTCGGCGACCCAGCGCAGCAGGATATGCGGGCGCTTTGTCATCACTCCGCGCCCGCGCGCGTCGTCGCCGAAACGGTCGATATAGGCATCGAGACGGGATTTGCAGCTGTCGGCCTCTGCGGCCGAAATCACCCGGCGCGGAAACAAAAAACCGTCCCGGCGATAATCCGCGAGTTCCATTTTCGTCAGCATGCCGGCTCCCGGTGTCGTTCGTGGCAAATCCACTAGGCGAATTTCTTCAGCGTCCGCCGGGCGATGACCATGCGGTGGACTTCGGTCGGGCCTTCGTAGATACGGGCGAGGCGCAGGCGCTGGCTCATGATGGCGAAGGGCAGTTCGCGGGTCATGCCCATGGCGCCGAAGCTCTGCATCGCGTTGTCGAGGACTTCCGTCGCCATTTCGGTCGCGAAAACCTTGATCATCGACGCTTCGGTACGCACGTCCTCGCCCCGGTCCTGCTTTTCGGCTGCGTCCAGCACCATCAGCCGGGTCGCGTGAATTTTGGTCGCCGCATCGGCGATCCACCATTGAATGGCCTGGCGATCGCTCAGCTTGGTGCCGAAGGTCTCGCGCTGCTGGGTGTGCTCGCACATCATTTTCAGGGCGCGTTCCGCCATGCCGACGCACATGGCTCCCATCTCTAGCCGCCGCACCGTCAGGCGTTTCTGCATCGGTGCGAAACCCTGCCCGACTTCGCCCAGGACTTGGCTGTCCTTCATCCGCAGATCGTCTATTACCAACTCGTAGGTGCGCGAGCCGCCGAGCATCGGGATTTCCCGCTCTATGTTGAATCCGGGCGTGCCCTTGTCGACGATGAAGGCGGTGATGCCGCCGCGCGCGCCCTTCTCGGGGTCGGTCACCGCCATCAGAATCACGAAATCCGCCTTCGGGACATTGGATACCCAGATTTTGCGCCCATTGATGACCCACTCGTCGCCGTCGCGGATGGCGCGCGTCTTCATTTGTGCTGGATCACCGCCGGCCCCTGGCTCGGAAATCGCGATACAGGACTTCATCTCGCCCTGAGCGTAGGGCTCCATGTATTTCGCCTTCTGTTCGTCCGATGCGACGGCCATCAGCATGTGCAGGTTCGGCGAGTCCGGCGGAAAAATGAAGGGCGTGACCGTACTCTTCAGCTTCTCCTGAATCGCGAGCATGACGGTGGTCCGCAGATTGGCGCCGCCAACTTCTTCCGGGGCATCGAGCGCCCAGAGGCCGAGTTCCTTGCACTGCGCCAGGAGTGGGGCTTCCTCTTCCGGCGTCAGCGCGTGCGCGCCGCCAGCCGCTTCTCGTTCCATGACGGCTTTTTCCAGTGGCATCAACTCGTTGTCGACAAATTTTTCGACGAGGTCGATGACCATCCGTTCGTCTTCTGCGAATTCGATTGTCATGGCTGTCGGTCCTTTTGCATGTATTCGGTGTGACAGCAGCGAAGCTATTGCGATTTCGGAATGCGGGCAAGTTGATAGCCGCCGAACTGCCTTGATTCGGACTGCCGGTCGGATAGCTATGTGTGTGCGACAACGGAATTCACGGATCGGGAGAGCGTCCAATGAAAGTTGAAGGCAAAATTGCGGTGATCACCGGAGCGGCAAGCGGGATCGGACGCG
Organism: Rickettsiales bacterium; assembly: GCA_038131165.1. Lineage (GTDB taxonomy): Bacteria > Pseudomonadota > Alphaproteobacteria > UBA8366 > UBA8366 > UBA6544. Next base: position 1,152 of record JAYPOZ010000055.1, on the reverse strand, counting down.
CCCTCGCGCGCCGTTTCAAGGCGGAAGGTGCCAAGGCCCTTGCCATCGCGGACATGCAAGAGGACGCCCTGCAGGCTGTGGCCGACGAAATCGGGGCGCTGGCGATGGTGACTGACGTCTCCCGGGAAGGCGATATTCAGGCGTTGGTGGCAAAGACGGAGGCCGAACTCGGACCGATTGATATCTTCTGTTCGAACGCGGGCATTTGCTGGCTCGGCGGAGATGACGCGCCAGACGAGGAATGGCAGACCAATTGGAACGTGCATGTGATGGCTCATGTCTATGCCGCTCGCGCGGTGGCGCCCGGCATGGCGGCGCGGGGCTCCGGCTATCTCGTCAACACCGCTTCTGCGGCTGGATTGCTGTCTCATGTGAATTCGGCAACCTATTCGGTGACGAAGCATGCCGCCGTGGCACTCGGGGAATGGCTCTCGATCGAATACGGCAGCCGCGGGGTTAAAGTCTCCGTCCTTTGCCCGCAAGCGGTGCGTACGGCGATGACCCAGGGGCGGGAGACCGGAGTCGCGGCCTTGGACGGCATGATCGATCCGGAAGAACTCGCCGACAGTGTCATCGCGACCATGGAGCGCGAGGAATTTCTCATTCTGCCGCATCCCGTCGTCCTCGATTATCTCAAGCGCAAGACCGGCGATTATGATCGGTGGCTGGGCGGTATGCGGAGGTTGAAGGATCGTTACCGCGACAGCGACGGGGTTTAGAGTTTAGTTTTTCTAAGTCGAGTATGAAGAGAACTCGGTCGTAAAACGCGTGAATTTCAATCATCTTAGGTGTAACAGGACCGGCGCCCGAATGGATGACCGCCGGTAACGCAGTTTTGAGGAACGAGCCATGAACCAAATTGCGCCAAAGGACAGCCGCTCCAGCGTCATTGGAGAATTGACCTTTATCGTCCCGCAGGACACTAAGCCGGTCTTTCACAGTTCGGCACTGACCGGCGGCGATCCCAAGATCTTTTTCGAACTCGACACGCGTGCGGTCGAAATCGCCGACATGCGTCCGATTTCCGATGGCCTGTCCATCGATATGGAAGGATTTGAACTGCATCACCACGAAACAAAGGTTTCCGACCTCTATGACGACGACGCCATTCAAGGTCCTTACAACGCCGAAATCGAAGCGCTCCTGAAGGAC
>JAYPOZ010000054.1:0-28793 GCA_038131165.1 Rickettsiales bacterium | reverse complement strand
ATCTGGCGCTAGCACAGGCGCGAGAGCGGGACCGGGTGCGAGCGGCCGGAGGGCCTGTCGGACCACTGCATGGTGTGCCGGTTGCGCTGAAGGATATCTTCGATACGTTCGATATGCCGTCCGAATACGGAAGCCGTAGGTTTGCGGGCCGGCGCCCCTCCGTCGATTCCTTCGCCGCACAATTGTTGCGCCAAGCTGGCGCTGTGATTCTTGGCAAGGCGGTTACGACGGAAATTGCCATGATGTCGCCCGGGAAGACGCGCAATCCCCACGACCCCCGCCGCACGCCCGGCGGATCGTCGAGCGGTTCTTGTGCCGCCGTGGGTGACCGCATGGTCCCACTGGCGTTAGGCTCCCAGACATCCGGCTCGACCCTGCGCCCGGCATCCTATTGCGGAATTTACGGCTACAAGCCGACCTTTGGATCGATCTCCTGCACTGGTGTCAGTCCGATTTCCCGTAAATTGGATCATGTCGGACCCTTGGCGCGTTCGCTTGAAGACCTGGCGCTCTTGAGCGATGTCCTGATGGTCTTCGATCCGAGGGATGAAGAAATGCGCGGCGCGCCGGCAATGGCACTTGGCGGCGCCGTTGCCCGCCCGCTCGAGGGGCCGCCACGGATCGGTTTCGCTCGCACGCCGGCTTGGCACGAGGGTGACCCCGAAACCTTCCGGATATTTGAAGATTTTGTCGGAAGTTTGGGCGTCGGTATCGAAGAAATCGAACTTCCGGACAGCTTTGCGAGTCTTGCGGGCCACCAGGAAAACGTCATGGGGGCAGGGGTTGCTTATTACTATGCCGAGGAGGTAACCCGCGATCCGCCGCTCATGGAGCCAAAGACGTTGGAACGGATCGAAGCTGGTCTGTCGGTGAGCGCAGGCGAATATCTGCGCTCTCTCGACGCAAGAGAGCGGATCGAAAAAGAAGTGCTGGAAGTCATGCGAGGCTATGACGCGTTGATCGTCCCGCCGGCGACCGGCGAGGCGCCGCTTGGGTTCGCGACAACCGGGAGTCCGGTATTCCAGGCGCCCTGGACCTTGCTCGGCATGCCGGGTCTTTGCCTGCCCTTGCTGAAAGGTCCGGCCGGGATGCCGTTCGGCGTCCAGTTGATGGGGCGTAAGGGCGACGACGCGCAGTTGTTCCGCGTCGCGAAATGGGTCGAAAGAGCGGCGGAGGCGGCGGAATGAAAGCTCTGGAATGCAATCAAGAGCGCTTATGGGACGATCATATGGCGTTGGCGGTCTTCGGCGCGACCCCGAAGGGCGGCATGGGACGCCTCGCGCTGACCGACGACGATAAGAAGGCCCGCGATTTGTTCGTGAAATGGTCGAAGGAGGCCGGCTGCGAGGTGCGGGTGGACGCGGTCGGCAATATCTTCGCCCGCCGCGCCGGAACCGATCCCGATGCGGCGCCGGTGATGACCGGCAGTCACCTCGACACGCAACCGCTCGGCGGGCGGTTCGACGGTATCCTCGGGGTATTGGCGGGATTGGAAATCGTGCGCACCCTCAATGAAGCGAACATCCGGCACAAGCGCCCGATCGATGTCGTGTGCTGGACCGATGAGGAAGGGTCGCGGTTTGGCGCCGGCTGCGTTGGCTCGAACGCATTCGTCGGGCGTCGGAGCGTCGAGGATACGTTGAAGATGGTCGACGCCGATGGCAACTCCGTCGGCGACGAACTAAAGCGGATCGGCTATGCGGGACCGGAGCCCGTCGGTGGATTCGAGGTCGACAGTTTCTTCGAGATTCATATCGAGCAGGGCCCGATTCTCGAGAACGAAGGGTTGCAGATCGGCGCGGTTGAAGGGGCGCAGGCATCCACCGGGTATCTTGTGACGGTCACCGGCGAGGAAGGACATGCGGGCACCCTTCCTATGGTCCTGCGCAAGGACGCGATGCACGGTGCCGCGCGAATGATCGATGCGGTCGACAATGTCGCTTTCACATTCGATCCGCACCCGGTGATCACCGTCGGCCATGTGCGCGTCCGGCCGAATTCGCGCAACACCATTCCAGGGCAGGTCGTCTTTACCATCGACAGCCGCCATCCCGACGACGAGATACTGGCCGCCGCCGGCAGGGCCATGGTCGCTGCCTGCGAGGTGATCGCGAAGGAGCGGGGCCTCGGCGTCTCTATCGAGCAGACCAGTCACCGCGATGCGGTGACCTTCGATCCGGCCTGCGTCCAGGCGGTTCGCGATGCCGCCACGGCACTTGGGCTTTCCTGTATGGATATCTTTTCCGGAGCGGGCCACGATGCGATCAACATGTCGCATGTCTGCCCGTCGGGAATGGTTTTCATCCCCTGCGAGGACGGCATCAGCCATAACGAGCTGGAGAACGCCCGGCCGGAGGACCTGAAGGCGGGAACGGATGTTTTGATGCATGCCGTGTTGTCGCGCGCCGAGCGGGTCTAGGCAGTGGAGGTCCGGACGGACTACGTGCCCGGCGCACCGCGCATCGCGTTCGACCGGGCAGGGGCGGGCGAAGTCGTTGTTTTCCTGCACGGCATCGGCGGTAATCGCACGAATTGGCACGCCCAACTGCCGGTCTTTGCGGCTGATTACCTTGCCGTCGCATGGGACGCCCGCGGGTACGGTCTTTCGGACGATTATGAGGGACCGCTCGACTTCGCCGATTTTGCCGGCGATATCGTGCGTCTGCTGAAGCATCTCGACGTGCCGACGGCGCATATCGTCGGCCTTTCGATGGGCGGACGCATCGCACTCGATTTTGCGGCACGCTATCCGGAAATGTTGTCGACACTCACCCTATCGGGCACGCGGGCGAGTTTTGCCCAAAGAACGCCGGCAGAGCGCGAGGAATTTGTGCGCCTGCGTCGCAAGCCGTTGGTCGAGGACGGTAAGGAGCCGAAGGATATTGCGCCAATTGTCGCCAAGACGCTGCTGGGCCGCGGCTCGACGGAGGCGCATTTCCGGCAATTGGTCGAGAGCATCTCCGACCTCCATAAGGAGAGTTATATCAAGACGATAGAAGCATCGACTTACTACGACCGTTCGGCGGCGCTCGGGGACATCCGGGTACCTACACTGCTGATCTATGGCGGCGACGACCGCTTGAACCGGCCTGAACTCGGCCGCGAGATCGCCGCACAAATACAGGGCGCCCGTTTCGTCGAAATTCCGGACGCAGGTCATCTGTGCAATATCGAAGCACCGGACGCCTTTAATGAGGCTGTTTTAGCATTTCTGAAAGCGAACGCGGCTTAGGAGGAAGGGGGCGGCATCGGTGTTTGCGCCGGCTGGATGATGTCCTCGTCGGAGCCCTCTGCGCAATCGAACATATCGTACCCTTTGAGCTGGTCGGCACCCGCGGGCGCGGAGGGCAGACCTCCGATAAGAGTCAGAGCGGCGAGAATGAGGTAAAGAATTCTCATGAGGTGTTCCTACCAGCGAGAAGTGGATCATAGACCAACGACGTCGCGACCCGAAGCGTAATTTTATGTTTACCCCGTGTCCGCTTCCCCTATAGTCGCCGCAAATTCACGTTGAATCGAGTAGGAGAGAGGACATGGCCGATACGGTCCAGGCATCGCATATTCTGATCATGTACAAGGGTTCGCAGAGTTCCGGGGCGTCGCGCACCAAGGACGAGGCGTTGGAGCGCATCCAGATGGTAGCGGCTGAGCACGTAAACGGTATCGATTTCGCGGATCTGGCGGGCGAGTATTCCGAATGCCCATCGGCGCAAGACGGTGGCGACCTTGGCGAATTCGGGCGCGGCGACATGGTTCCGGAATTCGATGAAGCGGTTTTCGAGCTGGAAGTCGGCGATACCAGCGGCGTGATCGAGACGGCCTTCGGTTATCACCTGATCCACCGCACGGCCTAGTATAGGGCCGTCCAACCGGTGATCCGCGCCTTCGCGCGCCTTCTGGCCGCGAATTATCATCACATCGTGCTGTGGGCGTCGATGCTGGCGCTGCTGATCGGCAGCGGTAGTATCTTTCTCCTTGTGGTCGCGCTTAAACCCATTGCGGCCGATTTCGACTGGCCGCGTTCCATCCCGTCGCTCGCGTATTCGCTGCAGTTCTTATGCGCCGGCGTGGGTGCCATCATGATGGGGTATTGGTTCGACCGGTCCGGAATCGGCCCGCCGATCCTGCTGGGCGCGGTGATGATGGGCGTCGGCGCCTTTATTGTCGCCGGCATGGATACCCAGTGGGAGTTCCTGTTGAGCTACGGTCTGCTCTTCGGATTTCTCGGACAGGCGACGCTATTCTCGCCGCTATTGGCGAACATCGTGACGATATTCGAGAGCCGTCGCGGGTTTGCGGCAGGCGTGGTCGGCTCCGGTCAGGCCTTTGCGGGCGCTTTCTGGCCGCCGGTCGCGCGTTATTTCAACGACTTGGTCGGCTGGCGCGAAAGCTTTTTTCTGTTTGGCGTGTTCACCCTTTGCACCATGCTGCCGCTCAGTCTCGTGTTTCTCGCTCAAAGTCGGTTCATTACCGACCTGCGACAGAAGGCAGAGCCCGTCCAGTCCGATTCCGGCCAGCCGGTGCCGATGGCGGCGGCGTTGGGCGGCGTGCCGGCGTCGGTCTGGATGGTGACGCTTTGTATCGGCATCATCGGCTGCTGCGTGGCCATGGCTTTGCCGTTGGCGCATGTGGTCTCGCATGTCACCGATATTGGCTTCTCAGCGGCGCGCGCGGCGGAAATGCTGGCCGTAATGCTGCTTGTTTCCGGCGTCACGCGGCTCACGCTGATGGGGTACGTTTCGGACCGTATCGGCAGTCTTCCTGCTTTGCTGTTCTTTTCGGTTATCCAGACGGTAACGGTCGGGCTGTTCGTTCTGGTCGATCATTTGGCGATACTATATTTGATCTCAATTGTCTTCGGCATCGGATACGGCGGAATTCTGCCGCTCTATCCGGTCGTCTTGCGGGAACACCTATCGGGAGACGGAATTGGACGACGGACGGCGATTGTCATCTTTTTCGGAGGCATCGGCATGGCACTGGGAGGCTGGGCTGGTGGCTTCCTATTCGATCAGACCGGAGGCTACCTGATCGCGTTTATGGCCGGGGTCGGGGCCAATGTGGTCAATTTGATCATCATTGGCATATTGCTCCTGCGCTTGCGGCGGGTCCGTCTCAGCCTAATCTAGAAGCAATACGAATATCGGGAGCGCAGAGATCTAGGCTTAAGATTTGAGGGCGTAAAAATGGCCCTAGATCCGTCAAGGCGGACAACGCTTGGCTAATTTAATTAACACGACACAACAGGGAGAGTTACGCATGTTTAAACTATGGGGACGTAAGGATGGTTCAAACGTCATTAAGGTGACCTGGTGCCTGGCGGAGATTGGCGTGGATTACGAGCGGATCGATTGGGGAGGCCCTTTCGGCGGCAACGACGATCCCGAATACCGGCGGAAGAACCCTAACGGCCGACTGCCGACTCTGGAGGAGGAAGACGGATTCACGCTTTGGGAATCCGGCGCGGTGATTCGGTATGTTTGTGCCAAGTACAGCATGGGCGATCTCTACCCTGAAGATCTAAAGGCCCGCGCCGCGGCAGACAAATGGATGGACTGGAGCTCGATCAATCTGGCTCCGTTCAATTCCATCTATCTCGATCAGTTCTTCCGCGTCGCAAAGGAAGATCGCGACGAGGCCAAGATTTCGGCCGCCGTAGAGCAGGCGACGGCGCTTTATGACATCCTCGACAAGCACTTGGCCGAGAATGACTATCTCGGCGGCGATAAGCTGACGATGGCAGATTTCCCTGCGGGCTCGCTCACCGACCGCTGGATCAACTGGACCCCAAATCGGCCCTCCCATCCCAATGTGGAAGCCTACTACGAGCGCCTGGCGGCCAGGCCCGCCTATCAGGAGCATGTCATCGAGGCCAATGCGCCGCGCTTGAAACAGCTCCGCGAGGGATAAGTCCCGGGCCGAAGGCGGCCCGAACGGCGTTTGCCTAAAGGTCGCCTTCTTCCCTCAGCATCCGTACCGACTGGCGCATCGCCTCGGCGGTAAAGGCGATGTCGTCGTCGGTATGCGCAGCCATAACCGTGCCGCCCGGCTTACTGGTGATGTCGACACCGTTGACCAGCATTGCGATCCGGAGTTTCGCCGCCGCTGGATGGCCGCCGGAATTGCTCATATGCGCGAAGCTCTCCGCGTAGCCGTCGAAGCTCATCGGATCGATGTCGCGGCCCTCGGGGTTGGTGTAGACGTACCAGGCGGAATGGTCGCCATAGGCGGCCCAGGGAACGTTCTCCTCGGCGAAGACCTTGTTCACGCTTCGGCGAATCTTTGCGGCGTTTTCGCTCGCCTGCTCACAGATGCCGCCTTTACGGATTTCCGTCAATGCCGCGATCCCGGCCGCCGCCGACATCGGGTTCGCATTGTAAGTGCCCTGATGGCCAATCTTGGTGAAGCCTTTCTCTTCGGCTACCTCGAAGTCGAGGAGTTCCAGGATATCGGCGCGTCCGCAAACCGCACCCCCCGGCAGACCGCCGGAAAGGATTTTCGCGAGTGACGTGAGATCGGGAGTAATGCCGTAATGAGCCTGCGCGCCGCCCGGTGAGACACGGAAGCCGGTCACGACTTCGTCGAACATCAACAGCACGCCATGCTCTGTCGTCGCCTCGCGAAGTGCCGCCACGAAATCGCGGGTCACGGGAATGCTGCCGTAACTGGCACCGGTCGGCTCCAGAATGACGCCGGCGATGTCGTCGCGCGAGGCAAGCGTTTCGCGCACGAGTTGTGCGTTGCCGGGCTCCAGCAGGATGACGTTCTCTATGATACCGTCGAGGACGCCCGGGACCGGTGCGCCGGTAATACCGCCCTTGGCGCCAAAAGCGACATGATCCTGCCAGCCATGGAAGTGGCAGACGAAGCGGATCAGTTTCGATTTGCCCGTAAAGGCGCGCGCTAGGCGGAAGGCCATCAGGTTGGATTCGGTGCCGGACGAGGTGAACCGCACGCGTTCGGCGCATGGCACCATGTCCTGCACCAGACCGCCCCATGCCACTTCCAACGGGTGGCTGGCACCGAAGTGCGTGCCCTTATCGAGCTGCCCGTGCGTGGCTTCGACGACAGCGGGATGGTTGTGTCCCAGTATCAATGCGCCATGCCCGCCGAAGAAGTCGACATATTCGTTGCCGTCCACATCCCATTTCCGCGATCCCTTGGCGTGGTCGACATAGATGCAATAAGGGTCGGTGTGGCGGGAATCATGGGTGATACCGCTCGGGAAGGTGCCGTGGGCGGTTTCGGCGAGAGCGCCGGATTTTTGGGTCTTCTCTTTGTAGGCGGCAACGATCTTTGAATTGGTCAGAATGCTATCGGGCATGGCGCTCTCCTCGGGGGACGGCGTAATCAGAAAGGGATATTACGCCTAGTGATCCGGAAGTCGAACCGGAAAGGCGAAAATCGTTACTTTTCCGCCGCACGATTGGAGCTTGCCCTTTCGCCCCAGAGATTGACGAGATTGCCGGAGAAGATGACTGCGCCGCCCAACAGGATCATCAGATCCCAAGCCTCGTCATAGAACAGATATCCCACGATAGCGATGAGCGGCAGGCGGAAGAAGTCGAGTGGGGCGACGATTGTCGCCTCGGCGAGGCGAAAGGCGTGCGCGAAACAGAAATGCGAGCCAAGGCCGCAGACACCGATTAACGCCATGGCGGGCAGCAGCTCGATGGACGGCAAGGTCCAGCCGGGGATCGACGCGATTAGCCCCATCGGCAGTTGAATGAGGTTCATGTAAAAGATCACGGTCAGGGGTGACTCCGTACCCGACATATGGCGGGTGAAAACAAAGGTAGACGCGAATCCAAATGCCGAAAGCAAGACAATAAAGGACGCCAGATTGACGACGTCGATTCCCGGTCGCAGAATAATCAGGATACCGGCGAAGCCCAAGGCCACGCCCAAGATGCGAAGCCGGGTCAGCTTTTCTTTCAAGATCAGCGTGGCGAGAAGGGCCGTCCAGATCGGCGCTGTGAACTCGATCGCGAAGACCTGGGCCAGCGGCAGGACCGCGACACCGTAGAGCCAGGCCGTTTGAGCGCCGAAATGCAGAAAATTGCGCCCTAGATGCATTCGGATTTTCCGTGTCTTGACCCGATGGAAACCCAGAAACGGCATCAGGATCAGAAGGACGGAAATGCAGATAACGCTGCGGACCAGCGAGACTTGGAACGCATTCAGTTCCGATGCCATTTCGCGCCCGGCAATGGCCATGCCGCATAAGAACAGCATTGCCCCCATCATCCATAGGACGGCGTGAAGGTGGCTCCTGTCGGCGGTCGGTGCGGACAAACCGCGCTACGCTGTCTGCGGTTGCGAGAACACGGTGATCTCCGGCAGCGCGCCGTCGAACTTTTCGATCTCGACGAGAGAGCTGTGCGCCGTCGGACCCTGTGCCAATTTCGATGTCCCTTTGTCCAGTGTCAGCACATTCGGGTTGCCGTGCCTGTCCAGAGTGCCGATCCGCCCGGGCTCCAGCGGGTCGTACCAGGCACCGGTCGAGATATCGATAACACCCGGCCGCACCGCTTCCGTCAGAACCGCTCCCGCGAGAATTGCGCCTCTGTCGTTGTAGATCCGGACGATATCGCCATCCGCAATGGCGCGAGCGGCGGCATCCTTCGGGTTCAGGCGCACAGGTTCGCGCCCGGAAATCTTGCTGTCTCGGCTCACGCGACCAGGGTCCAGTTGACCGTGAAGGCGGGTGTTGGGCTGGTTCGAGACCATATGCAGCGGGAACCTGGTTGCCGCTTCCGAGCCGAGCCATTCGGATGGCTCCATCCAGGTCGCGTGGCCGGGACAATCTTCGTATCCGAAGCCATGAATGGTCTCAGAGAATATCTCGATCTTGCCCGATGGCGTATCGCGGGGATGTTTTTCGGGATCGCTGCGGAAGTCCGAGAAGAGTACATAAGGCTCCTCAGGTGCTGGGGATTCCGCGTATCCCTTTTCCCAGAAGCTATCGAAGTCCGGCATTTCGATGCGCCGCCGCGACGCCTGCTGGCGGGCGACGTCGTAGAGATGGCGCAGCCAGGTATCTTCGTCGCGGCCTTCGGTGAAAGCCTCTGCTACGCCGAGCCTCAGCGCAATGTCGGAGAATATGTCGAAATCGTTGCGCGCTTCCCCGACAGGCTCGACCACTTGCTGCATGGCCAGCCAAAATCGGTCGCGCGAGCTGGCACCGATGTCGTTGCGCTCCATCGTCGTCGTTGCGGGCAGGACGATATCTGCGAACCGCGCGGTCGACGTCCACCAGGGCTCGTTGACGATGATGGTCTCGGGCCGCCGCCATGCTTCGATCAAGCGGTTCAAATCCTGATGATGGTGGAAAGGGTTGCCGCCACACCAATAAACCAGGCGGATGTCCGGATAGATCCGGTCCTCGCCATTGTATTGATAGGTGCCGCCGGGGGTGAGCAATAAGTCGGCGATGCGTGCAACCGGGATGTAGTCGCGGATCGGATTTCCGCCGGTCGGGAGCGCGGGCGAGGGCACCTGAAGCGAAGGGTTCCCGTACCCGTTCATACTGCCGTAACCGAAACCGTATCCGCCGCCGGACAGGCCGATTTGTCCCAGCATTGCGGCCAGGGTCACGGTCATCCAATAGGGTTGTTCACCATGGTCGCCACGTTGCAACGCATAGGCAGTGCCAATCATCGTGCGCTTCGCCGCCATCTTGCGGGCGAGCCCTCGGATCGCATCGGCATCGATTTCGGAGAGGCTTGCAGCCCATTCCGCCGTCTTCGGCAATCCATCGGTCTCGCCGGTCAGATAGGCGCGGAAGGTCTCAAAACCGACACAATAGCGGTCAAGGAAGGCCTGATCGTGCAGGTCTTCTGTGTAGAGCGTATGCGCGAGGCCAAGCATGATCGCCACATCGGAATTGGGCCGCGGCGCCCACCATTCGGCATTGAGATAATCGGCGGTATCGTCGCGACAGGGCGTTACACTGATGAATTCGACACCGGCTGCTTTCAGGCGCGGAAGCCACTTATGAGTGGCATGCTCGCCCATGCCTCCCGGCTCGATCTGCGTGTTCTTGAGGCCAAGGCCGCCGAATGACACGAACAGTTCCGTATCCCGCTCGATGCTGTCCCAAGACGTATAAGGGCCGTAACCCGCCGAGGCACCGCCGCCCATGACATGAGGCAGGATCACCTGACCGGCCGCATTGCTGTAGCTGTTCACACTGGTGGTGAAGCCGCCGATGCAGCCGAGGAAGCGCTGCAATTGGCTCTTCGCATGATGGAACCGCCCGGCGCTCGACCACCCGTAAGAACCTCCGAAAATCGCCTGATTGCCAAAAGTCTTGCGGACGCGGTCCAGTTCCGCTGCGACCAGTTCTGATGCCTCGTCCCAACTGACGGCCACGAAAGGTTCAGCACCGCGCAATTCACCGCCATTCCCGGGACCTTTTTCAAGCCAGCTCTTGCGGATCATCGGGCGCTCTACACGGCAATCGGCATAGAGCGCATCGGGCATGGATTGGATGAGTGGCGATGGATTCTCGTCTGCCTCGAAGGGGGTAACGCTCGTCATGCGGCCGCCTTCGACCAAAGCGGAAAAAGCTCCCCAATGAGAACTCTGACGTCGGCGCAATGTGTCGGTCATATGCGATAATCCTATAGCGCGGACTGCCAACTTGCCGCGTCAGTCATATATCTTGGGTAGGCAAGAAGGAAAATAGATGACGGCAGGGCGCTGCGAAAGTCTCGAAAAGGTTGTTGGCCGTGTTCGACGCATCACGTCTGGAATTTAAAATCATTTTATATCAAATAATTAATTTGTTCATTTGATGTAAAACATTGAATTGGAGGAAGAGCAAATGGCACGTCTCCCGGAAATTGACCCGACAAAAATGACGGCGGCACAGAAGAACATGTTCGACCGGATCACAGCGGGTCCGCGCGGCAGTGTCCGCGGGCCGTTCAAGGCGTTGCTACAGTCGCCCGAGGTGGGTGATTTGGTGCAGGCCGTCGGTGGACATTTACGTTACGAGGGTGCGCTCCCGGGCGATTTGCGGGAACTCGCGATCCTGGTGACCGGCCGTCATATCAATGCCAAGTACGAGTTCTTCGCCCATGCGCCGATCGGCATCAAGGAAGGCCTTGATCCCGCTATCGTTGAAGCGGTCCGGACCCGGCAGAAGCCAAGCTTTAACGACGAGAAGACGGAATTGGTCTATCGCTTTGCCACGGCACTAAACGAAAAGCACGGGGTTGACGATGCGACATTTGACGCTGCGGTCGCACAATTCGGCCATTCGGGCGTCGTCGAACTGGTCGTCCTGTGCGGATACTACACGCTCATCGGCATGACTTTGAACGTCTTCGAGATTCATCCGCCCGAAGGCGAAGATCCCTTCTAGAGATACCGCGTCACGCAGTGGCGATATAAGTCCGCAGGCTTGAAGCCTCGTGTTCCAGCTCATCCAGACGGTGTTTGACGAGATCTCCGATACTGACGATGCCGACCAGTTCGCCGGCATCCACTACCGGCATATGACGGAATCGCCTCGCGGTCATCGTACCCATAGCATCTGTGAGTAATTCATCCGGTGCACAACGGATCACAGGCGATGTCATGTTCCTTTCCACCGTCTCGGAAAGGACTTCCGCTCCTCTCTCGGCAATGGACCGAACGATATCTCGTTCTGAGATAATTCCGGCAACCGGTAGCATCGATGTCGAAACAACGAGCGCGCCGATATCGCGGTCCCGGAGCTGCGCGAGGGCTTGAACGACGCTGGCCTCCGGGGAAATGGTGGCAACATTACCACCCTTTTGGCGTAGAATATCCTCTACTCGCATTGGATTATCCTCCAAATACCTAATTTAAGGTCGTGAGGACTTTCAATTATACCATAAAATAGGGGTATTCCGTATGCATTTCTTTCAGCCGCTATTTCAGTGCGGGCAATGCCGCTTCAATTTGGCCAGCCGACGGAAAGCTCGGTTGGGCCCCGAGCGTAGAGCAACTAAGGCCCGCACCGACGCTCGCATACCGTAACGCTGCATCAAACCCTATTTCCCGCGCAAAAGCCGCGGCAAGGCATCCTGCGAACGCGTCACCGGCGCCGGTCGTGTCGACAATGGTCTTGAGCGGCAATGCCGGAACCTGGTAATCCGCATCTGGTGCTGCCGCAATGATACCATCGGCTCCCAGGGTCATCACACAATGGCAGTCGTGGCGCGTTGCCAGAAAGCGCGGCAGCTCGCCGCGTCCCAGGTCTTCAACCGAAACCGTTCCGGCAAGGGTTCGGCCTTCGATTTCGTTGACCAGTAAGAAATCGACGAGATCGAGAATTTCGGACGGTACAGGAGCCGCGGGCGCGACGCTCAACATGATTTGCGCCCCGCCAGACTTCGCTAGTTCTATCGCGCGCCAATTCTCCGCAAAGGGGACTTCCATCTGCAGTACCAAAAGGTCGCCGCGGCCAAGCGTGCCTTGTGGTATTTGCTCGGCCGCGGTGTCGAGATTGGCGCCGCTTGCCACGACAATCGAATTCTCGCCGTCTTCGTCGACCATGACGGCGGCGCAAGCGGTCGGAGATGCGGTCCGGCGGACAGCCGACAAATCGACCCCCGCCGCCGTCAGATCGCGCAAAGCCAGATCGGTGAATGCGTCTTCTCCGACGCAGCCGATCATCCGTACTGCGGCGCCGGCGCGAGCTGCCGCCACGGCCTGGTTGGCACCTTTGCCGCCGGGTACCGCCTCATAGCCCGGGCATAGAACGGTTTCGCCCGGCGCGGGAAGGTGCGCGACGCTAAGAACCAAATCGATGTTGATGGAGCCGAAGACCGTTATCATGCCGTTTCAATTGTGGCGGGATTTAGCGGGCAGAAAGAAAATGGCTAGTGTGATAGCAGAGTGGGGACGGTCATATGTCTCAGAATGTGTCGCGTGGCGCCACCCAGTATGGTTTCGCGGAACCGCGAGTGCCCATACGCCCCCATAACGAACATATCCGAACCGTGATCGGAAATGCGATTTAGAATCTCGTCTCCGATCGACACGCCGTCTGTTACCGTATGGGAAACCTCGACGTTTACGCCGTGACGGGCGAGATGCCGCGCGATATCGGCGCCGGGAAGATCACCTAAATCCGAAGGGTCGGCGGAAATTATCTCAACGCTCTGTGCGGCTGCAAAGAACGGCATCGCGTCTGAGACGGCACGGGCGGCCTCTCGGCTTGCGTTCCAGGCGACCATGATACGCTGGCCGGCCTCGTCACCGCTATAGGTATAAGGTACGACCAGAACCGGTCGGCCGGATTCAAGTACGACATCATCCGGCAGCTCTGTGGCGAATCCGGATTCCGTATCGGGATTGGGCTGTCCAACGACGATCAGATCGCTGTAGCGCCCGTGCAGGGCAATTTGTCTGGCTGGATCACCGCTAACCGTACGCCACTCGCTCTGACCTTCCAGACCGGCAGATTGTGCAGCCATCTCGAATGCCTGTCGCAGTTCTTCAAGTATCTGGTCGGATTGTTCGGAGAACGTGTCGATGACATCCTGCGGGACAACCTCCACGAAGCCGATGGGTGGCATAAGCATCGGACTTACTGCGAGACCAATGATGTGGGAGGCATGCCGTCGTGCCAGCGCCGCCGACAACCGCAGCCGCGAAGCGGTCGACGCGGTGCGGTCTGCATGGACAAGAATAGATTTGCACGGCATGTCGATCTCCATCGGCAATTGCTCTTTAATGTTTTAGTATGCTCGGGAGCTGTAGAATTTCACATTGATATCAATCAACATTTATCACATTCAAATCGGAGTCGCGGTGTAGGAAATGGCAAAGAGGCAGAGAATCTATCCCGTGATACTTTCGGGCGGCGCCGGAACACGCCTTTGGCCCTTGTCGAGGGCGCTATATCCAAAACAATTATTACCTCTGACCGGCGAGCGCAGTTTGTTGCAGGAAACGGCTCTCCGGGTTGAATCCGAAGACCTCTTCCACCTTCCGATGGTCGTGACGAATGACTCGCATCGATTCATCGTGGCCGAGCAGTTAAGGGAAATTGGGACGGCCGCAAAGGCCATTGTCCTCGAGCCCGAGGGACGGAATACCGCGCCGGCCGCTGCGGTAGCCTCAATAATGCTGCGCGACGAAGATCCGGACGCGATCCTTGTTTTGATGCCTTCGGACCATCTCGTCCGCGACCCGACAGTCTTCGAGGCGGCGGTGGAACTCGCCATCGACGCAGTGAATTTAGGCAAAATCGTTACGTTTGGTATCACGCCGACCCAACCGGAAACCGGTTATGGCTATATTCGTCGAGGCGACCCTCTGAGCGGTGCAGTCGGGAGCTTTAAGATTGCCGCATTCGTGGAGAAGCCCGATGTAGCGACGGCGCAAGGCTATCTTGCGGATGGAAGCTATAGCTGGAACAGCGGTATGTTCGTCTTCAAGGCGGCGGATTATCTGGCAGAGCTCGACCGGCTTCAGCCGGGGACCGTCGCCGCGTGTACCGAAGCGATCCAATCTGCGCGGTCCGATCTTGATTTTTTCCGCCTCGACCCCGAGGCTTTCGCTCGTGCCGAAGCTAACTCGATCGACTACGCCGTGATGGAGCGCACGAATTGCTCCGCCGTAATACCGGCGGAAATGGGATGGAGCGACGTCGGCGGCTGGGGGGCGCTTTGGGAGACCGCGGAGCGGGACGATAGCGGTAATGTCGCGATTGGCGATGTTGAGCTGAACAATGTGACGGACAGCTATGTTCGTAGCGAGGGCGGTGGTTTGCTCGTCGTCTCCGGAATCAAAGAGATGATCGTCGTTGCCACAGCGGACGCAACCTTGGTCGTCCCGAAGGCGGACTCCGGAAAAGTGAAAGACGCAGTGGCGTTGCTTTCGGAGCGAGGCCGCCGAGAAACCGGAGAACACCGACGTATTTATCGGCCTTGGGGATATTCGCAGGAAGTCGATCAGGGAGAGCGCTTTAAAGTAAAGCGGTTGGTGGTGAAATCCGGGGCCAGCCTGTCTCTTCAACGCCACACCAAACGCGCGGAACATTGGGTGGTGGTAAAGGGATCGGCGCGCGTGACGTGCGGCGAGGACGTAAGTGTTCTTGGGGCGGATGAATCCATATACATACCGCTTGGCGAAATTCATAGACTTGAGAATCCGGGAACCGAGCCGCTGCATGTGATCGAGGTGCAAACCGGCAATTATTTGGGGGAAGACGATATCGAACGGTTCGAGGATATCTACGGACGGACGGAGAGTTGATGGCGAAGACTTCGGAGCCGCCTGGCTTCCCGCCCGGCATCGCCTTTATCGATGGCGACTACAGGCCGATATCGGAAGCAAAAATATCGATCCTCGATTGGGGTTTTCTGCGCTCCGACGCGACCTACGATGTGGTTCATGTCTGGAAGCGCCGTTTTTTTCGTCTCGACCTCCATTTGGATCGTTTTTTCAATTCGGTTGACCGCTTGCACATGTCGTTGCCGTTCGACCGAGGCGGGGTCCTTGAAGTCCTGCGTGAATGTGTGCGCCGTTCCGGCCATGACGACGCCTATGTCGAGATGATTTGCACGCGTGGCTTCTCGCCTACTTTCAGCCGCGATCCGCGCGATGCGGAGAACCGATTTATCGCATTTGCCATTCCTTTCGGCTGGGTCGCCAATGAAGAACAACGGGCGCAAGGCATGAATCTGGCGGTCAGCGATGTTCCGCGCATTCCCCCGCAGTCAGTCGATCCGACTGTAAAGAACTATCACTGGCTCGACTTTATCGCGGGGCTTTACGATGCTTACGGTCGCAATGCCGAGAATGTCGTGCTTGTCGATTTGGCTGGCGATATTTCGGAAGGGCCGGGCTTTAACATTTTCGCGGTCAAGGCGGGCAGGGCGATAACCCCCGCCGCTGGCGTGCTTGAAGGCATTACCCGGCAGACCGTCCTCGATCTCTGCGGCGAATTGAACATTGAAGCGGGTCTCGGCACGGTCAGCGTCCAAGCTCTCCGGACCGCGGACGAGGTTTTCATTACGTCGACTGCGGGCGGTATAATGCCGGTGACTAGGATCGACGGGAACGCCGTAGCCGACGGCATACCGGGGCCGGTGACCCAGCGGTTGACGGCTCTTTATTGGGAGAAGCACGGCGACCTGAATTGGTCGACCGCGATCGACTGATCGAGCGTCACGTGCGGGCAAGCGCTTCGGCGCGACGGCCCAGAATAAGATCGGCACCCTTTTCCGCGATGGCGATCGTCGATGCGAATGTATTCGCCGACGGCAGCATGGGCATGATCGAAGCGTCGACGACCCGCAGACCTTCCACACCGTGAACCCGCAATTCGTCATCGACGACGGCGCCGCCGCTGGTCTCCGGGCCCATGCGGCAGGTACCCACCAGGTGATATCCGGTGTTGCCGCGCCGGCGCGCAAAATCGAGCAACTCGTCATCGCTGTGCACTTCGGCACCAGGCAACGTTTCATGCTCGAAATAGGGAGCGAGTTCAGCGCTGTTGAACAAGGCCCGTACCAGCCGCAGTCCGGCGAGAGTGATTCGCCGATCTGCCTCGGCCGCCAGATAGTTCGGTTGTACGACAGGGTGGTCAGCGGGATCGCGCGAGACCGCACGCACATAACCTGAACTTTCCGGGCGGGGTTGAGCGGCTCCGCAAGTCATTCCCGGATGGTCGTCGAGTACATAGACCTTGCCTTCCATGTAACTGCCGGGTGTGAACAGGATGCGCAGATCGGCATCGTCCAGGTCGGGATGGGATTTGCCGTGGACAAAGCCTATGGTCGGGCACAAAGCCAACACGCTTGGCATGCTCAAAGCCCATTTAGCGACTTCCAGCGGAAGGCGTGGCCAGCGTGCGGCTTCGTTGATTGTCACCACGTTGCGCGCCCGCGCGGTCATACGCACCGAATAATGATCGCGCAGGTTCTCGCCGACGCCCGGCAGAGCAATGCGAAGGGGTATCCCGAGTTGCTTGAGCAGATCCTCCGGACCAATTCCCGAGAGCTGCAATATCTTGGGTGAATTGATCGCGCCGGCACTGAGAATGATTTCGCGCCTTGCTCCTACCGTATGTTCGCGACCGGTACCGTCGCGGTAGCGCACGCTGGTGGCTTTCCGCCCTTCCAGGACGATTTCAACGACCTGAGCTCGGGTGCGTAGCGATGTCGAGCGGCGGCGGAGTGCCGGGCGCAGGAAAGCCTTCGCGGCGCTGACCCGCTTACCGTCGTGGATGTAACGCTGAAAGTATCCAGTTCCGAACTGTACGCCGGCGTTGTAGTCCGGAATGCGCGGTATCCCCATTCCCTCGGCAGCGGCAATGAAGGCTTCGGCAAGAGGATTGATCCAATCGATATCGGTAATCGGGAGCTCGCCGCTGCGCCCCCGAAAGCGATCGTCGCCAGGGCCGAAGCGCCGTTCGGAGCGCATGAAATAGGGCAGCAGGTCCTCGAACCCCCAGCCACGGTTGCCCATCTGCGCCCAGGTATCGAAGTCGGCAGCCTGGCCGCGGTTATAGACCATGCCGTTGATCGAACTCGATCCGCCGACGACTTTGCCTTGCGGAATGGCGACGCTGCGGCCATCGAGCGCTGCCGAGGGCTCGGTGGCGAATGGCCAGACGAACCGGTCGCCGTAGAGCGTCTTGACGAAGCCGGCCGGAATGGAAATAAGCGGATGACTGTCTTGCCCACCCGCCTCGAGGATACACACGCTTGACGCGTCTGCGTCGCTGAGCCGGTTTGCGAGCACGCATCCTGCGGCACCCGCGCCGATGATCACATAATCGAATGTGTCCACATGCGTCCCTTCTTGGTCTCCGCAATCTCAATATGATGAGTTACCGGCATGGCGAGGCTTCAGTCGGGATGACGACGTCGTCAACACACCACGTCTGACCGCTATCCGATAAACTCACTGGGCTTCCATTCTGGATAATAATGGACAAAATCAATTCGGACTTTAGTCGAGAAAACCGGAGCGGGTGGTCTACGGGTAGAGGAATTCACGAGATAAGAAACTGTCGTAAAGGACAGCGTGCTTCAATTCGACAGATAGGCTTCCGGGTCATGCAGTGAGAACGGGCCTGGCCAATCCATGATCTCCGCGATCAGTTTTTCGATCTCGCGGTCGTCGTGCGCCGGAAATGTCAACGCCATCATGGGTTCTTTGACCCGGACGACACTGCCTGTCAGCGGCGACATATCTTCGATTTCGATATCGACCTGATCGCCGACATGGAATTGTTCACTGAAATCTCTGTCGGCATCCGCGTTGCGCAATTGTACGCCACCGACAGATATATCCTCCACAAATGCGTCTCGATGCTCCGCAGCGGAAGCGATTACTGCGAGCCGCGGAGTCTGAACTCTCTTGTAGTGGCGCTTCTCGCTTTGGAGTTCCGACATCCTTGTGCCTCCTCAACTTGATTGGCCTGCTGCTTGAAATCTTAATCGCGTCTCAATTGCGGCACAACCACTGCGCAATCTGAATGTGTTCGTTTCTGCTTCCAAAGAATACCGGAATTTATTTCGCAGCCTCCGGCGCCGGAATATGACTTGGATTGAGGCCCTGGCTCAGCAGGTTTTCCATCACACCGTCCTCCATCTCGATTTGCAGCGCCATGTTGATCTTGTTGAACAGGCTGGCAAGATTGGCGCGCATGGTAATGGCCACCAGTTCGCGATCGCTGAAATGTCGCTTCATATCTTCGTAGATCTTATCCCGAATGCCCCAAGGGCGTTCGATCGCGAGACGAGCATAATCGCGCACCAATTTTTCCTTCTCGTCGAGTCCCGGCGGGTCCGGCTCCAGGATGTTTTCCAAAGTCTCCGTATCCATGCCGAGATCGAGCGCACGGGATGAATGGTGGGCCGTGCAATAGGGACAGTCGTTCACCTTCGAAACAGTGACGACGATGATCTCGACAAGACGGGGCGGCAGGACCTCTTTGGCCCGGAATTCCGCGCCCATGCCGAAGATGAATCGCGCCATTTCGGGACAATGAAAGTAAACCGGCACCAGGTTCGGATTACGCGCAAAAGCTTCTGTGAAGCGTTCGAATTCGTCCTGGTATTCCGCCGGGATATCCTCCGCGGTCAGACTGGGGACGCGCGCCACAGTAGCTCCTCCGTTATTCCGCCGCCCCTGCCGCGGTACGGTTGGTGCCGAATCCGACGTCGGAGCCGAGCAAGGCTGCCGGCAGTTTCAGGTCTTCCTGCCAGATCAGCGATTCCATGTAGAGATGCAGCGGCTGGTCCTGAACCGTCAACTCGTAGACGTAATCGTCGTAGGAGGCGTGGTTGTGGGTCGCCCAACCGGGCGCCGACAGCATCAGGTCGCCAGCCTTCCATTCGTAGACCTTGCCCTCTACGGTGGAGCGGCCTTCGCCCTGGAAATAATAGTTGATCGCCGCCGATGTGTGTCGGTGCGGCCGATCGACGATTTTCGGCGGCCGAATGGTAATGGTCGCGAAGAAACTCGGCGTGCAGCCGTTGGTCCGACCCGTCATCGGGTTGTACATCATGTAAAGCCGCCGTCCGACATACTCCTTGCCGAGTGCTTCGAGCTTATCGAGATGCTGCTTAACCTCTTCCCACGGCCAGTGAAGCGCCTTCGATTCGACGGCTTGAGGATTGATCAGTACCTCGTACGGCATCATCCAGGCGCCATCCTCATTCAACTGGAAGGTGCCGTAGGGGCTCTGGCGGCGCGGGTCTTCGCGGCCCTTTTCCTCGCCTCGGTCCTCCTCGACCGCTTTCAGGACCGGCGGGTTCTCGTCCGCTGTGTAGACCTTGAGCTTTTCGAGCATCGGTACGTTGGAATACGTCAGCCGTGCCTGAATTTCATTCGTATCGTTAACGTGGCGATAGGCCGTGTAGGATGGGCTATTCCAAACATGGTACTGGCCGAACTCGATCTTCTTGCCCGCGATTTCGGTGTACCCGCTGCCTTTAATGCCGAAATTGACTTCGGTCGCGTTATGCCGGAAGAGGCGTGATTGTTCTCCCGGCCGTAGCACGTCCAAAGTCACACGAATGCCGGGTGCCAGACCAAGACCCGGTTCCTCCGAGCGGGGGTGAGCCAGGATAGCGGAACGGAACCCGCTCTCGGGTTGGTCAAGATCGGCAAGACGCTCGATTTCGCCGTCGATATCTTCCTTGCTGAAGATCACCGGCTCCCAGAAATCGAACTCCTTTTGACGCGGTTTACCGGTCTGATCGATGATCTTTCCCTTGGGCTCGCTCATCTTGCCGTCCTTTCCTTGCCTCAGACTTTTACGAAAATGTCTTCGCCTTCGACCTTCACTTCGAACACCTGAAGCGCATCGGTCACCGGGGCGCACAATGCCTCGCCGGTCTTGATGTTGAAGCGCCCTTCATGCAATGGGCACTCGATCTCCTCGCCTTCCTGGAAGCCGTCGACCATGGAAGCATAGGCATGGGTGCAGATATTGCTCGTTGCGTGGAAGCTACCGTCGATGTTGTAGATCGCGATATCCTCCTCGCCGACTTGGACGCGGATCGGTTCTTCAGGGGCGACGTCGGCCTTTGCAGCCACGCGGTGCCAGTTCTCTTCGCTCACGGTGTACCCTCTCTTAACTCTCTGCCCCGGCACCATGTGTCTGAGGCATTTAGGTTTCGCAAATCGCTCGAATCCTAAGTATACCATGGTCTCGCGTTTTCCAAGTGGCTGCCGCTTTACCTCTGCTTACCCACCGTTGACTGGACATCTTTAATGGTACCCTTCGAGTTGACCGCGACAAACATCGCATTGGTCACTGTCGCATTTCTGGTTGCGGGAACGTCAAAGGGAATTCTGGGCGTGGGAATTCCGTTGATCGCGGTGCCGGCGTTGAGCGGTGTTATGCACCCGGCGACCACATTGTCAGTGCTGGCCCTTCCGATCGCATTGTCGAACCTTTGGCAGGCCCTGGAAGGGCGGCGGTTCAGGCGTACGTTTTCGCGGTTCTGGCCGGCCATTCCGACGATGATTGCGGGCGGATTGCTCGGTGCCCAGTTTATCACAACCATCGATCCGAAGACCGCACAGATCGCTCTTGGGATTATCGTGCTCGCCTATGCGAGCTCTCAGTTTCTAAGCGTCAAGATACCGGCGCCGCCGGAGCGGTTGGAGAAATTCTGGACCGCTTTCGTCGGCTTCGTCTCTGGCCTTCTCGGTGGATTTGCCGCGTATTTCGGGCCGCCGGTCATCATGTATCTGCTGGCACTGAAGGCGACAAAGGAAGAATTCGTAAGTTGCGCCGGAATGCTCTATCTGATCGGTATCATCCCGGTCTTCCTGACCCTGGTCTACAAAGGCGTGTTGGGCACGCCTGAATTGACGCTTTCGGTTCTTGGCACGGCGCTGATCATGACGGCGCTCTTTTTCGGCACGTGGCTGCGAAATCGAATTTCGCAGGAGATTTTCCGCAAGGCGCTACTGGTGATCCTGGTTGCGATGGCATTCAACATGCTGCGCCGCGGATTTGAGGTATCGTTCTAAGGCGGCGGAGTATATGTGCGTTTCTTACAGGACTGTTCGAACGGAACGCAGCCCTTAGCGCTGCTCTTGTGCCTCGTATAACGTTGCGAAGCGCTCTAGAAACCGTTCCTGAACTTCGTGGGGTGGGGCAGGGCGGAGACGAATTCGGTCGATATCCGCGTGGCGGCCGAAATACCTAAGCGATTCCTCTTCCTCAAACCCAGCCAGTTGGCGCGCTTCGATAAACGCGGAGGCGCGATCCGCCTTTTTAATCAGCGTGCCAATGGCGCGTGGAAGCTTCGCCGGGAGGCCGAACCGGAGATGAACCGCCATCGCCAATCGTTCTTCAAGAGTGTGATAATCGACGCCGACGGCGGCCTTAAACGGCGAGATCAAATCTCCGATGACATATTCGGGCGCGTCATGCAGCAATGCCGCGAGGCGCCATCTCCTATCCAGGTTGGGCTTGAAGCGCGCAGCAAGACGCTCGACAAGTAAAGAATGCTGGGCAACCGAATAGGCCCATTCGCCCTTGGTTTGTCCGTTCCAACGGGCAACCCGTGCCAGGCCATGGGCTATATCGTCGATCTCGATATCGAGGGGAGACGGGTCTAATAGATCGAGACGGCGCCCGCTCAGCATGCGCTGCCAGGCTCTGGATGCGGCTTTCGCCATAAAGGACCTTTCCTTAGATGCGGCGTTTTTCGTCGTCCGATTTCTTGGCAGGTTTCTCACCCTGGTCTTTGGGATGGATGCGGGGGATGACGATATCGCCGTTTTCGTTGATGTAGGGTTCGCCGAACTGTGGCAGCGAGTGCATGAATAGCTTCATTGCCTGCATCAATGTGTTCATCCCCTCGGTGACAAGTTCTTCCGGAGTTTTTTCGGGTTTGGGTTCGTCAGCCTGAACGGGTGGTGCGACAAGCAAAAATATCGAGAAGGCGAATATAGCGACAGTACGAAACATATTGGACTCCTATCCTGCGATCCATCATATCAGAACGGCAGCACTGAAATACAATCGATGCGGAACGAGGAGGCGACTATGGGGGATGGCAGGGTACTTGGCGTCGGCATTGGGGGTTTCGGCGCAATCGGCATGGCCGTTGCGCGCGCGATCGACGCGGGCGAGATCGACGGCTTGCGATTGGCCGCCGTCTCAGCCAACGATAAGGCAGCGGCTGCCGCGCGAATGCGCGACTATAGAAATCCAGTTCCTGTGGTTACCCTTGACGAATTGGCGAGCTGGGCGGACATCGTAATCGAATGCGCTCCGTCTTCCGTATTTCGTGAGGTCGCGGTGACCGCGGTCGGGAAGGGGCGGATTTTCATGCCGCTCTCCTGCGGTCAATTGCTGGACCATATGGACCTGGTGGAGCGCGCGGCGGCAACAGGTGCTCGGATCGTCGTGCCAACAGGGGCACTTCTCGGTCTGGACGCGGTGCGCGGCGCAGCCGAAGGGGACATCGAATCTGTAACAATGGTTACTCGCAAGCCGCCTGGGGGATTAGAGGGCGCACCGCATTTGGTCGAAAACAACATCGACGTCAGCAACCTATCTGCGCCACTCCTCGTCTTCGACGGCACCGCGCGGGACGCGGTCAAAGGGTTCCCGGCCAACGTCAATGTCGCGGTTGCATTGAGTCTTGCAGGGATCGGGCCGGACCGCACAACGATTCAAATTTGGGCCGACCCGGGTGTCAGCCGCAACACTCATACGATCAAGGTCGAGGCGGATTCAGTTCGCTTCGAGATGACGATCGAGAACGTGCCGTCCAAGGCGAATCCAAGGACCGGCGCATTGACGCCGCTTAGCACGATTGCCGCGCTGCGCGGATTGGTACAGCCCTTAAAAGTCGGGACGTAGAGACTGTTCACTTGCCCTTGAAGTTGGCCTTCCGCTTCTCGTTGTAGGCAAGGATGCCTTCGACGCGGTCTTCAGTGGTGACCATACGGTTGTAGGCTTCGAGTTCGAACATGTAGCCGCTCTTCAAGTCGATGTTCTGCGACATGTTCATGGACTTCTTGGCCTGGCGAATGGAAATCGGCGCGTTGTCGCAGATGCGCTGAGCTGTTGCCAAAGCCTCGTCGAGCAATGTCTCGCCGTCGCAAATCCGGTTGACGATGCCCCATTCGTAGGCCTCGTCGGCGGAGATAGGTGTACCGGTCAGAATGATTTCCTTCGCTCGCCGCAGGCCAACGGCGCGAGGGAGGTTTTGAGTCCCGCAGGCCCCGGGCATGATGCCAAGCGTGACTTCGGTGAGCGCGAAGCGGGCGTGTTTCGCCGCATAGACGAAGTCGCATCCGAGGGTCATCTCGAACCCGCCAGCATAGGCGGCGCCATTGATGGCCGCGATGATCGGCACCGGGCAGTCCATTTCCGCCATGATCATTTGCTCGAACAGCGCATGCTGGGCCTGCCACTGTGCATCCGTCATGCCGTTGCGCTCCTTCAAATCGGCGCCCGCACAAAAGATGCGATCGCCGGATCCGGTCAGGATGGCGCAGCGGATGTCTTCCTGGTCGCAATAGAGGCCGCTCCACAGGTCGCGCAGTTCCTCGCCCATCAACGTGTTCATGGAATTTCCGGCCTTCGGCCGATTCAGGGTGACGATGAGCAGATGATCGCCTTTTCGCTCAAGCTGGATGGTCTCAAAATTGTCGCGCATTGTTACTCCGTCCCGAAAATATCGTCGTTGTCTTGCCCCAAGGCCGGCGGCGAGTTGCGGTATGGGGGGCGTTCGCCGTCGAACTTCATGGGTAGGCCGACCAGTCGCATACCTGGGTTGCCTGGATCCTGTTGCACAATACCGAGTGCTTCGGTCTGCGGGTGTGCCAAGACCTCGCCCATATGCAGGATCGGTGCGTTGGGAATACCGCCTTCTTCCAGTGCTGTCTGCCAGTACGCGCGCGTTTCTTTCTGCATCACTTCTGTGATGGCGCTGTTGATGATTTCACGGTGTTGCACGCGATCCGGATTGGTCGCGAAACGGGAATCATCCAGCCACTCCGGGTGGCCCAATACTTTGGAAAGGCGCACGAATAGAGAATCCCCGCCAGCCGCAACCACGAGATAGCCGTCCGAACATTCGTAGGCTTGATAAGGGACGATTGCGTTCATGCCAGATCCGGCCGCCTTCGGGATATCCCCCGACGCATCGTAGGCGGCGGCATGATAAGTCATCCAGGCAAGCGCGGTCTCATACAGGGACGCGTCGATTGTGCAGCCTTCGCCCGAGGCATCCCGTTGGCGCAAGGCGGCCATTATGCCCATGGCGGTCCACATTCCGGTTCCCATGTCGATGATCGAGGTGCCGACGCGGACCGGCGGTCGGTCGCCGCCCTCGCCGGTGACGCTCATCAGGCCCGCGGAGGCCTGCATCAGAGGGTCGTAGCCGCGGCGTTCCTTGTAGGGTCCGGCATCGCCAAAAGCACCGATGTTGCAGTAGATGATCTTGTTGTTCTGGCCGCGTATATCCGAGGCGGCGATGCCGAGTTCGCCGACAAGTCCCGGGCGAAAATTCTGCAACACGACGTCGCCGGTATCGATGATCAACTGTTTGAGTCGGTCGACCTCGTCGGGATTTTTGAAATCGACTGTGATGGCGCGCTTGTCGCGGTTGAGTGCCTGGAAATACGCGGCCGCACCGTGCCAGAAGGGAGGTCCCCAGTGGCGCGCGTCGTCACCGGCTCCGGGCCGTTCGACCTTGATCACGTCGGCGCCGAATTGCGCCAATATCCAGGCGCCGTAAGGCCCAGCAACGCTGCTGCCGATCTCGAATACGCGGATGCCGTCCAATGGTGGTTTGAGGGTCACTTGGCGATCCGTTCAGTTGGAATTGTCTAATGCGGATAGGCAAATAGTGGCTTCATCCCGTCGGTCAACCGGCGGGAAGCTCAGCGTGGGATTCGGTTACGAATGGCTGCCGGCTACTTGCTCGTTGCGACGAATACGCCGTCCCAATCGGCTCCCGGCGGGTTCACTTTGTACTCCGCGATGCGCTCGTCGTAGAGGTCGTAAAGAACGTGATTTGCGCCCGGAATCGTGCGGCACTTATCGCAGAGCGTTTGTGCGTGTTTGAAGTCTTGTCCGCGGTAAGCCTCCAGCATTTCGTTATGGGTCGCGAGGAGGTTCTGATAGTCCTCGTCCTCGCGCATCTCAGGCGGGCCGAGGAGGGCGAAAATTGTGACGCCTTCCGTCTTGCCCTTCACTGCGATCTTGTCGAGTTCCATGGTGGCGAAACGGTCGCCCACCTGATCGTAGGTAATTTCGCCGATTACGACATTTACGCCGTAATTCTTCGATTGGCCTTCGAGCCGGGCGGCCAGATTGACGGCATCCCCAAGGACCGAGTAATCGAAGCGTTGCTCCGACCCCATGTTACCAACCACACAATCGCCGGTATTGATGCCGATGCCGACATTAAGCGGCAAGAACTCAATGCCTGCCTCTTCGGCTTCCGCCTTACGCTCCGCGTTGAGTTCTGCCAGGGCCTCGAACATCGCCAGCGAAGAGGCACAGGCGTTATAGGAATGTTCCGGGTCATCGAGCGGAGCGTTCCAAAAAGCCATGATGCAGTCGCCCATATACTTATCGATGGTACCTTCGCGCTCCAGGATTTCCCGCGTCAACGGTGTGAGCAAACGGTTGATCAGTACGGTCAGTCCTTGCGGATTGGATTTGAACTGCTCCGAGATGGTCGTAAACCCGCGCACATCGCAGAATAACAGAGTCATTTCCTTGGTCTCGCCGCCAAGCTTCAACTGGTCCGGGTTCTGGGCCAGTTGTTCGACCAAGGCCGGGGAGAGGTAGTGCGCAAACGCACCACGGACTTGGCGCTTCTCCGCTGCTTCGCGGGCGTAGTTTGCGAAGGTCAGAATGGCATAGATCGCGATCGTCACTGCACCCGGATAAGTGACGTCTAGCAAGACCTGATGCTTTGTATAGAGATACCAAGTAATGCCGACCAATCCGGCACCTGCAACGGTCAATCCAGCAAGCGTGAAAATCGGACCAACGCGTGGGATCAGAACCATCATAGCGATGCCGGCAACCAGAATTAATGCCAATTCGACCGAATTCATAATGTTGGGATAGCGCAGAAAGAATGTCCGGAAAGGCGTTTCCGAAATCTGGGCCTTCTCCGCGTCCTGCATCTGCTGGCCGATCGGCGCTGCGAGCGTTTGATATTCCTTTTGAGTCCTCTGCAGCTCTGCTTGTGCCGCGCGGAACTGCGTCACAAGTTGCGCGGGTAGCGGTTGCTTTTGTTTCTGCAGTGCCTGCACTTGTTGGGCGAGAGGGGTATAGACTGCAGCGGCTTTCTTGTAAGCGTCTTCCGCATCGCCCGCCTTCTCTTTGACGTCCGGCGGCAGATTATCGAGCACCGCCTTCTTCGCCTCCGAGAGCTTTGCCTGATACGCTTTTTGCGCGGCAAATATATTCTCTAGGATGTTGGCGTGAACCTCGACTCCGGGCAACCGGCCGTGGATGGGTGTGTTCCGAATATCCTTTAGGCCCACCGCGGAAGTACCGACGATAAGCAATCGTCCCTTGAGCCTGTCGGGCGGCAGGGTGCCGTTGATGATATCGCTTGCAGAGATATACAGCCGACCGGTGTTCTCGATATTGTCGTAGGTGTCGGGTTCACTGAAATGGACCCAGATACGTCCATGATTGTCCGTTGGAACCTCGAATTTTTGACGGCCCTGCAGGACAACGGAAACCATGCCGGCTTCGTTGGATTTTGTCGCAATCGTTCGCGCCCCAAACGCGACGCGCAGCATCTCTAAAGAAAGGGCTGGATAGACCTTCTTGCCAATGTTGTAGACCAACGGAACGCGGCGAATGACGCCATCATGCTCCTCGCCGACCGAGAATAGCCCGTTGCCACTGGCGGCTGCTTCCAATTCGGGAACGTTACCGAGCAAATTCTTATAGCGTAGCAACCAACTTCCGATCGGCGGGCCGATATGCGCCTTCACTTGGGTCGGGGTTTGGGCCGAGACTTTCCCTTCGGGCATGTCACCCGGCACGCCGACTTGTCCAAGGACAACGCGGGAGCGCTTCAAGACCTGCGCCATATGGGATTCGTTGCTCGGCAAGCTTTCAAGCGACTTTCGCGTCGTCTCGTCCAAACCAGTCAAGCTGTTTGCGACGAGCGCCGGCGACATGCGGTCCTGCTCTGCGAAGACAACGTCGAAGCCGACCACGGCAGCGCCCATTTTATGGGCCTGATCGAGCAGTTTTGCGATCATGGTGCGCGGCCACGGCCATTGTCCGATCTTCGCGAGACTTTTTTCGTCGATATCGATAATGCCGACCGGATAATCGCCGAGCGGGCGAGGAGAAAGCCGCTGATAGAGATCGAACGTCTTGACGCGGAGTGATTCAACGAAGGGGGGATCAATTATACGGATAAGCATCCCCGCGACCAAAATCGCAATGCAGACGAGGGAGGCTACTGGTATTTTCCAACGCCTTCGGCCTGAATCGTCTTTGTCTTCATCGTCAGAATCGGTGTTCTTCTTCTCAGGTGCGGTTTTCTTCTGCCACGGGAGTATGGTTTGAACACGGGACCAAACGCCCGAAACGTCACCGGTGCGTTCTAGCGCTGCATCAGCCATCAAAATACTCCCCAGGCAAACTGCTCGTCCGGCACTTAAACGCCCAAGCAGTCTATTGGTGAAAAGTCTCGGTCGAAAGACCTCTGGTCGTCAAGCCTTCTGAGCGCCGTGAGACAGACGATATTGTTAGCTTTGGGCTAATGCCCGTTATGGCCGGCCGCCGGTACGATGGTGGAGTTGAACCGCTCCGCTTCCGCTTCTAGGTGTTCTTGCCGTTCTAAATCATTCAGGGCGACGAATATGAACGCTAGGACTCCACCGACACAAAGAACCAGAAATAGAACGGAGACAACCTTCAAACGCGGAAATCGACACGGAGGGAGATCCACTTTTGTTCGATTGTCACCTTCAAGTTTGTATTCGGAGTGCGCATCGTCCAGATCTTCATGCGTCAGGCCGCGGTTCTGAAGTACTTCGCCTAAAGGCCGGATCGGACGGTTTAAATATGGGCTTGTCATGAAATTTCTTGCGTCTTCATGAAACGCGCTCCCCTTCCAGATTCCCGTTCCACGGGAATATCCAATTGTTTCACAGTAAAAGGTGGGATTCGAATGTCAAAACTACAAATTGGGTATTATGTTGAGCTCGAATGTTTGACGTAAAATTATCGATGTAATCGCATAAATCTTGGCAAGGTATCTGCAGGAGAACTATGGAATTTTCTCAGTTATTGAGAGATTCACATAAGTGGAGAAACATGTTAA
>JAYPOZ010000053.1:3410-29212 GCA_038131165.1 Rickettsiales bacterium | reverse complement strand
AATCCTCCCTTACGCAGAGGCCTCAATCTGTCCCAAAGGCGCTGACGTCAGACAGTCGTCAATCACGCCGAGAATGCGGAAGCGCCGGGCCGGACCGAACGTGTCCGACAGGAAATCCAGGCTCCAACGTTGCCCGGGGCCGTCGGAAACCGCGAGCGGTTGCCTGGTCCCCGTCGCCCGTTTGCGGCCGCGCCGCCGGCGCACCGACAGCCCTTCCTCTCGATAGAGCCTGCGTAGCTTATTATGGTTCATTACGATCCCCTCCCGCGCCAGCATCAGGCCAATCCGGCGGTAACCGCTTGCAATCTCGCGCACCATCCGTTTCAGGCGCGAATTCTCTTCCTCAAGCACCTTCAGACGGCGTGCCTCTGATGGCATCAGGCCCGCATACTTCTTCCGCCATCGGTAATACGTCTGTTGCGATACGCCCGCCTTACGGCAGAGCTCCTCGACGCTCGTACCGTCGTCCGTCTGCTTCAATATGTAGGCAATCTGCTGTTCTGAAAATCTCGGTTTCTTCATCGTCTTCACTCGTCAATGCCAGCCAAAACATTACGAGAAAATTCTCACTTCAAACGGTCTAAATTCCGGGGATCAGGTCAACCCAGTGAACCTTTAATTTGACTTTCGAGTGTAGGTACAATCCGAATCTTTCGCTAATTATTGTTATTTTGTTATTGCTCTGTGTCTTCGAAAAGTAACCGTTCTGACCCGGGAGCAAGTGAGTCATGTTATTAAAATTTCATTGTGACCAGAAGCACCGCTTCAAATCTTTCGAACTTGTACGCTGCCAACTCGCTAAGGCTATCACGACAAGAGTTTGGGAAGATTGGCGCAGCTATACAATTAATTCCCCCAAAAGTGATGTACTGTTTTTGCTTAAGTTTGTACTCATCTCCATTCAGGAGATGATGTCGCTAAATCTGCTTAATAAAGATATTTATATCGTCTGGTCCCGTACCTCGCTCTCCGTGTTTATTGCTTATCTACCCGGAGATGTCCGATGACTGTACGTACGACAAGGAAGAATGTCACCTTCCATAAATCTTTTAAGCTAGATGATTTTGAGGAGATATTCCCATCGGGTTCCTACGAGGTAGAAATCGACGAGGTGGTTCTGGGAGGCCTATCGTTTAACGCGTATCGACGTACCGTGACTCTAATTCACCTACCCGCTCGAGAGGAGCAACGGGAGCTGAAGCGAATTTTGACAATTGATCCCAGAGAATTAGATCCAGCAATTTTTGAAAAGATACTTCTATTATAGCTGAAGTTAAAATTCTGGTGTGGAAGAAATTAAAAAAATAACACCAGATGACTAACCAAGGGAGACGTCGATGGATACTGTGTCTGTTTTTCACATAGACCCGAGCCAGTTATTTCGTGAAGGCTTAAAGCAGTTGCTGCGGGATTCTTGCTTTAAAATAGCGGGAGAGGCAACCTCTCTGTCCGAAGGCCTAAAGCAATTAGCTGATAACGTGCCATCTGTAGTTTTGATAGAGGACGATGGAAATAATGATGCGCTATTAACGCTTATGAAAGGGGTGAGCACAATTACCCCTTTGCCGCGTGTCGTAGTGTTGACCCAGGCCTTCCGTCCGGAGTGTATGACTACAGCCTTATGCAACGGTGTCGACGGATACTTGCTAAAAAATATGTCACCGGAAGGTTTTAGACAGTCATTAAATTTGGTGATGACTGGTGAGAAGGTATTTCCGACGGATCTTGCTGATTTATTAATCGCTAATCCCTTAATTGCAGGATCAAATGGCAAAGACGCTAAGAAGACTACTGGCGGTAAACTTTCGGAGCGCGAGGAAGAAATTTTATCTTGTTTAGTGTGCGGTAATTCTAATAAGGATATCGCAAATAGTCTGTGCCTGACCGAAGGCACAGTCAAGGTTCATGTGAAGTCAATCCTCAAGAAGATACATGTACGAAATCGGACCCAAGCTGCGATCTGGGCGCTCAATAATGGCATAAAGTTCGATGCTGTTGGTGAGCAGTCGAATGGATATGGGAGGCAATTGAAAAATATTTCATAACTATTTTGTCAAAGTTAAATGAAAAATCCTATAATTTCATAGAAAAAGTTTTATAAAATCTCAATGGTAAATATTCATGTTTTTATATTTTTTTATTTTTTATTCATACGGTTTCATAAAATTTTATTGATGTGAATGTATAAAATATTTCAATACTGTGCTTATCCCCAGGTTTAATAAACATGATTCTTTAGAGGGAGAAATTATGATTCTGCCTTTATAGGATTTGAAAACTCGGGGCTATTCATATCCCGCTTAGGCGTTATCGCGGCCGGGTTTGAATTGTCCGGGGAGACTGCGGAGCTTAAATGGTTTCCCGAATCTGTTCCTTCCTATCTCATTGCAGCTAGAATGTTAGCGACGGAATAGGGCGTTTGAGCAATGGCTTTCCCTCTTGACGTGGTATTCTGCATGAAGTAGAACAAAAAGTGAACAATATAAAAACACGCACAGGCAAGAGTAGGAGCCTCGAATGTCCGTCGCCGCGCTTTCCGTGCCGGAGGAAACCGGCACCCGACCGTCCAAAGGCGATCTGCTCGTCGATTTACGCCGACAGATCGCCCTTCTGGAGAAGAACGGCCGAGGGACGGAAGGTGCGGTTCGGCTTGGCATAGACGACATCGACCGAGCCTTGCCCGAAGAGGGGCTCGCGAAGGGGGCTGTTCACGAATTTCTGGGAAATGCCGCGACATTTCTTGCCACTCTTATCGCGGCACGGCTTCAGGGGCCGGTGCTTTGGTGTCTCGACGCGGCGCGGCGCGAGGATCCATACGGCCCGGGTCTTGTCGCATTGGGCTTCGATCCGTCGCGCCTCATTCTGGCCCGCTGCCAGGGGGCGAAAGAAATGCTCTGGACGATGGAGGAGGGACTCCGCTCGACGGCGCTTGCGCTCGTGATCGCGGAGCCGGAGGCCGATGTGGGTTTGATCGAAAGCCGGCGTTTGCAGCTGGCGGCGGAGGCGGGCGGCACCTTGGGACTCATCCTGCGCGAAGGAGGCGACGGGGGCCGGCTGGCCCCGAGCGCCGTTGCCAGCCGCTGGCGGATCGATCCGCTCTCGGGCGGCGGTTGGTCCGTTGCCTTGCGACGCTGCCGGGGAATGGCGGTTGCGGCCAACGAATGGAAGGTAAGGTACGATGACGCGACGGGTGATTTCGCTCTGGCTGCCAAGGCTGGGGACGGACCGGTTGCGGCGGATCGGCTCAGTCTCGTCTGACCGTCCTTTCGCTCTGACGGCCGACAGCCGTGGCCGCCGACGGCTGACTGAGGTCGATGCGGCGGCGGCACGCTCGGGGCTTGCTGCCGGGATGGCGCTTGCAGACGCACGCACGCTCCTGCCGGACGTGATCGTCGAGCCGGATGATCCGGCGGCGACGGCGGCGCTTCTCGGCCGACTGGCGGATTGGTGCGGGCGCTATACGCCGTGGACGGCGGTCGACGGAGCGGATGGCATCTGGCTCGATATTGCGGGCTGCGCGCATCTTTTCGGCGGAGAAGCGGCGCTGCTCGACGATTTGCAGGCACGACTCGCGGGGCTCGGCTTCGCCGTCCGGGCCGCTCTGGCGCCGACGCCGGGAGTCGCCTGGGCGCTTGCGCGTTTCGCAGAGGGGACCGCGATCGTTGCCGAGGAGGAGATGCGCAAACGAATCGCGGATCTGCCGGTGTCGGCATTGCGGCTCGAGCCGGAGGTCGCCGCCTCGCTCAACCGGCTCGGCCTGCGCCGGATCGCAGACCTCTATCCGCTGCCCCGCGCACCCTTTGCGGCCCGCTTCGGCGAGGAGACGGCGCGGCGGCTCGACCAGGCTCTCG
The DNA here is from genome assembly GCA_038131165.1 of Rickettsiales bacterium. Classification (GTDB taxonomy): domain Bacteria; phylum Pseudomonadota; class Alphaproteobacteria; order UBA8366; family UBA8366; genus UBA6544. Next base: position 25,361 of record JAYPOZ010000053.1, on the reverse strand, counting down.
GCCGGATGGCGGAGCCGATTTCCCCCCGCCGCCATGTCGCGCCGTTCCGCAGCCGTCTCGCTTTTGCCGAGCCGATCGGCACCGCCGAGGACATCGCGCGTGGATTGGAACGCCTGCTCAAGGATTTATTGGGCCCTCTGGCGCGTGCCGCGCGGGGCGTGCGGCGGCTGGAGCTGACGCTTTTCCGGGTTGACGGCACGATCCAGCAGGCAGCGATTGGCACCGCGCAGGGAACCCGCGACCCGCATCATCTGGCTCGTCTGTTTCGGGAACGCCTGACGGCGATCGATCCCGGATTCGGGATCGAGACAATGCTGCTCGCGGCGCCGGAGACGGAGAAACTGGTGTCGAATCAAGTTGCTCTGAAGGGGGAGTCGGAGGGCGGCGGGGACTCTCTGCCGGCACTGCTCGACCGGCTCGGCAACCGCCTTGGTTTCGGTCGCCTGCACGCTCTACAGCCCGCCGAAAGTCATTTGCCCGAGCGGGCCCAGCGGTTGATCGGAGACAGCCACTTAATGCGAGATGTCGCAACGGTCTTAAAACCGCCCGGGCGCATTCGTGAATGGGCTGAGTGTTTTCCATTAAACAAACGCCCACTTCGCCTGTTGCGCGACCCGGAGCCGATGGTGCCGATGACGCCGGAGGAAGAGGACGGCACGCCGCCCTCGGTCTTTCGTTGGCGCCATCGGCTTTACCAACTCCGCCGCATCGACGGGCCCGAACGGATTTCGCCCGAATGGTGGCGGCAGGACCGTGACCGCATGAGTGCTCCGCGCGACTATTGGCGCATTGAGGATGCCGAGGGGCAGCGTCTCTGGCTCTACCGCGAGGTCGGCGGAGCGATGGAGAGCCGCTGGTTCGTGCACGGCCTGTTCGCGTGATGCCGTGGTGCTGCCATGACCGCCTATGCCGAACTCCAGATCACGACGAATTTCAGCTTCCTGCGGGGCGCTTCCCATCCGGAGGAGATGGCGTTGCAGGCGGCGGCTTTCGGGCATGTCTCGGTGGGCATTGCCGACCGTAACAGCCTGGCCGGCGTGGTGCGCGCCCATATCGCTGCGAAAGAGGCGGGGATCCGGCTCAGCGTCGGGGCGCGTCTCGACCTCGTCGACGGCGCCAGTCTGCTCGCCTATCCAAGCGACCGCGTCGCCTATGGCCGCCTGGCGCGGTTGATCACCATCGGCCGCCGCCGCGCGCCGAAGGGAGAGTGCGCGATTCACCGCAGCGATGTGCTGGAATGGGGAGAGGGGATCGTCTTCCTTGCGGTGCCGCCGGAATGCGGGAAGGAAAGTGAAAGCTTTGCCGGCCAGCTTGCCGAGCTGAACGCGGCTTTTCCGGACCACTGCTATGTCGTCGCCAATCATCTGCTGCGCGGCGACGATACGGCACGGCTTGCGAGGCTTGCCGAGATGTCGAAGCGGACGGGCCTGCCGCTGGTCGCGGGGAACGACGTTCACATGCATACGGCGGCGCGGCGGCCGCTCGCCGATATTCTCGCCTGCATCCGCGAGAAATGCACTCTCGACACCGCCGGCTACCGTCTGGCGGCGAATGCCGAACGGCGTCTCAAGCCGCCCGAGGAGATGGCGCTGCTGTTCCGCGATTATCCGGACGCGGTCGCTCGGACGGTGGAGATCGCCTCGCGATGCGGCTTCAGTCTCGACGAGTTACGTTACGAGTATCCCGACGAAATCTCGCCCGACGGCACGCCGCCGCAGGAGGCGCTGGAAAGCCTCACCTGGATGGGGGCCAAGCAACGTTACCCGGGCGGCGTGCCGGCGACGGTCCGCAAGCAGCTCGAGCATGAATTGAAACTGATCGGCGAACTGTCCTACGCGCCGTATTTTCTCACTGTTCACGACGCCGTCCGTTTCGCCCGCGCGCAGGATATCCTGTGTCAGGGCCGGGGGTCGGCGGCGAATTCAGCCGTCTGCTACTGCCTGGGGATTACCGCCGTCGACCCTTCTAAGGTCGACCTTTTGTTCGAACGCTTCGTCTCGGCCGAGCGCAACGAGCCACCGGACATCGATGTTGATTTCGAGCACGACCGCCGTGAGGAGGTCATCCAATACATCTACGGGAAATACGGCCGCGAGCGCGCCGGCATGACCGCGACGGTGATCCATTACCGCACGCGCCGTGCGGTGAGAGAGGTCGGCAAGGTGCTCGGCCTGTCGGAGGACACGGTGGCGGCGCTGGCGTCGCAGACCTGGGGACGGCACGGCGACGGGGTGACGGAGGAGCGGGTGACCGAACTCGGTTTTGATATCTCCGACCGTCGCTTGCGTTTGACGATGATGCTCGCCAAGGAGCTGATCGGGTTTCCGCGCCACCTTTCCCAGCATGTCGGTGGCTTCGTCATCACCAAGGGGCGGCTCGACGAGGTGGTGCCGGTCGAGAACGCGGCGATGGAAGACCGCACCGTGATCGAATGGGACAAGGACGACCTCGATGCGCTGGGCATCCTGAAGATCGACGTGCTGGGCCTCGGCATGCTGAGCTGTATCCATCGGGGTTTCGATCTGCTGCGCCGTCACCATGGTCGGAACTATGACCTCGCGACTGTCCCGCCCGAGGACAAGGCGGTTTACGACATGCTTTGCCGGGCGGATTCGCTGGGCGTGTTCCAGGTCGAAAGCCGGGCGCAAATGGCTTTTCTGCCGCGCATGAAGCCGCGCGATTTCTACGATCTAGTGATCGAGGTGGCGATCGTCCGACCAGGTCCGATCCAAGGGGACATGGTGCACCCTTATCTGCGACGCCGGAACGGCGAGGAGAAGGTGACGTATCCTTCCGAAGCATTGCGTCAGGTGCTTGAGAAGACTCTCGGCGTGCCGCTGTTCCAGGAGCAGGCGATGAAGATCGCCATCGTCGGAGCCGGGTTCGAACCGTCGGAGGCCGATCGGCTGCGGCGTGCCATGGCGACCTTTCGCAAGACCGGAACGATCCATACCTTCCGGGAGAAGTTCATCGAGGGCATGGCGGCAAACGGCTACGAGCGGGATTTCGCCGAACGTTGCTTCCATCAAATCGAGGGATTCGGCGAGTACGGATTTCCCGAAAGCCACGCCGCGAGCTTCGCGCTTCTTGTCTATGTCTCTGCCTGGCTGAAGTGCCGCTATCCGGCGGTTTTCGCCGCGGCGTTGCTCAACAGCCAGCCGATGGGATTCTACGCCCCGGCACAGATCGTCCGCGACGCCCGCGAACACGGGATCGAGGTGCGTCCGGTCGACGTCAATTACTCGGACTGGGATTGCACCTTGGAGCCGGGCGGGGCACCCGACGGGCCGGGTGGCGGGTTTGCGCTGCGTCTCGGCTTCCGCCAGGTGAAGGGCGTGGGCGAGGACGACGCCGATTGGCTGGTCGCGGCGCGCGGCAACGGCTACCGCGATCCACTGTCGATCTGGCGGCGGGCGAACGTGGCGGCTCCGGCGCTCGAAAAGCTGGCGCAGGCGGATGCCTTCGGGTCGATGAATCTTTCGCGCAGGGAGGCGCTTTGGGCGTTCAAGCCGCTGCGCCGCACGATGTCGCCGCTGCCGCTGTTCGCCGCTGCCGGCGCCGCCGAGCTCGGCGAAGAGGTCGACGTACCATTGCCTCGGATGACCGCTGGCGAGGAAGTGGTAGAGGATTACGCGAATCTGCGCCTCACGCTCAGGGCGCACCCCCTGCGACTGCTGCGTCACCGCCTGCGAGAGGCTCTCCCTGCTGGACGTCTGCTCGAGACGCCGGACGGGAAGAAGATCGCGGTGGCGGGGCTCGTGCTCGTGCGACAGCGGCCGGGAACGGCGAAAGGGGTGATCTTCGTGACATTGGAGGACGAGACCGGCGTCGCCAATATCATCGTCTGGCCCAAGGTGCTGGAGCGGTATCGCCGTGTCGTCCTCGCCGCGCGGTTGATGCGGGTGCGCGGCACGCTGCAGCGCGAAGGCATCGTCACCCATTTGATCGCGGACGAGATCGAGGACATGTCGCATCTTCTCGACAGTCTCGGCGGGGAGGAGGGCTTTCAACTCACTTACGGGCCGGGCGACGGGGTTACGAATCCCGGTCGCGACGAAAACCACCCGCCACCGAAACGCTTCGCCGCAATCCCCGCGCCGCGCCATCCGCGCGAGCAGGCAAAGGTCATCTTTCCCGGAAGCCGGGACTTTCATTGAACAGCGGAGACTTTCCTTCCGCTTTGCAAGAGAGGGGTAGGGCGGCCGTCAGTCCGGCGCGTCGGTCGCGAACACTCGGTCCCGGGGCTGGCCCTTGAACTCAACCACGTTTCCGACTCCGTCCCGGCATTGCATGATCCGCTGCTCGGCGGGTTTGCCTTCGAAGGAAACGCGTGGCGTCAGCACCCAGTCAACGCCGGCGTCGGTCAGCCGCCGTTCCATGTCCTTCCAGGCGTCGGGGTCGAGGACCACGCCGAAATGGCGCAACGGCGAGGTGGCGCCATCGGAAGGAATCGTGCCGCCATCCTGACCGGCGTCCTTCGGCGAAAGATGGGCTACGACGTGATGGCCGAAAAAATTGATGTCGAAACGGCCCCTGGTTTCGCGCCCGATCTTGCAGCCGAGCGTGTTGAGGTAGAAGTCCTTCGCCCGCGCGAGATCGTCGACCGGGATCGAGAGATGGAAAAGAGGTTCCATGGTGCGTGCCTTCCGCGCAAATTGGTCCTTTACTCAGCCAACTAGAGACCGACTTTGGTGTAGCAAGCCCAACCGCAAAGAGAGAGGCGAGAAAGCGCAATGAGCGACGCAGTGAAGAAAACGATAATCATCGACGGCTACCTCCACCCGAGCGCTCTGGCGCTGCTTGAAGCCCGTGCCGATGTGGCATTGTTGACAGTGCCGCTGGAGGACAAGAGCGCACTCGCCTCGGCAGTGACGGCGGCGAATGCCATACTTGCGCGCTCCGCCTATATCACGCCGGAATTGGTCGCCACGGCAAACGGCCTCGAGGTCGTCTCACGCCACGGCGTGGGCTACGACCGGGTCGATGTCGCGGCGCTCTCGGCGCGCAACATCCCGCTGACCGTGACCGGGACGGCGAATTCACCTTCGGTCGCGGAACAGACGATGATGTTCATGCTGGCCTGCGCGAAACGCCTGCGACCCACCGACCGGCGCACCCGCGAAGGCGATTTTCTCAAGGCGCGCCACGAAATCGGCCGGATTGAGTTGCTTCATAAGAAAGCACTTATTATCGGTTTCGGGCGGATCGGCAGGATCGTTGCCCGGCGCTGCCAGGGGTTCGACATGGAAGTGCTCGCCTGCGATCCTTATGTGGACCCGCAAATGATCCGAGACGCGGGCGTGACGCCGGTGGAGAACTTCCGCGACGTGCTGGGAGATATCGATTACCTGACGATCCACGTGCCACTCAACGACGAGACCAGGAACCTGATCGGTGCGGACGAATTGGCGCGATTGAAACCGACGGCAATCGTGGTGAACTGTGCCCGCGGCGGGATCATCAACGAAGACGCGCTTTACGAGACTCTGAAGGCGGAAAAGATATTCGGGGCCGGGGTGGACGTCTTCGCCATAGAGCCGACGCCCGGCGATCACCCGCTGTTCACGCTCGACAATATTCTGGTCAATCCACACGCGGCGGCGTCTCCGATGGAGTGCCTGGAGCGGATGGGCGTGCAGGCCGCCCAGAACATTCTCGACCAGTTCGACGGCAAGCTGGACCCCGACATGGTCGTGAACCGCGACGTGCTTTAGCGGGGAGGGCAGGAATGCGGAACTGCCGAAGGATACGGCGCCGAGCTATCCGAGCATTTTCTCATAAAGCGCCAGCGTCTGCCCGTTGATGATACCTTCGGCAAAGACCGTCTCGGCCCGGCGACGCGCGTTCTCGCCGAAGCGGCGGCGGAGGTTCGGATCGACGGCGAGGCGCTCGAGCGCCGCCGCCAACGGTTCGACCGTGCGGGCGGGTACGCGCAGGCCGGTTTCTCCCTCGATGCATACCTCTCGGCAGCCCGGCACGTCCGTCGCAACGATGGGGCGGCCGCAAGCCGCCGCCTCCAGAAGCGATTTCGGCAGACCCTCGCGATAGGAGGGAAGAACCGCTATGTGCGCGCGGGCATATTCTCCGGCAATGTCGTCGGATGCTCCGACGACCTCGACAATTCCCTCCCGGTTCCATTCGGCGAGTGTCGCGCGCGGGATGGACGCGGGGTTCTCGTCCGTCGGCCCGATCAGGCGAACGCGGAGTTCGATGCCCTTCTCGTGCAGGAGCCGCGTCGCGGCAACCAGTTCGTAGATTCCCTTGTCGCGCAGCATCCGGCTGACACAGACGGCAATCGGCGCGCCGAAAGGTTCCGGCACATAGGCGAATTTCTCGATGTCGACTCCGGCACCTGGAATGACGGTGAGGCGTTCGCCCTCGACGCCGATGCTCTCGCGGTAGAGCGCCACGTCGTCCGGGTTCTGCAGGATGGTTCGCGTGTTCGCCCGGTTCATCAGCGACCGCTGTGCCCGCGCGACGAAGGGGCGGATCGTCCGGGCGAAGAGCCCCTCGGATATGAATATGAACCCCATGCCCGCTACCGCGTTCACCACGGCCGGCACTCCGGTACGCCAGGCCGCATATCCGCCATAGAGGATCGGTTTGAGGGCAACATGATGGACGAGGTCCGGCTGCTCGCGGCGGTAGAGGTCCGTGATCTGGCGGATCGTCGCGATGTCGGTGAACGGATTGGTGCCGCTTCTGCGCATGTCGATCGGCGCCAGGCGCAGACCGCCGGCCTCGATCTGCGGCCCGTGCTTGTTCACCCGTGTCGCAACGACGACCTCGGCGCCGGCTTCGCGGGCCGCAATGCCGAGCGGCAGCCGGTGCGAGCAGAAATACCAATCCTCGCTGACCAGATAGATGATCTTGCGCCCGGACAGGGTCACGCCCAGCGCTCCAGCCAGGCCTGTGCCTGCAGGAGCCCCCAAATGCCGTGCTGGTGATTTCCCTTGCCGTCAAGAAACTCTTCCCAGACGCCGCGAACCGCTTGGGGATCGAACATGCCGTCATCGGCGAGGCGTTTTTCATCGAGCAAGGACTCCGCCCACTCGTAGAGCGGTCCGCGGAGCCATTGGTTGAGCGGGATGGCAAAGCCCATTTTGGGCCGGTCCACGATCTGGCGGGGAACATGGCGGTAGCAGACTTCGCGCAGCAGCCACTTTGTTGCCGATCCGCGCAGCCGCATTCTCTTCGGCAGGGTCCAGGCGAATTCGATCAGACGATGGTCGAGAAGCGGGACGCGAACCTCGAGGCTGACCGACATGCTCGCGCGGTCGACCTTGGTCAGAATATCGTCCGGGAGATAAGTCACCGTATCGAGAAACGCCATGCGTTCCGCGAAATCCGGAATCTGTTCTGCCGTGCGCCAGGCTTCGCCGACGGGTTCGGATCCGCTTAAAAGCAGAGAGCCAGGATCTTCCCACTGACTGACGAGCCGGCGATAAATGCCGTCCTGGTCCTTCTGCCTGAATACGGCGGCGAGCTTGTGCATTTTATCGCCGAGCATACGGGGTCGCCGGCTGCTCGGAATCAACTTGGCCAGCCGATCCCAGCTTGCAATCGACAGGCATTCCGCGGCCGCGGAGAACAGCTTGCGCCGCCAACCGCTCATCGCCGACATGCGGCTCCAGGCATCTTGCGCCGCGAGGTAGCGGTTATACCCGAGAAAGACCTCGTCGCCGCCGTCTCCCGAGAGCGCTACGGTGACGTCCTTGCGCGCCAATTGAGAAACCAGTCGGGTCGGCAGGGCCGAGGAATCCGCGAACGGCTCGTCGTACCAATCCGGAAGTTGCGGAATGAGGTCGCGCGCCCGGTTGGCCGAGAGATAGAGTTCCGTGTGATCCGTCCCGAGATGCGACGCGACCGCTCTTGCGTCGCCCGCCTCGTCGTATGCGGCATCCTCAAATCCGATCGTAAAGGTGCGGATCGGCCTATCGCTTTCGGCCTGCATCAGCGCTGCGACGGTCGTCGAATCGACGCCTCCCGAAAGGAGAGCCCCCAAGGGAACGTCGGAGACCATGCGGCGGCCGACCGCGTCCCGCATCAGGCGTTCGGCGGCGTCGACGATGCGGTCTTCCGGAATGTCGATACGCTCTTGCTGCACAACGTCCGCCATCGTCCAATAGCGGCGCACATCGGGGTCTTCGCCGGGCACGAGACTGAGCAGGGTCCCCGGCGGCAACTTGTAGATGCCCCGGTAAATCGAGCGCGGCGTCGGGATATAGTTGAACCGCATATAGGCGGCGAGGGCGTCACGGTCGATTTCTGGCTGCCAACCGTCTGCCGCGCGTAGGGCCTTTAATTCCGATCCGAAGAGGAAGCGGTCTCCGACCGTGCCGAAATAGAGCGGTTTGATGCCAAGCCGATCCCGAATGAGCCACAGCCGTCGCTCGTTGCGGTCCCAGAGTGCGATGGCGAACATCCCAATGAGCCGTCGGACGGTCGCCTCGATTCCCCAATGACCGAATCCTTCCAAGATGACTTCGGTATCCGAGGTCCCGCGAAAGGCGAGCCCTTGTCCCTCCAGTTCTGTTCGCAATTCCCGAAAATTATAGATTTCGCCGTTGAAGACGATGGCATAGCGCTGGCTGGCCGAGATCATGGGTTGCAAGCCGGATTGCGTCAGATCGATGATGGCCAGCCGGCGGAAGGCAAGGGCAAGGCCGCTCGACGTATCCGTCCATTGCCCGCCGGCGTCGGGACCCCGATGCCGAAGCGTATCCGCCATGCGTTTGCCCTGAAGGGCAAGTTCGTTACCATCCAATTGACGATTAAGATCGATGAGGCCGGCAATGCCGCACATTTTGGCTTCCAGTGAAGGGTTTCGAGCGCACTTTAGGGATGCATCAAGGTAGAGGCAATTGGCCCGCAACCGGGGAAATCATCTTTCTACGCGCGGGACGTTGCACTGTGCTGGGCAGGGAATATTTGATATGCGACGAATTGACCTACCGATGGTAATGCGAATGAGTTGCAAATAGCGTGCGTTCGAGATACATCCCTTTGCGAATTATTTGCAGTTGCATTTAAGAGCGAGTAATCATGGATCGTTACAGGAAGAGACAATTGAAATCAGCAAGCCGCGCCTGTCGCACGATGGCGGCTGCGGCGTTCACAGTCCTCGCAATGTCGCCGGCGCAGGGATGGGCTGCGGAAGAGGTAAACCTTTACTCCTACCGCCAGCCGTTCCTGATCGAGCCGTTTCTCAAGGAGTTCACGGAGAAGACCGGAATCAAGGTGAATGTCGTGTTTGCGCAAAAGGGCATGCTCGAACGCCTTAAGCGGGAAGGCAAGAATTCGCCTGCCGACGCGGTCCTGACCGTGGATATTTCGCGTCTGAAAGCGCATGCGGACGCGGGGCTCCTCAAAGCGGTAAAGTCCAGCGTCATTGAGAAGAACGTACCGGCCAGCTACCGCGATCCGAACGGCCTGTGGGTCGGCCTCACTCTGCGGTCGCGTCTCCTTGCGGTCTCGAAGGAAAGGGTGAAGGAAGGGGAGATATCGCGCTACGAGGATCTGGCCGATCCGAAATGGAGAGGCAAAGTCTGCGTGCGGCAAGGGGGACATGTCTACAATAGAGCGCTTGTCGCGTCGTTGATCGCGCATCACGGGGAAGAAAAAGCGGAGGCGCTCGTTCGAAAAATTGTCGCCAATTTTGCACGTAAACCGCAAGGAAACGACCGGGCGCAGGCAAAAGCCATCTATGAGGGCGTCTGCGATGTCGCGATTATCAATAATTACTATTTCGGTAAGATGAAGTTCAACGACAAGAAACCGGAACAGAAGGCTTGGGCGGAGAGCATTCGGTTGGTCTTTCCGAATCAGGCGGATCGCGGCAGTCATGTAAACGTCTCCGGCGCGGCTGTGACCAAGCATGCGAAGCAGGCGGATAACGCGGTGAAACTGATCGAGTTTCTCAGTTCACCCTTTGCCCAGAACATGTATGCCTCGACCAATTTCGAGTATCCGGTAAACCCCGAAGTGGATTGGAGCCAGGAAGTGATCTCTTGGGGGCGCTTCAAGGCGGATACCTTGGATCTCGCGAAGGTGGCCGAACTGAGTCCGGCGGCGCAAAAGCTCATCGACCGGGCAGGCTGGCAGTAACACCGCAGTTTTGAGCCGCAATTCGGTCGCTGTCCCACAGGCGGTTGAATTGCGGCTCTTTTTGAAAGTTGATTTGCGAATAATTCGCAATTGCAAATAAGGAGGCCTTGTTCATGCCGGATGGACTATTATGCACCGAAGTCGCCTTTGGCGCCTCCGATGATGCGCGAATTGACAGAAATGGAAAGACTTCTCGTTTGGTCCTATCGGCGCTGGATAGCCGGACTGCGGACCCGCGAGGAAATTCATTGGACCCTCGTGTGGCGCGAGCTGTGTTGCACGTTCGGTCGAGAAGACGGGGGAGATTTCTTCGTCGGCCTCCAAAAGGCGGTCACCGAAATCTGTCAACATGCGAGACGGCCTCTTCGGCTTCATCCACCCTGTTGCAGCCATGTATGCTTGGACGAATTGTGGCTTCCGTCGCTCGTCGCCGCCTGTGAACGAAGAGACTACAGAGCTGCGCGCATTCGAGCCGAGTCCCTGGTGAAGGCCGACGGGATGCCCTGCTTGCTGGAAGCGGCAAGCCGAATGGCCGCGGTTCTACAGGGGCGCCGTATTACGCTCCCGGACCGGGCCGCAGCCGTGGACTGACACCTGGGGAGAACGGGCTGTTGGCCGGTCTTGATTCTGGGTTCCAAAAGTGCGGGTGACGATCCCTGGGATGCGGCATAATCTGCCGGGCCGTCTTCGGATCGCCTTTGACACACAGCGCCAACTGCTTCAAATAGTTGGCAAAACTGGGGCATAGGAAGGATCTACCGCATGGAACCGGCAGAAATTGCCGCTGCTCCGCGAGCCAAGTCAGGGCGCGCTCGGATCATCAGAGCGGATGTTTGGACGGTAGGGGCCGTAATCGTCGCCTTTATCGTGGCGATGCCTTTGATCTCGGTCATCGGCCTGGCATTGACGCCGGAGAGCGAGGTCTGGGGCCATCTGATCGACACGGTCTTTTGGGGATATGTCGGCAACACTTTGGCGCTGGGTGCCGGCGTTTCGGTCGGCACGCTTGCCATCGGCCTCCCGACGGCGTGGTTGGTCACCATGTGCCGTTTTCCGGGCCACCGGTTGTTTGAATGGGCGCTTTTGGTGCCGCTTGCCGTACCTGCCTATGTCATTGCGTATACGTATACGGATATTCTGGAATACGCCGGGCCGGTGCAGGGAGCATTGCGGGAGGTCTTCAATTGGACGTCGGCCGCCGATTATTATTTCCCGGAAATTCGCAGCCTGTTCGGCGCGACGCTTATGTTTTCACTCGTACTGTATCCTTACATCTATCTTCTTGCGCGCGCGGCTTTTCTCGCACAATCGGTCGCGGTTCTGGAAGTCAGCCGAACGCTCGGGCGCACCGCTTGGGGGGCGTTTTGGTCTGTAGCGCTGCCCATGGCACGGCCGGCGCTGGTGGTGGGACTGGCGCTTGTGCTGATGGAGACGCTCAACGATTTCGGAACGGTCGAGTATTTTGCCGTTCCAACGTTAACGCTCGGCATTTTTAACGTTTGGCTCGGAATGAATAGCGTCGAAGGCGCCGCGCAACTCGCGTCGATCTTGCTGATATTCGTCATGGTGCTGATAGGGTTTGAACGCGCGCAGCGCAGTGGGAGAGGTTTCCAGGAAACGCGCGCGCAATTCAAACCCTTGGTGGGGTACGAATTGCGGGGTTGGCGCAAGCTGGCCGCGATTATCCTGTGCGGCGCGCCGATATGTCTGGGGTTTTTGGTCCCGGCGAGCGTGCTGTCCGGCTATGCGCTGACATTCTACGGAGTCACCCTCGAGCAAAACGTGATCGAGTACGGGGCCAATAGCGTCATGTTGTCGGGAGGGGCCGCTTTGGCCGCGGTCGTGATTGCTGTCTTTATGGCCTATGCCCTGCGGCTACGCGATAGTCCGGCAATACGTCTGATGGCCTGGATCGCGAGTATGGGCTATGGCGTGCCGGGCGCCGTATTGGCGGTGGGGGCCGTCATCCCGTTGACTTGGTTCGATAACACGGTTGACGGTTTCATGCGGTCTACTTTCGGTATTTCAACGGGCCTGCTGATCACGGGGACGATGATGGCGGTCATGGTCGGCTATGTCGTGCGCTTTCTCGCCCTCTCATTCGGGACCGTCGAGGCGGGTTTGGGCAAGATCACCCGAAGCATGGACGATGCCGCCCGGAGCCTGGGACACCGGCCCTTGGGCGTATTGCGGAAAATTCATCTGCCGATGCTGCGGACGAGTTTATTGACGGCGACCTTGTTGGTCTTTGTTGACAGTATGAAGGAATTGCCGATGACGCTTCTTTTGCGGCCATTTAACTTCGAGACGCTGGCGACTTTCGTCTACCAGTTTGCGAGTGACGAGCTGCTTGAGGAGTGCGCGCTTGCCGCCCTCGCCATTGTCGCGGTCGGCATCGGCCCTGTGATCGTATTGTCCGCCGCAATTCGCGGGTCACGGCCCGGCGAACAGCGCTGAGCGCAACGCCCGCCCGTTTTAGGCTGCTTCAAGCGCCCGGAAACGATCCTCGGCGATATGATCGGCGGCGGCATTCGTCGGGATGTCTAATCGCCGGGCGCGTTTGAAGATCGACTCCATCGTATCGCCAATTCCGGCAATGTGTTTGTAGGCAGCCTTTTGGTCGTAGGCAGCGCAATATTCGTAATAGATATTGATCACGCCACCTGCATTGATCGCGTAATCGGGCGCGTAAAGGATATTGGCCGCCTTCAATTCCGCGCCGTGTCGATCTTCGGCTAGTTGATTGTTCGCCGAGCCGGCGACGATCTTGGTCTTGAGACGGGGAAGCGTGTCGTCGTTGATCACCGCGCCGAGCGCACAGGGGGCGAGAATATCGGCATTTACATCGTAAATGCGGTAGGGAGAAACCGGAACCGCGCCGAAATTCCTATGAGCTTCGGCCACCCTCTTATCGTCGATGTCGCTGACCAAAAGGGTCGCCCCGGCCTCGTTGAGACGCCGGGCCAAATGCCAGCCGACATGCCCAAGACCCTGAATGGCAACCGTGAGTCCCGTTAAGGTTTCATGGCCGAACCGTTCGCGGACGGCGGCAAGAATGCCCTGATAGACACCCCAGGCGGTTGCCGGAGACGGGTCGCCGCTGCCGCCTTCTGCCAGCCCGGCCACGAAAGATGTCTCTTGGCGGATGACGCTCATATCGTCGGGCGTCGTCCCGACGTCTTCGGCTATCGTATAGGCCCCGTTCAAGGATTGGACGAACCTTCCCATGGCCAGCAGACGCTTCTCGGATTTCTCCGTATTGGGATTGCCGATGATAACCGATTTTCCACCTCCGAACGGCAGGTCCGCCAGGGCGTTCTTATAGGTCATTCCGCGCGCAAGGCGCTTGGCATCGCGGAGCGCATCTGCTTCGGATTTGTAGGGCCACATCCGGCAACCACCGAGGGCAGGGCCTCGCCGGGTATTGTGAAGGGCGATCAGGGCCTTCAGGCCGCTTTCCGGGTCATATGCCCGTACGATTCGCTCGTAGTCACCGACGCGCTTATAGTCTTCGATGTGCATGGCGCTTCCTTCCGCTCGGATTTTCCGCAGCTGTTTCGTTGTCCGACGCAAGAAATTTTCCAAGACGGCGACGCGATGGTTCCAAGCGTGGTTAATCTGGCAAAAGTCCGGCATCGAGGAATATTTAAAGGAACTAATAAGCTGCTGAACAAAAGGGGAAAAATGCGCGCTCGAGGATAGCAGGCTGTTTTATATGCGCTAATTTCGTAACGGAATTATGCCTTTCCTCTCGAATTCATGAACAGGAGGGGGACGTCGATTCGGCCTATCCAGATATCCCGCTTCCTGCTACTGGAGTCGCCCAAAAGCAGAGGCGGAACTTGACGAACGGAGCGAGATGCAGTCGCGGAAAATCATTATCGATTGCGACCCGGGGCAGGACGACGCGGTCGCTCTTTTGCTGGCATGTGCATCTCCCGCGGAGCTTGAGATCGCGGGGATCACGTGCGTCGCTGGAAACGTGCCGTTGCCGTACACGACCCGGAATGCGTTGCGGATCGGGACATTGGCGGGGCGCACGGATATTCCGATCTTTGCGGGTTGTCCTCGACCGATGCTGCGCAGGTTGGAGACCGCGGAAGCGGTGCACGGTACGACCGGGCTAGACGGCGTCGATTTGCCGGAACCCGCGGTCGGTCCGGATCCGCGGCATGCCGTCGATTTTCTGATCGAGGCGGCGAGGGCCTCTTCTGACAAGGGGTTGACGCTTTGCCCCATTGGTCCGATGACGAACATCGCGATGGCGCTGATCATGGCGCCGGAAATTGTCCCAAAAATCCGCGAAATCGTATTCATGGGCGGGGTTGCTCTTGGCCCCGGCAATGTCACGCCGTCGGCGGAGTTTAATGTCTATGTCGACCCGCATGCCGCGAAGGTCGTTTTGGAATCGGGTATTGCGCTTACCATGCTGGGGCTCGACGTCACCCATAAGGCCGTCGCGACGCCGGCACGGCGCGCCCTAATCGAAGCGGTTGGGACGCCTGCCGCGACCGCTGTCGGGCAGATGCTGACTTACTATGACCGCTGCGACATTGAACGTTACGGCGCGCCCGGCGCTCCCTTGCACGACCCTTGCGTGATCGCCTATTTGTTGCGGCCCGAACTGTTCGACGGAAAGGCGTGCCATGTAGAGGTCGAGGTCGCCGACGGGCCGGGATTGGGCCGGACGGTCGTCGATTGGTGGGGTAGGACCGAGGCGTCGCCGAATTGCCGGGTCATAACCGAGATCGATGCGGATGCTTTTTTCGATTTGTTGGCGGAGCGCCTGGGCAAGGTGTGATCGCCGACACACCTTGCGCCGTGGTTTATGTTAATCTGTAGGCCGAATTTTATTCGATTAGGGGAATTGTCGAATGAACCAACGGGCAAACAGGTACGAGGTCGCCGTCTTCAATCAACAGGTCCGGGACGCCATGAAAGAAGGCGATCGGCATCCGTTTCTGAAAGACGATTGGGCGGATATCCACTGGATCGAGGTCCTCGCCTATACGGAGAATGCCGCGCGTCAGAAAGTCGAAGTTCGGTATCCGCCGATGCGGGGCTATGTGATCACGGATATTCAGGAGGCCTGAGCAGGCCACCGACGGGACCGTCGCTTGGGGAGTCAGCTTCCGGCTAAGGCCCGCTCGAGAAAATCGAGCCGGTCCTGGCCCCAAAACAGCTCGTCCTTGTAGATATAGGTCGGGGCGCCGAAGA
This sequence comes from Rickettsiales bacterium, assembly GCA_038131165.1. GTDB lineage: Bacteria > Pseudomonadota > Alphaproteobacteria > UBA8366 > UBA8366 > UBA6544. Next base: position 10,037 of record JAYPOZ010000053.1, on the reverse strand, counting down.
CTTGCCGGCTCGATGCCTCCTGCGTAAACGCATCGTAAGCTGCCTGTGGTGGCTTGTCCTTGCTGGCCGCCAGTAGAGCGTTGCCGTCTAGGCCGCATTGATCGGCCGCCTCGACCAAGGTGGCGTCCTCCGCGACGTCCTTTTCCTCGGCCCAGCATTTGCGCATGATCGCGAGGGAAAGCGGGGCGATGTCATATCCGGCCTGCTGCGCGGCGATGGCGATCAGGGCCGCCGGTTTATCATTTGTTGGGAAATGTTTCGGTTCGAAATTCAACTCCACTCCGAGGTGCGCCTGCCAGCGTTTCAATTCCATCATGCGGTAGGCGCGGCGCTGTGGCGGCCGCTTGCCAAGCGGCAGACCGCCGGATTGCGGGAAAATCACACCGAGGTTGATCGGCTTGAAATTGATCGCAGCCCCGGCATTTGCGGCGATTTCATAGAACCGTGCGGCGCCGAGGTAACTCCAGGGCGAGACGTGGCTGTAATAGTAGTCGACTTCCTTGCTCATGGTGTGGCCTCTTTGATTCGGTTTGCCTCACGCACACGCAGTTCGCGGCGCATGATCTTGCCGGTTGTCGTCATCGGCAGATCCGCGACGAATTCGATCTCGCGCGGATACTCATGTGCGGCGAGACGGGTTCGGACGTGATGGCGGATGTCTTCGGTCAGCGCGACGTCGGGTTCGATCTCATCCGCCAAGACGATAAAGGCTTTTACAATTTCCGTCCGCATGTCGTCCGCTTTGCCGATTGCCGCCGCAAGCAGGACGGCGGGATGGCTCATCAAGCAGTCTTCGATCTCTCCGGGGCCGATACGGTAGCCGGCACTGGTGATGACGTCGTCGTCGCGCCCTACAAACCAGATATAGCCGTCCTCGTCCGTGTGACCGAGATCGCCGGTCAGCAACCAATCACCCAGAAACTTCTCCGCGGTCGCTTCGGGGTTATGCCAATATTCAAGAAACATCACCGGATCCGGCGCCTTGACCGCGATGTGGCCGGTTTCCCCGGGTGGCAGAATGCTTCCGTTCGCATCGATGATGGCGACGTCGTGTCCCGGCACCGGCTTTCCCATCGAGCCCGGGCGAACGGCAAGGATGGAGGCGCAATTGCCGACGACGAGATTGCATTCGGTCTGACCGTAGCCCTCGTTTATGGTGAATCCGAAAGAGTCCCGACCCCAATCCAATAGCTCCGCACCCATGGCTTCGCCGACGGTAAAGATCGACCGCAGCGCGAAGTTCCAACGTGCGCGGGGCCGCTCCACCTGGCGCATCAGTTTCAGCGCGGTTGGCGGCAGGAAGGCGTTGCGGACCTCGTGGTCCGCCATCAGGCGGAATGACTCTTCAGGGTCGAACTTGCGTCCCCGGTAGATCAAGACCGAGACGCCGAAATAGAGCGATGGCAGCAGGACGTCCAGTAATCCGCCGGCCCAGGCCCAATCCGCGGGTGTCCAGAAGCGATCTCCCGGTTTCGGGAAAAACTCCTGCGGAAACTGCACTCCGGGCAGGTGTCCGAGCAGCGTGCGATGTGCGTGGAGTGCCCCCTTAGGGGGGCCGGTCGTCCCCGAGGTGAAGATCAACAACGCGGGATCATCGCAGTGGCTGTCGATGGGCGTGAAGGCGTCCGATGCGTTTGCGAGCTGGGCATGGAGATCGATCGTGCCGGTCTCCGGCCCATCAGTCGAAAGCATCAACGAGAGGTCCGGCAGCGCAGCGCGAATAGCGATCGCTTTTGGCAGGTTCGCGCGGTCGGTTACAAGGGCGCGGGAGCCACTGGTCTTTAGGCGGTATTCGAGCGCATCCTCGCCGAACAGCGTAAACAGCGGCACGGCGATCAATCCCGCCTTATAGCAAGCGATATGGGTAATCGCCGTCTCGGGGCATTGCGGCAGCAGAATGCCCACCCGATCACCGGCCCGAAGGCCATTTGCCAAAAATGCATTCGCCAGCCGATTGGAGAGGCGTTTTAGCTCCAGAAAGCTATACGGGCGTGCGCGGCCGCGGTCGTCGAGATCGATCAGTGCCGGAGCGTGGGGTGTCGTCGCCGCGATCCGATCACAAACGGCGACTCCGATATTGAACCTTTCCGGAATTTCCCAGCGGAAGGCGCTTCGCACAGCGTCGTAGGATTTGCCGAAACTCAACATTTGTTATTCTTGGTTATTGGGTTTTCGCACGGAAGACGGGAGTTTAACCTGCATCGAATGGGGCGCCAACCAAGGAACCGTGCGCTCAGATACGTCACACGCCACGGGCGGCCGGCGGTACCGATTCGAAAGCAACTGCGATGCGCCAATTTTTAGAAGTGCTAGTGCTGGCAATCGGGCTGGTGTTGCCCGGAACGAGCACAGCCGACGAGAGAATTGAGCCCGGTACCGGCCGGTTTGTTTATGGCGACGGTATTGGCAAGGAAGCGCGGCAAGTCGGTGTGTATTATCACCGGCCCGCCCATTGGAAGCCCAACGGCGACAGAATTCTTGTGGTGATGCATGGTGCCGGGCGCAACGGAGAAACATATCGCGACGCTTGGATTGCTGCGGCGGAAGAACATCGGACCCTGTTGCTGGTTCCGGAATTCGATAAAGAGCAGTTTCGCCGTAGTGCGGACTACCAGCAGGGCGGCATGTTCAACGCGCCGTCCGGCGAGGCAAAGGCCCAGTCGGCGTGGACCTTTGCGATCCTCGGCAGGCTGTTCGAGGACGCCCGCCGGAGGACCGGCGCCGCTTGCAAAACATTCCTGCTTTATGGGCATTCGGGCGGCGGGCAGTTCGTCCACCGCTACATGATGTTTACCGGTGGGGACAGGGTGGAGCGCGCGGTTGCCGCCAATGCCGGCTGGTACACGATGCCTGATTTCACCATCGATTTCCCCTATGGATTGCGCGCCAGTCCCGCCACCAAAGAAAACCTGCGGGCGGCTTTTTCCAAGCATTTGATTCTTCTCCTCGGAGAGGACGATGTTAAAACCACGGGCAATCTCCGCCGCACTACAGAAGCGGACAGGCAGGGACCGCATCGCTTCGCGCGAGGCCGTAGGTTCTATGCGGACTCATATTCGATGGCGGCCAAGATGTCGGCGCCTTTCGCATGGCGCGTGGAAAGCGTGCCGGGTGTCGGTCATTCAAACGCAGGCATGGCACCGGCCGCCGCACGGGTGCTTTTCGAGTAATTCTAGCGGCTGTCGTGGACCACACGTCCGCCGGTCATCGTCAGAACAGACGTGATGTCCGGAATCTTCTCCTCCGCAACGGTGAGCAGGTCCTCGGACAAAATGGCGAGGTCGGCGAACTTGCCGGGCTCCAAGGTGCCTTTCTCGTTCTCTTCGAAGCTCAGCCACGCTCCTTCCCGCGACGCGCAGGCCAAGGCCTCCATCCGTGACAGTGCCTGTGCTTCGCCGAGCCGCTCTCCGGTCTCTTCCGTTCTGCGGGCAACCACATGCCAGATCGGATGGAATAGGCTGGGCGGGACGTTGTCGGTTGCGAGCGCGACATGGATGCCGGCATCGATGATATCGCGCATCGGCAAAATCCGATCGACATTTTCCGGACCGTGCTCGCGCCGGAGGCGTTCGCCATCGTGAAAGATCCAGCGGTTGCTGTAGGCTTGCAGGACCAGGCCGAGATCCTTGATACGGGCGATCTCATCATGGGAATAGAGACCGATGTGCTCGACCAGCCAGCGTTGATCGGTCATCGGTGCGCGGCGGTTCACCTCTTCATAGAGATCGATGATATTGGGGGTGAAGGAGCCGACGCGGATTCCGTTGCGCGCGGCCTCGACCATGAGTTCCAGCATCACGTCTTCCGGCAGAGCGGCGTCGAAGTTGAACCCGGCCCATCCGGTATAAGGTCCGCGCTGCGCCCGCAGGCGGTTCTATTCGGAATAGTCCGATTCCGCGTAGAAACCGGCCATGCGCAGATATTCGTCGCCCATGCCGCGGCCTCCGAGCCAACGGCCCCAATCGAGAAGCAAGTCACGCACGTCGCCAGGGTTGATGTTGGGCCATGCCGGACTGAACATGAGATTCGCGCGGACCGAGGGCAGGCCCTTGGCACGCACCGCTTCGTAGGCGGCGAGAACCTCGCCCGCGATCCCGTGCCCTTCGAAGACGCTGGTGGTCCCGAACCCGTTATAAACCTCCATGGAGCGTTCGAGCCCGCCCGTCCTGTCGTCGAGGCTGAACTGCGGGATGCAGGCCATTAGGGTCTTCTCGACCAGAGGCTTGTAGGTGAATTCGTAGAGTACGCCGGACGGATCGCCGGTATCGAGATCACGCTCGATCTGGATCGACGGTGCGGGGGGCATGGTATTGCGATCAATATTGGCCAGCTCCAGGGCCTTCGTATTGGCGATGGAAACCAGGGGCAGCGTATTGCGCCAATGCCCCCAAATCGCCCGGATATAGACAGGATGATCCGGGGCAACACGGTCGATATCGTGGCGATTGGGAAAGCGCTTCTCGGCCAGATTGTTCGGAACGTCGTGATAGAACGGGGGCTCGCCAATCGGCATTGTGACGATCCAATCGCCTTTCGGTGTCTCGGCCGCGATGGCTTCAATACGTTGCAGGATGTCGTCGATCGACCCGCAGCCGGAAAGCGTCGGCGGGATCTCCTTCAATCCCTCGCGGTCCATATGCGCATGCGCGTCGATCAATCCGGGAACCACGAGCCGGCCCGCAGCATCGATCCTTCGCGTGTCCGCCGTTACCGTCGGCAGCGTTTCTTCGGCACTGCCGACCGATAGAACGCGGTCGCCCGAGACGGCGATCGTCTCCGTAATCTTCTCGCTTGGATCGAGTGTCGCGATTTTGGCGTTTTCGATCAGGATGTCGGCGGTCGTACGCATTTCGGTTCTTGCCCTCTTGGTGTGGCGCCATGTCATCGTCGCAATCGGCTTTTGGGAGGATTATGCATCGGTGCGCGGGCAAACCAACCCGCAACTGCCGCTTGAACTGCTGGGCCGCCTGTTTCCAGCGAAGAAACCGATGTCGAGAGTGCTTGGGCCATGCCGCCGGGCGTGATGGCCCTTTGTAGCGAGGTGCACGACGGCCTAGATTGTTCCATGACCGGTTCCATTCGAAAGGAAAGAGCATGAATTTCGGCTTCGATATCCCGACCCGCGGGCCCTTGGCCGCGCCGGAGAATATTACCGCGATTGCCCAGAAGGGCGAGGCGCTAGGGTTCGGCACGGCCTATGTGAACGACCATATCGTCATCCCCGGAGATATCGCTTCGAAATACCCGTACTCGGAGGAAGGCGACTGGGCGGGCGGGCGCTTCGGCGAGGCGATGGATATCCTGGCGTTCCTCGCATTCCTGGCCTCGGCGACCTCCAAGGTGCGGCTGCTCACCTCTGTCATGGTAGTGCCTTACCGTCAGCCGGTGGTAACCGCGAAAATGATCGCGACCATCGACGTGCTGTCGAATGGCCGGGTTACCATCGGCTGCGGGGCCGGCTGGATGGAGGAGGAATTCATCGCCGTCGGCGCGCCGCCTTTCAAGGAGCGCGGCAGGTCGACCGACGAGTATCTCGAAATCTTCAGAGAGATTTGGACCAGCGAAAAACCCGAATACAAAGGCAGCTACGCCAGCTTCTCCAATATTGTAGCGTTGCCGCATCCCCGGCAACCACGACTGCCGCTTTGGATCGGCGGCGAGAGTGCGCCCGCGCTCCGTCGGACGGCGAAGCTCGGCGACGGTTGGTATCCGATCGGCTACAATCCGTCGTTTCCGCTCGATACCATGGGGCGCTACAAGAAGCGGCTTGGGATGTTGCAGGCGGAAGCCGAGAAGATCGGACGCGATCCGTCGACGATCGATCTCGCCTATAATTCGACCTGGTTCAAAGGGCCGGGCGAGGCGGTCGACGTCGAGGGCGAACGCCGCCTCTTCACCGGAAGCGCGGACGACATCAAGGCGGACATGGCCGCGATGAAGGCGCTTGGCGTCAACCATCTGATGTTCCGTTTCACCGGCTCGACCCTGGCCGCGACGGAGGACGCGATGTCGGGCTTCGCGGAGACGTTTATCGCGGGCTAGACCTCGGGGTAGGGCACACTGTCCGGATCGATGACGCGGTCGACATAGCGCTGCAGCATCGGCTTGTCGAACTCCCACTGGTAGCGGAGCTGTGCCAGCGGGGCGCGGTCGAGATCCACCCGAAGATCGACATAGGCGAAGCTTTCCCGATGCACGACCAGCAGGGCGGCCGACTTGATTTGCCGGAATTCGCCGCCGGCCGCATCGCCTGCCTCGAGCCCGCGCAGGAGCCTTTCGGCCAGTGGTTCGTCCGGACAGGCTTCGAAGGCGGCCGTCATCGCCGCGGGGACCTGTTCGTTGCGGATGATATTGCCGATGGCACAGCAATCCGCGCCCTGGCTTTCCGCGTGAATGGACTTGATCCGGCCGCCGTGGAAGAAGGCGGTGCCGCCATGCCGGTCGATCACCGCGAGCTGCCGCCAACCGATGGTCGGATCGCCGGCCGTCAGTTCGGCAACGGTCTCCTCGGCGGATTTGCCGGCCTCCAGGAGGTCGAGGCCCCGCGGCCCCAACCGAGGGTCGGTGCGGTGCTGGGTCAGGACGGCGCCGACCCCGGCGCGGGCATAAGGGCAGCGGCTGCCGACG
>JAYPOZ010000053.1:0-3310 GCA_038131165.1 Rickettsiales bacterium | reverse complement strand
CTCTATAGAGCAGGGAGAGAAGGATCCCGGCGAGGACCGCCCAGACGATCACGGAGAGGGCCCAGCTCAACGGCAGCGAGAACGGCACCGGCATGTAGCAAAACTTCTGAATTTCGATGACGGCAAAGAGAATGCCGATATAGAGGCCGTAGCGCATGCCCTCGCCGAGTCCTTTGCCTTCGTAGTTGCGCGTGAAAATAAAGACGAAGACCGCCGCGAAGACGAACTGAGTCGCGAACATCAGTGGCATGAAACTCTGCATCTCCGATTCCGGCCGCCAAAGCGCGCTGGTCGCCGCATAGGTTTCCTGCAGCAGAATTCCGTGGACCAGAAAATCGAATGCGGTGGTGAAGACGAATAAGACAATTGCTGTAAGGGCGTAGCGTTTGATGTTCATTTCGGATCACTCCCATCGTTTTCGGCGCCGTCCGCGCCCAATTCGCTGTCGTTTCCGCTGGCAAGGATACTACCTTGCTTATGGTATTGACCACTTCCGCTATCGGGTGGGCTTGGTAAACGCTGATCGGCCAAGGGCCGGGGGGATACGACATGAAAGCAGCAGAGAACGCGCGCGGCGGCTACATCTATTTGCCGGCGGGGTTTCCATTCTCGTCCGGTGCGGCGGCGATGCCGGGCTTCGAGGTGGTCCACGCGGTCTTCCGCCGGCCCGTGCCCTGGCGCGCCGGCTTTGATGCCATGACGCAGCTGCTGGACGGGGAAGGGCGCCCGAGACAGGCTCTCTGCGGTGTCGAGCTGCGCTGTCCCGAGCCCATGACGCCGGATGGCTTCCACGAGTTCAACATCGGCTACCGCGAAATTCTCGAAGCCTGGGATATCATCCTCGACGGCGTCAACCCGGTCGGCCGCACGAACGTCTCGCCGGTGATGGGCGCGCCGAGCGAGACCCTGATGTACGGCTTCAGCTTCACCGTGGAGAACGCCGACGCACCGCCGACCTTCTGCGGCGCCGGCGGCGGCGAGACGCTGGACGACGGCATCGTCGCCGAAGGCGACATGTCCGTGGCCGGCATGCGCCGGAAGGCGGGTAGGGTCATGGAGATTATGCAGGCCCGCCTCTCCGGCCTCGGCATGGCGTGGGAGAACGTCACCGACGTCAACGTCTACACCGCGGCGGAGAACGGCGACTGGCTGCGCGCCGAATTGCTGCCCCGCATGGGCGCGGACGCGGTCCACGGAGTCCGCTGGCACCTCTCGCGTCCGCCGATCATCGGCCTCGATTTCGAGATGGATTTGCGCGGCTACCGGCGCCGAGTGTGGCTCTAGCACTCGGCATTGGAGGCAGGGGACCTAGGCGGCCTTCTTGAGGAGGCGCTGGCCGGCTCTCGAAATATGCTCGATGTGCCGGAGGTCGGTGCCGCAGCAACCGCCCAGAATAGTGATGCTCGGAAACAGGCTGAGGAGCTCCGCGTGCTGGCGGCCGAGTTCCTCCGGATTGCCGGTGTCGAGTTCCTCGGCATCATCGAGCTCCTCGTGACTCATGCAGGAGGCGTTGGCGCGCAGACCGCGCAGACGGCGGAGCGAGGTGCCGCCTCTGCGGAGCGTCTCCCTGAAATGGGTCGGGTGGGCGCAGTTGATCATGAAGTAGGCAGCGGCTTCGTTTGTCGCGATGTCGATGGCCGCGATGGCGTCCCACAGGGATTGCCCGGTCGGCAGCCTGCCGTCGGTCTCCACCGTGAAGGAGATCGCCACCGGCATGCCCGCCGCCTGCGCCGCGTCGACGATGCCGATGGCTTCGTTCATGTTGGTCGCGGTGAGCCCGGTGACCATGTCCGCGCCCGCTTCGGCGAAGGCTTCGATCTGCGGGGCGTGATAGGTCGCGGCCGCCATCGGAGACATCTCCTCGCCCGGGATATAGCCGTCGCCGCGCGGCCCGATACAGCCGCTGATCACGATCGGCAGGCCGTCGCCCTCGTGGGCTTCGCGGACCTCGTGCATCAGATCGATGGCCTCGCGGTTCCTGGCCGCCAAGCTGGCCGCGGAATAGCCGAGCCGCTTGCCCCAATCCGCGTTCGCGCGCCAGGTCGGCGATTCGAGGATGAAGCCGGCGCCCGCCTCCCGCGCGAGGTCGACATAGGGGTCGAAGTAATCCCGAAGCCGCTGCCGGCCCGGTTTGCTGGCCAGCAGGTCGAAAGCCGCGAAATGCGGCAGCTCGATGCCGTCGTGATAGACGAGCGTCGTCTCGAGGCCGCCGTCGGTGAGGAAAAAATCGCCGTCGCATTGCGGCAGATGGTCCCTGTATTTCGCCATGTCGCTTCCTGTTCGCTCGCCCGGTGATCCGCCGGGAAAATCATAGACGGGCCGCCGGGCGCGTCTGTGAGCGCCGTCACACCGGCGGGGAATTTTTCGCAAAAGCTTTCCGGACGGCGGGTTCGGGCGATCTTGCTAAAGGAAGAGCAACCGAAAATTCAACCGAGGGAGCCGGCAGATGTACAAATGGATCGACCACATCGTGGTGCGCGTGAAGGACCTGGAGCAGGGGCTTGCCGATTACGAAGGCAAGATGGGCATGAAGCGCCGGGAGGACCCCAAGGAGATTCCCGAGCTCGGCATGAAGCGGGCGATCCTGCCGCTAGGCAACGACGGCCGCTTCATCGAAATCTGCGAGCCGATGGGCGAGGGCGCGATCGGCAACGCGCTGGCCAAACACGGCGAGGGACTGCATCTGGTCGCCCTCGGCGTCGACGACCTGCAGACGGCGGCGGCGGAGATGAAGGCCAACGGCGCCCGTCTGATCGAAGCCGGAAAAATGGTTTTCGTGCACCCGAAAGACGGCCACGGCGTGATGTACCAATTGGTCGAGCGGAAATAGCCGCTCGGTGCCGGGCGGTCGGGTGCCGGGCGGTCGGGTGCGAGGCGAAAAAATGCAGCTCGCCGCCCATTAGCAAAATTCGTGGTTCGAGCCCCTGCGCCCGCCTTTTGCGGTAATAGCCTACCGCGGGTCCGGCATGGCGTTACGGTCCGGAATCGGTTTTCTGTGATTCACAAGTCAAAGAACGGCGGTAAGTCTATCACATAGTAGACGAAATGTCTCCATAAAGCATCGGCCTTTTCCGCACACTGCACCGCGAAGTCTCCGGAAGAGAGAGAGCGATCATCGGAAGGTCGAGGTATCCGGCAACTGTGTTCTTTCGATCACTGGAATCAGTCGGCCGCGGATGATCCAAATCAGGCAAGGGGCGTCTGTAGGTCATCGCGGCCGTCGGCCCGCCGCCGTCATTCGGGGATTTAGACGGGATGTCTGACCGTTATTGAATGGTAAAGCGGACGTGAGGCGCGACCTGAGTGTTTG
>JAYPOZ010000052.1:10626-29511 GCA_038131165.1 Rickettsiales bacterium | reverse complement strand
GTCTATATGCGGGAGCACGGGCGTGAGATCCTGGAGCCGGAACGCTCGGCCGAGGACGACTGGGTCGATCACGTCCAGGAAGTCGCCAACAAGACGCTCTTCCCGCGCGCCAATTCCTGGTACATGGGCGCCAACATTCCGGGGAAACCCCGCCTCTTCATGCCGTATATCGGCGGCGTCGGAAGATACCGGAGAATCTGCGAGGAGATCGTCGAGGAGGACTACAGGGGATTCCGCTTCGAGGCCGAATCCGCCGCCGCCGCGGCCGAATGACCGGGACCTACGACTTTCTGCACTACGACGTCTCGGAGGGCATCGCCTCGATCACGCTCGACCGTCCGCCGGTCAATGCGATCCACGAGGCGATGACGGATGAGTATTTCGACGCACTGGAACGCGCCGACAAAGACGAAACCGTGAAGGTCATTGTCCTGGCCGGCCGGGGACGGGGCTTGTCGGCCGGCGTCGATCTCAAATACCTGGAGAGTTTCGGGACCGGCGAGATGGCCCGCTTTCTCGAGCGTTTCTACGTCGAACAGGTCGAGCGCGTGCGCGGGCTCTCCAAGCCGATCATTGCCTCGGTGCACGGCTTTGCCCGCGAGGGCGCCTGCACGATGGCCTTCACCTGCGACATGATCGTGGCCGCGGACGACGCCAGCTTCGGCTATCCGGGCGTCCCCAACCTGGCCGCACCACCCGGCATGCACGTCTGGCATTTGCAGAAACTGCTCGGCCGGATGCGGGCGGCGGAACTCATTCTGACGGGCGATCCGATCGGCGCCGAGGAGGCCGGGCGTCTCGGGTTGGTAACCAAGGTGGTGCCCCGCGCCGACCTCGACTCCGAGACCCGGCGTCTCGCGCTTCGGCTCGCCCAAATGTCGCCCTTGGCGCTGCGGATCACCCGCGACCTGATCTACGAGATGGAGAACATGGATTTCAAGGACGTGCCGCGCCGGGCGCTTGAAGCCACATCGGGCGCTTTCGCGTCGGAGGACAGCAAGGAAGCGCGCCGGGCGTTCAACGAGAAACGCAAACCCGTCTGGAAAGGGCGGTAACGGCTTGGCTCCCGAAATTTCCGGCTTGCGGCCTACCGAGATACCCTTGTAAGCATGGGCTGTACGCACCCTCTGCCCACTTAACGATCAAATTTGCCATGTCCGAAATCGATATTCAGCAAGCTCTGGAACGCCTGAAACTTGAGTTTGTCGACACCAGTGCCGAGAAGCTGGACAAGATCGATGCTATCATCGACCGCTTTTACCGCGGCGAAGCCGATGACCGAGGCGCCGACTTTATCGAGTTCCAACGCGATATTCACAGCCTGAAGGGCTCGGCCGGGACCTATGGATTGCAGTCGGCCAGCCTCATCGCGCATCGCCTCTAGGATTACATCGAAACCACGCGACGGCTTTCCAAAGAGAACTTCCTGGACGTCCAGATATATGTCGACCGGATTCGGGAAATCTTGGAAGGCGGCGAGGAAATTTCGGGCGAACGGTTGTCCAACATTCTCGACTCCCTGCCGCAGAGTGCTAACGCCGTCGTGGAGACCGCCAAGGCGGCAAACAAGGTGGTCCTGCTGGTCATGTCCAAAGGGGTGCAGCGGAAACTGGTGACGGCGGACCTGTCGGCCGCCGGGCTCGAGCTGGCCTATGCGGATCACCCGTTCGATGCCTTTCGCCTTGCGGTTTCCCTGAAACCAGACCTGATCGTAACCTCCGTCGAATTCGACGGCCTCAGCGGGCTCGAACTTGCGAGGGCATTGCGCGGCGTCGGCGTCACGTCGAAGACGCCGGTCGTGTTGCTGACCAGCCATGCCGTGAATGAAATGGCGGAGGATTTGCCGGTCCACACCCATGCCATCCACAAGGACGCTGGGTTCGCGGCAAAGCTGAAGGAAACCTTGGGGAAAATCGGCTTTTAGGGTTCGGGAAAATCGCGGAACCGGTCGCGACGGTAACCTGCCTCGCGATTTCCCGACACGCGTCCAACCGCTGCCATGCGACCGCTCGATCCGACCGGGTCGAAACCGGCGAACTTGTTTGAGCGCTCTGCCCGATCGCCGTATCGTGGCCCCATGAAAATTTTACTCGTCAATCCGAATATCACCGAGGGCGTGACCGACGTCATGGCCGCCGAAGCGCGCCGCAGCGCCTCCGACGGCGTGGAGATCGTCCAGGCGACCGCCGCCTTCGGGGCGCAATACATCGAGACACGGGTCGAGGCGGCGATTGCCGCCCATGCGTTGCTCGACCTTCTTGCCGCCGAGGCCGAGGGACATGATGCCGTCATCGTCTCGGCATTCGGCGATCCGGGACTGACCGCCGCAAGGGAGATGCTCGACATTCCCGTGGTCGGATTGTCGGAGGCCGCCTTGCACACCGCCTATATGCTCGGTCGCCGAATTTCCGTCGTCTGCCTGACGCCGCGGATCCGCGATTGGTACGGCGAATCCGCCGAAGCGGCGGGGCTCGGTGACCGGCTCGTCGGCCTGCGCGTCGTCGGCGCCCCGGTTCGCGACATCTCGACGGTGGTCGAAGACCTGGCCGAACCACTGCTCGAGGAATGTCTGCACGCCGTCCGGGACGACCGGGCGGAGGTCGTGATCCTCGGCGGCGGCCCGACGGCCGGGCTTGCCCGTACCATCCGAGACCGGGTCCCGGTACCGCTGCTCGACGGCGTGACGTGCGCGGTCCAGCTGGCGGAAGCTCTGATCCGAATCCATCCGCGCCCAGCGCAACAGGGCGGATTTTCGCGGCCGGCCCCCAAGCCCACGACCGGCCTCTCGCCTGCCTTGACCCGCTATTTCGAGGGCGCCTAGACGACCCGTGGAAGAGCGGCCCGACACTGCCATATCTCTGACAGGAGCAGAGGAATTGGGATGACCTATCAGCTTATCGATGTCCGGCCGATGGCCGGTGCCCTTGGGGCCGAAATCCATGGCGTCGATCTCGGACGTCTCGACGACGCGACCTTCGCCGAAATTCATCGCGCGTTCCTCGACCATCTGGTGATCTTCTTCCGGGACCAGCGGATCAATCCGGAACAGCAGGTCGCCTTTTCCGCGCGCTTCGCGCCGATCGGCTATTACCCGTTCCTGCAGGGCCTGCCGGACCACCCGGAAGTCATCGAAGTCCGCAAGGAGCCGGAAGACAGGCTCAATTTCGGCGGCGTCTGGCACACGGACACCGCCTATCTGGCAAAGCCGCCGATGGGGTCCGTCCTCTACGCCAAGGAAGTGCCGCCGACTGGCGGCGATACCATGTTCGCCAATCTGTACCTCGCTTACGAGACGCTTTCGGACGGAATGAAGCAGATGATCGAGGGCCGGCGCGCCATCAACTCCTCCCGCAAGGGCGACGCCGCGGTGGGCCGCCAGAAAAGCGTCGACGCGAACCCGAAGGATGCAACCGGCGTACAGACCGAATCCCTGCATCCCGTCGTGCGCACGCATCCCGAAACGGGACGCAAGGCGCTCTACGTCAATCGCGGCCATACGGTCTGTTTCGAAGGGGCAACACCGGAAGAGAGCGCACCGATCCTGGAGTTCCTGTTCGAACACCAGATTCGCCCGGAATTCACCTGTCGCTTCCAGTGGGCGCCCGGCTCCATCGCGGTCTGGGACAACCGCTGCGCGCTGCACTACCCGTTGAACGACTACCACGGACAGCGCCGGGTCATGCACCGGGTGACGATGGAAGGCGGCGTTCCGGCCTAGCTACCGGGCCGGTCCTTAAATCTGGCAAGTACCCAAGCCGGGAGAAGCCCGGCAACAGCGATCAGGCCGAGCGTGGTGAAAGCATCCTGGAATCCGAGCGTGCTGGCCTGCGCATAGATCACTTCACCGAGGTAATGCAACGCTCCCGCATTCCGGTCCGCGTCGGCGACGCCGGCTTCCGACAATACACGTTTCGTGGTGTCGATCATCTCCGCACTGGCCGAGCTGCCTGTCGCCTGCATCGCCGCAAAAGCATCGCCATGGAAGGGAATGCGCGTTTCCATGAAGGCGACCACGATGTTCATACCGAAGGCGGCGCCGAGCTGGCGAATGAGATTGATCGTGCCGGACGCCTGATTGATCATCTCCGACGGCACCGCTTTCAGCGCGGTCGCGTTCACGACCGGCGTCGTGCAGGCCAGTCCCATACGGATGAAGAAGGTCCAGAACACGAAGGTCCAGAACGGCGTGTTGACGTCCGCGCCATTCATGAACGCAAAAGCAATCGCGTAGGAGATCAGACCGGCCGCAATGATGATGTGGGGTGGAATAAAATCGGACAGCCGACCGGCCAACGGAAAGAAAAGGAGCAACGAAAGACCGCCCGGCATCAGCAGGTAGCCCGCTCGAAGCGGCGTGTACCCTTGAACTTGCTGGACGAAAACCGGGATCAGGAAGGTCGAGGTCAGGAAAATACAGCCGCTGAAAAAGGCGATCACGGAGGCCGACGAGAACCGCGCATAACGAAACACGCGCAAATTCATGAGCGGGTTCGGGGCAAAATGCTCCCAGACCACGAAAGCGACCGCGGAAAGGCTGCCGATGGAAAAGAGCGTGAAAATATAGTCCGACGACCAACCTTCGCGCTGGCCGCTCGACAGCCCGAGCATCAGATTGAACAGCGCGCTGCACAGCAGAATGAAGCCGATGAAATCGAATTGCGGGATGTGCCGTTCGAGCTTCTTGGACGGCATGAAGACGAAGCCGAGGACGACCGCAATGGCCGATGTGGGAAGCGTGAGAAAGAAAACGTAGCGCCAATTGAACAGCTCTATGGCAATTCCGCCCAATGTCGGCCCCACGGCGGGAGCAAGCACGATGCCCATCGAATAGAGCCCCATTGCGGTGCCGCGCCGCTCCGGCGGAAAAACCTTGAAGGTCACCGCCATCGTGAGCGGCTGAATCACTCCTGCCGCCACGCCTTGCATGAGGCGGCCAAAATTAAGCGCTAATTCGCCTTCGGCCACGCCGCTCATCATCGACCCGACAATGAAGACCAACAGCATCACGGCATAGGTCATCCGCTCGCCCAGAATGGAAATGAACCAGGCCGCCGAGACCATGCCCGCCGTCATCGCCGCGAGATACCCCGATGCCAGGAGCTGCGCCTTGTCCCGCCCGATGCTGAAAGCGCCCATAATGTCGGGAAACGCCACATTCACCGTCGTCATCGACAGAACGACGGTCATGGCGCCGACCATGCAGGTCACCGTCGCCAACCAGCGATAGGCCGGCCCGTACCTCTGAAAAAGGTCGTCTATGGTTTCGGTTCCCAAGGTCTCAATCGGCCTTCGTTTTGGGCGCGCTTAAGTCATAAAGAAATATTTATGCTCTAACGCTAGTGCGGAAAATCCAGACTGCCCAAGGGCCTAGCTCATGTCTAACCGTTTCCCGAATGACGCGGGAGACCGATCGCCGCAGGTCTTGAGTGAACGGTTTCAGAGGCGGACGTCGTGCAGCGGACGACACCAATCCTGCGCCCTCGCCGCGACCCGCTCGACATCTTCCTCCAGCATCAATCCATCGGCGACAAGGCGCTCGGCGGCCTCGACCACCGCCCGCACGTAACCGTCGGCATCTCCGTAGCGTTCCACAATCGACCGCCGGGGATCGCCGGTCGACCGGCGTACGGAGTCCGTCTCCGGCAAAGGCACGTAACTGCCGGTGAACTCGTGCATGTAGCCCTCGCCCTGACCGCGGGCGCGGAGATTCCAGCCGGTATAGGTGCCAAGCGGCGCCTGCACCATCGGCGCGCGCACGCCGGCCACATCGTTGCCGTCCGCATCGACCGCCGGCACGAGAACCGTATAGGCGCCATTGCCGATCTCCGGCGGTTGTTTCGTCAGGAAACCCTTATCGGCGTCCGGACCGAAATCGTAAGCCGGCAATCCATTCGGGCCGCTCGGTATGTTCACGCCCGGGATCGACGGAAACTGCCGGTGCCATTCCTCCGCCGTGACCAAGGTGCCGTCCGACCGTTTGGGAATGCGGCTCTCCGGCGGCGGCGTTCCGTCCGTCGCCCAGCGGTCCATCGCATCCAACATCCCCCGGAAGAACATCGACGTCTTCACCACGTTGTTGTTCTGCTGGCAAATCCCGCGCGACGGTTGCTTCTGGTTAGGGTCGGCAAAATGCTGCGAGCTCGACCACAGAAACACGCGGACCGTATCCGGTTGTGCCAGATCGTTGCCTTCCGTGTCCGTATGAACCAAGGAGCCGTGGCGCTGCCAATACTCGGTGCCGGTCTGAGTGTGCAATACGAGCGGGTCGGTCTCGGGCCGCTTCAGAATGGCGTCTTTCGCGCCGGTAATGTGATCCGTCGACTGCGCATAGGAGAAAGGAAACCGGTCGGCAATGTTCTCGTGGTCTTCGTATTGTTGGCCGGCGGCACTGACGCCACAGGCAAAACGGTGATTCAACCACATCAAACCGCCGCCCGAGACATGCGGCAGCACGCCGTCGAAGACCCGGCGGCCAGCCATATCCGCATTAAACCCCTGATGGATCATGTCGCGGATGCACCGTCCCGTCTGAGAGCGCCCCCAGGCGTAGGCTTTCTCGATCGCGCCGCCGAGCGGATTGGCCATTCCCGCCGCATCCGCCGCGTCGTTCTTCAGGAAACTCACAAAATCCCGGACCGCGACATGGCCCAGTCCCATGACCAGCGGGTCCCGCCCGGTATAGACGATCTCGTAAATCCAGCCGGTCTCGAAGCCCTCCGGCAATAGAACGTGGCAATCGGAGGGGACAATCGCCGTCTCCGCCCCCTGATTGTCCAGCCCGACCCCGCCTTCAATTCGGGCGAACGACCAGCGGCTGGATGGAATCTCCTCGCGTTCGTCTTCGGGATAGCGCCGCTTCGTGAGGCGCGCGGTGTTGGTGTCCAACGATACGGTCGGATGGCTGCGGGTCGACGCACGTCCGCTCAGCGGCATGCAGGCCTGCCCCGGTGCGGTGACGATAAACTCGCTGCGCACCAATCCGGTGATCGTCTCGCCCGACTCCGTCGCCACCGGCAAGTTCATCGTCATCCGGCCGTCGCCCGGCCAGAGGTCGCCCTGCCAGGCGCAATTGGCGACGACATACCCCCGCCGCATCAGATAGCCGTTGCCGGCATGCGCCGCCGAAATCGGATCGTTCGAGGCGGGCGCATCGTTGAAGAACTGGATCGCCCGCATGTTGCCGCGATTGCCGTAGTCGAAGAAGACCCGGCCGTTCGCCTTGGCCATATCGACGGGCTTGATCAACGAAATGTCCGCGGAAAACTCGACCAGACCTTCGCCGTTCAAGGGTGCCTTATCCAGATCGACCACATGCGCCGGGCCCGGCGACCCGGGGTCGATCGCGAAATGGGCCTGTCCGTCCAGGCGCTCGTAGGTGCCGGTATCGCCGAAGTTCTTGCCCTCGGCAAAGGGCCGGCGGCGCCGGATATCGAGCCGTATTTTATTGGTCATGGATCGCTCCCCTTGCGTCGCAAGCATGGTTCGGTCTGGGCATCGTTTCGCTTCCAATTGTCCTGTGGCCGCTCGGGCCGCTTTAATTCGGCCCTGTCGTCGCGCATAATGCGCATTCTAACCCCCGCCGGGGGAGGCTCAAGTACCGGGACCGAGAATCCGAATGGAGACAGTGCGCACCAAGTTTGTCTCCAATCTGATTAATCCCGAAGACGTTCGCCGAGTTGCGGACTCCTATGGCGCGAGAACACGCGCTCCCGATCTCAAGAAGTGGTGGCGGCGAAATTTCAGGCGTTCCCTGACCCAGGACGAATCGCTGCTGACGGAAATCGATAACGCCGGCACCCTGACCGACTTGTACCGCCAGGGCAGACTTTGTGTGAAACCCGAGGCCTGGGTCTATCGCGACCTGCGCAGGGGCCGGCCCGTCCACTATTTCGACCCCGTGCGAGCCGAGCGGCAATTACAGCGACTTGGTCAAACGGCCTTGATCCTAGAATGGATGCGGGCGCTTGGCCCAAATCATCGCCACAGACGCCGTCTCGAGCGGATTTCCTTGGCGGAGGCGTGGCATTTGGCTCGGGAATGGCAAATGCGGGCGGGTCGGGCGTCCCCATTGAAGCTTCCGGAATCACCGGACGATGTCGAACCGGCGTACCTGTTCGACGACCAATTCCGTATTGTCCGCCTACGCCGTGCCGCCGCGTTCGTCAGGGAGGCCAAATTGCTCAAGAACTGCCTGCACGACGTGGACCGGTTCGCCGCCGCCGATGTCTATACCTTGCGGGACGGCGCATCGAAACCGCACGCCGCAATCGAGTTCGTCGACGGTTTGCTCATGCGGATCAAAGGGTCCGCGAACAGCGTACCGCGGCCGAAATACCATCCCTATCTGACGGCGTTTCTTCAATCGCGCGGCGTCCCGCGCAGCGAAATCATCGCCCGAATGCATCTGATCGACTTCAACGGCGGGACATATCCGGATATCGACCGTTGTTGCGACGCCTTCCTGTCCTGGGCCGATTCCCTCCCAAGCCCAAGGGAAATCCCGTTCATGCGGCACCCGACAATCCGGGAGTTCCTGAATGTTTTCGCCAAACACGGCAGGAATGCGGAAGACGGCACCCGCGCGGCAATTCTGAGTCGCTTTCGGCCGCGCGGCACGGGCTGGCGCCTCCGCGCGGCACCGGACGGCCTGCTGCCCGGCGCGCTGCAGATCCATTGCCCGCAATTCCCGGCGGCATTGCTGCATCTCGCCCGCTACGACGCGCTTCCCCGGAAGACCGTCGTCCGGATCTATCGGGATGCGATCTCGGGAATCCTGGAGCAGGCGGGAAGACGCCGCGATCGTCTCTTCGACCTGCAGGCCCGGAATGGAATTCTGACGCCGGAGACATTCGCAGACCTGCTCGCCGCGACGGGTCTCGGAGAGGCCTACGAGAAGGCCCGGCGGCATGCGAAAGCCTGGAAGATCGACGCCCTCGGGGCGGAGCACGCGCGGCTCTCCCGCAAGCTGCAACGACAGGACCTCGGCGGCGCCGAACGCCTGCGTATCCGGCATACGATAGAGAACGTCTATCCCGCGCTCGTCGAACGCTTGCGGGACGACATTTTCATTCTCTAGCCGTCACGCAGCGGCTTTATTCTCGATGATTTGCCGCGCCAGCGCGGAGACCTTCTTGGAAAAATCGCCGTAGGTGAACGGCTTGGCGACGTAGAGCGTAACGCCGGCCTCAAGCGCCGCCGCGACCGCTTCGCCGGTCACCTTGACGGTCAGCATCATGAACGGGATTTCGGAGCCCCACTGTCGCATTTTCTGCAACAGCTCAAGCCCATCCATGCGCGGCATCAACCAGTCGCTGATTACCAGATCGTAATCGAGTTCGCTGCGGCTCAGGCGTTGCCAAGCCATTTCGCCGTTCTCCGCAAGATGGACGCGGGCGATACCGAGATCGCGCAGCAGATCCTGAAGCAGGTCCCGTATCTCCTCTTCGTCATCGACGACGAGGACGCGCAACTTCTCGATTTCAGCTTGGAATTGGGAATCTGACATTCGCCAACCTACTGACTGCGGCGGAGGGGAGTCAATATTCGGACCGGTTCAATGTCTCCGCCCGCCGCGCGTCTCGAGGCGGATGTTGTAATAATTGCCGCTGAAGATGAGGATCGCGCCGGCCAACACCGCCAGATCCAATGCTTCCTCGTACAGCATGAATCCGACCACCGCGATGAGCGGCAAGCGCAGGAACTGCAATGGGATGACGACGGTCGCGTCCGCGTGCCGGAACGCATTCGCTTCGCAGAAATGCGCCGACAGTCCGGTCAGCCCCACGATTAAAAGCAATATCCACTCGATGCCTTCCGGCGTCACCCAGAAGAACAGGGCCGGTATCAATCCCAGTGGCAATTGCACCAGGCACATGAAGAACAGGACGGCGACCGGCGAATCGGTCGCGACCAGCCTTTTCGTACAGGTAATGGCCGAAGCGAAACAAATGGCGCTGCCGAGCACGACAAATGCGCCGGCGTCGATGATCTCGACCCCCGGTTGCAGAATCACCAGAATGCCCAGAAAACCGGCCGTAATGGCGATCAGCCGGCCGCGCGTCATCCGCTCCCCGAGAAAGAACATCGCCAAGAGTGCCACCCAGATCGGGATTGTGAACTCGATGGCGAAGACCTCCGCCAAGGGCAACAACGAGATGCCGAACATCCAGGACGATTGGCCGCCAAAGTGAACGATATTTCGGCCAATCTGGAGCTTGGGTTGATGGGTCTTGATGAGATGCCAGCCGAAATAGGAGGCGACGCTCAGAACCACAACGAGCCCGATCATGCTGCGGATCGCCAGCATCTCGAAGGTATGGATTTCCGCCACGTGGAGTTCGCGCACGGCAATCGCCATAAAGGTGAACGACAGCAGCGTCCCGGTCATCCAGGCGGCGGCTTTGAAGATCGAGGGACTCGATGGTGCGGCGATGGCCATGAAGCTTATTAGCCAAGCGCCGCGCACCTGTCACGCGCCGTATGATCAGGCGGGACAGCCCGGACAGCCCCTTTGGGAAGGCTTCCGACGAAACACGCGCCGGGGTGTTGGCCAGGGCCGCGCAAAACCACTACCTTCCACCTCTGTCCACCTTCTTGAAGAGGCCGAAGCATGCCCGCCCTGCTGTACTACTCCAAACAGGACCCTGCCGACCTGTGGGCAACGGAATTGCGCGCGGCATTGCCCGCCGATATCGAAGTTCGCCTGCACCCGGACATCGGCGACCCGGCAGCAATCGAATACGTCCTCTGCTGGAAGCCGGAGCCCGGCATGTTGGCGTCCTTCCCGAACCTGAAGCTTATCCTGTCGATGGCGGCTGGCTTCGATCACGTCCTCCAGGACCCGGAACGCCCAACCCACGTGCCCATCGTGCGCATCATCGACGAGACATTATCGACGATGATGGCCGAGTTCGCCGCCTACGCGGTGCTTGGCTTCCATCGCTTCATGCCGGAGTTCCACAAGGGTCAACGGGACGGGGTCTGGCAGCGCCGGTGGCCGCGCTTCACGCCGGACACCCATGTCGGCATCCTGGGCATCGGCGCCATCGGAGCGGAAGTCGCCCGGACGCTTGGGGGCCTCGGCTTTCAGGTGCACGGATGGAGCCGAGGGGAAAAACGCTTGGACGGCATCACCTGTCATTTCGGCGCGTCCGGCCTCGACGACATGCTCCCGCAATGCCATCAGATCGTCTGCGTCCTCCCCTTGACGGCGGAAACCGAAGGCATTTTGAACAAAGCGGCCTTCGATAAGCTGCCAGAGGGCGCCTATGTCACCAATATCGGCCGCGGCGGCCATCTGGTGGATACGGATCTCCTGGCGGCGCTCGAGTCGGGCCAGGTCGCCGGCGCGTTCCTCGACGTCTTCAACGAGGAGCCCCTGCCCGCCGACCATCCCTATTGGACGCACCCGAAAGTGCTGATGACGCCGCATATCGCCGGCGAGATCGTGCCACGCTCCTGCGCGCGGTCGATCGCGGCCAACATCGAACGCTATCGCAACGGCGAGCCGGTACACGGCATCGCCGATCTTGAACGAGGGTATTGAGCCATGACCAGCCAAAGCAGTTTCTTCGATTTGATCGACCGCATCGTCTGCCTCGACGTGGGCGCCCGCGGCGTTGCCGGCCTGTTCGAGCCGGCGCGCGCGTTGGCCGCCGGCTCGATGGCGGAGAGCGCCGCCCGTCATCTCGTCGATCTGGAGGCAGGAGACCACGTCTTCATCGTGACCGGCTCCCTGACGCGCGCGGCGGTCTCGCCCGACATCGCGGAAAATGACGGCCCCATCGGCTCGGCCGTGCTCGCGCGTGCGATCAGCAAGGGGTTCAACGCGATTCCCGTGATATTGGTCGACGCATCGATCCGCGAACGGGTCGCCAGAATGGTGGAATTCGCGGGCCTCAACGTGGTGAGCCACGAACAGGCCCGAACCGCCGCATCGCTGCCGCGTTTCACCGGTGTCGCGGTCATGGAAAACGGCGCCATCGAAGATGCGGCGGCCCAAGCGGCCGCCGACCGCCTGCTGGCGCAATACGCCCCGAAAGCCGTCATCGCCTGCGAACGCGCCGGCCTTTCGGCCGACGGGACATACCGGAATGCCCTCGGGCAGGATTACAGCGCGGGCCGCGAGAAGCTCGACTACGTGGTCGAGAAAGCGTCCGCGCAGGGGATTCCGACCATCGGCATCGGCGACGGCGGTAACGAGATCGGCATGGGTGCGGTGAAAGCCGCCGTGGCCGAGCATATTCCCCATGGCGAGGTTCTGTGCGCCGAGATGGCGACGGACGTACTGCTCCCGGCCGGAGTCTCGAATTGGGGCTGCTATGCCATCGTCGCGGCGCTCGCCATCATGCGGAACGATCCCGCCCTGGCCCACACCGCCGAGGCCGAGCGACGCCTGCTCGCCTTTTCGCCGTCCGCAGGGCTCGTCGACGGCATGTCGGGCATGCAGGACGCGACCGCCGACGGAATGCACCCAGACGTCCATGCCAGCATCGTTGACCTCTTGGCGCAGACCGTGCGGCGCGCCCTCGCCTAGATCGTCCGTGGCGCCGGGCGCCGCCGGCACTAGATGATTCGGGACAAGCGGAACATCATGCCGGTGTTCCGGCAACACCGAGGAATCTCATGGGAAAGAAACTCTATGCTGGCGATCCGTTTCCGGATCTGACGGTGAACACGGTCGGGGGCGGCACGTTCGACCTGAAAAGCAATCTCGACGCCAAGTATAACATTGTCCTGCTCTACCGGGGACATTGGTGACCTTACTGCCGCCGGCAGTTGGCCGGCTTTGAAGCACAGAAGGAAGCCCTCGCCGCGACGGGCGCAAAGGTTGTCTTGGCGGGGAGCGTCGACGACGAGGAGAAGGCGGGCGAACTCGCCGCCGGTCTGAGCTACCCGATGGCGTTCGGCATGACCCGCGAACAAGGCGAGTCGGTCGGTGCCTGGTGGGGCGCCGACCGCAACATCATCCAACCTGCCGAGTTCATTCTAAAGTCGGACGGCAGCGTCGTCTCCTCGACGTATAGTTCCGGCCCGATCGGACGGGTCGAGCCCGAGGATGCGGTCAAACTGATCACGCTCTACGCCTCGCGCGAATAGACGCCGATGCCGCTTCTTGGCAGAAGACGGTTTAAGCACTAAATACGGGGGCCTGCCGGCGAGCGGGCCTCCGGTCGTCTTAGACGACAAAATTCATGCTAGGAGTCCGTATGACATCCGACATCCCGGGACCGACGTCGCATTCCTATTTCTCGCAACGCCTGCGTTTGCATTATGTGGATTGGGGGAATCAGGACGCCCCGCCGCTGCTGCTGGTGCATGGCGGGCGGGATCACTGCCGCAACTGGGACTGGGTCGCCGAATCGCTCCGCAAGGATTGGCACATTATCGCCCCCGACTTGCGCGGCCATGGCGATTCGCAGTGGATGATCGGCGGCAGCTACGGCCTGTCGGATTATGTGTACGACATCGCGCAATTGCTGCACCAGACGAAGCACCAACCGATCACAATCATCGGCCATTCGCTCGGCGGCGCCATCAGCCTGCAGTATACATCGCTTTATCCGCAGAATGTCCGTCGCCTGGTCGCCATCGAAGGCCTCGGCTGGCCGCCCGACGTGGTGAAGGAGCGCGAAGGCAAGCCCGCGGCCGACCGCGTCACTGATTGGATCGACTTTACCCGGGGAATCGCCGGCCGCGTGCCGCGCCGCTACCCTACGATCGAGGAGGCCTTCCAGCGGATGCAGGAAGCCAACCCGCACCTGACGCCGGAGCAGGCACGGCATCTGACAGTGCACGGCGTCAACCAAAACGAAGACGGCACCTATAGCTGGAAATACGACAATTACACGCGCATCCGCGCCCCGTTCGGATTTCCGGAATCGGAACGTTACAAGATGTGGTCCCGCATTACCTGCCCGACCCTGCTGATAAGGGGTACGGAGAGCTGGGCGAGCGATCCGGTCGCCGACGGCCGAGCGGCGCATTTCCAGAACGCGACCGTCGCCAACATCGAAGGCGCCGGCCACTGGGTCCATCACGATCGCCTCGAAGAATTCACCTCCCTGGTGAAGGGCTTTCTCGCCGAGTAAGCCCGTCTAGCCGACCTCGAAATAATGGATGCTGAAGAGGTCGCCCGCGTCGGTCCACACGCGCTTCGGCACAAACCCGACTTGCCGGGCCATGTCCTGGAACTCGTCGATATCGTATTTGTGCGAGTTCTCGGTGTGGATCGTCTCGCCTTCGTCGAACGAAAACCGGTGCCCGCCGACATTCACGCTCTGTGCGCGCCGGCTGACCAGATGCATCTCGATCCGCCCTGCCGCTGGATTATAAATCGCATCGTGCGCGAAGGCGTCGATTTCGAAATCGCCCCCCAGTTCCGCATTGATGCGCACGAGCAGGTTGAGATTGAAAGCGCCCGTAACTCCCGCAGAGTCGTTATAGGCGGCACGCAGGATGCTCTCTTCCTTCTTGCGGTCCGCGCCGATCAGGAGCCCGCCGCCCGGACCCACATCCCGGTAGATCTGACCGAGAAAGCGCACGGCCGCCGCCGGTTCGAAATTCCCGATGGTCGAGCCGGGGAAAAACCCGACCCGGCGCCGGCCGGGCAAATCCGCCGGAATTTCGAATGGTTGCGTGAAATCGGTACAAATCGCGTGCACTTCGATCGCGGGATAGTCCTGCGCCAGAATCTCCGCCGCGTCGCGCAGATGCTCCCTTGAAATATCGACCGCGATATAGGAAGCCGGACGCTCAAGCGCGTCGAGCAGAACCCGAACCTTTTCGATCGATCCACAGCCATATTCGAGAACCTGTACCTCAGGCCCGAAAGCTGCCGACATCTCCGACGCCTTCTCCTTCATGAGGGCCGTTTCCGTGCGGGTCGGGTAATATTCCGGCAAGGCGCAAATCTGGTCGAACAGCTGAGAGCCGCGCTCGTCGTAAAAATACTTACACGGCAAGGTCTTGGGGCGGGACGAAAGACCGGCGATCACGTCGCCGAGGAAATCGTCTCCGGCCGGGGAAAGGTCGCGGAAGGAGCTGAGAGCGGTATCAGGCATATCGGAACGCCACTGCGAAGGGGCCGCGACCATAACGGCCTCGCACCGTCATCGTCAAATGGCGCAGGTCCGGAAGCCGTTAATGGTATCCCGGCGGTCCGGCGTGAAGAAATTCCGGTAGGTGTTGGAGATCATGCGACCGCGTGTGGCCCACGCACCGCCTCGCAGCACTTTGCGCGTTCCGAACCAGGGTGCCGAATAATCTTCATAGGGATCGGCCGAAAACCCGGGGAAGGGCGCGAAGTCGCTGGACGTCCATTCCCAAACATTCCCCATCATCTGCCGGCATCCGAACGCGCTGTCGCCCGCCGCGCAGGCCGCCACGTCCACCGTGCCCAAATAGCGTCCATCGAGATTGGCCCGCGACGCGTCCGGCAACTCGTCGCCCCAGGGGTAACGCCGCTTTACCTCTCGCGAGAGACCTCCCTGCCCGTCCGGACCATATGCCGCCGCAGCTTCCCATTCCGCCTCGCTCGGCAAGCGACGCCCGGCCCATCGGCACCAGGCATCGGCCTCGTACCAGTTCACGTGGCTCACCGGGTGATCGAGCGGCAAGGGCCTATCCGTATCGAACCGGCGGGTCCACCACTGCCCATCCGCGTCCCGCCGCCAATAGACCGGATGCACCGCCGTCTCGCGCTCCCTCCACGCCCAGCCCGCCTCGCTCCAATGCCGGCGTTCCGCATACCCGCCCTCTTCGACGAATGCGAGAAAGGCCTCGTTCGTGACCGGCGCACGGGCAATGGCGAATGGCTCTATTTCGACTTCATGAGCAAATTTTTCGTTGTCGAAAATGAAGACGCCGCCGGACCGCGAGCCGAGGTCGATCACGCCTCCCGGTATCTCCACATCGCCAGGATACGCGCCCGGGCCCGGCGCCGGCTGGTTCTTCGCGGCAGAGAACTGCGGCGCCGGATAGCCAAGAGTCTGGCGGGTATACGTGAATGCCTCGTCATGCATGTCCTCGTGAAACGTCGTCAGTTGGTAGAGGTACGACTCCTCCGCGCTCGCCTGTTCGCTCTCCAACCGGGAAATCAGGGCTTCTTCGACCGCTCGCATATACGCAAAGGTGCCGTGAAGATCCGGCAGGTCCAAATCCCACCTTGTGTCGTGATGAACCTTCATCGAATCGTAGAGCTTGTCGGTCTGCGACAGGATCGGCTCCCGCCCATCGAGCCGGCGCAGGATGAAAAACTCGTGGAACCACGCCAGATGGCCAATTTCCCATAACAGCGGATTGACGATATCGAGCCGCGGGCCCATCAACTGCGCGTCGTCCAGACCGTGCACCAACTCGATCGTGCGCGCCCGCGCATCGTAGAGGTTGGCAATCAAAGTCTCTTTCGGCAATGTCTCTGTCATTCAGTCCTATTCAATAGATTGTTCATGAAGATTACCATTGTCACGCCCGCAAAACAGGGCGACCGCTCCGGAAACCGGGCGACCGCCACCCGGTGGGCGGCCCTGCTCGGAAAGCTCGGCCATCGCACCCGCACCGTTACCGAATACGACGGGCAGCCGGATGACGCAATGCTGGCCATTCACGCATGGCGCAGCGCCGCCTCGATCAGCGCGTACCGAGCGGCGCATCCGAAATCGCCCCTTATCCTGTGCCTCGCCGGAACGGACATCTACCGCTTTCAGAAGAGTCATCCGAAGGAAACCCGACACTCGATGCAGTTGGCGGACACGCTGATTTGTTTGCACGATTTAGTGGGCCGCGCGATCCCCAAACGCTTTCACCAAAAACTCCGCGTCATCCGGCAATCGGCCGCTCCGCTCAAGCGCCAAGCACCGCTCAGCCGAACCTTCGAGGTGATCGTGGCAGGCCATTTGCGGGACGAGAAAGACCCCTTCCGCGCGGCCCTTGCGGCGCGGAAGGTGCCGGAGGCTTCCTGCCTTCGGATCGTTCACATGGGGAAGGCCATCGATCCCGAATTCGCGCGGGACGCGGCACGGGAAATGCAGATCAACGCGCGCTACCGCTGGCTCGGCGAAATACCGCGCTGGAAGGTGCGCCAGCGCATGGCACGCGCCCGGGCGATGGTGATCTCATCGCGGATGGAAGGCGGCGCCAACGTCGTCTCGGAAGCGATCATGGCCGGTCTGCCGGTCATCGCATCCCGGATCGACGGCAATGTCGGACTGCTGGGGCCCAAGTATGAAGGGTACTATCCGGTCGAGGACGAGACGGCGCTGGCGGCACTCCTGAGCCGGATCGAGACGGATCCCCGATTTCTCGAACATCTCGCCGCACAAATCCACGCCTTAAAGCCGCTCTATACCCGTCGGCGCGAACTCGCGGACTGGAAGAAAGTCCTCGCGGAGCTCCCTAGACCAAAGTGATCGGCTCAAGATGATTGCTCGGCGGTAGGATCCGCCCGACGATTGCCGCCGTCGGATAGCCCGCTTTCCGCAAGGCATCGACGCAATCCTCCGCTTCGGCCGCCGACACGCTTGCCAGCAGACCACCCGCCGTTTGCGGATCGAAGATGAGGGGCAAGCGCTCGGACTCGCGGGCGCCGTTCTCGCCATTCCGGATCGCGCGGCGCAGCCGTACGTTTTGGGGTTGCAGCGACGAAAAGATTCCGGCGCGGATGCAATCGATTGCGCCGTCCAAAAGCGGCAATGCTTCCAAATCCAGCTCGACATCTACTTCGGAAGGGCGCGCCATTTCAACGAGATGCCCCAGCAAGCCAAAACCGGTCACGTCCGTGCACGCCGTCGCCCCGCGCGCAAAGAGAATCTCGGCGCCGATCCGGTTCGATTGCACCATCGACGCGAGCGCGTCGTCGATCCACCGCCCCTTTGCATCTCCGCGCATGTCCGCCGCGAACAAGGTGCCGGTTCCCAGCGGTTTGGTGAGTATCAGTTTGTCGCCGGGAGTCATCCCGCTTTTCCGGAGAATCTTGTCGCGGTCGGCGAGACCGTTGATGGAAAACCCGAGCGCCAATTCCGAGGCCTCGCTCGTATGGCCGCCCACCAGAGACGCCCCTGCGTCCGCCAGGACTTTCATGGCGCCGGACATCATGTGGAACAGCGTCTCCTCGACCTTCGCCTCCGGGCCGAAGGGCACCGAGGCGATGGCCAAGGCGGATTGCGGCTCTCCCCCCATCGCAAAAATATCCCCCAGCGCATGATTGGCCGCCACCTGACCGAAGATATAAGGGTCGTCCACGAAGGCGCGGAAAAAATCGACGGTGTGCACCATGACCTTCCCCGGCGGCACTTCGACCACCGCCGCGTCGTCCGGCTCGTTCAGGCCGATCAGGATATCCGGGCGTTTGACCGGCTCCAGCTGCTGCAGTGCCCGCGCCAGGACATCGGTGCCGACCTTCGCACCGCAGCCGCCGCAGCGCATGGCAATCGCGGAAATTTCCTTCATCGCCGCGGCATCGGCCAGGCCCGCGGCGAGTTCGACGCCCTCCTCTTCCGGCATTTCCGGAAGCTCCTGGTATTTCCGCATCCAACGGAGATCGATCCAATTCTTCAGCGCCCAAACCCATTCGCCCTCGACCGCCCAGCCGTTACGCGAGCCGATGGCGTACTTGTCGCCCGTGGAGACCAGACTCAGGAAATCGCTTTGCGGTTTGAACGGCTTCAATCGCCGCCCGGTCAAAGAACGCCGCAGGTTTTCCGCCAGAGGCGGTCCCTGGCGGACCGCAAATACGCCCGCCTTGGGCCGCGGATGGCCCGTCACCGCCGCAATATCGCCGGCCGCGAAGATACCCGAATGGGACTCCGTCTCCAGCGTGTCCTTAACCTCGATAAAGCCCCGCTCGTCGAGCTGAAGTTTCGTGGCGTCGCGCAGCCAGGGAGCCGC
>JAYPOZ010000052.1:3573-10526 GCA_038131165.1 Rickettsiales bacterium | reverse complement strand
ACGCCGCCGATATGAATTTCGTCCGTTCGCTCCCGCATCCGCTCGAACAATCCCTGCCATCGTTCGACGAAATTATTGATCGGCTTTACCGGCGTCACATTGTCGGCGGCACCCGGCGTCTCCATATGCGGTGTCGAACCCACGTTGACCGACAGGACATCGAAGGCGACGGGCGGCCGATTGCGGCAGATTACTTTCTTGTTAACGTGGTCGATGCCGACCGCTTCGTCATGGTAGATGCGCGCGCCGGCGAATTGCGCCAGCGGGCGCAGATCGATATGTGTCTCGTCGAAAGCGTAATGGCCGGCGATGTAACCCGGCAGCATCCCCGAATAGGGCGTATGTACGTCCCGCGTGATGAGCGTCACGCGCACGCCTGCCAACGGCTTCATGCCGAAGTTCTTCAGCACGGCGACGTGGCTGTGGCCACCACCAACGAGTACCAAATCTTTGACGACGGGTGTATCGGATTTCATCTGAACAGTCCTAGCAGACCATGCGGGACACGGCCATCAATCGCTTCATATGGGCACAAACTTGCTTCAATTCGAATGAACCTTCGAACACATAAATTTGATCTCAACTACGCTAACAGATTTCCCGTCCCTTCCCACATATCCGAGAACTCGAAACCAAATCTCGCATAGGGATCGAAATCATGAAACTTCACAAACGCATTGGCGCCGCTGCGGCCGTGCTGGCGGTCGCGGAATTGCTGGCGGGTTGCTCGGGCAATGGTTCGAAATCCGCCGACTGGTCCGACTATTACAGGCATTTTTCGAAAGGGAACTAAGCCACATCGGGAGATGTCCGCAGGCGCAGGCGCTTGCGGATGCTCCGCGAGCAGATATCGACGAACACATTCAGCAGCGCCGTGATCAGAATGAGCGCCATCGCCCGGTCGATGCGGATGTCGGCAATCGCGCTGTCGATATAGAAGCCCAAGGTATAAATGCCGAGAATCCCCAAGATGGCCGTTTCCCGCATGATGACCTCCCAGCGATAGAACAGGAAGGCGAGAAATTGCCCGTAGACGCGGGGGGTCACCTCGAAGGCATAAAGATTGATCCCGCGCGGCGCATCCGCGCGCCGTTCCAGTTCGTTCGAATGCCGCCCGACGAGGTGCCCGATAATCGCGCCGTTGTGCAAGGAGAGGGCAATGATTGCGGGCAGCATCGACGGCCCCCAGAACTGCAGGAAAATATAGGCCAGAATATACTCCGGCGTCGAACGGGCGACGACCAGGAAGACATGCCCGACGGTTCTGCCAACCGGCCCGAAGAACCGTTCCGAGACGATGGGATAGAAAAGCAGGGTCAGGAATCCGGTTCCGACAAGCGCGATTTGAGTGAGCAGGATCGTCGCGAAGATGCCCGGCAGGGCCTGCGTCGAGAATAGTGTCCAACTCCAATCGCCCAGACTCGACCAGAACGCACTGTCGTAGCTTTCCGCCGAGCGGATCGGCGCCGGCCAGATATCTTCCGCGAAGAAGCGCACCACATGCGCCCATTCGAACCGGCTTGTCGTATCCGTAATGGCGACAACGAGCCCCGCGCCCAAGACATAAAGCCAGGACAGTTTCGGCCGCATCCAGAATCGGATGGTCGCAATGATCAGGAAAAAGAGAATAAGAAGCGCCGAGGCTTCGGAGTAATAGCCCTCGCTGAAGAAGGACTCGAGATAGAACCCGAGCGTCGGCAAACCGACGAAGCCGAGCACCGCGCTCGAGCGCAAACCGCATTCGAGGCGGTAGAAGGTATAGTTCTTCATATACGCCCAAACGTCCGGGAGCTTGGCATAGAAAAACGCCGCCACGCGGCTTGTTCCGGCGGGCAACGTGCGCACCGCGCGCAGATCCGCTTCCTCGAGAATTTCGGCGTAGACCTTGGCGCAAATGCCGGCATAGGGAATGGCAATCGCCAGAATCCCCGTGACCGGCGACGGCCCGAACATCTGGATGAAAATCAGGGCCCAAAAAATCTCGTGAATGGCGCGGATGAACGCGCATGCCCAACGCAAGGGCGCGAAGTGCTGGAAAAACGGCGCCAGGATGAAGCCGAAGACTGCGCCGAAGGCGACCCCCAGCACCGCGAACGCCACAGTTTGCAGGATGGCTTCGCCGAGTTGATCGATCGCAAAGAAGTCGGGCGTCAGAAACCCGACGACCATCCGACGAAATTCGGCCCAGGGGTCGAGCGTCGTGACCTCGATATCGGCCAGGATCAGGCAGAAAAGCGCCAGTCCGACGAACCCGAGGCTCGTCCTGACCGTTGGCGCGTTCAAGGTGCGAATCATGCCCCTGGAGTCTCGCTTTTATAGAGCGGCATCAGATCGGCCCTGGTCATCCGATCGGCGGGTGCGTCCAAAACGATTTTCCCGCCGTCGAGACCGACGATCCGGGTGCAATAGGCGAGCGCCAGATCGACATCGTGCATCGCGAGCACCGTCGTCTCGTAGACCGCGTTGATCGACGCCAGCACCGCGCGCGACTGATGCTCGTCGACAGAGGAGACGGGTTCGTCCGCCAGCAGGGCGTCGCCGTCGCGGAACAGCGCCCGCGCGACGGAGGTTCGCTGTTGCTGGCCGCCCGAGAGCTCTCCCGCCGGTTCGAACAATTTCTCTTCCAACTCGAGAGAAACCAGCACGTCGCGCACCGCATCCACCTCGGATTTCCGGGGCCAGACGAGATTAAGGAGGTTATATCCGACCGAGTTCAGGCTCAGCCGCCCCATGAATACGTTGTGAAAGACGGAGAGAGAGCGCACGAGCCCCGGATCCTGCGGCACCAAGGCGGCGGTTTCCCGGCGTTGCTCGAACAGCAGGTTGAGCAGCGTGGATTTACCCACACCGCTCCGCCCGACCAATGCAACTCGTTCGCCGAGACCGATTCTCAGGGAAATTCCGTCAAGAACGACATTACCGTCGTAACTGACGGTGGCATCCCTCAGGTCGAACACGATCAGTCGATTAGGCCGATCGACTTCGCCGTATCCAGAATAGATTGGTAGTCGTCGTTCGATGCCGGCACAAAACTCTTGCGCGGAAACGCCTTGAGAAGATCGGGATCCTTCATGCCGAGAAGCGCCGTCTTGACCTTATCGGCGAAACCCGCGCCGAACATCTTGTCGGCGTCGCCGCGGATCGTCCACTGATAATCCGGATAGGGCGGCGTCTTCCAGATGATCTTCACCTTCGAATCGTCGACCTTCCCCTGCTCCTTCTCCGTGTCGAACGTCTTGAAGTTCAGCGCGCCGACCTCGTAGGCGCCCGACTGCACCAACTGCAATGTGCGCGAGTGGTCGCCGGAAAAACCGACGCGGCTGAAGACATCGTCCGGAGACTTGCCGAACGCTTCACGGATATGGAACTCGGGCATCAAGCGCCCCGACGTGGACCCTTTCGAGCCGAACGTGAAGGTCTTGCCCGCGATGCCCTTGGGAAAGTCCTTGCTCTCACCAAGACCCGTCTTGGTATTCGCGATGAAATAGGTGACGAAGAATTGATCTTCATACCCCTGCGCGATCGCGACCGAACCCGGCACGGCGGCACGCGCACGCACGCCCGAAAGACCCCCGAACCACGCCAGCTGCACCTGATTGTTGCGGAACGCCGTCACCGCCGCCGCATAGGACTTGACCGGAATATACTTCACATCGACGCCAAGCTTCTCGGAGAGGTAAGTGGCGACCTTGCCGAAACGCTCTTTCAGACGCGTCTCGTCCTGATCCGGAATGGCGGTGAAGACGAAGCTGTCGGCAAGCGCCGGCGCCGTCATCGCAACGGCCATCGCCAGGCCGAGTGCTGCTTTTTTCAACATAGAATGCTCCACGTAAATTGGTTTGCGCGCGTGCATACGCTCCATCTCTGACTGTCCATACATTAATACGCCACCACGCCGGGATACAGACCTAATAGAAACCTATTGCCCCCCTCTATCGAAAACCGAGCGTCCGGCCTAGATTGTTTGAGGGACCACAATGCAGAAGGGGCGCACCGCGATGCCGCTCGACCTAGACGAAATCGCTCATCAATTTCCGGGAGCGCAGGATCGGATTTACCTGAATTGTGCCGCACGGGGGCTGACACCGCGTTGCGCCCGCGAAGCGGTTGACGCCGCCCTCGATCACGGAATGAACGGCACCGGCGACAAGGATGCCATGTTCGCGTCGGTCGAGCGCGCCCGCAGCGGCTTCGCGCGCATGATCCATGCGGACACCGAGGAGATCGCGATCACCAAGAACGTGTCCGAAGGTCTCAACGCCGTCGTCGCGGCATTGGACCTGCGGGCCGGCGACAACGTGGTGTTGTGCGCCGAATTGGAACACCCGAACAATGTCTATCCCTGGCTGCATCTGCGCGAACGCCTCGGTGTCGAAGTCCGGACCGTACCGGGCGACAACGGCCATATGCCGGTCGAAGCGATGATCGCGGCCATGGACGAGCGGACCCGGTGCGTCAGCGTCGCCTCGGTCAGCTTTTCCCCGGGATTTCGAACCGATCTCGCCCCGCTGGGCGCCGCCTGCCGGGCACACGGCGCCTTTTTTCTGGTCGACGGCGTGCAGTCCGTCGGCATCGTCGATACGGATGTCGAGGCCTTGCAGATCGACGGGCTTGCGGTTTCCACGCAGAAAGGCCTGCTCGGCCTCTACGGCATGGGCCTGCTGTATTGCCGGCGCGAATGGGCCGAGCGGATAACGCCGGTCTATCTGGCCCGTTTCGGCGTCGATCTCGGAGAGGGCGCGCACGAGGCCTCCCTCGGATCCGACAATTACCGCCTCATGCCGGGCGCGAGGCGCTTCGACCTCGGCAATCACAACTATGTCGGCGCCGCCGCCGCGGCGGCCTCGATCGACTATCTGAACGGTGTCGGCCTGCCGGCGATAGAGACCCATGTCGGCACCCTGACGCGGCGTCTTGCCGAGGGGTTGATCGACTTGGACCTACCCATCGCCGGCGGTGCGCCCGGCGGTCATCTCACCAGCCTGCTGTGCGTCGGCCGTTACGGCGCCGGCGGTCACGATGCGACGGACGATACGGAAATGGCATCGCTTTCGGCGTATTTCTCGGAACACGGCCTGCAGCATTCGATCCGCAAGGGCCTCATCCGGCTGTCATTGCATTTGTACAATACCGAAGACGATGTATCGCGGACACTGGCGCTGGCGAAATCCTGGCGGGACAAGCGAGCCGCCGCCTGAGGGGCGTTACAGGTCCGAATACCAATCGAGCAAAGCGGCGCCGATCTCGTCGGGGGAATCTTCCTGGATGAAATGGTGCCCTTTGACCGTCACTTCGGTCTGGTTCGGCCAGGTGCGGCAGAATTCGCGCTGATTGCCGATCAGGATCGCGCCGGGTTCCGCGTTGATGAAGAGCTTCGGAATCTGCGAGCCTGAGAGCCATTCGGCGTAGCTCGCCACGATCTCGACGACATCGGCGGGCGCGCCGCCGAGCGGAATTTCGCGCGGCCAGGTCAGGGTCGGGCGGCGCGCCTCGCCCGCCTCCCGAAAGGGCCGGCGGTATTCATCCATCTCCGCATCGCTCAATTTCCGCAAGATCGCATGCGGCAACAGCATCTCGACGAAGAAATTCTTCTGCAGCACCATTTCCTCGCCGGCCTCCGACCGCATCGCCAAGAACACCTTGCGGCTTTGATCGGGCCAGTCCTCGACCGGAATCGGCCGGACAATCCCTTCCATATAGGCGATGCCCTTCACTGCATCCGGGTGCCGCCGCGCCCAATCGAACCCCAATGCCGAGCCCCAGTCGTGGATCACCAGGGTGACGTTCTCCCGTACCTCCAACTGCTCCAACAGGGCATCCAGATACTCGCGGTGCTCGACGAAGCGGTAGCGCCCGGGACCGCTGTCCGGCAGAGGGTCCGAATCCCCCATGCCGATCAGGTCTGGCGCGAGCAGGCGGCCCCGCCCCTCCAGATACGGCAGGATATTGCGCCACAGATACGAAGACGTCGGATTGCCGTGCAGAAAGACGATCGGATCGCCTTCGCCCTCATCGACATAGGCCATCGTCAGGCCGTTCACGGAGGCCTTTCTCTTCGCGTATTTCAACTCTGGGGACATTGCGGGGCCTTACGCGAAATACTCAGGCAGCGCCTTTGCCAGGTTCCGCCGGACGCGATCGCGAACGGGACTGTCGAGCGCCGGTTTTTGAAAGGTGTGGCCCGTGACGGTCTCGTAGAGTTTCACATATTTCTCGCTGAATTCGATCAAGGTTTCCGCGGGTATTTCGGGGACGGGGTCCTTGTAGGGATCGCACCGCTCTGTGATCCACAGGCGGAGGAATTCCTTGTCGAGACTTACCGGGTTCTCGCCCGCCGCCATCCTCTCCGCATAGCTATCGGCCATCCAGTACCGGCTTGAATCCGGCGTGTGGACTTCGTCGGCCAAGGTGATCCGGCCATCTTCGTCGACACCGAATTCGTACTTGGTATCGACGAGAATGAGGCCATTGGCGGCCGCGATTTCCTTCCCACGAGCGAAAACCGCCAGGCTCAGCTCCGCCAGCTCGTCCCAGGTCTTTTGCGAGAGAATGTCGCGTTCGACGATCTCCGCGGCCGTGATCGGCGCATCGTGCCCGCCGATGTCCGACTTGGTCGTGGGGGTCAGGATCGTCCCCGGCAGCGCCTGGTTGCGCACCAGCCCGTCCGGAAATTCGTGCCCGTACATGGAGCGCTCCCCGCGCGCGTACATCGGCCAGATGCTCGTTTCCGTCGAACCGGTCAGATAATCGCGCACCACCATTTCGATCGGCAGCATATCGAGCCGTCTCGCAACCGCGACATTGGGATCCGGATAATCGATCACGTGGTTGGGACAGATATCCCCCGTCTTCTCGAACCAAAACCGCGCCGTCTCGTTCAGGACCTGACCCTTGTAGGGGACTGCCGCCAAAACGATATCGAAGGCCGATTGCCGGTCCGTCGCGATCATGAC
>JAYPOZ010000052.1:0-3473 GCA_038131165.1 Rickettsiales bacterium | reverse complement strand
ATATCGAAGAGATTCGCGCGATGCGCGCTGGCGCTCCGGTCGCCGACCGCTTCCTCCGGCACGATGACCCGGAAATTGTGCGAAAAGGCATCGACGACCGCCGCGCGAATGCAGCCGCTTGTCGAGACACCGACCACGATCAGCGTATCGATGCCGTCGTAGCGCAACCAGGATTCAAGCGGTGTTTCGAAAAAACAGGACGGTTTGTTCTTAAAGACGATGACGTCCTTTCCTTCACGCGGCGCGTAGGCTTCCGGCCACTCGTCCGCGCGCGGGTCCTCGCTATAGATCGCGTCGTCGGCGATGCCGAGTTTGAGATTCCAGATACCGCGCTGGACCGGAAGCCGTCGGTCATCGCGACGGCTGTAATATATCGGCAAATCGAGGGCGCGGAACGTCTCGGTAATTTCAGTCAACGCCGCGATCAGCGCGGGGTCTTCCGCCCCGCATTGCGGAAAAGCGGGGTCGACGAACATCAGGGTGGTATCGATGTTCAACAGGGCCGGCCGGGCGCCATATCCGATCTTCCGGCCGAAAGCGCCCTTGCGATAGGCTTCGATCTCGTCGTCCGGGATAAAGCCCTGCCATTTATCGAGTTTGTCCAATTTTCCCTCCCTTGCCGTGGGGCGATCGACGAAACGTGTCCCATCGCCGGAGCTGCGCTAGATTAGGTAGTAACCGCCGGTGGACGCGAAAACAATACTGGGGCCCATTCCATGAGCGATGGTAACGCAGCCCATTTCGAAAGCGAAAACTTTCTGCTGCAGAACGGCGAAACGTTGCCGAGGTTGGACGTTGCTTACGAAACCTATGGCGATCCGGCGAACGCCGGGAAGAACACCATTCTTTTGCTGCACGGATATACATCGAGCCCGCATGCGGCGGGCGGCGGTGACGCCAATCCCGGATGGTGGGAAAATCTCATTGGTCCGGGGCGGGCGATCGATACCGACCGGTACTTTGTCGTCACACCCAATATGCTGGGATCGGCCTACGGGACGACGGGGCCCAGAAGCCTCAATCCGGCAACGGGCAAACCTTATGGCCCCGATTTTCCGGAAATCACGACGCGGGACATGATCGAAGTCCATAGCCTGCTGCTCGACCATTTGGGTGCGGGCGAGTTGGCCGCGGTCGTCGGCTACTCCTATGGCGGTTATCTGACGTTCCAATGGGCCGTGACCCATCCGGATCGAATGCGGGCCTTGGTGCCGGTCGCCACCGGCATTTCCGGCCGCGGCGACGAGAGCACGGTACGGGAGTTGGTCAGACATTTCGAAGCCGCCCCGGGCTGGAACGGCGGCCACCATTACGACAACGGAGATGGCGTCGAGGCGGCACTGATCGATTTCCGGACCAACGTCTTGCGCAATTACGGAGTGGATGCCGAACTGAGGGATCGGGGCCTCGACGAGACAGCCGTCGTAGCGGCATTGCGCGAGCAGGCCGTCGCATGGGCCGCGGGCTTCGATCCGAATTCGCTGATAGCCTTGCGCCGATGCGCCACGAAATTCGACGCCAAACCCCTGACCGCTCGTATCGCGGCCCCCTTGCTCTATGTCCTCGCGACGACCGATAGCCTTTTCGGGCCGGACTTGGGCGAAGCAACGATTGCCCATATCCGGAAAGTCGCCGGCGTCGACGCCAGTTACTTCGAGCTCGATTCGCCGTATGGCCATCGCGCGCCGTCGGTCGATTGGGCCAAATGGGGCGATGCGTTAGAGGATTTCCTAGATCGTCACGCACGCTTGCCCGCCGAGGCGGCGGAATAAGAAGGGAGTTATACGGATGACACACGGGATGGTATGCGCGCCGCAGCCCGAAGCGGTGGAAGCGGGGGCGCTCGCCTTGATGAAGGGCGGCAACGCGGTCGACGCCGCGATCACCTGCGCATTGGTGCAGACGGTTGTCGATCCCATGATGTGCGGTATCGCCGGGTTCGGATCGCTCCAGCTTTTCCTGCCAAAGCGCGGCCATCACGGTTATATCGATTTTCATACGACAGCACCTGCCGCCGCCACACCGGACATGTGGCTCGACCAGATCGAATCTCAATCGCGCGACGGCTTCGGATTCATCTTGAAGAACCGCGCGAACGAAGTCGGCTATGAATCGATCATGACGCCGGGCAGCCTGAAGGCCTATTACGAGGCGGTCGAAGAATACGGCACGATGGACTGGAAGGACGTGGTCCAGCCGGCCATCGATCACGCGGAAGAAGGCTTCACCGTGCGGCCCCATTTCGACGAG
Source organism: Rickettsiales bacterium (assembly GCA_038131165.1). Lineage (GTDB taxonomy): Bacteria > Pseudomonadota > Alphaproteobacteria > UBA8366 > UBA8366 > UBA6544. The sequence goes on along the minus strand of JAYPOZ010000052.1, from coordinate 1,223 downwards.
TTCTGGAGTGCTTCAAACATCATGGGCCGCATGGCGATGGTCGATAAGCTGCGCCACACGGACGCCGCCCGCGATATCTATTTCAACGCCGAAGGCAACACCTACCCGATCGGCTCCGTCGTCAAGAACCCGGATATGAAGCGTATACTGGAGCGCATTCGCGATCACGGCGCGGACATTTTCTATTCGGGGGAAATCGGCGAAGAAATCGCAGCCGACATGAAGGAGAACGGCGGGTTACTGACGCTGGAGGATCTGCGATCCTACCGAACCGTGCGCAGTGAACCGGTATGGGGGGAGTATCGCGGCCACAAAGTGGCCTCCAATCAACCTCCCGGCGGCGGCGTCATGATTCAGGAGATGCTGCATATTCTGGAGCATTTCGATCTCGGCGCCATGGGCCACAACAGCGCCGACTACATCGCGACCGTTGCCGAGGCCATGAAATGGGCGACCATCGACAAGGATAGGAAGATGGGCGACCCGGCGTTCGAGGATGTTCCGGTCGCCGACTTCACAAACCGCGACTACGCCGCCGAACTCGCGAAGAAGATCAAGCGCGGGGAGAAAGCCAACGTGGTCCGATTCGGCCAGCCGGAGGAATCGAAAGACACCACGCATGTGACGGTCGTCGACGGCGACGGCAATGCGGTGTCCATGACGCACTCGCTGGGCATGCCGTCGGGTGTGGTCACAAAGGGTCTTGGATTCATGTATAACGGCTGCATGGGGGCGTTCGATCCCCGGCCGGGGTTACCGGGGTCGATCTTGCCGGGGAAACGGCGTTTCACGGCCATGTGCCCGACGATCATATTCAAGGGAGACGACCCTTATATCGTGGTCGGCGCGCCAGGCGGCACTTTCATCACAATGGGCGTTCTGCAATCGATCCTGAATGTGCTCGACTTCGACATGACCATGCTCGAAGCGGTATCGGCGCCGCGCCTCACGGCCAACAGCAACACCATCGACGTCAGCAACCGCATTCCGAAATTCGTCACGAACGAGCTGATCGCGCGCGGGTATCCCGTGGCGCGTAGTCCGTTCAGCTACGTCTTCGCCGGCGTCCACGGCATTCGAATTCACGATGGCAAATGGGATGGAGGAGCCGACCCCGGTCGCGACGGCATGGCCCTCGAAGTCTGACGGGAGCGATATTATTCAGTTGGAGAAGATCGCCGAATTGGCGCCGAACCAAGTCATCACCGCCAACAGAATACCGC
>JAYPOZ010000051.1:27632-29996 GCA_038131165.1 Rickettsiales bacterium | reverse complement strand
GTCGCGCGCGAAGGCGTGCGGCATGCCGGGGAACAGCTCGCGCTCCGCCGCCCCGCCGGCGGCGGCGTAACTTGCGACAAAGCGTTCGGAAATCTCCAACGGCACGTTGTCGTCCTCCGTGCCCTGCAGGATCAGTAGCGGCGGCAACGCGGTCTGCTCGCCCCGCTCCAGGACGAGCTGCGGGCTGCCTTCGCGCATGGTCGCCTCGTCGCCGAAGTAGTTCTCGGACGATTTCATCAGGCGCTCGATCCCCGCCTCCTTCGCATAAAGATAGCGCGCGTGGGAATCGAGCACCGGCCAGCCGGCGATCGCGTAGGACACCGCGGCATCGAGATCTTCGCCGAGCGGCACCTCTTGCGCGGCGTAGCGGGGGTCGGTCGGCTTGAGCGCGCTCAGCATCAGGGAATGCCCGCCGCTCGACGTCCCGAGCGCGCCGAGCGTCGCGGGGTCCGCCCCGAAACGCGCCGCGTTGTGCTTGAGCCAGCGGGTGCCGTAGTTCACGTCCGCCACCTGTGCCGGGTAGGTGTGGTCGGGCGCCTGGCGGAACTCGATGGCGGCGACGACGATTCCGGACCGGGCGAGCGCGGTGTCGACCCGCTCGTTGTTGAGATAGCTGCCGGTGCTCCACGCCCCGCCATGCACGTCGAGAAGAGCGGCGAACGGTCCGTCGCCGAGCGGCCGGTAAATCCGGACCGGCCAGTCGCCGTCGGCGCCGCTGCGGTAGATATCGTCCTGTATTTCTATGTCGAATTCGGCTGCCGGATCGTATCGGATGGCCATCGCAAATCCTCCCGGATCAATCGCTTTGTTTGGCCTGGATCAACCGCCAGACCGTCTCCGGGCTCGCGGGACCCGCGAAGCCCTCGATCCCGAAGGACGATAACGCATCGAGCACCGCATTGGCGACCGCCGGAAAGCCGGCGATGGCGCCGGCCTCGCCGCTGCCTTTGACGCCGAGCGGATTGGTGGTGCAGGGGATGCCGTTGAACGAAACGTCGAACGAAGGCAGGTCGTCGGCGCGCGGCAGGCAGTAATCCATGAAGGAGCCGGACAGCAATTGCCCCGAATCGCGGTCGTAGACCGCGCGCTCCATCAGGGCCTGGCCGACGCCCTGCGCGATGGCGCCGTGTACCTGGCCCGAGACCAGCAGCGGGTTGATCATGGTGCCGTAATCGTCGACGGCGGTGTAGGCGCAAAGCCGGGTGACGCCGGTCTCGGGATCGATCTCCACCTCGGCGACATGCGCGCCGTTGGGAAAGGTGTGATGCTCGCGGGTGAAATCCTGCAGCACGTCGAGCGGGTCGCCCTCGGCGCGCGCCTGCCGAGCGACCGCCATCAGGCCGACGCGCTTGTCCGTGCCGGCGACGGCGAAATCGCCGTCGTCGAATCCGATATCGGCCTCCGCCGCCTCCAGCATCTTCGCCGCGATGCGCCGGCCCTTCTCCTTGGTCCGCTCGCTCGCCAGATAGATCGCCGTCCCCGCCATGAACGTGGCACGGGAACTGCCGTGCCCGCCGCCTTTCGGGATCAAATCCGTGTCGCCGGCGCGGTAGCGGATGTCCTCGACCGCGACCCCCAGCAGGTTCGAGATGATCTGCGGGAAGCTCGTCTCGTGCCCCTGGCCGATGGCCTGGGTGCCGGTGGTGAAGGTGATCGCGTCATCCGCGTCGAAGCGCAGTTCGACATTCTCCTCGGGCGCGCCGAAGGTCGCCTTGATGTGATAGGCGATGCCGAGGCCGCGCAACCGGCCGGCGGCGTCCGCCTGCGCCTTGCGCGCCACATAGCCATCCGTGGCCCGGGCCATCGCCGCCGCCAGATTGGCGCCGAAAGCGCCGCTGTCGATAACGGCGCCGACCGCGTTGGTGGCGGGCATCGACCCCGGCGCGATGAGGTTCCGCGTGCGGAGAGCCGCCTTGTCCCGGCCCATCTCGACGGCCGCGCGGTCGACCAGCCGTTCCATGATATTGGCGAATTCGGCGAAGCCGGGCCCCCGCGTGACGCCGGTCGGAACCGTGTTGGTGTAGACGGCGCCGACGTTCACTTGAACGGCCGGGATGCGGTAGGGGCCGCCCGGCAGTTTCACGAACTGTTCGGTGAAGATGCGCGCCATGCTGCCGGTGAGATAAGCGCCGAGATTGCCCCAGCTGCGCACGCGGAGCGCGGTGAAATTGCCCGTCGCGTCCAATGCCAGCTCCGCCCGGGCGCTGTTGTCGCGCGCCTGATGGTCGGAGACAAAACCGTCGCTGCGCGCGTTGATCCATTTGACCGGCCGCCCCGCGACCCGCGCCGCCCAGAGCAGCAGGACCTGCTCCGCATACATGAAGTTCTTGACCCCGAACCCGCCGCCGACGTCGGGCGCCACCA
>JAYPOZ010000051.1:0-27532 GCA_038131165.1 Rickettsiales bacterium | reverse complement strand
CCGGTCGCCTGCTTCGGCGGCTTTCAGCGAATCCTCGATGCTCGTGACGGCGGGAAGCGGTTCGTAGTCGACGGCGATCCGCTCCGCGGCGTCCTGCGCCCGGTGGCGGGTATCCGCGACGACCACGGCGACCGGCTCGCCGGCGTAGCGGACCGTGTCCGTCGCCAGCGGGTATTGGGTCGGGTAGGCGAAGGGTTCGCCCGAATAGACGTTCACCGTTTCATAAGGGGTGAGCGGGCCGACCCCGGCCGCCGCCAAATCCGCGCCGGTGAGGATATCGACGACGCCGGGCGCCGCTCTTGCGGCGGTAAGGTCGATACCCCTGATCGCCGCGTGGGCGTGCGGGGAGCGCAGAATCACCGCGTGCAGCATCCCGTCGAGCGCCATGTCGTCGACATAGCAGCCCGATCCCGTCAGGAACCGGGTATCCTCCACGCGGCGCGGCGTATCGCCGATCTTCAGCTTGGGCATTGGGCCTCTCTCCCCGGCTACAAGAATTAACGCATGCGCCGCTGGTGGCAAACGCCATTTCGGACGTCGCGCGCCCCGATTTGATTGTTTGACGTTTTGCGTCGTTTTCGCTGGCGATTGCGCGTGCCGCTTCTATCCTTGCTGTCTGTCATGAGCCGCCCCGATCTCCATAACCGCCGCCTGACCCTGCTTGTCGGGGCCACTGCCGGCGCCATTGCGCTCTACTTTATCATTCTGCCGTGGATGCCGGCGGCGTGGCGCCAGCCGGGCAGCCCGGAGCTTTATCTCATGGGGGTCTTCGGCGCGGTGCTGCTGCTGACGGCCGCCGGCTTTTCCATCGCGAAGCGCGGTCGCAGCGCCGCCTCGCCGGTGGCGTGGTTCGCCGCGCATGTCAATCTGGCCTGTCTCGGCACGCTCTGCATCGTCATTCATTCCGCCGGCAATTTCGGCCGTCCGCCGGCCCTGTTGATCCTGGCGCTGCTCGGTCTCGCGGCGCTCGGCGTCTGGGCCCGGATCTATGGGGCCCGGCGGATGGCGGCGACCCTGGGGGTGAAGCGCCGGGCGTTCGCCGCCCCGGACCCGGCGCTGCAGGCGCGGCTGCGCCAGGTGATCGAGCAGAAGACGGCGCTGCTGGCCGGGCTCGATGCGGGGGCCGCGGAGGCGACCTTTTCGCCCAATCTCTCGCATTGGCTGAGCCGTCCGCTGCGAACCTGGGCCTATCTCCGGCTGGTGCGCGAGGAGGAGGGGCTGATCGGCGCGCGCCAAAGCGTCGGGCGGGCGCAGGCCTATTGGCGGGCGCTGCATCTGGCGCTGGCGGGTCTGTTCGTGGTCGGGCTGTTCATTCATGTGATCACCGTGACCTTCTTCGCCGGCTATGTCGCCGACGGCGGGGAGATCACCTGGTGGCATCTCGCGAAATGGTAAGGGGTTAACGATGGGCCGTCTCTCCTTGATGTTCGATCTCGAGCGCTGCATCGGCTGCAAGAGCTGCGAGGTCGCCTGCAAGCAGGAACACGGCCTGGGCCCCGGGGAGTACCGCAACCGGGTGGTCTGGCTCGGCGACGGCGCCGAACCCGGGCTCGATTTCCTCACCGTGGCCTGTCAGCACTGCGAACGGCCCGCCTGTCTGCGTGCCTGTCCGGTCAATCCGAAGGCGATCACGAAGCATCCGGAGACCGGCGTCGTCGCGGTCAACGAGAATCTGTGCACCGGCTGCGGCGAATGCGTGACCGCCTGCCCCTACGGGGCCATGGGGTACGATTCGCGCGGCCATCATGCGGTAAAATGCGATCTGTGCGCCGACCGACGTGCCGAGGGGGCCGGGCCTGCCTGCGCCAGCGTTTGCCCCGGGCACGCGATCAGCTTTGGCGAGCGCGCCGATCATTTGGCCCGCGCCGAGGCGGAAGGGCGCACCGTGCGCGACCACGATGCCTTTCTGCTCGACCCGGCTACCGTCCATCTCGACCGGATCGGCCGTCCGGAAAACGCGACCCCCCTGGCCGAGCGCCGTCAGCCGGCGGTCTCCGACCCGCCCGACGCCCAGACCGCTTTCGATGGCGGCAACGGCGCGGATTTCCCCTATGGCCTGGCGCGCGCCGAGCGCAAACCCAACCGGGTGGAGCCCGGCACCTGCACGCTTTGTTTCAATTGCTGCAGCGTGAAGTTTCATTTCGACGGCGACAAGCTGGTGAAGATCACCGGCAACGAGGAGGACCCGGTCCTTAAGGGCAAGGTCTGCCCGAAGTCGCAGATGACCCTGCAGATGTACCACAACGATCGCCGCCTCGACCGGCCCTTGAAGCGGGTCGGCGCCCGGGGCGAGGGCAAGTTCGAGCCAATCAGCTGGGAGCAGGCTTTCGACGAGATCGCGGCCAAGATCGGGCCGCTGCGCGAGAGCGAGCCCGAGGCACTCGGCATTTTCGCCGGCACCCGCACCGGCATGATCACCATCCGCGGCTTCATCCGCATGTTCGGCCAGATGTGGGGCACGCCGAATGTGGAGACCACGGACCCGTTTTGCGCCGCCGGCAAGAACCTTTCCTATGCGCTGACGCACGGCGCCAACGGCTGCGGCAATTCCTATGTCGAGGACGATATCGGCAGCGCCGGCATGTACCTTTATATCGGCGACAACCAGGCGGAGACCCGGCCGGTCTATTTCGGCATGGTCAACGACTGGCGGGTCCGGAACCGCACCAAGATGGTCGTGGTCGATCCGCGCTTTACCGCGACGGCGAGCAAGGCCGACCGCTGGCACGGCATCCGGCCGGGCACCGACATGGCCCTCGGCATGGCGATGGCGCAGCATATCTTCGCGAAAGATCTCCACGATTTGCGGTATTGCGAGAACTGGGTCGAGGGGTGGGAGCGCTGGCGCGATTTCCTGAACGAGCAGGGCTATACCCCGGACTGGGCCGCCGGCATCACCGACATGAGCGCGGACGACATCCGCCGTCTCGCGGAAGAAGTCGCCGAGGCGGACGGGTGCGTCATCTTCTGCAGCCGCGGCATCAACCAGCATACGAATTCGGTGCAGACCAACCGGGTGTTCATGTTCCTGGCGGCGATCACCGGCAATTGGGGCCGCAAGGGCGGCGCCTATATGAACATGTCCTTCGCGCCGGAACTGTGGGCCGACGCGCCGGCGGAGCGCCGCGCGCCGATCAACAAGCCGAAAATCCGCAAGAGCCCCGCCGGCTGGACCGAGGCCATGCTGCGCGGCAAGCCGTATCGCCTGAAGGCGCTGATCGCGGGCAATAACCCGATGGCGCAATGGCCGAACCAGGAGGCGACGCGCGAAGCCTTCAAGGGGCTCGACCTGTTGGTGCACATCGATCTCTTCCAGAACGAAACCTCCGCCTTTGCGGATTACGTGCTGCCGGCGGCCCCCGCGATCGAGGCGGGCGACATCGGCCGGGCCAACGACGACCGCCGCATCGTCTGGGTCGACAAGCTGATCGATCCGCCGGGCGAGGCGAAATCCGACGCCTGGATCTGGACCGAGCTCGGCAAGCGCTTCGGCTTCGACGACGTGCTGAAGGAAGAATACAAGGACACCGCGACCTTCTGGGATGCGGAGATGATCAACCATCCCACCTTGCACGGCCTGACCCAGAAGCGCCTGCATTCGAAACCCTATCGCTGGGTGCGTTTCCCGGTCGCCTCCGAGGACGCGGCAGAGGAAGAGACGCTGTTCCTGGAGGGGACGACGGCGGCGGGAGCGCCCGAGGGGTATCGCTTCAACACCGCGAACGGCAAGTTGCAGTTCTGGACCGAGGAGCTGGACCGGAAATTCCAAACCATGGGATTGTCCGCGCTGCCGGTCTTCTACAGCGAGCGCGAACAGCTGATCAATCTGCCCTACGTGCAGCTCGATGGCGGCGACGACGCGGACGGCATCGTCTCGCCTTTCTATCCCAACACGCTGGCCGTGCCGGGACGCATCGTCAGTCCGAACGAAAAGACGCCGGGCGATTCGCTGCGCGCGCAAGGCTACGACACGGAACTGGTCACGGGCCGCCCGCCGGCGCCGCATTATCATAGCTGGACCCATTATTTCTGGCAGAGCCAAGAAATGTGGCCCGATCTCTACGCGCAGATCCATCCCGACAAGGCGGCGGCCCTGGGGCTGGCGGACGGCGAGCGCCTCCGCATAGAGACCTCGCACGGCGCCGTCGAAGCGCGCGCCTGGATCACGCCGGGCATCCGCAAGAGCGCCGTCTTCATCCCCATCGGCTGGGGCGAAAAGCAACCCTATCATCCCTGGCGCTCGGTCAACTTCATGACCGACAAGACCCAACGCGATCCGATTTCGGACCAGACCAACCTGAAGACACTGCTCTGCCGCGTGGCGAAGGCGTGATTCCGTGACGCCCCTGGAGACCGCCATCATGGCGACGACCGTCTTCTTCACTTCCGCGCTGACGACGGCGACGGGGGTCGGCGGCGGCGCCATTCTGTTCGCCCTGATGCTGCAGTTCATGCCGCCACTTGTCGCTATTCCGGTGCACGGCGCGGTGCAGGCCTTCGCCAACGGATGGCGCATCTGGTTGCTGCGCGAACACTCGGTCTGGCCGGTGGTCGTTCGCTTCGGACTGCCGATGCCGTTCGGCGTCGCCATCGGTCTCTGGCTGTTTCAGGAGTTGCCGACCGAGACGGTGCAGATTCTGATCGGCTGCTTCATCCTGATGAGCGTGTTCTCCCACAGCCTGAAGTTTCTGCGTCACCGCGATCTCCCGCTCTGGGCCTTCTCGCCGCTCGGCTTTGTCGTGGGGGCCTTGAACGTCGTCGTCGGCGTGGTCGTGCCGCTCCTCAGCGCGTTCTTGATCCGCGGCGACATGACGCGCCAGAACATCGTCGTCACGATCAGTCTCTTCTCCTTTATCGGACATGTTCTGAAGGTGATCGGCTTCAGCCTGATCGGCTTCAGTTTCGCCGAGTATTGGGTCGCCGTCGTGGCGATGATCCCCTCCATCGTGATCGGCACGCTGCTGGGGCGGCATCTTCTCGGCCGGGTGAGCGAGACATTCTTTCGCCAATTGCTGCGGGTCGTCTTGGCCTTGCTCGCTTTGAAACTGATCGTCTGGGACAGTATTCTGAAGGGCAGCCTATAGGGGGCGGAATCGAGAGCGGCGCGCAAACGGATTCGCAGGTCGCGTATCCCGGAAGGATTGCCCGAACGCTTCTAGCCGGGAAAGACCGCCTTCTTAAGTTCGGGTCGTTATTTCGACGTCATCACCCAGACGCCGTCCCAATCCGTGGGCGGCTTTTTCTTCAGGGTCTGGCAGCGCTCGACATACATCTGCGAGACGAAGTCGTCGGGGTTGAGCTTTAGGCCTTCCTTGAAGGATTTTATCGCCGGATCCCAATCGCCCTTGCGGTACTTGCCGAGTCCGTCCTTGAAGTAGTTCAGCACTTCCATGACGTTCGGGAAGGTTTTCTCGTTGTGAAAATCGAGCACCTCGTAGACGCCGACCGGCTCCGTCTTGCCCTTGACGATGACCTTGTCGACCTCGCGGGAGCGGTAGACGCCCTTCAGCTTTTCATGCGTGTACTCGCTGATCAGGATGCGTGCCGCATATTGCTTGCAGGCGGACTCGAGCCGGGCTGCGAGGTTCACGCCGTCGCCGATCACCGTATAGTCCATCCGTTTGGGAGAGCCGATATTACCGGAGACGACTGAATCCGTATTCAGTCCGATGCCCATTTCCACCGGCATCTCGCCGCGGGCTTCGCGCTCCACGTTCCATTCCCAAAGCCGCGTGATCATGTTGATCGAGGCCCGCAGCGCCCGGTCCTCGTCGTCGTCGTGCGAAATCGGGAGCCCGAAGCCGGCCATGATGGCGTCGCCGATGAACTTGTCCAGCATGCCGCCCTGCTCGGTGATGCAGTCGACCATGATGGTGAAATAGTCGTTCAGCAACTGGACGGTGCCCTGAGCGCCCAGTGTTTCGGTGATTGTCGTAAAGCCGCGCACGTCGGAGAACAGGATGGTCGCGACTTTGTCGGTGCCGCCGAGGAGGTCCTCTCCGCCTTCCATCAGCTGATCCGCCAGGCCTGGATCCATGTAGCGCGACATGGTCGACTTCATGCGCTTTTCGGAGCTGATGTCCTCGACCATGATCATGACGCCAAGTTTCTTCTCGTCGCTGCTCTTCAGCGGCGCGATCGTGGCGTTGACCGAGAGGTCTTCCTCGCCGGCGCGCAGCGAGGCGTCCATCAGGGTCTCGGATTCCTGATCTTCCTCGACCCGCTTGATGCGCTCCATGACCCAGGCGTTCTCGCCGACGAAGAACTCCTCCGCCGGTTTCTCCAGAATGTCCGCCGCCGCGACCTGTAGGATACGCATACCGGCGGCGTTGCAGGTGACGATCTTGCCGTCCTCGTCCAGGGTGATGACGCCCGACGACATACTTTCCAGGATGCTGTCGTTGTAGTCCTTCATGTTCTGGACGTCGGTGAACAGCTGCGCGTTCTCAAGCCCGACGGAGACCTGTGCGGTGAACGCCTTGAGGCGCTGTTCGTCTTCGTCCGTGAACGGCCCGCCGCGTTTGTTCAGGACCTGCGTGACGCCGAGGACCTTGCCATCCTTGTTGGCGATCGGCACGCAGAGGATCGAGCGGGTGAAATAACCGGTTTGTTTGTCGAATGCCGGATTGAACCGCAAATCCGCATAGGCATGCGGGATGTTGATGGTCTTGTTCGATGTGAACACCGTACCGGCAATGCCGACGTGATTCGGCATGCGAATCTGCGTGGCGTCCAGGCCTTCGCCGACCTGCAGCCACAGCTCGCTCGTCTTCTCGTCGTTTAGGAACAGCGACGACCGGTCGGCCTTGAGCATCCGCGTCGCCTCGCTCATGACTTTCTGGAGCATCGAGCCGAGCTCGATTTCCGACGTCACGTCGGAGACGATATCGAGGAACTTCATTTCCTCTTCGCGGGTTTTCTTGATGCGCTCGATGAACTGGGTGCTTTGCAGCGCGATGCTGGCCTGCTCCGTCATCGCCTCCAGGAGTTCCATGTCCTCCTGATTGAAGCGTCCGGATTTCTTGTTCAGCACCTGGGCGGCACCGATGCATTCGCCCTTCAGCGTCTTTACCGGCACGCAGAGGATGCTTCTTGTGGTGAATCCGGTTTGCTGATCGACGGCGCTGTTGAAGCGGTCGTCCTGGTAGGCGTCCTGAATGATCTCTCCTTCGCCGCTCTGGAAGACCGCGCCGGCAATACCGCTGTTGTTGAGAATTCGAATTTCGCGCAGATGCGTGCCCTGGGCGAAACGCGAATAGAGCTCGCCGGTCTGCGGATCGTTGAGGAAGAGCGTGCCGCGTTCCGCGTTCAGCTCCCACGTCGTCAACTCGACCAGCGTGGCGATGATTTCCTCAACCGATTCGATGGTCGCCACCCGGCGCGAGATGTTGAGCAGCATCTCCGCCTTCTTGAGGCGTTTCATCTCCGAGGAATTGTTACCCGCCAAAGCCGGCGCCGTCCGCGTCGCCGTGCCGTTCGCCGATGCCTCGCCGTTGGCAGTTTTTCCGTTGCCATTCCGGGCGTCGGCATTTTTTTCGGCGGCTTTGCCGTTGGGTGCCGACTTCCCATTGGCCGAAGGCGCCGCCGGCGCCTTCGCGCGCGGTTTGCGGCGTCTTCGAGCCGGCGCTTCCGCCGACGGCAGCGCGGGTTCTTCGTTACGCGCCATCTGTTACCCCAACTCCTTGCCAACCCTAAGAAACCGGTCAGTATCGCCGACCGGCCCAAGCGTTCGAGATTACCGATACGGGGGCTTGCCCATTCCCGTTGAAATTATTCTAGCCCGGAACGCCCGCCGCGTCGATATCCCAATGAAATCGACGCCGGTTTGGTTAACGGGACTCGAGTGCTTCGAGTTTGTCGCGCAGTGCGACGATGGTATCCGTGAGCTGGGTCTTTTCGTCGCGGGCGTTGCGCTGCAGGTCCTGGATTTTTTGCTCGTACTCGCCCCGGATCGTCTCCAGCTTCTCCCGCATGTCGGCGACCGTGTTGCGTAATTGGTGGATTTCGTCCTGCCCCTCGGCGATCGCCTGTTGAACCTGACGGTCCTTCTCGAACCGGATGTCCTCCAGCTCGTCGCGGAGCGAAGACGCGGTCTCCTTGAGCTGCTGAATCTCGCTGGCCGAGCCGGACAACGCTTCCTGCACCGCGCGGTCCTTCTCGAAACGCAGATTTTCCAGCTCGTCGCGCAGGGCACCCGCGGTCTCCCGCAGCTGCTGAATTTCGTCGGCGCCCTCCACCCGGGCTTCCTGGACCGCGCGGCTTGCTTCGAAACGCTGGTTCTCCAACTCCTCCCGCAAGGCCGCCGCGGTATCGCGCAACTGGTTCAGCTCGTCCGCCTTATCCGCGTGCGCGGTCTGTATGCCGCGGTCTTTTTCGTAACGCTGGGTTTCCAGCTCCTCGCGCAGGGCATCGATGGTTTCGCGCAAATGACGGATTTCGAGCTGCGCCTGATACAGCTCGTTGTCTTCCGCGTCCGATTCGATAATGCGTTCGCTCATGGCCGGAGGATATTATCAAGCGATTCGGCCCCTGTCCCGCGCCGCGCGCGTCGAAAATCGCCAACAGGATTTGCCAATGCTCGGCCGGGTAACATATTCTCTAGTCTTCAGGCTGGGGTGCCGGCGCGGTTGCCGGCTGAGAGCATACCCATGGAACCTGATCTGGGTCGTACCAGCGCAGGGAGTCCGACGTGGACCGTCCGACATCCGTATCGAGCGATCGAAGAGTGGCCGTCATCGGGGCCGGGGTTTGCGGCCTCGGCATCGGATGGCGTCTGGCGCAGGCCGGCTGTGCCGTGGATGTCTTCGACCGGGGCGAAGCCGGCCGCGGTGCCAGTTGGGCGGCGGCGGGCATGCTCGCGGCGCGCGCCGAAGCGGAACCCGGCGAGGAAGCGCTGCTGGCGCTCAATCTCAGGGCACAGGAAATGTGGCCGGCGTTCGCGGCCGAGCTCGAAGCGGCTTCGGGGCGGACCATCGGCTACCGGGACGAAGGCACGTTGATTGTGGCGACGACCCGCGACGACGCCGAACAATTGCGCTTTACCTACGATTATCAGAAGAGCCAGGGTCTCGATGTCGAATGGCTGAACGCGGCGCAGGTGCGCCGCAGGGAGCCTTACTTGGCCCCGGGGCTTGCCGGCGGCGTCTATAGCCCGAGCGATCATCAGGTCGACAACCGCGAACTGTCGCTGGCGCTGAAGGCGGCCTTTCTGGCGGCCGGCGGGCGGCTGCACGAGCATGTGGATGTCGAGCGCATCGAGACCGCCGGCGACCGGGTCTGCGGCGTGGCGGTCGAAGGGCGAAATCACGCGGCCGACGACGTGGTCCTGGCCGCCGGTGCCTGGTCGCGGGATCTGCCCGGCCTGCCCGAAGGGTACAGGCCGCCGGTTCGTCCCTTGAAGGGGCAGATGATGGCGGTTCGGATGGATCCCGATTTTCCCCTTCTCACACACGTGCTGTGGGCGCCCGAAGGCATATACTTGGTGCCGCGCCGCGACGGCCGCCTGATTATCGGCGCGACGGTGGAGGAAAAACACTTCGACTCGGACCTCACGGCGGGCGGCATTCTGCATTTGTTGCGGGAGACCTGGGACGTGCTGCCGGGAATCGACGAGTTGCCGATCGATGAAATGTGGGTCGGATTCAGGCCGACCAGCCGGGACGACGCGCCGATTCTCGGGCCGTCGGGCATGGAAGGGCTGGTATTGGCGACCGGTCACCATCGCAACGGTATTTTGCTGACACCGCTTACAGCGAACGCCGTGAGTGACTATATTTTGACTCGGGAATTGAGTGAGGATATCAAGCCGTTCGGGCCAGATCGATTCCAATCCAGCCGAGGCACGGCTGACGGGGTCGAACGGCAGGCAGGGGCAAGACGATGAGCGGGACCATTTCGGTCAATGGCGAGCAGAAACCTGCGGCGACGGCAACGACCATCGCCGAGTTGCTGATCACGGAAAATGTCGACCCGGAGGCGCGCTTTCTGGCGGTGGCGATCAACGGCACCGTGGTGCCCCGGTCCAAATGGGACGGTGCGGAAATCAATCCGGGCGATGCGATCGAAATCGTCAGCCCGGCACCCGGCGGCTGACGGGTGCGTAAGGAGAAACATGTCCAACGGCGATAAAGACCTTCTGACCATCGCGGACAAGGCGTTCGAGTCCCGTCTGTTGATTGGCAGCGCGACCTACCCGAACAACCAGATCATGCTCGACGCGATCCGCGCGAGCGGGGCCGAGATCGTCACGGTCGCGATCCGCCGCATTTCCCTGCAGGGCGGCGCCGAGACGGTGATCGACCTTCTGGGCGGCGATTTTCATATCCTGCCGAACACGGCGGGGTGCTTTACGGCGCGCGATGCCGTCTTGACGGCGCAGCTTGCCCGCGAGGCGCTGGAGACCAACTGGGTCAAGCTGGAGGTCATCGGCGACCGCGAGACGCTCTACCCCGATGCGGAGCACCTGCTTCAGGCCGCGGAAGAGCTCGTCGGCGACGGATTCACCGTGATGGCCTACAGCACCGACGATCCCATTCTCTGCCGCAAGCTGGCGGATCTCGGGTGCGCAGCCGTGATGCCGCTGGGCTCGCCGATCGGGTCGGGCATGGGGGTGCTCAATCCCTATAACATCGAGATCATCCGCGCCCAGCTTTCCGTGCCGATCTTTGTCGACGCGGGAATCGGGACGGCGTCCGACGCCGCGCTCGCGATGGAGCTCGGATGCGACGGCGTGATGCTGGCGTCGGCCGTCGCCAAGGCGCGCGATCCCATCGGCATGGCGCGGGCCATGCGGCACGCGGTCGAGGGCGGGCGGCTCGCGCATCTGTCCGGGCGCATTCCGCGCAAGCACCATGCGGAAGCATCGAGCCCGCAACGCGGCGTGATCGGCACGTGACCCTACCTGATCCCACACTTTTGCTGATTACGGACCGGACCATGGTCCGCGTGTCCCTCGAAGCGACCATCGGTCGCGCGTTCGACGGCGGCTGCCGTTGGGTCATGGTGCGGGAGAAGGACTTGCCCGCGGCCGAACGCATGGCGCTGGTCGAATCGATTCTGAAAGGCGCCGAGCCCTACAATGCCACGGTGATCGTGAACGCGGACCTGAAGGCCGCGGAGATCGCTCACGGCATTCATCTGCCGCAGGGTCAATCCTGCAGCAACGCGCGGGCGGTCTTGGGGCCGGATAAACTCATCGGAGTCTCCGCGCATACGGTCGGCGAGGCCGGAGCCGCGGCGAGCGCCGGCGCGGACTACGCCACGATCAGTCCGATCTTTCCGACGCAGAGCAAGCCCGGTTATGGCCCGCCCCTGTATCTGGACGGTTTGGCGGGCGTCGTGAAGCGGGTCGGCATTCCGCTGATCGCGCTCGGCGGCGTCACCGCGGCGACGGCGTTGTCCTGCCGCCGGGCCGGTGCCGCCGGGGTGGCGGTCATGGGCACGATCATGCGGGCCAGCGATCCCGCCATGTCGGTCTACGATATTCTCAATCAATGGTATGCCGGGGATGACGCGGCGGCCTGATCCCAGGGCCGTTTCCGTGTGCCGCTCGTTTCTGGTCGCCGCTGTCGTATGCGTCGCGACGGCCGCGCCGGCACAGGACCGCGAAGAGATCGTACTGGCGCCGCACGTCGCGACCTACGGACTGACGCTGCACAGCCTGCGGGCGGCGGGCAAGGTCACGCGGTCCGGCGGCGAGATGGTGGTCAAGCTCGAACGGATCTGCGAAGGCTGGCGCGTCGGCAACCGTCTGACCTTCGCCGCAGGCCTCGAAGGCGGCGACGTCATTCGGCTGCAGGTGGAGAATGGGGTGGAGGAATCGGCGGACGGCAGCCTGCTTTCCTTTGCGACATCGAATGTGCTGAACGACGCGCCGCCGACGCGCACCAGAGGGGCCGCTCAGCGCCTGCCGGAAGGGGGCGGCCGGGCCGTTTTCACCGAACCGGCGCGCCGGGAGATCGCCCTTCCCAAGGGTGTTCTGTTTCCCGTCGCGGGCGTCCGCGATCTTTTGCGTCGTCTTCGCACCGGCGAGCGGCGCGGCGAACGGCGGCTCTTCGACGGCTCGGTGCCGGGCGTAATCCGCGCGGTCGAGACGGTCGGGGATTCGCCGCTCGCGCTCGTGCGGGACGTGGCCGGGGACAGCGATCTGCTGGACGCCGCGTCGTGGCGCGTCGATGGCGATTGGCGCCTGCTCGGGACCGAGGAGACGGTGCAGAGGACGGCCATCCAATTCCATGGCAACGGCGTCGCCAGCCGGATGTTGATCGATCTCGGCGTCCTGACGATCGCCGCCGGGCTGACCGAAATCCGCCGCCTGCCGGAACCGCGTTGCGGATCGAAGGACCGCTAGAGCCTTTCGCGATTCGATATAACCGCGAAAGGCTCTAGATCGCGTCGTATTTCTCGATCGGCGGTTCGCCGGCGGCGCCTTGCCCCCATTCCCGCAGCCACGGATGCGCCCAAACGGCGTCCATATAGGCCTGGCTCACCGCATCGACGGGAACGCTGTAGGTCCGCAGCCGCGAGACGACCGGCGCATACATGGCGTCGGCGACGGTGAACGGCCCGAAAAGGAACGGTCCCTCGGCACCATGGGCCGCCCGGCATCCGCCCCAAATCTCGGTGATCCGGGCGACGTCCGCGTCCACGGAGGCGCTCCGCTCCGGGCCCGATCGCACCTGGCGAAAGTTCATCGGCAGGGCCGCGCGCAAGGCGCCGAAGCCGGAATGCATTTCCGCCGCCGCCGCCCGCGCCATGGCGCGGGCGCGTGGATTCTCCGGCCAGAGCCGGGCTTCCGGATGCCGTTCCGCCAGATACTCGGCAATGGCGAGCGAATCGTTGATCAGCAGATCGCCGTCCCGCAAGACCGGCACCAATCCGCTCGGCGAATGGCGGCGGATGAGGGCGCTGCGCTCGGCCGTATGAAACGGCACCAGGACCTCTTCGAAGGCCGCGCCGGTCTGGCGCATGGCCAGCCACCCGCGCAGCGACCAGGATGAATAATTCTTGCTGCCGATGATCAATGTGTAGGCGCTCATTGTTCCTCCGCTTGCGCTCTCGCCGCTCTCGCCTTTAGATAGGCAGCGAAACTATACGTCTTGTCGTCCCCCAGCAATTCCAGGAGTCGAATGGTGCCGCATAATCTCGCCGCCCGCGCCACGGGCAAAACCATCCCGCTCACCCCGCTGACCGAAGAGGGCCTCGATGCGTGGCTCGAGAAAGCCGGCACAGCGACCGCCGCGTGGGTGGAAGCGGCGGGCTTCGATGCGGGCGCCGGAGAGACGCTGCTGCTGCCGGCGGAGAAAGGCGGGCTGTCCGGGGCACTCCTGGGCATCGAGGGCGATGACGATATCTGGTCGTGGAGTGCCGCGATCGACGCGCTGCCCCAGGGCCGCTATGCGCTGCCGAAACGCACGGGCGCGAAACTTGCGACCAATGCCGCGCTGGGCTGGGCGCTCGGCGCCTATGTCTTCGACCGTTACACAAAGACCGCCGCGCCCGAGGCGGAACTGGTGTGGCCGGACCGGGCGGATCGCGACGCCGTATTGCGGACCGCAAGCGCGATGGCGCTGACGCGCGATCTCATTACCACGCCGTCCTCCGATATGGGTCCGGACGAACTGGCGGCCGCCGCGCGCAAACTGGCGAAGGAGTTTAAAGCAAAGTTCAGCGTGATCGTCGGCGACGACTTGCTGAAGAAAAACTATCCGATGGTGCATGCGGTCGGCCGGGCCTCCGACCGCGCCCCCCGCCTGATCGATTTCACGTGGGGGCGGCCGCGCGACCCGAAGGTCACGCTGGTCGGCAAGGGCGTCTGTTTCGATACGGGTGGGCTCGACCTGAAGGCCGCGACCGGCATGAAGCTCATGAAGAAGGACATGGGTGGGGCCGCCAACGTGCTCGGCCTCGCCCGGATGATCATGATGGCGAAATTGCCGGTGCGCTTGCGGGTCCTGATTCCGGCGGTCGAGAACAGCGTATCCGGCGATGCCTTCCGGCCGCTCGACGTGCTCAAGAGCCGCGCCGGCCTCACGGTCGAGATCGGCAACACCGACGCCGAAGGCCGCCTGATTCTGGCGGATGCCTTGCATGAAGGCGCCTCCGAGTCTCCGGCGATGATGCTTGATTTCGCCACCTTGACCGGCGCGGCGCGGGTCGCGATGGGGCCGGAACTGCCGGTGATGTTCGCCAACGACGACGCCCTGGCGGCGGATTTCTCGAAACACGGCGAGGCCGCGGGCGATCCGGTGTGGCGCCTGCCGCTTTGGAAACCGTACCGGCGGGCCTTGAACAGTTCGGTCGCCGACCTCAACAATGTCGGCGACATACCGCAAGGCGGTGCGATTACGGCGGCGCTGTTTCTCAACGAATTCGTCGACACATCGGTGCCATGGGCGCATTTCGACATCATGGCGTGGAACAGCGCCTCCCGGCCCGGCCGCCCCGAGGGCGGTGAAGCGATGGCGATTCGCGCCGCCTTTGCCGTCATTGAAGCGCGATTTGGGGTCAAGTAGACCCTTGTCCCGCAGACAAGGCCGCGCTAGGTTCGATTCGTGATCGGAACGAAGCTGACGGGTTCGCAATGAACATATCGCCCAACCAATCGCTCGACCTTTGGCGGCGCAGCGTGGTGCGCAGCGTGCGGCATGATTCGCAGGATTTCTCCGCCCGTCAGATGGCCGTGCTGCTCACCGTATATCTGACGCCGCCGCCGCATACGGTGCGGGGCTTGGCCGCCGAACTCAATATTTCCAAGCCCGCGATCACCCGGGCGCTGGATCGTTTGGGGGAGTTCGGATTGGTGCGCCGCAAGCCGGACGAAGCCGATCGCCGCTCGATCGAGGTGCAGCGCACGGTCAAGGGCTCGGTCTATCTGAGCGAATTCTCCGAAATGATCATCCGCTCGGCCGCCGAAGCGCTCGACGACTGATCGCCCCGCCCACTCGGCCGATCAATAACCCGCCGCCGGATCGACGATATTGCGAGGCTGCTCGCCCGCCAGCACGCGGCGCAGGTTGGCCGCGACTTCGCGGGCGCCGGACGCCGCCCCGGTAAGGGCCGCGTTATGCGGGGTGATCGTGACCCTGGGATGCGACCAGAGTGGATTGTCCGCCGGCAGCGGCTCGGTCGAGAAGACATCCAGCACCGCTTCCGAAAGCTGTCCCGACTCGAGTGCGGCGAGAATATCCGCCTCGACCTGAAGGCCGCCTCTGCCCGCGTTGATCAATCCGGCCCCCCTCGGCAGTTGCGCGAACAGCGCCCGGCTGAGAAGGCCCCGGGTCGCGTTGGTCAACGGCAGCAGCGCGATCAGGATTTCGGTGCGGGCCAGAAACGGCGCCAGCCCCTCCGACCCGTGAAAGCCGGTGACCCCCGGCGTTTCCTTCGCCGTCCGCGTCCAGGACGCCACGTCGAAGCGCAGTGCCGTCAGCGCCCGCGCCGCGTCGCCGCCGAGCATGCCGAGACCCATCAGCCCCACCCGCCGGTCCGGCGCCAGCGGTGTTGCGATCTGCTGCCACACCCGCGCGCGTTGCTGGTCTTCCAGTTCGCGTTGCCGGCGATGCAGGCGCAGCGTGTGCAGGGCAATATATTCGGTCATGCCGACGACAAGCGCTTCCTCGACCATGCGCACCACCGGCACGCCCGTCGGCAGGTCGGGATCGTCGAGCAGGGCATCGACCCCGGCGCCGAGCGAGAAGATGTATTCGAGATTGGGGAAGCGCCGCTTCAGCTCGCCCCGCGGCGGGTTCCACACCAGCGCGAACCTGACGGCCGCGTCGTCGCCGGGATCGTCCCAGCGGCGCAACGGAATCTCCGGCACCTCGCGCCGCAGATTGTCCGCCCAGTCGTCCCAGCGGTCGGTCGCCGAATAGAAGATCAGGGTCATGGGCGCGTCTACTCCCGGATTATCCCAGCCTCGATGGCGTCTTCCGACGCCTCGAGATCGAAGGCGGCCGCCATCAGGGCTTTGGTATAAGGGTGGCTCGGGGCGTCGAAGATCGTGGCCGACGGGCCTTCCTCGGTCACCTTTCCGTCGCGCAGGACGACGACGTAGTCCGCCATGGCCCGGACGACGCGCAGATCGTGGCTGATGAACAGGTAGGCCAGATCGTGTTCCTCCTGCAGGCGGCGCAGCAGGTCGACGATCTGCGCCTGCACCGACCGGTCGAGCGCGGAGGTGGGCTCGTCGAGAACGATGAATTTAGGCTTCAGCACGATGGCGCGGGCGATGGCGATGCGCTGGCGCTGGCCGCCGGAGAACTCGTGCGGATAGCGGTGGCGGCTTTCCGGGTCGAGATCGACCTCCTGCAGGGCTTCGATGACGAGGCGGTCGCGTTCGTCCTCGGTGGTGCCCAGGCCGTGCACCTTCAGGCCCTCGGCGATGATCTGGCCGATCGACATACGCGGGCTGAGACTGCCGAACGGGTCCTGGAAGACGACCTGCATCTCGCGGCGCAGCGGGCGCATGTCACCGGCATCGAGCCCCTGGATGTTGCGGCCCTCGAAGATGATATCGCCGCGGCTGCGCTCGAGCCGCAGCAGCGCCATGCCGAGGGTGGTTTTGCCGGAGCCGGATTCGCCGACCACGCCGACGGTCTCGCCCTGGCGGACGTTCAACGAGATGCCGTCGACCGCCTTGATGTGGTCGACGGTGCGGCGCAGGAGACCCTTCTTGATCGGAAACCAGACGCGAACGTCCCGGCCCGAAACCACCACCGGTCCGGTGCCGTCGGCGGGCGGTTTCGCCTCCCGCGGCTCGGCTTCCAGCAGGCGTTTGGTATAGGCATGCTGGGGCGCGGAGAAGACCGTCCGGACGTCTCCGGCCTCCACGATCGCGCCGTCGTTCATCACGCAGACCCGGTTGGCCACCTTGCCGACGATCCCGAGATCGTGGGTGATGAACAGCATCGCCATGCCCAACTCGCGCTGCAGGTCCGCCAGCAGTTTGAGAATCTGCGCCTGAATGGTGACGTCGAGCGCGGTCGTCGGCTCGTCGGCGATCAGCAGGTCCGGCTCGTTGGCAAGCGCCATGGCGATCATCACCCGCTGGCGCTGGCCGCCCGACAATTCGTGCGGATAGGCGGTGAGCCGCTGCGCCGCGTCGCGGATGCCGACGAGGTCGAGCAGTTCCAACACCCGCTTGCGCGCGGCCTCCATCGACAGGCCCTTGTGATGTATCAAGACTTCGCGGATCTGCTTCTCGATGCTGTGCACCGGGTTGAGCGAGGTGATCGGCTCCTGAAAGATCATGCTGATCCGGTTGCCCCGGATACGCTGCAGTGCCGCGCGCCGCGCCCCGACCAACTCCTCGCCGCGGAACGTGATGGACCCTGTCGGGTGGCTGGCGACGGGATAGGGCAGCAGCTGCATCACCGAGAGGGCGGTCACCGATTTGCCCGACCCCGACTCGCCGACAAGCGCCACGGTCTCCCCGCGCGCGATGTCGAAGGAGACGCCCCGCACGGCATGGACCGGTCCGCCCGGGACATCGAAATCGACCGAGAGGTCGCGGATCGACAGGAGAGGATGATCGTCGCTCATCTTTGCACCTTACGCGGATCGAAGGCGTCGCGCACCGCCTCTCCGATGAAAACCAGCAAGGACAACATCAAGGCGATCACGAAGAACGCGGTGATCCCGAGCCAGGGCGCCTGCAGATTGTCCTTGCCCTGTTTCAGCAGTTCGCCAAGGGAGGGGGAGCCCGGCGGCAGTCCGAAACCGAGAAAATCGAGCGAGGTCAGCGTGACCACCGACCCGGAGGTGATGAACGGCAGGAAGGTCAGGGTCGCGACCATCGCGTTCGGCAGCACGTGGCGGACCATGATCACGCCGTTGGTCACGCCGAGGGCGCGCGCCGCCTTGACGTACTCGAAATTGCGGGCGCGCAGGAACTCCGCCCGCACGACGCTGACCAGCGCCGTCCAGCTGAACAACAGCATCAGACCGAGCAGCCACCAGAAGTTCGGCTGCACCACGCTGGCCAGGATGATCAGCATGAACAGCACCGGCATGCCGTTCCAGATTTCGATCAGCCGCTGGCCGATCAGGTCGGTCAGGCCGCCGAAATAGCCTTGAATGGCGCCGACCGCGACGCCGATGACGGAGCTCAGGACCGTGAGGACGAGACCGAACAGGACCGAAAGACGAAACCCGTAAATCATCCGGGCCAGAACGTCGCGCGCCTGATCGTCGGTGCCGAGCCAGTTCCGCGCCGTCGGCTCGAAAGGGGCGGGTCCCGCCAGGTCGGTGACGTGGGTATCGTAGCTATAAGGAATCGGCGCGTGCAGCATCCATCCCTTCTTCTCGATCAGATCGACGAGGAAAGGGTCGCCGTAGTCCGCTTCGGTCTCGAAGTCGCCGCCGAAGGCGGTCTCCGGATAGACCGCCGTGATCGGGGTATAGAAGGCGCCGTCGAAATAGATCAGCAACGGCTTGTCGTTGGCGATCAGCTCAGCGAATAACGACAGCACGAAGAGCGCGAGGAAAATCCAGAACGACCAATAGCCGCGTTTGTTGGCCTTGAAATTCTCGATCCGCCGCCGGTTGAGCGGCGAGATCGGCAGGCCGAGAACGGTGTCGCGCGGCGGCGGCATGCTCAGACCTCCCGACTTTCGAAATCGATGCGCGGATCGATGAGCATGTAGGTCACGTCGCTGACGATGTGCAGAATCAGGCCGAGTAAGGTGAACATATAAAGCGTGCCGAACATGATCGGATAGTCGCGGTCGATGACCGCCTCGAAGCCGAGCAGCCCAAGCCCGTCCAGCGAGAAGATGACCTCGATCAGCAGCGAGCCGGTGAACAACATGCCGATGAAGGCGGCCGGGAAGCCGGCGATGACGATCAGCATGCCGTTGCGGAAGACGTGGCCGTACAGCACCCGGCGCTCGGACAGCCCCTTGGCGCGGGCGGTGGTGACGTATTGCATGTTGATCTGGTCGAGGAAGGAGTTCTTCGTCAGCATCGTCAGCCCGGCGAAGCCGCCGATCACCATGGCCAGGATCGGCAGCGTCATGTGCCAGAAATAATCGAGAATCCGCAGCGGCCAGGACAGATCCTCCCAATTCTCCGAGGTCAGCCCGCGCAACGGAAACCAGTCGAAATAGCGGCCGCCGGCGAAGACCACGATCAGCAGGATGGCGAACAGGAATCCCGGAATGGCATTGCCGACGATGACCACGCCGCTCGACCAGACATCGAAGCGAGAGCCGTCCCGCACTGCCTTCCAGACGCCGAGCGGGATGGAGATCAGATAAATGATCAAGGTGCTCCAGATGCCGAGCGAGATGGAGACCGGCATCTTGTCGAGAATGAGATCGATCACCGGCCGGTCGCGGAAGAAACTGGTGCCGAAGTCGAACCGCACGTAATTGCCGAGCATCAGGAGGAAGCGTTCGTGCGCCGGTTTGTCGAAGCCGAACTGTTTCTCGAGCTTGGCGATGAACTGCGGGTCGAGACCCTGCGCCCCGCGGTACTTGCTGTTGCTGTCGCCGGCCGGCGAGGCGGCGCCCGCGCGACGGCCGCTATCGGAGACCTCGGAGCCGACATTTCCCGAGATGCGTCCGGCGGCTTCGACCGCCTCGCCCTGGATCTCCGCGATCAGCCGCTCGACCGGGCCGCCCGGCGCCACCTGCACCACGGCGAAGTTGACGATCATGATGCCGAGCAGGGTCGGGATGACCAGCAGGAGACGTCTGAGGATATAGGCGAGCATGGGGCGCTGGTGTCTCTCGGCCGTCAGTTCGACGATTTCTGACGCTTGGCCACGGCAGCGGCCTTTTCCGGATCGAGCCACCAGGCCGCGGTGACGACCCCTTGCAGGGGCACGTTCTTCGGTAGGCCGAACTTATCCCAGCGGGCGATGCGGTCATAGGCGATATGCCAGTGCGGCACGACGAGATAGCTCCATTGCAGAACGCGGTCGAGCGCCCGGGTGTGGGCGACCAGACTCTTGCGCGTCGGCGCTGCGATGAGGCGCTCCACCAGGGCGTCGACGACCGGATTCTTCAGCCCCGCGAGATTGCGGCTGCGCGGCCGGTCGGCGGACTCAGTCGTCCAGTAATCCCGCTGCTCGTTGCCGGGCGACTGCGATTGTCCCCAACTGCCGACGACCATGTCGTAGTCGAAATTCGAGAGGCGCTCCTGGTACTGCGCCGTGTCGATGGTGCGCACGGCGACGTCGATGCCGAGGCGCTCGAGATTCTTGTTGAAGGGGAGGACGATGCGCTCGAACAGGGGGCTGATCAGCAGGATCTCGAAGGTGAAGGGCGCGCCCGTCTCGCCGCCCGCGAGCTTGCGGGTCTTCGGATCGATGTTCCAGCCGGCCTCCCGCAGCAGTTTCGCCGCCGCGCGCAAGTTGCCGCGCAGATTGCCGCTGCCGTCGGTTTGCGGCGGAGTGTAGACTTTCGTGAAGACCTCGGGCGGCAGCTTGTCGCGGAACGGCTCCAGGATTGCCAGCTCCTCGCCTTCGGGCAGGCCTTGTGCCGCAAGCTCCGAATTGTCGAAGTAGCTGCGGGTGCGCTGGTACATGCCGTGAAACAGGGCCTTGTTCGACCATTCGAAATCGAACGCGAGGGCGATCGCCTGGCGAACCCGCGGGTCCTGAAACAGCGGCCTGCGCAGATTGAACACGAATCCCTGCATGCCGGCCGGGCGGCTGTGCGCGAACTCCTGCTTGACGATCAAGCCGTCGCGCACCGCGGGCGTGTCGTAGGCGGTCGCCCAATTCTTCGCCGAATTTTCCGAGCGGATGTCGATATTGCCGGCCTTGAAAGCCTCCAGTGCCACGGTCGTGTCGCGGTAATACTCGAAGCGGATGCGGTCGTAATTGTCGATGCCGCGTTTGACCGCCAGGTCGCGGGCCCAATAGTCCTCTACCCGCTCCAGCACGACCGTTCGGTTCGGCTCGTGCGATGCGATGCGGTAGGCGCCGCTGCCGAGCGGCGGCTCCAGGGTGGTGGCACCGAAGTCGCGGCCTTCCCAGTAGTGTTTCGGCAGCACGACCAATTGTCCGAGAATCAGCGGCAATTCCCGGTTCTCGCCGGGCTTGAAGCTAAACCGCACGGTGCGCTCGCCCGTGGCCTCCACCTTATCGACGCTGCCGTAATAGAAGCGGTAGAACGGACGGCCCTGCTCGATCAACGTGTTGAAGGTCCAGATGACGTCCTCGACGGTGATCGGCTTCCCGTCGTGCCACTTGGCTTCCGGGCGGAGGGTGAAGGCGACCCAGGACCGGTCCTCGGGCGTCTCGACGCTTTCCGCGATCAGCCCGTATTGGGAGAACGGCTCGTCGGCCGAACTTTCCATCAGGCTGTCGTAGATCGAAAAGCTCCCCGCCGCTGCCCGGCCCTTGATATTGAAGGGATTGAAGGTATCGAACCCGCCGATCGCCGCCCGCGTCGTCTCGCCGCCTTTGGGGGCGTTGGGATTGACGTAGTCGAAATGGGTAAAATCCGCCGCGTATTTGAGATCGCCGTGCATGGCGATGCCATGGCTGCGCACTGTCTCCGCGCCCCCGGCGGCAGGTCCCAATAGCAAGATGCCGGCGATGGCGATGCGGGCGAATGTGAGCAGCGGCTTGATCATGCTTCGGTTCCGTTGTGGCGGATCGGCGATCCTGTTGGAGCTAACATCGTGTAAGCGGGCGTTCGGCTCAAGGGGATTGGTGCCGCTCACGGGCTTTTGACGACGACGGCCCGAGAGGCCTAGACTCCCCTCCGGCAAAGCACGGGAGCGATATGGCGAGAACGGATAAGGTCTGGATCGCGCATTACATCTATGCGACGGCGGACGGAGAGACGTGCACGGCGATGAAATCCGTCACGGCGCCGACCCATGCGCTGGCGATGGCGGCGGCTTCGCGACAGGCGCCCGCGGAGGAGTTCGTCGTCTCGGTGCACGCGCAGAGCGAGGAGCAGATGCTGGGGGCCGTGCGGCATCGGGTGGCCGCCTTGTCGGATCGGAGCATCGACGCCGCGACGCTGGAGGCGCTGTATGAAGGCGACGATGACGACGAAGTCGAGGACGGCGGCGGCTAGGAACACGTCAGGGCGCGAGCGCGGCCAATGCTTTTTCGTGCAGGGCCGGGGTGGCGCTGGCCAATACCGTGCCGTCCGACGCGAAGCCCAGCGGTTGTCCGGCCCAGTCGCTGATCGTGCCGCCCGCCTGGCGCACCACTTCCACCACCGGCATATAGTCCTGCACCTTCATCTCCGCTTCGGCGACCAGATGCAGATGGCCGGATGCCAGCAGGCCATAGGCATAGCAATCCGTCCCGAAACGCCGATATTTGGTCCGGGCGGCCAGCCGGGCGAAGCGTTCGGAGAGGTCCGGGCGCGCGAACATCTCGGGCGTGGTCGCGTGCACGGTGATTTCGGCGAGGTCGTCGACGGCGCTGGTGCGGGCCGGGGCGGCGTTCAAGGTCGTGCCGTGCCCGGCGGCGCCCATCCAGCGTTCCTCCAGGGTCGGCTGGTCGATGATCCCCAGGATAGGGTCTCCGCCCCGGGCGAGGCCGACCAGGTTGGTGAAAACCGGTATGCCGTTCAGAAAAGCCTTGGTGCCGTCGATGGGATCGAGCACCCAGACGAATTCGGCATTCAGGCGGGCGTCGCCGTACTCTTCGCCGCTGATGCCGTGTTCCGGGAAGGCCGATTCGATCATTTCCCGCTGCGCCGCCTCGATCTCGCGGTCGGCAACGGTGACGGGACTTTCGTCCGATTTGGTTTCGACGGCGAAGCGCCTGCGGAAATACCGGCCCGCGATGCCGCGCGCCGTGTCGGAGAGCCGGATCGCGAGGTCGACGAATTCGCGCGGGCAGGTTTCAGGCATTGCTGGGTCCCCTGAGACGAAAAAGGACGGCGCTTGCCGTCCCTTCCGCCAACCGAAAGACGCGCTCTAGGGCAGTGGCTTGGGATTGTCCGAGAGCGACCGCAGATAGGCGACCATCGCGGCCCGGTCCGACGCTTTCTTGAAGCCGGCGAACGACATCTTCGTGCCCTTCACAAAATCCTTGGGCTTGTAGAGGAACTGGTTCAGCTCTTCGTAGCCCCATTCCATCTCCATCGCCTTCATGGCGCTGGAATAGCTGTAGCCGTCGACCGACGCCGGCTTGCCGCCGACGACGTTCCACAAATTCGGGCCGACCTTGTTGGGGCCGCCGTTGGTGAAGCTGTGGCAGGCGGTGCATTTCTTGGACAGTTTCTCGCCGTCGTCGGCGCTGGCGCTCGCCAGCAGGGCCAGAATCGGCTCGGGTCCCGCCGGCGCTTCGGCCTGGGCGGTCTCGGTCTTCGGCTCGCCCGCGGCGATGACGAAGGCCGGCTCCGCCAGCTCCTTCGGATGATAGAGCATGTGCGCCGCGAACCCCGTCAGCATGGCCAGCAGGCCTGCGCTCAAGATCGCGCCCGCGATTTTATTCATAAACAGCGGATCGTTACCCATTGATCAAACCCCTACCGCTCCGTTTGGCGCCAATATCCGCGCGAATGACCCAATTCCCGCGCTTTCGCGAAAAAAATCGGTTCTACCGCCCATCGGCGCAATATATGCTGCGGCCTAACCTATACGAACCATTACCAAATCCAAGTTAAGGCCCGCCGGCCGCGCAGCGGCATAATGCCGCATCGAAGCCCGAAATGGAAAGACCGTATCTATGGCCATGCCTTCAAACCCCGTCATTTTGATCCCGGCGCGCATGGGGTCGACCCGTTTTCCCGATAAGGTGATGACCGATATCGCCGGCGCGCCCATGATCGTGCAGGTGTGGCGCCGGGCGCGCGAGGCCGATATCGGCCGGGTGGTCGTGGCCGCCGCGGAGACGGTCATTGTCGAGGCGATTCAAGCCGTCGGCGGGGAGGCGGTGTTGACCGATCCCGATCACCCGTCGGGCTCCGACCGCATCCACGAAGCCTTGGTCCGGATCGACCCGGACGCCCGTCATGACGCCGTTCTCAACGTCCAGGGCGATTTGCCGACCGTCGAGCCGGCGTCGATTCGCGCCGCCTTGGCGCCGTTATCCGATCCGGCGGTGGATATCGCGACCATTGCCGCCGAAATCGTCCTGGAGGAGGAGCGGGATAACCCGAACGTGGTGAAGGCCGTGGCCGCCATCGCGCCGGGCGGGCGCGTGGGACGGGCCTTGTATTTCACCAGGGCCACCGCGCCGTCCGGCGACGGGCCGCTCTATCACCATATCGGCCTCTACGCCTATCGCCGCGCCGCCCTGGAGCGGTTTGTCGCGCTGCCGGAAGGCGTGCTGGAGCGCCGGGAGAAATTGGAGCAATTGCGCGCTCTGGAGGCCGGCATGCGGATCGACCTCGCGCTCGTTGACACGGTTCCGCTCGGTGTCGATACTCCCGCCGACTTGGCGCGCGCCCGCGCCATTCTTGCTCCTTGACGATGGATGAGCCGACATGACCAGGACCGGAAAAATCGCGTTTCAAGGCCTGCCAGGCGCCTATTCCGACATGGCCTGCCGTGCGGTCTTTCCGGAGATGGAGACGCTGCCCTGCGCCAGTTTCGAGGATATGTTTCAAGCGGTGCACGACGGCGACGCCGAACTCGCGATGGTGCCGATCGAGAATTCGGTCGCCGGGAGAGTGGCCGATATCTATCACCTGCTGCCGAATGCCGGACTGCATATCATCGGCGAGCATTATCAGCGGGTGAATCACCGGTTGCTGGCGCCGAAAGGGGCGACGCTGGAGACGCTGAAGACCGTACACAGTCACGTGCACGCGCTCTCGCAATGCCGCAAAATGTTCCGCGAGCTTGGCCTCAAGCCGGTCGTCCACGCGGATACGGCCGGCTCAGCGAAGGAAGTGGCCGAACTCAACGACCCGACGCGCGGCGCCATCGCCTCTGAATTGGCGAGCGAGATCTACGGCCTCGAGACCTTGCGCAAGGATGTCGAGGACGACGACCATAACACCACTCGTTTTCTCGTCATGGCGCTGGAGCCGATCGATCCCGAATTGGCGGACGGCCCCACCGTGACGACATTCATCTTCCGGGTCCGGAATGTGCCGGCGGCGCTGTACAAGGCGCTGGGCGGCTTTGCGACCAACGGGGTCAATATGACCAAGCTCGAATCCTACATGGTCGGCGGCGCGTTCTCGGCGACGGAATTCTACGCGGATATCGACGGTCATCCCGAGCAGACATCCGTCCGTCTGGCGATGGAAGAGCTGGGATTCTTCAGCCGCGAAGTGAAGATTCTGGGCGTCTATCCGGCCGATCCGCGGCGCGCCAGAAGCTAAACCTCGGCAATCCAGTCCTCGATCAACCGCCGCGAGATCGAATCGGTGCGGGGCAGGCGGAAGCTGTCGTCGTTCGGGCAATTGCGGATTTCGTCGCGGCTGAACCAGCGCGCGGTCTCGAGCTCGAAGGTGTCGACTTCGAGCTTTACCTCTTCCGCTTTTCCGTAAAAGCCGAGCATGATCGACGACGGAAACGGCCAGGGCTGCGAGGAATGATAATCGACGTCCGAAATGCGGATGCCGACCTCCTCGAAAACCTCCCGGGCGACCGCGTCTTCCAGACTCTCGCCGGGCTCGACGAACCCCGCCAGCACCGAATGCTGTCCCTTCCGCCAGACGGTTTGCCGGCCGAGGATGCAGCGGTCGGCCCCGTCGTGGATCAACATGATCACCGCCGGGTCGGTGCGCGGGAAACACAGGAACCCGCAATCCGCGTTGCCGCAGGCGCGGACGTGCCCGGCTTCGCGGCTGTGCGTCGGGCTGCCGCAGCGCCCGCAAAAAAGATGTCGGCTTTGCCAGGTCGTCATGGCCCGGGCATAGGCGAGCACCGCCGCCTCCTCGCGCGGCAACAGCGGGCCGACTTCGCGGAGATCGCGATAAGTCCCGAATTCCGCGAAGGGCGGAGATTCGTGATGGGAAATGTCCGCGGCGAAATAGGCCTCGTCCTGCCGCAACCCCAGAAACACCGGATCCGCGCAGTGTTCGAGCGCCGCGGCGGTCAGGGGGACGAAGGCCGGGGTCAGGGCGTCGCCCGCCGCCATCAGGCTGCGGCTGCGCCAGACCGGCAGCAGCGAGCTCCGGGGAGAATGCAGGCGTTCCGCGACCCAGGCTTCGTCGCGGCGCTTCTCGCTGAGGCGTTCCACCTCGGCGGAGACATAGAAATTCGGGGTTCTCATGGTGGCGGCAATCTCCCACGCGGTCGGTTTATTTTCAATGCCGGGCACGTGGCCCTTGCGCTAGGCCCGGCGGTTGTTGATATATTTAGGTTGGAAGGCTGGCGAATGGACGGGCGTCTCGCCAACCCGGTCAGGTCCGGAAGGAAGCAGCCGTAACGAGTTTTTGCCCGGGTTGTTTGTCCAGTCTTCCGCTTTCTCCACTGCAAGGCCGCCGGCGAACGGCGAGCGCGTATGGCAGAGATCACCGACAAGAGCGAATATCGCGTACTCGCCCGTAAGTATCGGCCCGAGGACTTCGACCAGCTGATCGGCCAGGACGCTTTGGTCCGCACCCTGTCGAACGCCATAGAGGCCGGCCGGGTCGCGCATGCCTTCATGCTGACCGGCGTGCGCGGCGTGGGGAAGACCACCACCGCCCGGATCATCGCGCGGGCCCTGAACTGTATCGGGCCCGACGGCACGGGCGGCCCCACGATCAAGCCCTGCGGCGTCTGCGACAGCTGCGTCGCGATCCGCGAGGACCGGCATGTCGACGTGATCGAGATGGATGCGGCCAGCCGCACCGGAGTCGACGACGTGCGGGAACTGATCGAAGGCGTGCGCTACCGGCCGGTCTCCGCGCGCTACAAGGTCTACATCATCGACGAAGTGCACATGCTCTCGCGCAATGCCTTCAACGCGTTGCTGAAAACCCTCGAAGAGCCGCCCGAGCGCGTGAAATTCATTTTCGCTACCACGGAAATCCGCAAGGTGCCGGTCACGGTTCTTTCGCGCTGCCAGCGCTTCGATCTGCGCCGGGTCGAGCTGGAGCGCCTGGCCGCGCATTTCAAATGGGTTGCCGGCGAGGAGGGGGTGGCGGTCGACGACGATGCGCTGCATCTGATCGCGCGGGCCGCGGACGGATCGGTGCGCGACGGATTGTCCCTGCTCGATCAGGCGCTGGTGCCGGGCGCGGATACGCTGAACGCGGCGGCGGTTCGCGACATGTTGGGCCTGGCGGATCGGGCGGCGGTCTACGATCTTTTCGATCAGGTGATGGCGGGCGATATCGCCGGAGCCCTCGAC
This sequence comes from Rickettsiales bacterium, assembly GCA_038131165.1. Taxonomy (GTDB): domain Bacteria; phylum Pseudomonadota; class Alphaproteobacteria; order UBA8366; family UBA8366; genus UBA6544. The sequence continues at coordinate 321 of JAYPOZ010000051.1, read as the reverse complement.
CGGTTCGATGCGATGTACCGCGACGGCGCGGACCCTTTGGTGGTGCTGCAGGATATTCTCGATGTCGTTTACTGGCTGACCCGGATCAAAACCGCGCCCGCTGTCGCGGAGGCCGCCTATACGCCGGAGACGGAGCGCGTGCGCGGCAAAGAACTGGCGGAACGGCTGTCCATGCCGGCGTTGACCCGGGCGTGGCAATTGGCGCTGAAAGGCATCGCCGAAGTGCAATCGGCACCGAATGCCCTGCAGGCCGCGCAGATGGTTCTGGTGCGCCTCGCTCATGCCGCCGACCTGCCGTCTCCCGCCGCCCTGGTGCGGCAG
>JAYPOZ010000050.1:0-30005 GCA_038131165.1 Rickettsiales bacterium | reverse complement strand
ATTGTGTACTGGGCGGTTGAGACGGGCGATGCCCTGCTTTTTCACCCCAACATGCTGCACGGCGGTGCCGCGACCGAAGGCACGCTTCGGGAGACGCTTTCACTGAGGTTCTTCGGCACAGACGCTACCTATGCCGAAAGGCCGGGTCCTTGCGGACCCCGCATCGCGGGCCTGCATGCCGCGCTGTCCGACGGCGATCCCCTTCGCCACCCGGCTTTTCTCCGGCTGCGCTAGCCGCACTGGAGACACGCGCCTTTACCTCCTTGAATTTCCAACTAGGATATCCGCAATTCGTCAGGTCGCGGTGTTATATTGTGCTGACCTGAAAGACGAGTATTCAAGGAAACCATGCGTTCTCAGGATTCACGCCTGCAAACGGCCATCGACGCCTGTCGCAAAGGCTTCATTGCAATCGGCACCCTCAGCCTGTTCGTAAACGTCCTGATGCTGACGGCGCCGTTGTTTATGCTGCAGCTTTTCGACCGGGTTTTGACAAGCCGAAGCGTCGATACCCTCCTGGTCCTGGTTTTGATCGCCGCGATTGCGCTTCTTGTCATGACCGCCCTCGATATCCTGCGCGGCATGATGCTGGTCCGCCTCGGTACCTGGCTGGAATGGCGGCTCGCGGGCGCCGTGCTCAGCGCGGATGTCGCCGCCGTCGAGATGGTCATTGCCCCGGTCGCCGTGCAGCCGGTCATTGCCCTCGCCACCGGTCAGCGTATCGGCACCGTCGCCGCCACCAAGATGATCGTCGCCCTCACCGCCATCAAGAAAATCGTCGCCGTCGCCACCGTGCATGCGGTCCGCGCCAAGGCCACCGACCAGATGATCGTTGCCATCGCCGCCATGCAGATTGTCCGCACCGTCGCCGCCATCCAAGGTATCACTGCCCCAGCCGCCGCGCAGTCGGTCGTCGCCGTCGCCGCCATCCAGAACATCGTTACCGTCGCCGCCGTTCAGATAGTCGTTCCCGGCCCCGCCATTCAGCCGGTCATTACCGTCGCCGCCATGCAGGTAATCGTTACCCGCGCCACCGTTCAGGAGATCGTCGCCGTCGCCGCCGTAGAGTCTGTCATTGCCATCGCCGCCCTCCAGCGTATCATTGCCATCGCCGCCGCTCAGACGGTCGTCGCCGTCGCCGCCATCGAGCGTATCGTCGCCGCCGTCGCCCCTCAATCGATCGTCGCCAAGACCGCCCAGGATGTGGTCCGCGCCGTCGCCGCCATAGAGCCGATCGGCCCCCTCGCCACCGTCCAAGAAATCGGCGCCGTCGCCGCCATACAACCGATCTTCGCCGTTCCCGCCCTGAAGGATATCGTCACCGTCGCGGCCGTAGAGCCGGTCGTTGCCATCGCCGCCGTCCAGCGTATCGGCGCCGGCCCCACCGTCGACACGGTCGTTACCGCCGCCGCCCGACAACACGTCCGCGCCCTCGAGGCCCAGGATCTTATCCGCCTCGCCGGTGCCGACGATCACATCGTCAAATTCGGTGCCACTCAGCTTCGCCACGTTGGCTCTTTCTCTCTCGGTTATGTCCGGACTTAATTCGTATCCAGACAAAAAAAACAGACGCCTCACCCAGTTTGGGTGACCGCCCGTTCCCAAAACTCCCCGCATAAGTAGCGAAATTAGCTGACCGCTACCTGACATAACTGAAAATACACGACAAAATTCAGTTGTCTATAATTTTATGTAAATTCGCGAAAAATGCATCTCTACCGGTGGTTCAGGCTCGAAAACCGGCACTCGGAAGCCTCAAATTATGCCCTAAACTCTCCAATCAGCGTGCCTTGCGCATGAACGGCCATTTTCATTTTAATATCGCAACAACTCGCATCAAATCTATGGCCCAACGGGATATGCCTATTCTATCAAAGCAACCCCGATAAAGGATTAGAGAATTCCGTCCCGATACAAATGTCTCAGGGGTCGCCAATTGGATATTGGCGGCAAGACGTAAACCCAATCGAGTAGTAGAGCGGATTTATGGATATCTTACCGATTTCAACCGGCCCAATCGCAGTTCCCCGCGCGCCGATCACCCGCGTGAACAGCCTTAGCGGGAAAACCAATGACACTGGAACCAAGTCACGCGAGCAAGAACCCCTTGAGCGTATCCTGGAACAGGACCTCCTGCGCAATATTCGCGAGGGTCGCGGGCAACGGGTCGACGTTTTGGTGTGATGCAAAAACGGCGGACCTGGGGCTGGACGGAAGAGCGCGTTTCCCACCTGCATCTGGCGCTTAATGAAGTCTGCGAACGTCCCCGGTCGCGTCGCCACACCCGTCACCCAAACCCGGCGCCGTCGTCGCCCTCCGCTCCTCCAACAGGGTTACATGCCCCATCTTGCGGTTCGGCCGGCCCTGCTCCTTGCCGTACAAGTGGATTTTCGCGTTGGATTCGCCAAGGTAACGGGCAATCTCCACCTCGACCGGGCCCAGGATATTCTTCATTGTTGCGTTTGCAAAACGTTCCGCGCTTCCAAGCGGCAGACCGCAGATCGCGCGCACGAGTTGCTCGAACTGGTCGGTGTAGCAGGCGTCGAGCGTCCAATGCCCCGAATTATGCGGCCGCGGTGCTATCTCGTTCGCGAGCAATTCCCCGTTTCGTCCAAGAAAGAGTTCGAGACACATTACCCCAACGAACTCCAAGGCCTGAGCGACCCGCGTTCCCATCTCGCGGGCTTCCTCTTCGACGTCGATCGGAATTCCGGCCGGGACAATCGTGGTGTCCAAGATATGGTTTTTATGAATGTTGAGCCCCGGATCGTAGGTAACGCTGTGGCCCGATCGGTCGCGCGCCACAATAACCGATAATTCGCATTCGAAATCGATTTTCGCTTCCAGTATCGCCGCCATTTCGGCGCCGCCCGACAATTGCCGCCAAACATCGCGGAGTTGGGCGGCCGGCATTCCCGCCTCCAGCGCGGCCTGGCCTTTGCCGTCGTAACCGCCATAGGCGACCTTCAGAATGCTGGAGCCGCCGAAATCGGCGGTATACCGCAACAGTTCATCCTCGCTCGCAATGGCCTGCCAACGAGCGGTCCGGACACCAATCTTCTCGAGAAATGATTTCTCCTTTATCCGGTCCTGGGAGACTTCCAAGGCACGACAACCCGGCGCGACCGGCACGCGTTTGGAGAGCCATTCGACCGACGCGAGCGGTAACTGTTCGAGCTCATAGGTTACGACATCGGCGAGATCCGCCAATTCCCCAAGCGCGTTGAGATCATCGTAAGAGGCCGCAATGTGATAGTTGGCGATTTGCGCGGCCGGCGCGTTCACATCGGGCGCCAGGACGACCGTATAAAATCCCAATCGGCTCGCAGCCGTGGCGGTCATGCGGCCCAGCTGTCCGCCACCAAGAATCCCGATAACCGCCCCAACGGGCAACGGCAGGTCCGGCTGTCTGCTGGCGTTCGATCCCATTACGCCAACCCTGGCAACTCAGGGGCCGTGGGCACGTCGGCGGTTTGCCGCCGGCGCCATTCTCTTACGCGCACCTCCAGCGCCTTGTCTTCGAGCGAGAGTATTTGAGCCGCAAGCAACGCGGCATTGGTCGCACCCGTCTCGCCGATGGCAAGCGTGCCGACCGGAATGCCGCCGGGCATTTGCACGATCGACAGCAAGCTGTCGACACCGTCGAGAACCCGCGATCGTACCGGCACGCCCAATACGGGCAGCGGCGTCATGGCGGCCGTCATCCCGGGGAGATGGGCAGCGCCGCCGGCCCCGGCGATAATGACCCGCACGCCCCGACTCCGAGCGTCGCGCGCGAATGCATAAAGACGGTCTGGCGTGCGGTGGGCCGATACAACGCGCGTCTCGACCGGAACTTGGAGCGCTTCCAAGACCTCGACCGCGTGACGCATGGTATTCCAATCCGATGTGCTGCCCATAATCACGGCGACTTTCGGATTAGGTGAATTATTCACCGCCTTGATTGAAGAGCCATTTGGATCGACCACGGCACCCTTACCTAATATCCCTCACATCGCTCAACTTACGTTGATATCGGTCGTGTTCACAATATCGGCGGAAGAATTACGGCCTAAATTTTATGGAAACGCTCTGCCGACCCACTTCCCGGCGCCGGTTACAGAGGTGGGTTAAAAATGATCGCTTCTGATAACGCTTACGTCCGAGACGCTGACAATGCCGATGCGGTCGACGATCAATCCATAGATCGCCTCGACGACGTCTTCGGATCGCGACGGATCGACGATGCAGAGCACGACGATCATCTGGCCCGATGCGCCGACCTGGCCCTCTCGGCGCCAGACACCATCGTGCCCCCGGCCTCCAATCGCCGGTAAGACGGTATATCCGGTCACGCTGAATTCGTTGAGAAGTTGCTCAAGCCGACTCTCAAGGATCGCCTCGGTGATAATTTCTATTCTTTTCTTGGCATAGGTCTGCATGGGCACCCTCCTAGGCAAACATCCGGCCCAAGGCAATATAGGCGGGAATTCCGAATGCCAGATTGAAAGGAAACGTTAGTCCAAGGGACATCGTCAGGTAAATCGAAGGCTTGGCTTGCGGGAGCGCCAATCGCATCGCAGCAGGTACAGCGATGTAGGACGCGCTCGCAGCAAGGGTGACTAACAATGCCGCGCCGCCGGCGGAAAGGCCCAACCATACCGCAATCGGCAGAGCAAGACCCGCCGATATCAACGGCATCAACACCGCAAACGCCAGCTCCGACGGTCCGAGCGTCCGGCCCTGCTCGCGAATTCCCCGACCGGCGACCAATCCCATATCGAGCAGGAACAGGCACAAGACACCTTTGAAGGGGTCGACAACGAAAGCGGAAATCTCAGCGAGCCCATCCGCCCCCGTAACCCATCCGATGGCAAAGGCACCGACAAGCACGACGATCGATCCGTTGAAAGCCACATGGCGGATCATCGAGCCGTTGCCGTCGCTCTTCACTTTGGCATGCCGGTGCGCCAACCAAAGACCGGACAATATCGCCGGAAATTCCATGATCGCAGCGGCCGCCACGATATATCCTTCGTATGGCAAGCCGGCTTCCGTCACGGCTTGTATGGCGACCGCAAGCGTCACGACGCTGATCGATCCGTAGTGCGCCGCCACCGCCGCCGCGTCGACCTGGGAGAGCCGGCTTATCCGCCGCAGCAGTCCGTAGGCGAGCACCGGGAGGAGGAAACTAAGCAGCGCACTCGCCAGCAGCGTCAGCACCAACCTCAAGTCGATCCCGTGTCCGGCGACAGCGGCTCCCCCCTTAAAGCCGATGGCCAACATCAGATAAATCGCCAGGGCACGTGCGATCGCTTGGGGAATTTCGAGGTCCGAACGCAGCAGTGCCGCGCCCACACCAAGGACAAAGAAGAGCACCATTGGCGAAGCGAGGTTGCCCACCGCGCGGGGTCAGGAACTGATCCAGTCTTCTCTCCCGTCAGACCGTGGCTGGTGTGGCGTTAATCCGCCGGCCCTTCGGCAACGCGCCTGGCCGGTACCTGCGGCGCGAACCGCAGCACCAAATATCCCAAAATTCCGGAGACCGTCGAGCCGGTGAGAACGCCGATGCGCACGGCCTTCGCATGTTCCGGATCGGAGAAGGCCAGAGTGCCGATAAACAGGCTCATGGTGAATCCGATACCCGCCAACAACGCGACTCCATAAACCTGCAGCCATGAGACGTCCGAAGGTAATGCGCAAAACTTGAGTCGTGTCCCCAGCCAAGCGAACCCGAATACGCCGACCTGTTTGCCGACAAACAACCCGAGGGCGATACCGAGAGGGATCGGCGCCAGAATATCGGCAAACGACAATCCCGCCAGCGAAACGCCCGCATTTGCAAAAGCGAAAATCGGCATCAAGCCGAATGCCACGAACGGATGGAGGGAGGTCTCCAAAGCCAGTAACGGCGAACGGCCGAAAGCGTCTTTCGCCCGCAGCGGGATGGTCAACGCAATGATCACGCCGGCCAACGTGGCGTGCACGCCGGACTTCAGAACGCAGACCCACATTATGACACCGACGATCAGGTAATGAGCCGTCCGAGTCACTCCCTTTACGTTCATCAAGATAAGGATTGTGGCACCGATCAGGCCGACAGCGAGCGAGGTCAGCGAGATTTCCGCCGTATAGAACGCCGCAATGATAATGATTGCTCCCAAATCATCGAGAATCGCGAGCGCCAGCAGAAACACTTTCAAAGAAACGGGCACGCGGCGTCCCAATAGCGCCAGTACACCGAGCGCAAACGCAATATCGGTTGCCGCCGGAATGGCCCAGCCCCTTAACGATTCGGGATCGCCTCCATTCAGTCCAATGTAAATCAGCGCCGGCACCAGCATCCCGCCGGCGGCGGCAATCGCCGGCAGAGATGCCTGCTTCCATGTAGACAGCTGACCGTCCATTAATTCCCGTTTGATCTCCAAACCGACGAGAAAAAAGAACACCGCCATCAGGCCGTCATTAATCCATAAGAGTAGGGGTTTATCGATCGAGAGGGCTCCGATCTGCACAACGACAGGGGTCGAAAGCAACGAATCATAGAGCCAATCAAAGCGCGAGTTGTCCAAAATCAGGGCCAGAACAGCGGCCGCCATCAACAACACGCCGCCCGCAGCCTCATGGTGCGCCAGCGCCCGAATTTTTCCCATCACCGAACTCGCCATTCCAATTCTCCCGCAACCCTAGCTACTTGCCTTGCCCGCAGCGCACCTCCGCATTGCCGTCTCGCAACACGATAGACGCGCTCGATCAAATGACAGATCGGGTGCAACGCTTCATAACGCTAATCGGTAAAGAGCAACGAATTGATAGATTATTTCTATCGAACTTACTAATGACGCTCACAATCCTTATCTAAATATGTAATTACTTGGGAATTTTGGATGTCGAGCGCGCGCTTGCGCCCGCCACCTTAGCCGTCAGTTAGGAACTTAAAATGCCAACGCTCAAGCAGTTCCGCTATCTCGTCGCCATCGCCGATACTTTACATTTTCGACGCGCCGCCGAGCGTTGCCATGTCACGCAACCGACCTTGAGCGCACAGCTTCGCGAAATGGAGGACCGCCTCGGCGTGCAATTGGTCGAACGCAGCAGAAGCGGAGTCGTCATGACCCCCGTGGGCGAACGGATCGTCGCGCTCGTCCGGGTGGTCCTGAAGGACGTCGAGAATATCATGGAAATCGCCAAGCACGGACAATACCTCTTCACGGATACACTCCGCCTGGGCGTCCTGCACAGTCTTGGCCCCTAACTATTGCCGCATATTTTGCCCGATATTCACGACCAGTATCCCGAACTGAAGCTCTATGTCCGCGAAGGCTTCCCGAGCGACCTGCTCCATGCTCTGGAGGAAGGCAAGCTCGACCTGTTGCTATTTCCGCTTCCCGTCCAAGCGGCGGACCTCGCAACCGAACGGCTGTTCCGGGAATCGCTACATGTCGTCGTCCCGGCGGACCACGCCTTGGCGGCAAAAAAGATCATCGAACGCACCGACCTGAAAGGCGAGACGATCTTGGCTTTGGAGCCCGGTCATCGCTTGCACGAGCAGGTCCGCGACCTCAGCCAGCAGTATGGCGCCGAACTCTCCCACGATTATGAAGGGACCAGCCTGGATACGTTGCGCCAGATGGTCGGAATGGGCATGGGATTATCATTTCTGCCGGCGCTCTACGTGCGCGCCGAACTCGGTACCGACGACCAGGCCATCGTCTGCGATATTGCCGGCACCGCACCGAGCCGCACGATCGGTATGGTGTGGCGCCGCCGTTCGAGCCGCGATCAGGAGTACTCCGTATTCGCGGAATTCGTGCGCGGCGTCCTCAATCGCCGAGTGCCGGAGGTCACCGTCCTGCGATAACGGCGCGCGCCACCACGGGCATCTCCGAACCCGACAATCGGATGGGCGTCTCAAACCCTTCGGGTTTCACCGTCAGCACCGAGCAATCCACGCTTTGCAGGACGTCTTCCGCGGTATTCCCCATCAACCAGCCTGCGATGCGGGTCTGTTTGACCGTCCCCATGACGATCAAATCGACATCATTGTCCCGGGCGAACTCCAGAACAGCGACCGACGGGTGGCCTTTTGGAAAATGCACGCCAAAGTCGATCCCGGTCATATCTATCGGCCCGAGCAGGTCGTTGACCGCGGTTTCGCGTTCGCCCCGTACACGACCGACAACTTCTTCGCGGTTGCCCGGCCCCGCCTCGCATCGATAGGAATCGTAGTCGTCGCCGAGCAACTCCCAAGCACTCAAGATATCGAGGCGACACCCTTCGACCCGCGCCAACGAACTCGCCATCTCAATCACCTTGCGATCCAGCTCGTTACTGGCATCGCCGGTCGCCGTCGGATCTACCGCTGCGAGAAGGCGCCGGTATTTCCGGCCCTCCTCGTGCGGCTTCATGATCCAAACCGGACACGGGCATTTGCGCATCAGATGCATCGAGCGGCTGCCGAACGCCATCCTGCGGAACCGCGATGGCGGCTCGACCACAGCCATGACCATATCATATCCATGCCGCAAGACCGACTTTGTGATCTCAAGCGACGGATTGCCGTCCAACAACATGCCGTCGACGTCAATTCCACCGTCGCGCAAGGAAGAGACGATCCGCTCGAGCCTTGCCCGACGTTCATCCAGCAGTCGCGCATCCCGTTTCGAAATCGTATCGCTCGGCGGTAAGAGAAAGGTCATCGCATCGCCGGCTGCCCGCTGCACGACTTCCGCGACCGTCAACCGCGCCCCGGTTCGCCAGGGCAAGGTCCCGCGCCCGTTCGAGAACCTCTTCGGCACCGACCTGAAAATCATAAACAACCAAAATATTCTTAAATCGTTTCATGGCCCTCTCCCTAAACCCGCCTCCCACAACCAGAAGGCATACGGAAGTACATGAGAACGAAATGTACGATCGCTTATGGTTTCTTGCCGACCATTCGATAGAAGTTCTCTATGCGAGCCTGCCGGCCAAAAGCTGCATTGGGGTCTAATGGGCGGATGCAGCGGCTTTCAGAAGAACACCGCCCCCTGCAGCGGGGGCTAATCTTCCTTGAGACCCATATCGCCTAGGGTGAGGTCATGCGGCCCGCGCCCTTAAGGGCGCCACCGCCGCCTATAGACCCAAGACGTGCTTTGCAATGATACTGCGCTGCACTTCGCTCGACCCTGCATAGATCGTCGCTGCGCGTTGATTATAATATTTCGATGTAGCAACCAATCCGTATTCCGGCGCCACCGGCTGCACATTATTGCCCGGCACATAGGCTTCCGGCTGATAGGGCGCGGCATAATTCCCAAGCGCCTTCATGGTCAACTCAAGCATCTCCTGTAGCAGTTCCGAGCCTCTCAACTTGAAGATCGAAGAGGCCGAACCGGGATTCTGACCCTGGCTCAAGGCGCTCATGACGCGTTTCTCCGTGATCTCCGCTGCCATGATTCCCATCTCGAGCGCGGTTAATTGAGCTTTAAAAGCGGAGTCTTCGATCAGTTTTCGGCCGTCGCCTCCCGGTGCCTCGCGGCTGATCGCCGAGAGTTTCCGCAGCCCGGCCTTAACGGGCGGCGTATAGGCAATGCCGCCCCGTTCAAACTCAAGCAGATACTTGGCGACGGTCCATCCCTGATTTTCCTCGCCGATACGGTTGGCTTTCGGCACGCGCACATCGTCGAAAAAAACCTGATTCAGTTCATGATCGCCCGCAAACGTCAGGATCGGCTTGATGGTGATGCCCGGCGACTTCATATCGAAGAGCAGAAAACTAATGCCTTCCTGCGGTTTCCCTTCGGTCGAGGTGCGGACCAAGCAAAAAATCTTGTCGGCCGTATGCGCGCCGGTCGTCCAAATTTTCGATCCGTTAACGATATAATCGTCGCCATCCGGTACGGCCCGTGTCTGCAGCGAAGCAAGATCAGAGCCTGAGCTGGGTTCGGAATATCCCTGGCACCAGGCAAACTCATCCTTGAGGATGCTGGGCAAATAGGTGGCTTTCTGCGCCTCCGTGCCGAACTTCATCACCACGGGGCCGACCATTCGGATACCCATGTTGTTGATCGACGGCGTGCCCGCCATCGCGGATTCCATCTCGTAGATATAACGCTGAACCACGCTCCATCCGGGGCCCCCGTACTCCGCCGGCCACGGATGACAGAGCCAGCCCTTCTCGGCCAGAATACCGGCCCAACGTCGGGCCGCCGACACCGGACTTCGCACCGCCGGCGTAAGGCGGGCTCCTTCCAAAATATCGTCGGACAGATTCTCGTTGAGAAAGGCCCGCACCTCATCGCGAAAGGCCAAATCCTCGTCACTTAGATTCAAGTCCATGGATATTCCTCCATTCCGGCACGAGAGGCCTAGCGACGGTATCGGCGCGCCTTGTGCAAGTGTCAGACTTGCCGCCCATTCTCGCCATAGCCCGCACATCGGCGCAAGATTGAGTGTGTTGCCCAATCGGTGCCTTTCAACTGTTTCTGCCAAACCGGCCCTTCACCGCCATGTAAGAACGCGCAACAAGGCAAACCGGCGCCCGATGCCCGCGGGGTGCGCGCGCAATGTCGTCGTTAGCCCCAACGAAAGCGAATACCTGACGGAAGTTTTTCGCAGTCCCGTCGCCGCTTCCCAAACTCGCTGATCCTGCATTCAATGTGAATCTCCGGCAGACACTGGTAATTGTTGGACACAACACAATCTATACAGCCATCTTACGCTCGTCCCCCTCCCACATAGGACAGAATAATGGCTGGCCAGACACATAGCGAAACAGGTCTCAACCCCGCCATCGGCGAATGGTCCGGTCCGCTGGGGCTTCCCGCGTTCTCCGCCATTGACGACAGCGATTTCGAACCGGCATTCGACGCGGCGCTCCGAGCGCATCTGGCGGATATCGATGCCATTGCCGGAAATCCTCAAACGCCGACCTTCGAGAATACAATTGTCGCCCTCGAACGCGCCGGGGCTCTCCTGACCAAAGTCTCGGGCATCTTCTGGAATCTGACGGGAGCGCATACGAACGACACCTTGCAGGCGCTCGAACGCAAACTTTCGCCGGAACTCTCTCGTCACTATTCGACGATCGTCATGAACCGGCCCTTGTTCGAACGCGTCGACAGGCTCTACGAGAATCGCGACACGCTCGGCCTCGATGCCGAAGCGGACCGCCTGCTTGAGCTGACATGGAAATCCTTTGTCCGCTCGGGCGCCAAACTCTCGAACAGCGATCAAGCACGCCTCGCTGAGATCAACGAACGGCTGGCATCCCTCGGCACGCAATTTTCTCAGAACGTGCTGGCCGACGAGAGCGAATACGCCTTGATCCTCGAGGCGGAAGGGGACCTGGCCGGGCTTCCCGATACCCTGATATCGAACATGGCGGCGGCGGCGGCGGAGCGCGGCCACGACGGCAAACATGCGGTCACCCTGTCCCGTTCGATCATCGAGCCGTTTCTCACATTCTCCGAGCGCCGCGACCTGCGCGAGACCGCCTTCAAGGCCTGGGTCGCCCGGGGAGAAGCATCGGCCAAGCGGGACAACCGCCCGCTGGTCGCCGAAACTGTGCGGCTTCGTGCGGAAAAAGCAGCTTTGCTCGGCTACGATAGTTTTGCGCAATTCAAACTCGACGACACGATGGCGAAAACGCCCGAGGCCGTCCGCGATCTGCTCGGAACCGTCTGGGAGAAGGCGCGAAACCGCGCGGCGGAGGAGGCCGCGGACCTCTCCAAGCTGATTGCCGAGGCGGGCCAGAATCACGCTGTCGCGCCATGGGATTGGCGGCACTATTCCGAAAAGGTTCGGGCCGCCCGCTATGCTTTCAACGACATCGAAGTAAAACCGTACCTGCAATTGGAGAAACTGATCGAAGCGGCGTTCCATACCGCGGAAAAGCTGTTCGGCATTTCCTTCCGCAAGCATGACGACATCCGCACTTATCACCCGGACGTCCGCGTGTTCGAAGTGCTCGATGCCAACGGCGAGCGCATGGCGGTCTTCCTCGGCGATTACTTCGCCCGCCCCTCCAAGCGATCGGGCGCCTGGATGAGTCAGTTCCAGGGCCAGCACAAGCTCGCAAACGATTCAGGAGCAGCGGGACAAACGCCGATTGTCGTGAACGTTATGAACTTTGCGAAGGCGCCGGCGGGAGAGCCGGTACTCATCACCATGGACGACGCGAGGACATTGTTCCACGAATTCGGCCACGCGCTGCACGGTATGCTGTCCGACGTCACCTATCCGTCGATCGCCGGCACATCGGTGAGCCGAGATTTCGTGGAACTGCCCTCGCAGCTCTTCGAGCACTGGCTCACAGTACCGCAAATCCTCCAGCAGTTTGCCGTCCACCATCGGACCGGCGAGGCAATTCCCCAGGAATTGCTCGACAAAATGAAAGCGGCCGCAAAATTCAACAAAGGTTTCGCGAATGTCGAATTCACGTCCTCGGCCTTGGTCGACATGGCGTTCCATGCGCTGACACCCGAGCAGGCAACCGATATCGACCCGATGAGCTTCCAGTCCGAGGTATTGGCCGAACTCGGCATGCCGGCGGAGATCGTCATGCGCCATGCCACCCCGCATTTCGGCCACGTCTTCTCGGGCGACGGCTATTCGGCAGGATATTACTCCTACATGTGGTCGGGCGTACTCGATGCGGATGCCTTTCGGGCCTTCGAGGAAACCGGCGATCCCTTCGACGGTGCGACAGCCGGCAAGCTGCGCCGCCATATCTACGGCGCCGGCGGCTCGACGGATCCCGAAGAGGCTTATATCGCCTTTCGCGGTCGGCTGCCGTCTCCGGATGCCTTGCTCGAGAAGGAAGGCCTCGCATAATTTTACCCCCTCGGCACTGGCCGACAGAACCCTCCCCCGACTAAATTAATCCCTGGCGCCCGCCGTCCGTAAATTTACGGCAACGGCGGCGGCGCCCGCGATTTTGGGGAGAGAAATCGGCATGAGACTCACCGACAAAGAACAAGCCATGTTGGCCGGGGACATGGGCGAAGCAAAACGCTGGGCACTCGATCATCAGATCAAAGTAGGGGGCATGTTCGATGCGGCCGACCTCGTGCCCGTCAGCCAGGCGCATATGATGATCGACCCAGAATCCGTCGGCGATGCCGGGGTTTCTTTTCTGGAAAACCTCGCCGACCATGGCGCGCGCGTGGCGATCCCGATGATAACGGACCCGCGCGGCGTCGACCTGAACTACTATCGCCCGCTCGGCCAAACAGAGGAGATGGCCGACCTTGACCGGCGAACCATCGCGGCCTGCGAGAAGATGGGCATCCTCATGACCAACACCTGTGTCAATTACCAGACCATCATGCCGCCAGTCCTCGGCGATCACGTGGCCTATGGAGATACCGGCGTCGTCATCTATTCCAACAGCGTCTGCGGAGCGCGTTCCAACTTCGAAGGCGGCCCGTCTGCGCTCGCCGCGGGGCTGACAGGCCGCACGCCCCGCTACGGCCTGCACCTCGAGGAGAACCGCCAAGCCACGCGGCGGTTCGTCGTCCGCGCGCAACCCAAGGGCCTCACCGACTGGGGCGTGCTCGGCGCCGTCGCCGGCAAGATGGCCGGATCCTATTGGGAAGTGCCCGTGATCGAAGGCCTGGACGCCGTGCCGACCTCCGACGAAGCGAAGCACATGGGCGCCGCCATGGCGAGTTTCGGCTCGACGCCGCTCTTTCATTTGGCCGGCATCACGCCCGAAGCCAAAAACCTCTCGGATGTCGGTGGCGACAAACTGGCGGCGGAAGACATCACCGAAGACGATTTGGAGACACTGCGCTCGGGATTTGGCGGGAAAGGCGACAAGGTCGATGTCGTCGTCTTTGCAGCACCGCAACTCTCGCTGGTCGAGATGCAGACCCTGGCGGGCCTCTGCGCGGGACGGCGTTTCAAGTCGCCGGTCATCGTCTGCACCTCGCCGCAGGTCTACGCCGATGCCACCAGGATGGGTATCGTAGAGACGCTGGAGGCGACCGGGGCCAAGGTTCTGGAAGGCACCTGCTTCTACAATCAGTACGCGCGCGAGATCGGCGAGGCGAACGGATGGAAGCGTCTGCTCAGCAATTCCGCGAAAATCGTGAACATTCTCGGCGGCTACGGCTACGAGCCCGCGCTGGCGAGCATGGAAGAATGCGTTGCCTCCGCCATCAAGGGAGAGATCGTATGACCACCGAATTGAAATGCCACAAGGGCATCGGCCCGCGCGTAGAAGGAGTAGCGCTGGTCGCGGACGATAATTTTTCCGCCCGCTACGATCTCGACCGCATCAATGGCGTGTTTTCCCGCCCGCAGCACAAGCTGGTGGGACAGTCCTATGTCGACCGGATTTTAGTCTTGAACACATCGAAAGGCGGCGTCGCCTCCGCCTGGATGCTGCATGAAATGAAATCGCGCGGCATCTGCCCGAAAGCCATATTATTCAACAGCGCCAACACGATCCTTGCCCAAGGCGCGGCCTTGGCGGACCTGACCATGTGCGACCGGTTCGAGGACGGCGACGTCACACAGCTCATCGCGACCGGAGATGAGTTGATCGTCGATCCGGAAGCCGGCCTGGTGACCATTGTCGCCAAGGCCTAGGATCCGCCGGTTAGAATTGGTTTATGACGCCGCCGTTCACCTGCAGCATCTGGCCATTGATGAATCCGCCGCGATCCGAGACCAGGAGGTCGACCAATGCGGCGATATCTTCGGGTGTTCCGAGCCGTCCGACCGGGTTGTTTTCAAGCAGCCCCTGATAGCGTGGCGTAGAGACATCCGCTTCGGGATCCGGAAACGTGCCCGGCGAAATGATGTTGGTCGTCACCCCCTGGCGGCCAAATTCCCGGGACAAGGATTTGGTCAGCCCCCACATCGCGTGTTTCGAGACGCTGACCGCCGACTTGATGCCGTTGCCCTGCTGCGCGTTCATTCCGGTGAAATTAACGATGCGGCCCCAATTTCCGGCGATCATGCCGGGCAAGCAAGCTCGCGCGAGATGAAAGGCCGCATAGAAATTGATGTCCATCACCCGATGCCATTCCGCCTCCGTGATTGACAGGAAGGCACCGTCCGGACGGGCTGCAGCATTGTTGATCAACACGTCGACGCGGCCAAACTTGCCGATGGCGGATTCGGCCATGGCCTGAACCTTGTCGCGCACTCCAATGTCGCACATCTCGATGATCGCTTCCGAGCCGAGAGAGCGCGCTTTCGCCGCCACTTCCTCGCAGGCTTCCCGGTCGCGCGAACCGTTCAGCACCAGATTGAATCCCGATGCGGCCAATTGCAGCGCAATCCCTCTGCCGATGTTCTTGCCCGATCCCGTAATCAGCGCCGTTCGCTTGCCTTGAGCCATCTTCAATTTCTCCTCGATTTATTTTTTGGGTGACCGTTTCGGGGCGCCCTTCGAATTATGGGGAGCTGCGTCGTGCCGGGGCTCCGTCCCCTCACATGATTTGGACGGTACTCGGCCACGCAATCTTCGCCGCGATCAACGGAGTCCGCGAAGGCAGAAATCGGCGACCCCCTCGGCGATTTCGGCGGATGGCAGCTCTCCGTCGGCCCGGTACCATGCAGGTATCCAGTTGATGGCGCCAAGCGCAACGAAACCTGCAAGCTTCACGTCCTGATCGCGGAAGTCACCCTCCTCGATGCCCCGAGCGATGAGCACGCGCACGCCCCGTTCAAAGCGGTCGCGCATCGCCACATATTCCTGGCGTTGCGCGGACGACAGGAATTCGATATCGGACAGCAGAACCGCGCCGTAGCCTTCCTCTATGATCCCTCTGATATGTCGGATCAGCAGCATCCGCAGCTTGAGCGCAGCCGGTTCTTCGTCGCCCTCGATCTGCTCAAGGGCCGCGAGGCTGGTTCGCATGCACTTCAAATGGCAGTGATAGATCAGGTCCTGCTTGCTCTTGAAGTAGTAATAGAGATTTCCCTTAACCAGACCCAAGCGGTCGGCAATGACCTCCATCGTCAAACCGCTGACGCCGCGCTCCTGGATGACCGCCCCCAATGCTTTGAGGATTTCATCTCGCCGATCCTCGAAGCTTTCCGCCGCGTCCCAGCGCTGCCGCCTCGTCGCATGCTCGATTATGTCCGGCCCTAAATTCACGCTGCACTCTCCCGATGCTGCCGTCTTGCCACATGCTTCAGCGTTTCGGGTTCTGATTACAAGGCTTGATGACAGATTTGAACGAATGTTCAAATAATATTTGACCGAGCATTCAAACGGCAGGACTATATTTTCAACAAGCCAACCCCGTCTCCAGCTGGGGCGAAGAAGGGAAAGTCGGAAAATGGAACAGGCAGCGGGAGTCGAACTGGGACAGGTGTTTGCCACTCCCTCGAAGACGTTAACGGATGCGCATTTTCTATTCTTCTCCGGGCTGACGGGCGACAATCACCCGATTCACTACGACGTCGAATATGCGAAGACGACCAAATTCGGCAAACCGCTGGCGCACGGGCTCCTACTCGCCTCAATGACGGCGCTCGGGGCAACGGACGCCAATTCTCGGATCGATGGTTTTGTTTTCGTCGAGCAGGGAAGCCGGTTTCTCAAGCCCGCACTGGTCGGCGACACGATCCGTCCGGAGATGACGGTCGAGAAAATCTGGAAGGAAGGCGCGCGCCAGTACGTCCGCTTCGCCACACTGCTCCGCAACCAGCGCGACGAAATCCTGCTCGAAGGATTTCACGTCTATCAAATCGTGCCAGGCAAGAACGAGGCAACCGCGACATGACCGAAGCGAATCGACAAGTCATCACCGCCGGCGCAAGCTGGCCGGAGCATTACACCTACAGTCCGGCATTGCGTGTGGGCAATACCGTCTACCTCTCGGGGACGACCGGTACCGACGACCGCGGGAAGATCACCGCACCCGGCGATATCGTCGAACAGACGCGGCAGATCTACCGGAAATTCGAGCGACTGCTCAACGCCGCAGGCGGATCCTGCGCCGACATCGTCCAAACCACGGACTTCTACACCACCACGGAAAACTACAAAGAGACCGCCAAGGTTCGGCGCGAATTCCTCAAGGGCGCGCAACCCACGGCGACCGGCGTGATGGTGGCCGGCCTGCTGCGGGAGCACGCGCTGATCGAAATCAACGCCGTCGCCGTTCTGAAGGATTGAGCGCGATGTCTATGCACTGGGAAGAGTTCGAAGTCGGCAAGCGTTACGAAACATACGGCCGCACGGTAACCGAGGGTGATCTCTCGCTCTTTTGCGCCTTCGTCGGCTATCACGTACCACTGTTCATTGACGAGGAATACGCGAAGCGTACCCAGTACGGCGGCAGGATCGCGCCGAGCGCTTTCACCATGTCGGTGTCGACCGCCATGACCGAAAGTCTGTTCCGCAACACGGTCATTTCGCTGATGTCCGTTGAGCGCGGAAAGTTTCTCGCCCCGGTACGGGCAGGCGATACGATCCGTACCGAAGTCGAAGTCCTGTCCAAGCAGGAAACCCGCAATCCAGCGAAGGGCATTGTGACCTTCCGCGATCACGTCCTCAATCAGAACGGCGAGACGGTCTTCCAGATCGACAAGGTTGTCATGCTCAAACGTCGCGACAGCGACTAAAGGACAACGCAAAGCAACGAAACAACGCCCGAGGTAGCGCCATGACCCTACGAACACTAATCTGCGACATGCTGGGAATTGAATACCCGATCTTCGCGGCGGGCATGGGCGGTGTCACGATGGCCCCGCTGACGGCTGCAATTTCTGCTGCTGGCGGCTGCGGCGTACTGGGGGCGACTTTTTGCACACCCGAAGAACTGCGCGCGGAAATTCGGGCCGTGCGGGAGATCACCGACAAACCGTTTGGCGTCGATCTTCTCATTCCCGGAGATATTCCGGAGGATTTGAGCGCCCGAGAAGTCCCCCCCTTTCCCGATTTCCTCGAAGACCTGATGCCGAAGGTCGAGGGGCTCAAGGGCAACCCGCCGCCACCGCTCACCGTCGAGTTGGCGCGTGCCCAGGTCGAGGTCGCGCTGGAGGAGAAAGTACCGCTGATGGTCTCCGCCCTCGGCACGCCCCGTTGGCTGGTGGAGGAATGCCACGCCATCGGCACCAAGGTCATGTCGATGGTCGGCGCGGTGCGCCACGCTCCCAGGCTTGAGCAAATGGGCGTCGACATCATCGTGGCGCAAGGCATGGAAGCCGGCGGCCATGTGGGCACTGTGACGACCATGGTGCTGGTGCCGAGCGTCGTCGATGCCGTCAGCGTTCCGGTGCTGGCCGCGGGCGGCATCATCGACGGACGGGGCATTGCGGCCGGAATGATGCTCGGCGCGCAAGGCGCGTGGATTGGCACCCGTTTTATCGCAACCGAGGAAGCGACAGCGCCGGAAACCCACAAGCAAGGCATTCTCAGAGCGGACGAAAACGGAACCATCGTGTCGCGGTGTTATACCGGCAAGCCGAGCCGCGTTTTAAAGAACGAATTCACGTCGCGCTGGCACGGCCGCGACAACGAACTGCTGCCGATGCCGTGGCAGCGTATGCGGGTCGAGAAACTGGTGGCGCCCGCCAAGGCGGCCGGCATGCCGGAGATCGCCAACTTCCCGACGGGACAGGCGGCCGGCGCGATCCGCGACATTCCGAAAGCAGCGGACGTCTTCCGCAAGATGATCAGCGAAACCGAGGGAGCGCTCCGTCGATGACGGACTTGCTGCGCAAGCCGCTTGCCGAAATCCGCGCGGTGCAGAATGAACTCGTCGCGCGGCAGATCGCGCTGTGCGCGCGCGGCCACGACTACTATCGCCGGCGATGGGCGGAACACGGTATCGATCCGGCGGGCGTGCGCACCATCGACGATCTGGAGCGCCTGCCGCTCACGCCCAAGCAGGATTTGATGGACGATCCGGAAGCGTTCCGCCTGCGCTGCCCCGACCTACCTCTCGAACAACGCACGCTCTGGGAGGTGAACTACACGACCGGTACGACCAGCGAGCCGACGCCGCTCTATGTGACCACACACGACTATCTCGCCTACTTGGCACTGGCGCGCCGCGTCGGCGAAATTTCGGGCATCACTGATAAGGACGTGCTGGCAAACTTGTTCCCGTTGACCCCGGCACCGATGGGAGCGTTCATGCGCTCACCGATGAACGCGTACGCGACGGGCGCCACGATCACCGCGGCACTGACCGGGGCGCCCTTCGGCGATTTCGACGTCCATCGCTCGCTCGACGATGCCGTGGCCATGGTAGAACGCCATCGGGCTACCGTGCTCTGGGGCATAACCAGCTTCGTGCGCCGGACGATCATTAGGGCCGCCGAGCTTGGCGCCGACTTCTCCAGCGTCCGCATGTGCAGCGTGACGGGAGAGGCCAGCACGCCCGAAATGCGCGAAGACATCCGTCAGCGCCTCCGGGAGATGGGTGTCAAGAAACCGATCATTTTCGACCGCTACGGTTCGACGGAAGCAGGCGGCATGGCGCAATGTCACGAAGACGGCGATTGGCACAATCCGGCGCCGGATCACCTCTTCCAAGAAGTGGTCGACCCCGATACGGGGCGCCGTCTGCCGGACGGAGAGCGCGGCGCTCTCGCGATCACCCACATCAACCGCCGGGGGACGACGTTAATCCGCTATTTGGTCGGTGACGTCGTAAGCCTGTCCCACGAACAGTGCCCGCATTGTGGTCGGAGCGGCGACCGCGTCGTCCCGCCGATCGTGCGTACGAAAGACCTGTTGAAGGTAAAGGGCATGCTGATCAATCCTGTCGTCCTGCTCGAATCGCTGGGTGCGGTGCCGAACGTGGATGAGTTCCAGGTTGTCCTGTCACGCCAGGACGAGAATGACCCGTTTTCAATGGACGAAATGATTGTGCGGATTGCGAGTCCGCGCACCGATCGTGACAATCTCGTTTCTGCCGTGACGGACGCAGCGCAACGCGCTGCTCGCATTCGCCCACGGGTCGAATTCGTAACCGCAACCGATATATACGATCCCGCAAAGCAGTCCAAGGCATCCCGGCTGGTCGACCGAAGATGAAATTTCGCTTCAGCGATGAGCAAGAGATGTTTCGGCGAACCGTTCGTGCGTTTGCCGACCGCGAGCTCACGCCCGAGTACCTGCGAGAACTCGATGCCAATGCACGGGCACCGCACTGGGAGTTGCTGCCCAAGATGGCGGAACTCGGGTTCACGGCTTTGCCGGTTCCCGCGCATTATGGCGGTATAGACGGCAGTACGGTCGACACGACGATCCTGCTCGAAGAGCTTGGCCGATCGTCGCTGTCCATAGCGTCGATGCTGAACTTTGCGATCGGTTTCGGCTGCGAGACGGTCAAACGCTTTGGCTCTGACGCACAAAAGCAGGATTTGCTGCCGAAAGTGGTCAGCGGGGAAATGTGCTTTGCGTTTTCCCTCACAGAACCGAATGCCGGGTCGGATGCGGCCGCCATTCGCACGCGCGCGGTGGCCGACGGCGACCATTTCGTCATCGATGGCACCAAGATTTTCACGACCGGTGCGGCGGAGGCGCGCTGTCTGGTGGTGGCGACGCGAACCGATCCCGACGCCGACCGACATCGCGGGATCAGCCTGTTTCTCGTCGACCCGAAGAGCGAGGGAATTACCTGCCGCAGCATCGAAAAGATGGGCATGCGAGGTGCGGGCGGCCTTTACGAGGTACACTACGACGGGGTTCGGGTGCCCAAAAGCGCGCTTCTGGGGCCGCTCAACGGCGGTTGGGACGCGGTCAAGGCGACCCTGGAGCGGGTTCGCCTGTCGCAGGCGGCGTATTGCATCGGCTGCGCGCAGCAAGTCATCGACGATGCGGTCCGCTACGCGGGTGAGCGGGAACAGTTCAATCAGCCTATCGGCAAGTTCCAGGCGATTGCGCATCTGTTGGCCGATCTGCAAGTGGAAGCCGAAGGCGCGCGCTGGCTGCTCTACCGGGCCGCACGGATCGTGGACTCGGGCGAGCGCTGTATTAAGGAGGCGTCGATGGCGAATCTGGCCTGTACCGAGGCGCTATTACGGACGACCGAGGAATGCATGCGCGTCTACGGCGGCTATGGCCTTACCATGGAGTTCGATATCCAGCGCCACTTCCGCGATGCCCGATTGTTCGTGATCGGCGACGGATCGAGCCAGATTCAGCGCAATCTGATAGCGCGCGGAATGGGCCTGTGAACATGGACGGCGACATGACCTTGGATTTCGGCTTCACAACCGAGCAGGAACAGATCCGCGATACGGCCCGCGGGTTCACGCAGAGAGTCCTGACCCGCGAATTTCTGCGCGAGATCGATGCCGAGGGCCGAGCGCCTCACGAGTTGCTGCCCGAGATGGCCAAGCTCGGCTTCCCGGGGCTTCCCGTACCCGGCGAGTACGGCGGCAGCGGTGGCAGCGCCACGGATGTGACGGTTCTTCTGGAAGAATTCGGCCGCAGTTCATTGTCGATCGCGTCGCTGCTGAACCGTGCGCTGGGATGGGGGGCGGATGCCATTCAGCGCTTCGGCACCGAGGCGCAGAAGAACTACTTTTTGCCTCGTGTGGTGTCAGGCGACATGATATTCGCCTTCTCCCATACCGAACCGAACGCCGGCTCCGATGCGGCAGCGATCATCACCAAGGCCGTTCCGGACGGCGATGATTTCGTCATCTCAGGGAGCAAGATCTTCACGACCGGCGCGGCCGAATGCCCCTGCTTGATTGTCACGGCCAGAACCGACCCCACGGTCGGGAAACACAAAGGCATCACCGTCTTCCTGGTCGATGCGGCGACGCCCGGCATCAACTGCCGCCGTATCGAGAAACTCGGCATGCGGGCCGCCGGCACCCTGTGCGAAGTGCACTACGACAACGTCCGCGTTCCCGCCTCCGCCATATTGGGCGACCTGCACGGCGGCTGGCGGGTTATCGGGGGCACCTTCGAACGCGCCCGGATCGCGCAGGCCTCGTATTGTGTCGGCGCCGCGCAACGGGTCATCGACGACGCGGTACAATACGCCAACGAACGCGAACAATTCGGCCAACCCATCGGCAAGTTTCAAGCGATCGCACATCTACTGGTCGATTTGCAGACTCGAACCGATGCGGCCCGGCTGTTGCTTTATCAGGCCGCCTCCATGATCGACGACGGCGAGCCTTGCGCGCGCGAGGCCTCGATCGCCAACCTGCATGCAACCGAAACGCTGGTTCGCGTAACATCCGATGCGATGCGCGTCTGGGGTGGATACGGGTTTACGCGCGAGTTCGAAATCGAGCGGATTCTTCGGGACGCACGACTTTTCGTCATCGGCGACGGTTCCAGCCAGATTCAGCGCAACCTGATCGCGCGGCAAATGGGCCTTTAGCCAGAAGGCTAAATCCAGGGAACTCAGGACGCAAAGAAATGGTCCATCCGCTTGTCGAAGACGACGCCGAGCAATCCCGCCTCCCAATAAATAATGTGCCTGGACGGCCTTTTGATTTCGGCAGCAGACCCTCTACCTTCGTAGGCAAGACATCCCATGCTAGGGTGCTTCGGTGATGCTGGAACCAAATGGGGAACGTCAGTGAATTCTATAGACCAAGTCAATTTGGGTACGCCCGACAGTACTGCATTGGACGAACTCGTCTCCGCGTGGCTCGGCGATTTCGAGCGGGCTCTCGCGGCGTGCGACAAGCAGGGCGTGATGGCCCTCCTCGAAGAAGACGGTAACTGGCGCGACGTTTTGGCCTTCACCTGGCACCTGACCCCAAGGGTCGGCGCTTCCGCAATCGCCGAGGCGCTTGTCGCCCGTCAACCGGCGGTCGAAGCGAAAGCGTTCGCCGTCAGCCCCCACCGCACGCCGCCCCGGCGGGTCAATCGGCTCGGCCGCGAGTGCATCGAAGCGATTTTCTGTTTCGAGACAGCGGTCGGCCGGGGCGAAGGCGCGCTCCGTCTTGTGGCGGGTTCGAACGGTGAGCATAGGGCGTGGGTCATGTCCACGACGCTTGAGGAGCTCAGAGGCTTCGAGGAAATGATCGGCGACAATCGCCCCTCGGGCGCCGCCTACTCACGGAACTTCGGCGGCGACAATTGGGAAGATACACGCCGTAAAGCCACTGCCTATGAGGATCGCGATCCAACGGTACTGGTCGTAGGTGGCGCCCAGGCGGGTCTCTCGATCTCAGCGCGCCTCAATCAGCTCGGCGTGGACACTCTTATGGTCGAGAAGTGGCCCCGCATCGGCGACAGCTGGCGAAAGCGCTACCACTCCCTTGCGCTTCACAACTCCATTCATGTGAACCACCTGCCGTACCTGCCGTTTCCGCCGACATGGCCGAATTACATCCCGAAGGACATGTTGGGGCTTTGGTTCGAATTTTACGCCCAGGTCATGGAGATCAATCACTGGACGAACACCGAATTCACGAAGGGCATCTGGGACGCGGCGGAGAAGTGCTGGGTTGCCACGCTCAAACGCGCGGACGGCAGCGAGCGCATTATGCGGCCGCGTCACATCGTCTTCGCCAACGGCGTCAGCAGCTACCCGTTAAAACCGGAAATTCCGGGCCTCGACACCTTCAAGGGCGACGTCATTCACTCGGAAGGATTCGATAGCGGCGCGCCCTATGCCGGGAAGAAAGCAATCGTCATCGGAACCGGATCGAGCGCCAACGACATTGCGCTCGATCTGCATAGCTTCAACTGCCACACCACCCTCGTGCAACGCGGGTCCAGCACGGTTGTCTCCATCGAACCTTCGGCGAAGCTGAACTACGCGCTCTACGACGAAGGCCCGCCTATCGAGGATTGCGATCTGCTCGCCTCCGCCGTCACGCCACCTTTGCTCATCAAAGGCTATCAAGCGGCGGTGAAACGTATGATGGAATTGGACAAGGAGATGATAGAAGGTCTCAAGGGCATCGGATTTAAGTTCGATGTCGGCGAAGACCTCACCGGCCACCAGATGAAATACCGCCGACGCGGCGGCGGCTACAACCTGGACGCCGGCAGCTCCGAACTGATGATCAAGGGAGAGATCGACCTCCTGCAGAACGACCGCATCGAGCGTTATTGCCCGGAGGGCGCGCTCCTGAAGGACGGCACGGTCGTGCCGGCGGACGTCATCGTGTTGGCCACGGGCTATTATCCGCAGGGCGAGTTGGTGCGCCGAGCGCTCGGCGAGAAAATGGCCGAACGGATTGGTCAGATCTGGGGGCAAGACGAAGATGGCGAGCTTGCGAACATGTATAAGCGCACGCCCCAGGATGGCATCTGGTTTATCGCCGGCAGCCTGACCCAGGCACGCATTTACTCGAAATATTTGGCCCTGCAGATCAAAGCCGTCGAAGAAGGATTGGTCGACACTAATCCACATGCTTGAACTTGATCGCGTAAACGAGATGTGAAATCGGCTTCAGCTCCGGGGCGGCGCCAGGCCGAACTACACACCATCGACGGAAGGACCGATCAGCAGGTCATCCACCTCGTCGCGTACCCGCTGCATCGCATCGACAATGGACGGAATGCCGAGCGATGCGATCCGATCCGAAATGCCGATGGCAACGATACTGTGGGTCATGCGGGCGGTTCGGTTCAAGAACGGCACGGCAAGGATTGAGACACCGCCGATATAGCACCCCCGGTCGATGGCATAACCGTCTCTCCGGGTGCCTCGTACGTCCTGCCGCCAGTCGTCGTAGGCAGGCGGGTCGTCCCAACTCAGCTTCTCAAAGCGGGCGCGGAGCTCGGCCTCGGACAGGCCCCCAAGATTGAATGCGGCATGACAGCGGCCGGTGGCGCTGATCAACGCCGGGAAGCGGCTACCGAGATCGACCTGCAGGCGGAACGGCAACGACGCGTCGGAAAGCGCCACCACCACCATGTGTTCCGAATCCGCCAGCTGTGTCGCCACCGCCGTCACGCCGAAGTCGCGGGACAGTCGCGTCAGCCGGGGTTCGATGAGGGTTGCAAAACCGTTTCGACGGATGGCGCTCCGGGCGATCGGCAGGATGCCAACATCGATTGTGTAACGTTTCGAATTTGAATCGAAAGAGACCAACCCCTCCTCCGTCAACACCCGCAGGATATGCAGGCAGGTGCTCGGCACAAGGCTCAACTCCCGCGCCAACTGGTTCACGCCAACGGGTTCGGGTGACTTTCCCAGCTGCCGAAGGATCGCGACGGCCCTAGTCACCGCAGGGACCTGCCGGCGTCGGACGGGCGTGCTTTTGGCCATGACTGCTCTCTCTTTTATTGTCTATATACAATATTATATTCATATTGACAATAACTTCATCGCGCCTTTATGGTGACAGCGCCTTCCCAGGTCGGGGTAAACCTCCATTCCGGGAACGCGGGGGTGCTTCACGTGGCAAAATTGACGGATTACACGTCCTACGCAGACGCCATTGCTCACTTCTCGAATGACGCTCTGTGGACGTTGTTCGATGGCGACCGCGAACACCTGAACATCGCCCATGAATGCATCGACCGGCACGCCGGCGACCCCGACCGCGTGGCCGTTCGAATCGCCCACGACGACGGACGCGACGAGTTCCTGACATTCGATACGATCGCCCGCTGGTCGTCCCGCTTCGCGCATTTCATTCGGGAGCAAGGCATCGCCCCCGGGGACCGGGTCGCCGTCATGCTGGAGCCGTCGCTGGCGTTCTATGCCGGTGTCTTTGGCTGCATGAAAGCCGGCGCGGTCGCGGTACCTATGTTTACCCTGTTCGGTCCGGAAGGGGCCCGCCTGCGCCTTGATGACTGCACGCCCAAGATACTGCTCACCAGCCAGGAGAAGGCAGATACCCTCGGCAGCATCCCGGGGCTTCGGGTCATCGTTCCGGACGATGCATTTCTCCGCCGCCTCGCCGCCTTTCCGGACCGCTACACCGCAGAGAGCGCCACCAACGACATGGCGGCCTTCCAATACACGTCGGGGACCACGCGCGCACTGCCGGAGGCGATCCGCCACACCCATCGCGCCGTCGTCCTCGTGTGTATCGCTGCGCTTTACGGCACCGGCGTGCGTCCTGGCGACGAGTTCTTCTGCCCCTCTTCACCGGCCTGGGGCCATGGGTTGTGGCACGGCACCTTGGCGCCCTTGGCCCTCGGCGTGACGACGGGCGTCTATGCCGGCCGTTTCGATGCCGACCGGCTGATGCGGGCGCTGCAGGACTACCGGATCACCAACCTGTCCGCCGCCGCCACCCATTACCGCATGATGATGAACGCGGGCACCGCCGAGCGATACCGCTTCTCCCTCGAAAAACTCTCCTATACCGGCGAGCCGATCGACGACGAGACCTTGGCCTTTGTCGACCGTACGTTTCACCGGCCGGTCTGCAGCATGTACGGCACGACCGAGATCGGGGTGATCCTGGTGAATTATCCGGGCGCCGAGGATTTCACCGTCAAGCCCGGCTCCCTCGGCAAGCCCGTGCCCGACATGGAAGTCCAGGTGCAACGCGCCGACGGAGCGCCCGCCGCACCGAAGGAGATCGGCGAGATCAAGCTGATGCGGCGAGGCGAATGGTACCCCACCAAGGATCTCGGCTATATCGACGAGGACGGGTATTTCTACCATGCCGGCCGCGCCGATGACGTGATCATTTCAGCCGGTTGGACCATGAGTGCGGTGGAGATCGAGAACGCGCTGCTGGCTCATCCCGACATCCGCGAGGCGGCGGCCATCGGCGTGCCCGATGCCACCCGCGGCCAGGTGGTGAAGGCCTTCCTCGTCACACCGCGCGACGACGACGAAACCTTCCACCGCGAGGTCCAGGAATTCGTGCGCAACCGCTTGAGTCAGCACGAGTATCCGCGCCAGATCGCCATCGTCGCCGAACTCCCGAAGACACCGGCCGGCAAGGTCAACCGCAAGGCGCTGCGCGACCGCGAGCAGGCCGCCTAAAGATTTCAGCAAAGGAACCGAAAATGCCCGATACTGCCGAACGCTCATTCCCCAAGATCACCGAAGCGGCTCTGGACGACTTGCGTCGGCGCCTTGGCGCCAAGATCGGCGCCACGGCCGAGCCCTGGTGCTACGAGGCGACGCGCGACAACATCCGTCACTACGCCCACGGTATCGGCGACGACAATCCGCTTTGGTGCGATCCGGAATACGCGAGCAAGACGAAGTTCGGCGACATTATCGCACTGCCGAGCTTCCTGTTTGCGACCAGCCGGATCATCTCGGGCTATGTCGGCGGTCTGCCGGGAATACATGCGATGTGGTCGGGCGCGGATTGGAACTGGCACAAGACCGTGGAGCGCAACGATTCGATCACGACGGAGGCGCATCTCAAGGACTTGATCGAGCACGAAACGCGCTTCGCCGGCCGCGCGGTCCAGCAAATCTACCATGTCGACTTCTATAATCAGCACGGCGATCTTGTCGCCGATGCGGACAGCTGGTGCTTCCGTACCGAGCGCGACCATGCGCGCGAGGAAGGAACCAAGTACAAGGACCTGAAGGCGCGCCCGGAGCACCGCTACACCAAGGAAGAGCTGGCCGAGGCCTTCAAGCTTTACGCGAACGAGGAAATCCGCGGCGCCGAAACCCGCTACTGGGACGATGTCGCCGAAGGCGAGGACCTTCCGACCATGCTGAAGGGTCCAATGACCGTCACCGGCTTCATCGCCTATGCACAGGGCTGGGGCGGGCTCTACATTCGCGCCAACAAGCTCAACTGGAAGCAGATTCACGCCCATCCCGGCCTCGGCATCGAGAACCGCTTCGGCATCCCCGACTGCCCCGAACGCGTGCACTGGGAGGAAGAATTCGCCCTCGAAGTCGGTGCCCCCGGCGCCTACGACTACGGGCCCGAGCGGTGTTCCTGGCTGACCCATCACATGACCAACTGGATGGGCGACGACGGCTTCCTGCGGAACGCCACCAGCAAGATTCGGCGCCACAATCCGGCCGGCGACATGCTTTTCATCAAGGGTAAGGTGAAGCGGAAATACATCGAAGACGGGCGCCACCTCGTCGAAATCGAACAGGAAGCCCACAATCAGGACGACGAGTTGTCGATCCTGGGAAGCGGCGTAGTCGAACTCCCGAAGCGACCCTGAGGGAGCCGTTGATCGGCGAGGCGCTCGAGCAGGGCTTCCGGCCTTGCCCGGCCCTGATCGGTCTAACGAGCCTTTAGTTTAGACAAGCGGTATCAAGCGCGACCATGCCCTCTTACGCTTTCTTGGGCGGTTGAGGCCGCGAGAAGACGAGCTCGTCATGGGTCGAGGCGGCCGCGTCGAGGGCATAACCGCCGACATTGAAATCCTTTAGGCCCTCGGCCCGATCCACGCGGTTTTCCATGATCCAGCGGGCCATGGAACCGCGCGCATGCTTGGCGTAATACATGAGCGAGCGGGCTTCGCCATCCTTGACGTTCAGGAACTTGGCACCGATCACCGTCCGCCCCAGCGCCGCAGTGTCCACGGCCTTGAAATATTCGTTTGAGGCCAAGTTGACCACGGTCGCATCGGCATGACCGGCAAGGTCCGCGTTCAGTCGGTCGGCGATGCGTGTGCTCCAGAAATCATAGAGGGATTTCCCCCGGCCCGTCGCCATTTTGGTGCCCATTTCAAGGCGATAGGGCTGGATCGCATCCATCGGTCGTAAAACACCGTAAAGGCCGGAGAGGATGCGCAAATGATCTTGCGCATAAGCAAGTGTGTCTTCGGAGAGGCTGTCGGCCTCCAACCCCCAATAGACGTCACCGTCAAAGGCGAGCCCGGCAGGTTTTGCGCTATTGCTCTTATTGTCGAGATTAAAGGCCTGAAACCGCTCGAAATTCATGGTCGCGAGATTGTCGCTGATGTGCATCAGGCGTTTCAGGTCTGCGGCCGTCTGAGTCTTGGCGACGGTCGCAAGCTCCTTCGTATCGTCCCGCAGGCGTGGTTGCGTGATCGGAACAGCCGTTTCGACCGGGACCATATTCAGCTTTTTTGCAGGGGAGAGCAGCGTCAGCATGATTTATCCTTTCCTCCTAACATCAACCGGGACAATCCGGGTTCGTATGCGTGGGACCGTGACCATACGAGACTGAGTCCTTGGGTCAAGAACACAAGCCACTTGGTGCGAAAGTTTAGCTGACTTCAATAACCCTTTTAGGTCGCTATAATCCGAACCCGCCGTTCCGAAGCCCTCGTTCTGGCCTCCGACGCGATCGGTCAGATAAACTTTCACGTTGTGTCATCCCCATTATGAGCGCCTGAACACCGGTGGAACAATCGACGCGGCCCTCACCAAGAGCGGCAAATCACAAGCGCCGATAGATCCTTGACGGCGGTCAAGCAAGCAAGCGCCTATCGATGTTAATAAGGGCCGGATAGAAACTGAACACGGCAGCTTCAGCGTGGCGTCCCTCCCCCGCCAAGCCATGCATGAGGACCCGTATTCCAGCGCCGGCCAAAAGCTGCGCGGCCAAGACGAAATACGGCAGTTGCTTGTGACGGTCGGCATAGGACGGCCAGTCGAGGTCGGCCTTCAATACGTTCGCGGCGAAGCCCTGCCGCGCAGCCCGGGTAAATCCGGCAAATTCCTCGGCGCTCTCCTTGCGGTAGCGCATCACCACGAGAAACCCGCCGAGCGCCTCCGGCTCGAGATCGCCGGCGAGAATGCGCGACATCGCAACCTCGGCCTCCGCCTCCGTCAGATGGCGCGAGCGGCCCGGCCCCCGGCCGACGATGCGGACGAATTCGGCGAAGGGTATCGTCTCGGAGCTCTCAGAATCGTCCATCGCCAATATTCTCTCCTATTCCGCTTGCCTTGTCCGGATCTCTCCGAAGTGTGCAGAGCCGTCGGCAGCACCATTGTGCTCCTATTTTTTTGCTCTTCCAACACGGTGATACCGGCTTCTGACCAATCCGATGCCCGACCCGGAGAGAAGCCTCTCGACCCAGCGCAGCGACCGCGCATAGCGGAGCGCAAAAGCACCGTCTGACGGAACACCGCAAACGTGCTATTGAAATAGCGGATTGGTTCTCTTTTCCGCCGACGTTAAGCAGGACCGGTCCATCTCCAAAGCGAGATTTCTCTGTTGATACCCAAACACGGAAACAACGACCATGCTGCTGTCACCACGGTTTCATCATCTCC
>JAYPOZ010000049.1:0-31179 GCA_038131165.1 Rickettsiales bacterium | reverse complement strand
ACGAGAATTCGGTCTTTCGGAGCCTTCGGCGCAAGCTCTTCCGTCGTCGCAATATCGACCTCTAAAGTCTTGAGATTTCGGTTATTTATACCCAGAAGTCGCGATTCGACATCACTGGCTCGGCTCAGCTCTTCCATGTTGTGCACTTCAATCAGGACGTCCATGCCAAGTTCATTTGCCAGTTTCGCAAGCGCGGCGGCGGTCGCATCATCCAACGCCGCCATGATCAGTAGGATACAATCCGCGCCGATCGCCCGCGCTTCATAAACCTGGTAGGGATCAAGCATGAAATCCTTGCGCAGCACGGGCAGGTCGGTGGCCATCCGGGCAGCGGTGAGATAGTCGTCCTGTCCCTGAAAATAAGGGATATCGGTGAGAACGGAGAGGCAAGTAGCGCCACCGTTTGCATAGGCCCGCGCCAATGCGGACGGCGCGAAATCTTCACGGATTAAGCCTTTACTGGGAGAGGCCTTCTTGATTTCGCCGATCAATCCGGTACCGCCCGCCGCGACCCGCTCCGCGAGCCTATCGGCGAACCCCCGCACGAGTGGCGCCGTCTCCGCGCGTTTGACGATCTCAGCCAAGGGGACGCTTTCGCGACATCGCGCGATATGTTCACGTTTAGCGTCGCATATCTTCGTGAGCGTGTCGCTCATTTGCCGCTCGTGATATCCGAGAGTTTGGTCAAGGCCGCCATGGCATGCCCGTCGTCGATGGCGGCCGCGGCAACGGAGACGCCCTCCGCAAGTTCCGATGTCTTTCCGGCAATATAGAGTGCGGCGGCGGCGCCAAATAGCACGATGTCTCGAAAAGCGCCTTTCTGGCCGGAAAGAAGGGCGCGAATCGCATCGGCGTTTTCCGCCGGCATACCGCCTTTCAGGTCCTCCAAACGCGCGAGCGGCAAACCGACATCCGACGGAGAGACTTCTTTCATCGTCACTTTTCCTTCGGATAACTCCGCCACGCAGGACGGACCCGTCGTGGTCAGCTCGTCGAGGCCGTCGGCGCCGTGGACCACCCAGGCGCGCTCCGTGCCGAGAGTTGCCAGCACTTGCGCCATCGGCTCCACCCATTCGCGACCGTAAGTACCGACCAGCAGACGTTTGACCGAAGCCGGATTGGCGAGAGGCCCCAGGATATTGAAAATAGTGCGCACGCCCATCTCCACCCGCGCTGGGCCGACATGGCGCATCGCGCTGTGATAGACGGGAGCCAATAAGAATCCGATGCCGGCCTCCCGAATCGCACGTTCCACCGTCGGCACGTCCGCCTCCAGATTGATGCCCAGCTCGCTCAGGACGTCCGCAGCGCCGGATTTCGAGGACGCGGCCCGATTGCCGTGTTTGGCAATCTTGACGCCACACCCGGCGACAACCAGCGCCGTCGCCGTCGATATGTTCTGCGTTCCGACGCCGTCTCCGCCGGTGCCGACGATATCGATCGCATCTTCCGGAGCCTTCACCGGCAAGACCTTCGAGCGCATGGTCCGCGCCGCGCCCGTGATTTCCTCTACGGTCTCGCCACGGACACGTAGCGCCATCAGGAAGCCACCGATTTGCGAAGGCGTCGCTTCGCCGGACATCATGATGTTAAAGGCCTCGGCGGACTCGGTCTCGCTCAGGCTCTTGCCGTCGGCTACGATGGCGATGAGTCTCTTAAAATTTTTATCGGCGTCGCTCATCGAAATTTTCGAACCCTTTTCTGTTCGGCGCGATATTCGGTTCATTGGCACCCGCGGGTCAATACCGGGCGCGGCGTATTTGCTCCGTTTCAGCCGATAATCGCGCGAAAACCTCTGGTTCGGCCATAGTGCGGCCTTTAGACTCTTCGCGCCAAGGCCAAACCGCAAAAGGAGTCGGCTCGCAGCTATGTCCTGGGACGACGAAATTAACGAACTTCATCGAAAGCGCACACTGGCAAAAGGCATGGGCGGCGAAGACGGCGTGGCGCGTCAACATGGAAAGGGACGCCTGACCATCCGAGAGCGCATCGACAGTCTGCTTGATGCTAAAACCTTCCAGGAACTGGGCATGGGAGCCGGAAGCGCCATTCGTAACGACAAAGGAGAGATCACCGACTTCCTTCCGGCGAATTTCGTTCTGGGCTTCGGCAAGGTCGGCGGGCGGGATTGCATCGTGGGCGGCGAGGATTTCACGCTCAAGGGCGGCTCGCCCAACGCCGCAGGATTGCGGAAAAGCGTCTACGCGGAAGAGCTTGCGCTCAAGTATCGAATGCCGCTGGTCCGATTGCACGAAGGCGGTGGCGGCAGCGTTACAGGTGCTGGCGGCGGGAAGGGCGCGCCGGCCACTGTCGGCTCGCCGGTCTATGAAGCGCCGAGATTCCGTTCTGTGGCTCGAACGATGGGAACTGTCCCTGTGGCGACTGCGGCATTGGGTCCGGTCGCCGGTCTGCCGGCCTCGCGGCTGGTGGCCTCGCATTTTTGCGTCATGACGCGCGAAAACTCTCAGGTTTTGGTCGCGGGGCCTGCCGTCGTCGCACGCGCGCTCGGCGAGGACCTGACGAAGGAACAACTCGGCAGTGCCGATGTACATACCCGAAACGGGGTTGCCGATAATATCGCGAAAGATGAAGAAGACGCTCTGGGGCAGATTCGGACTTTCCTGAGCTACATGCCGAGAAACGTCTGGGAGCTGACCCCCGACGCCGATATCGGCGACCCCGTGGACCGCTGCGAAGAAGCGCTGGCGAGTATCGTTCCGCGTGACCGCAGACAACCCTACGACATGCGCCAACTCATCTCATTGGTGGTGGATACCGGTAGTTTCTTCGAGATGGGGCGCCGATACGGGCCGGGGCAAATCGTAGGCTACGCGCGGCTCGGCGGGCAGGCCGTCGGTATCTTCGGCAACGACAGCAGGTATTATGCGGGCTCGATGACCGCGGCGGGCGCGCAGAAAGTCCGCAAATTCGTAGAAACTTGCGAGACCTTTCACATCCCGATCGTCGCATTGGTCGACGAGCCCGGGTTTATGATCGGCAGCGAAGCGGAAAAGGCCGGCACGATCAAGTACGGGACGGCTACGGTTCTCGCTGTTGCGGATTGCAGCGTGCCCTGGGCATCCGTGGTCATCAAGAAATCATACGGGGTCGCGCAAGCCGCACACTACGGCAACGACGCTTACGTTCTGACGTGGCCCTCCGCGGAAATGGGAGCGTTGCCGCTCGAAGGCGGCGTCGCGGTCGCGTTTGGCCGAGAGATCGCTGCGGCCGACGATCCAGAAGCTAAACGGCAGGAGTTGGAGGAAATGATGGCGGCCCGCCTTTCGCCCTTTCCGCGTGCGGAATCATTTTCGGTGCACGAACTGATCGACCCGCGCGAGACCCGGCCGATGTTATGCGCGTGGATCGAGCGAGTAAGGCCGTTGCTCCCACAGTTATTGGGGCCCACCAGATTTACCATGAAACCATGACGAGGCACCCAACTCATCGGTTTTCTGACAGCAAGAAGGCACTATAAGTCCACCGATGTCGGACGATCCATTTCGTAAGATCGAGCGTTCAAAGCCGCCGGCTTCCGCGCCCCTTAAGCCGCGCGAACCTAAGAGAATGCGACTTCGCCTGGGTCGATTGTTCCATCGCCGCCGATTGGTCCTTGTCGGCCTAACCATTTTCTTTGTTTTAGGCGCTTCCATCGGCGGGTTCCTTGGCTCGCTTTCGAATTCAAATCGCACTAAACCGGAAAGTTTCGCCAAAGTTATGCCGCAGACGACCGCACCGCCCACGCGCCCCGGCAATGCGCAATTACGGGTTTACGCGATTACGACACCCCCGGAGGAATCCGGCGGCGCGCGGAAAGTACAGGCAGATAAACGAACGCCGCGCACCCTATCCCAAAAACCTCCCGAAAATGACGCGCCAGCACCGAAAGCAGCAAGCATCTCCCAATCCCCGGCGTCCCCCGCAAGCCCGACCAAAGCTGAAGCGGGAAACATTTCCAAGTCGAGGGAGAGCAACTTGGCCTATGCTCCTCCGCTCGATGTTGGAGACCAAACCCCGCTAATCGCCATCGTTATCGACGATCTCGGGATCGATCAGGTACGCACGCAGCGGACCATCGATACACCTGGACCACTCACATTGGCGTTCCTGCCGTACGGCTACAATTTGCGGACGCTCACTGCACAGGCGCTCGAGCGGGGCCACGAGTTGTTCGTCCACTTGCCGATGCAGCCCGAAGGTGCCGATGCGGATCCAGGGCCCAATGCCTTGTTGAGAGCACAAGACCTGGATGAAATACGGAGCCGGATTGCTTGGAATCTATCGCAATTCGACGGTTTTGTCGGGGTCAACAATCACATGGGAAGCGATTTTACGACTTGGGAGGAGGGCATGTCAGTCGTCCTTCGGGAAATTGATGCCCGGGGCCTATTCTATCTAGATTCGCTGACCAGTCCGCGATCGGTAGCAAAGACGATATCCGTACGAGAAGGCATCCCCGTTATCGTTCGAGATGTCTTTCTGGACAACATCGCCGAAGGTCCGAAAATTCGGACACAGCTTGAAGAACTCGAACGCATCAGCCGACAACGCGGTGAAGCGATCGGAATCGGCCATCCCTACGATGCGACCGTGGACGAGCTTAGGCTTTGGATGCCCTCCCTGAAGGACAAAGGGATCAAGCTTGTCCCGCTCAGCGTTATCCAACGTCGCCGCACGCCGCGGGGTTAATCTTTAACGTCTAGGATAGGATTGATCGTCCGAAAACAATTGATCCAACACAGCGTCATTGATCGAGACGCCGTGCGAGTCTCGAAGTGCGCGATTGTATTGATGAAGCAAATCGTTGGATAAACTTGCCCGCAGATTTTGCGCCAGTCCGCGATAGCCGTCGAAATCCTTACCCGGTTCGGCCGCCTGTATCTCCATCAGCCGGGCGACGACGAAACGATCGCCGGCACGTCCGACCGCGACTTTCCCCGGCGACTTGAACTCGAAAATTTGATTAATGATCTCGAATGGAAGGATCGACTGTGTCGCTCCCCCCTGACGCGTGAATGGATTGGTGGGCACCAAAGTCTCGCCATCCGCTTCGGGAATATCCGACAGCGCCCGGCCGCCTTCAAGAGCCTGGGCCACTGTCTGCGCTCTCGCCTCTGCGAGTTCGATACGCTTTTCCCGCTGCCAAGCCGCTACCACACGATCTCTGACATCTGTCAAAGGTTGCAGTTTTGCCGGTGCAATCGACTTCACACGCAGAATGAAGAACCCGCCATCCTCGGTTTCGATCAAGGTGCCGGCATCCTCTATGGCGGTAGAAAATACAGTCTCCAGGAAAGGGGCGCCGGGCAGATTCGCAATGGCTTCACCCGCCGTGTCGCGGCCTTCCGAATCAACAGCGGCGAGGCTTCGTAGTTCCAGACCAAGCGCGCTCGCGGCAGCGTCCATCGCAGCCCCGGCACCGATCGAGTCTTCCAGTTTGTTCGCGGTTCGATAAACGTCGTCGACGGCTTTTTCGCTGCTCAACTCCTGAGTTAGCCTATCGCGGACATCGGCCAGCGTCGCCTCTTTGCGGGGACTGATGTTTTCGACCTTAAAGATATGCCAGCCGAAGGGCCCCTTAATCGGTGACGAGATGTCGCCCTGCTGTAGCCCGAAGACCGGAGGTGCCAGCTCTTCGGGAAGATCGTTCCGCGTAATGTCTCCCAAGTCGATGCTTTCGGCGGATTGACCGGCAATCTCTTTTGCAACCGCCGCAAAATCTTCGCCGGCACTCAGGCGAGTCTTTGCCGTATTGGCTTCGGTCTCGTCGGAGACCACCATCTGAAGGACCTTCCGTGTCTCGGCGACAGCAAACTCTTCCGCGCGGTCCTCAAAAGCCGCCACCAATTCGTCTTCGGTGATCGAAATCCGCTTGGCAAAATCGATTGCCGACAAATGCACATAATCGATTGCTCGACGCTCCGGCGACGTAAACTCGGCCGCATTTGCTTCATGGAACGCCTGCAGCTCCGTAGTTGTCGGTTTGGGGACCGCGGCTGTTGTGTCGACCGGAATGTGTGTCACTCCGGCGATACGCTTTTCCTCGCGCCAGCCGTAGATCAAATCCGCGATCGTCTTCGGCACTTGAACTGTTGTCGAGATACTGTCGAGGGCCTGATTCCGCGCAATATCGCGCCGCAAATCCGCGACATAGGTTTCTTCGGTTAAGCCATTGGCCCGCAATAATTGTTCGAACTGGATTCTGTCGAAACTGCCGAGATTGCCGCGAAACGCGGGATTCGTGCGAATCTGCTCCGCCACGACGGCATTGCTCGCTGTCAGGCCCAGGTCCATGACTTCCGCATCAAAACCAGCGCGGCTGACCATGGTGTCCACGACACGGTCCAAGAGGCCGATTTGCCGGGCGCGCTCTGTGTCGATATCCATACCGCGTCGACGTAAATTGTTGATTTCGCGTTGGAACTCTAATCCGACTTCGTTGGCGCCGATCTTGACGTCACCGACCTTCGCGACCGTATTGCCGAAGAAGCCTCCGGAAAAAATATCGCCCATCCCCCAAATCGCGAAGCTGAGGACAAGCAGACCAAAGAGAATCTTGGCGAATATCGAAGCGACTGAATTGCGCAGTACTTGGAGCATGATCGCGTTGGACCGTTCAAAATTGTGGCAGGGGCCTCTAACGGCGGCGCATGATAGTGACGCTGGAATACCGTCGCAACCAACAATAACCAACGGCAATCAAGCCGCGACATTGAACGAAGACCGTGGCTCAGTCGAGCGCGTGTGCTAATTATAATTTCGCAACGCTTTGATACATTCATCCA
This sequence comes from Rickettsiales bacterium, assembly GCA_038131165.1. Taxonomy (GTDB): domain Bacteria; phylum Pseudomonadota; class Alphaproteobacteria; order UBA8366; family UBA8366; genus UBA6544. Next base: position 24,394 of record JAYPOZ010000049.1, on the reverse strand, counting down.
GATTCCGGGGAGAGATATGGCAAAGACGCAGATGCTCATTGCAGGTAATTGGAAGATGAACGGCCAGCTGCAGGCTGCCGAAGATCTGGTTCGATCCATACGCGGGGCCGCGAAGGATGATGGTTGCGAGTACCTTGTCTGTCCGCCTTTCACGGCGCTCTCCACGGTGGCAAGCATCCTGAGAGAACCTGGACCGCGTCTCTCGCTGGGTGCGCAGGATTGCCATGCGGCGGCTTCGGGTGCGCATACCGGCGATATTTCGGTCGGAATGCTGAGGGATATTGGCTGCCAATACGTTATTGTCGGGCACTCGGAACGCCGGGGAAACCACGGTGAATCGGATTCCGATGTCAGATCGAAAGCAGAAGCAGCTCACGCAGGTGGCTTGACGGCGATCATTTGCGTGGGTGAGAGCGATCAGCAGCGCATGGCCGGAACGGCGTTGTCGACTGTCGAAGCACAAATCGTTGGAAGCCTCCCTGAGGGGGCAAACGCCGTCAACACAGTGATCGCCTACGAACCTGTCTGGGCCATCGGAACAGGAAAGACTCCAACTCTTGAGCAAATTTCGGAAATGCATATCCACATGCAATCAGTACTCAAAGACCGCATTTCCGACTCGTCTGCGGCGTCACTTCGATTGCTCTACGGTGGCTCGGTGAATCCGGGAAATGCGGCGGAAATCCTCAAGTGCCAAGGCGTAGACGGGGCGCTAATCGGTGGCGCCAGCCTGGAAGCGGACAGTTTTCTCGCAATCGGAAGAAGTTGCCCCTAGCCAATGCATCCGATAGCGATTAAATACTCAGCAATTCAGAGCCCGCCGACCGGATAAACAGGCCTAATCAATTGACCACAGTCTTGCTCGTAATTCATATGCTTATCGCGCTCGCTTTAGTGGTTGTCGTGCTGCTGCAGCGCAGTGAGGGTGGCGGCCTGGGTATCGGGGGCGGCGGAAGCGGTTCAGGATTGGTTAGCGTGCGCGGCACAGCTAATCTTTTGACCCGAGCGACCGGTATTCTGGCGGCCTGCTTTATGTTGACGAGCCTGGTTCTCGCGATTCTCGCCAGTCAATCTGGAGAACGGTCGTCTGTCCTTGATACGCAGCGCCCCACGTCGGAGACGCCCGCAATACCGAGCCAACCCGCGGTACCGCTTTCACAATAGCGAATAACGCAGGAAAAATTAACGCAATGAGCCGACGAATCGCGATAATACATTTCAGCCCGGCACCGCGAGGGCTGCAATGACACGGTTCGTATTTATCACCGGTGGCGTCGTCTCCTCGCTCGGAAAGGGCCTCTCATCCGCCGCACTCGGCGCCTTGCTGCAGGCGCGGGGCTTTAAGGTCAGGTTGCGTAAACTTGACCCTTACCTGAACGTCGATCCGGGCACCATGAGCCCCTATCAGCACGGCGAGGTCTACGTCACGGATGACGGTGCCGAAACCGATCTCGATCTTGGTCATTACGAACGGTTTACCGGGGTTTCTGCGCGCAAGAGCGACAATGTCACCACGGGACGGATCTATTCGACCGTTATTGCGCGCGAGCGGCGGGGCGACTACCTCGGCGGGACCGTGCAAGTCATTCCGCATGTGACCGACGCCATAAAGGAATTCATCAAGAGCGACATCACGGACGAGGATTTCGTGCTCTGCGAAATCGGGGGCACGGTCGGCGATATCGAAGGCCTGCCGTTCTTGGAAGCGATTCGCCAGTTGCGGAACGAACTCGGCCGCGAAGATACGATGTTCATTCACGTAACCCTGGTTCCTTTTCTCGGAGCCGCCGGGGAATTGAAGACCAAACCCACCCAGCACTCGGTCAAGGAATTGCTCAGCGTCGGTATACAGCCGGACCTTCTGCTGTGCCGGACAGAACGAGAGATTGCAGCGGATGCGCGGCGGAAGCTCGCTTTATTCTGTAATGTGCAGGAATCTCGCGTCATTCCGGCGGAAGATGTGGATACCATATATCAGGTTCCGATCACCTATCATGAACAAGGCTTCGACACTGAAGTTCTAACTCACTTCGGATTGACCGAAGTACGCGACCGCCCGGTAGATCTTTCCCGCTGGACAGGAATCGTGAGATCGATCCTGAATCCCGAAGGCGAAGTGAACATTGCCATCGTCGGCAAATACACCAATCTGATGGACGCCTATAAATCCCTAAGCGAAGCGCTCACCCATGGCGGGATCGCAAACAATGTGAGGGTCAATACCCGCTGGATTGAAGCGGAAATTTTCGAGCAGGAAGACCATATCCACGAATTGGAAAATTGCCATGGCATCCTCGTCCCGGGCGGATTCGGCGAGCGGGGCGCGGAAGGCAAGATTCAAGCGGCTCAATTCGCCAGGCGCCGTAAAGTGCCCTATTTCGGCATTTGTTTCGGCATGCAGATGGCGGTCATCGAGGCGGCACGCAATCTTGCCGGCATCCCCGGCGCCAACAGCACCGAATTCGGCCCCTGCAAAGAGCCGGTCGTCGGTCTCTTGACCGAATGGATGCGCGGCAATGAGGTCGAACAGAGGGAAGAAGGCGATGAACTTGGAGGAACGATGCGGCTCGGCAGCTATGCGTGCCGTATCGATGCCGGAAGCAAGGTTGCCGAAATATACGGCGGAGAGCGCGAAATCAACGAACGACATCGCCACCGCTATGAAGTAAACGTTAACTATCGCTCACGTCTCGAGGCCGCCGGATTGCAGTTCTCGGGGATGTCGCCGGACAAACGTCTCCCAGAAATCATCGAGCTGCGTGACCATCCCTGGTATATCGGAGTCCAATTCCACCCGGAACTGAAATCCAGACCGTTTGCGCCTCACCCACTTTTTACAAGCTTTGTTAAAGCCGCCGTCGATCAGGCCCGCTTGGTCTGACTTCGAAAGACTGGAGTTTACATGGCTGAACAAAAGCGCGTTAGGATCGGGGCGCTAGATGTCGCTAACGATCTTCCGTTGACCCTGATCGCTGGCCCGTGCGCGATGGAAAGTCGTCAGCATGCGTTGGAAATGAGCCAGGCGCTTTGCGAAATGACCGGTCGGCTGGGGCTTGGATTTATCTATAAGACATCCTTTGACAAGGCCAATCGGACGTCAAACAGCAGCCCCCGGGGCATCGGCATTAAGAATGCCTTGCCGATTTTCGCCGAAGTCCGGGATACTTACGGATGCCCGGTTCTGACCGATGTACATGAACCGGATCAATGCGCCGTCATTGGCGAAGCCGTTGATGTTCTCCAAATACCGGCTTTTCTTTGCCGACAAACCGACCTGCTGGTTGCCGCCGGCAAGACCAACCGGGCGGTCAATGTGAAGAAGGGTCAATTTCTCGCCCCTTGGGACATGAAACAGGTCGTGGCGAAACTTGAAGATACTGGAACCGAAAAGATCCTGCTGACTGAGCGCGGCGCCAGTTTCGGCTACAATACCTTGGTCAGCGATATGAGGTCGCTGCCGATCATGGCGCAAAATGGCTACCCGGTGGTCTTTGACGCAACGCACTCGGTACAACAACCGGGCGGGCAGGGGACGACGTCGGGCGGGCAGCGGGAATTCGTGCCGGCCTTGGCGCGCGCAGCCATCGCCGTCGGGGTCGCGGCGGTTTTCATCGAAACCCATCAAGACCCGGACTCCGCTCCTTCTGACGGGCCGAACATGTGGCGCTTGGACGCCCTTGAAGACTTGCTTTCGCAGTTGATCGAACTTGATCGATTCGCAAAAGCCCACCCTCTAACTTTCTGAATAAAAGAGACTTATTGGAGCTGCGATATGACCGCGATCGTCGATCTGAAAGCGCGTGAAATTCTCGATAGCCGAGGCAATCCAACCGTAGAAGTCGATGTCTATCTGGAGGATGGCGCATTTGGACGCGCTGCGGTTCCCTCCGGCGCCTCGACGGGGGCGCACGAGATGCTGGAATTGCGCGATGGCGATGCACGATTCGGCGGCAAGGGTGTCTTGAAAGCGGTAGATGCCGTAAACGGTGAAATATTCGACGTTCTATCGGGCGCTGAGGCGGAGGATCAGAAGAATATCGATCGGATGTTGTTGGAGCTCGACGGCACAGAGAATAAGGCGCGCCTCGGCGCGAACGCGATCCTTGGCGCGTCCTTGGCCGTGGCGCGGGCTGCCGCCGAATCGCACGAACTTCCATTGTATAAATACATCGGCGGTATGTGGGCGGATCTATTGCCGGTGCCGATGATGAACATCATTAACGGCGGCGCCCACGCGGATAACGCCGTCGATATCCAGGAATTCATGATCATGCCCGTCGGCGCCGAGAAATTCTCTGATGCATTGCGGATGGGGGCGGAGGTTTTCCATGCTCTCAAGGCCACACTGGCCGAAGCCGGACACAGCACGAATGTAGGCGATGAGGGCGGTTTTGCGCCGGCTTTGAAGTCGAGTGCCGAAGCGTTGGATTTTATTCAGAAGGCCGTGGACCGCGCGGGATATACGCTGGGCGACGATATCTGCCTGGCACTCGATTGCGCGGCAACCGAGTTCTACGAAGACGGCAAATATCGATTGGCCGGCGAAGACAAGCAGTTGGATGCCGGAGGAATGGTCGAGTATCTCCGCCATTTAGTGGAAAGCTATCCGATCATTTCGATCGAAGACGGTATGGCGGAAGACGATTGGGATGGTTGGCGCCTGTTGACCGAGAAGATCGGTCAAAGCGTTCAATTGGTCGGCGATGACCTCTTTGTAACCAATCCGGCTCGTCTGGCGAAGGGCATCGCCGAAGACACCGCGAATGCCATTCTGGTCAAGGTCAATCAAATCGGGACGTTGAGCGAAACATTGGAGGCCGTCGAATTGGCGCGGCGCTCTGGATACGCCGCGGTTCTATCGCATCGGTCGGGAGAAACCGAGGACACAACGATCGCGGATATAGCGGTGGCGACCAATTGCGGGCAGATCAAGACCGGATCTCTGTCCAGGTCGGACAGATTGGCGAAATACAATCAGCTCCTTCGCATCGAAGAACAGCTTGGAAGTGCCGCGCGATACGCCGGTCGGGAGATGCTGGCGGCAAATAGATAAACAGTATTTGGCTTTTTTAAGTAAAGTATATATCTGCTGTTGATAGCTGTCATCTCGATAGAAACTTATATTTAAGCGCGCGCAGGACATGCTTTAAATTTTCAGTATTTATATTGACGAAGTATTAAAGGTTATACATTATTCAAAAGTGTTTTATTCGTTGAAAATAGGCGATCGTGCGCGCCAGATAGCCGTGCCGGTCATCGGTGCGTTCGTCATCGGATATTTTTCTTATCATTCATTAAAGGGTGACCATGGATTGAGCGCCTACCTCAGTCTTTCTGCAGAGGTGGCGAAGGCAGAAATCGTCCTCGCAAATCGGGTTCAAACACGACGATCTATAGAACATCGCACAACTCTGCTGAGACCCGATAATCTTGATCTCGATATCTTAGATGAAAGATCAAGATCCGTTCTGAACGTGATAGAAGCTGACGAGCGCGTAATCTTGGATTGAGTCCGCGCGGCCATCCAGCAGGGTCGAGCAGAACATTTCGAAATTGGAACAAACTGACTGCAAATGAAGTTTCGGAATGCGGAGAGCCGAATCAAGCTGGGGTTACCGCGCATCAATGTTTTGTCGTCATGAGACGTAAAAAACCTTACCAACGAAGCGATTCTCAATCAGTGGCGGCCCAATGCGTTTATCGATCATAATTCCCGCTTATAACGAGGCCGCGACATTGAAGACGGTATTGCGGCGAATCGCCCAAAACGCCCATCCGACCGTCGAGTTCGAAGTGATTGTGGTCAACGACGGTTCGTCTGATGCGACAAGGGCGATCCTCGACGGAAACCCCGAATTATATTCGAAGAGCATCAATCGGCCTTCCAACGGCGGCAAGGGCGCGGCGGTCCGCGACGGTCTTCTGGCGGCGACAGGCGATTACATACTCTTTCAGGATGCGGACCTGGAATACGACCCTTCCGATTACGGGCGCCTTCTCAAACCGGTTTTGGAGCAGCAAGCCGACGTCGTTGTCGGGAGCCGAAATCTGGCCCCGGATTTTGTGCGCGTGCATTATTTCTGGCACCTTTTGGGCAATAAAACCATCACGCTCCTTTTTAATTTCCTGAATAATCTTACCTTTACCGATATCTACTCCTGTTATTTGCTATATCGTCGGAATCTGGTCGAACCCGCAAAGTTGAAAGATGACGGGTGGGCCCAGCACGCGGAAATATTGGGTACGGTCGCGCGCCGCGCAAAGGTCATCTATGAAGTTCCGGTTAACTATACTGGACGGACATACGACGAAGGCAAGAAGATTAGGTATTGGCATGTGATCTCGGTTATTTGGATGATTCTTCGAACCCGCTTTAGCGTTCTGTGACCACCTTCAACGACGGAAAAACGAGAACATCATGACTGATTGGAAGAAAATTCACTTGGACGATCCCAGCATGTGGCCTGAAGACATCATCGTTGATTTGGAGGCCAGCCACGACGATGCCCGGGGCTCAATTCAGCCGCTCTATGACCTGCCGACAAAAAGCGTCGTCCTGATTACCTCCAAGAGGGGCACCGTACGTGCCAATCATTATCACCTAACGGATTGGCACTATTGTTACGTGACCGAAGGTGAGATTGATTATTATCATCGCCCTCATGGTTCCGATGCCAAGCCGGCAATGGTTACAGTCAAACCCGGCCAATTGTTTTTCACGCCTCCGTTGGTTGACCACGCGATGGTCTTTAAGAAGGACACGACCTTCTTTACTTTCGGTCGAAACCCAAGGGATCAAGCCTCTTACGAAGCGGACGTGCGCCGAATTGAACTGATCGATCCGGCCTCGATTGAAGGGTAGAGGAGACTGTGTCCACATGCCGGAGCCGAACGGATTGTCGTCTTTGCGGGAGCGCGGAGCTCATCGCCGTGGGAAAACTAGCGCCGACGCCGCCGGCAAACGACTTTCGGACTGCCGACCGGCTTGGCGAAACGCAGGTCAAGTATCCGCTTGAGCTTCGGCTTTGCGGCGAGTGCTTCCACTTGCAGCTTGGTCACATTGTCGACCCAAAACTATTGTTTTCGAATTATGTATATGTTTCAGGAACCTCGCCTAGTTTCGTAAAGCACTTTCACCGCTATGCCGACGCCGTTTGGGGTTTGGCCGACGGGCAACGGGGTGATCTGGTCGTGGATATAGGATCCAATGACGGAACACTCCTAAAGGCATTTTCGGTCCTCGGCGCGAGGATCAGCGGCGTCGATCCGGCAAAGCGCATTGCTGCAGCGGCCACGGCGGAGGGTGTTCCCACGCGCGCGGCTTTTTTCTCGATGGAGACCGCTCAGGATATTCTTGACGACGAAGGGCGTGCGAAAATCATTACGGCCAATAACGTGTGCGCCCACATCGACGATCTTAAGGCGGTCATCATGGCCGTTCGGCACCTATTGGCACCGGACGGTCTTTTCGCGTTCGAAGTCTCATATCTCCGCGACGTTTTGGAACAGACCTTATTCGATACGATCTATCATGAGCATCTCGACTATCATGCAATTGCCCCCCTCGTAGGTTTTTTTGAGAGATGCGGCCTACGGTTGATTCATGCAGAACGGATTCCCAGTCATGGCGGATCCGTTCGTCTCTACTCCGCACACGCCGACAGCGGGCGGCATCCAACCCAGGCGCTGCAAGCGCTTATCGCGGCAGAAAGGGCGACGGGACTGTTCAAAGAATCGACATACCGTGAGTTCTTCAACCACATTGCTTGTGCTGGTGCGGCGCTCCTTACGGAGATCAGGACCGCAAGAGAACGGGGCCGACGGATCGCCGGATATGGCGCGCCCGCGAAAGCGACGACCTTACTGCATCAGTTCGGGCTCAGCGGAGACGATCTGGCCTACATCGTTGACGACAGTCCCTGGAAACAAGGGTTGTTCAGTCCAGGGTTAAACATCCCCATTGTCGGCGCCGAATATCTTGAAGAAGAGCCTGTCGATGACCTTCTTCTGCTGGCATGGAACTTCGCCGAACCTATTATTGCGAATAATCGGACATTCTTGACGGCGGGTAAGAGATTTATCGTGCCATTGCCTAAGCTGAACGTGGTGACCGAATATGATATCTGACGCCCAGTTTATCGAGAGCGACCTTGACCAAGTTATCGCCGATATCCGGAAAGAAGCGAAGGCTTTTGCGGGGAGACGGATACTGATCGCGGGAGGGGCAGGATTTCTCGGGCGTTACTTTCTGACGATCTTTAAGAAATTAAATGAAGAAATATTGGAAATCCCCTGCCGGATTACCGTCTTGGACAATTTCCGGGTCGCAGATAGGAACTTGCTGTCATCGCTCGGCGAATGGTGCGAGCTCGTTGCCGCCGATATATGCCGTGATCCGCTGCCGGAAGGGCCCTTCGACTGGATAATCCATGCCGCCGGAATCGCCAGCCCTTTCTATTATCGTGCCTATCCGATCGAAACATTGGAAGTCGCGACAGTCGGAACACAGCGTTTGCTCCAACAAGCAAAGGATTCCCACGCGAGATTCGTCTATTTCTCCTCAAGCGAGATTTATGGCGATCCCGACCCGGCGCATGTGCCCACGAAAGAAAGTTATCGCGGGAATGTTTCGACGTTGGGGCCGCGCGCCTGTTACGATGAGGGAAAGCGAGTAGGGGAGACCTATTGCTATATTTTTCACGATTATTTCGGCGTTCATACGAATATCGTCCGGCCCTTTAACGTATACGGGCCAGGCATGCAGAAAACGGACTATCGCGTCATGCCTAACTTTGCCGCGCAAATTGCCGCCGGTGAACCTCTCATGATTTACGGCGATGGTCGTCAAACCCGGACGTTCTGCTATGTCGTCGATGCCATGATCGGCTTCCTACGGGTTGTTCTCAAGGGCGTACCGGGAGAGGCCTATAACATCGGTAATCCAACCCCTGAAGTGTCGATGATTGATCTCGCGGCGGTATTCGAAGAGAAGAGCCCTGCCGCGGTAAGAATACAAACAACCGAGTACCCTGATTCTTATCCCGCTGACGAACCGATGCGCCGATGCCCGGATATCAGAAAAGCCCGGTTGCAATTGGATTATCACCCAAGAATCGGACTTGAAGACGGCGTCGGCCGGTTCTTGTCCTGGGCCATCCCGCGGTATATGGACGAACTCGGCTGAATTTCCCATGGCGCGGGTGCAGTCACTGATCGTATTCGGTTCAGGGCCATGGGCGCAACGCTATATGGCGACAATTGAGCGTGCCCCGACCCTTGCGCTTGCGGGGGTGGTCAGCAAATCGCTGTCAGTCAAAAAAAGGCCACTTATCGACGGCATAGAGCCCGCACGGATTTGGCCTTCCGCCGAGGCTGCGATGGAGACGGGCTGCCCGATCGACGGTGCCGTATTGGCTCGAACGCCAGACGAGAATTTGACCGATTGCAGATCGCTGATCGAGGCCGGGATAGCGGTACTTACGGAAAAACCGCTTGGTCTTTCGGCGGTGGCGGCTCGCTCCGTAACCGCGCGCGCGGAGACGCTAAAAGTGCCGCTCATGGTCAATCTGATACACCTGTTCCATCCAGGATACCGGGAATTAAAGAAGAAACTGGCGGATATCGGCGAACTGCAACACATCGAGAGCAAGGGCGGAAACTGGGGGCCATTTCGCCCCTATATGTCTGCTTTGTGGGACTACGGTCCGCACGATCTGGCATTTGCCCTCGATCTTGCCGATGCATTGCCGCAGGTTGTCGCCCTGGACCGCCTCGAAGGCGACGCCTCCCGTCATATCGTCCGAATACGGCTTGCGTTCCCAGGGGGCGTGACCGCCGAGCTTACTTTCGGAAACCTCATGAAGACCAAATGCCGGGAATTGTATTGCAACGGAAACAACGGCACTCTTCGGCTCGTCGATTATCCCGAGGCGCAGTTGTGGCTGAATGATCAACGCATTTTCTTCGATGGCCCCAGTCCGTTGAGTTGCGTCCTTCAAGCGTTCGGCGACCAAATAAGGCAGCGTTCTACTCGGCACCGTACTGCGGAGTTCGCATGCCACATCAGTGACATTCTCGAACATGTGGAAGAGAGCCTCCCGTAGCGCCGCCGTCAATTCGTTCGGCGTCTGTCGGACAGAAAAGCGGCTCGGTATGGTTTCGATATGTTTGCAAGACTGCTATACAATATCGAACGCATCGTTGCATTATTTACTTAAATTTAGTTAAAACGTAAATAATCTATTAATTTCAATTGGATATTATTCTATTGAACAATATCTAAATTCGCATTACGTGATATTGGAAGGACACTAAGCGTCGGGGTTTAGACGCAGACAGGGAGTTCAAATGGCGGCGAAAGAACGAGCTCGCACGCGGGGACCGGCTAGGAAAAAGGCCAACGCGGCGTCTAAACCTGAATTATTGAATTATTACAACGATATGCTTTTGATCCGGCGTTTCGAAGAAAAGGCCGGACAGCTGTATGGCATGGGGTTGATTGGCGGCTTTTGCCATCTCTACATCGGCCAGGAAGCCGTCGTTGTCGGAATTCAATCGACGCTGAAGGAAGGCGACGCCGTTATCACCAGTTATCGCGATCACGGCCATATGCTGGCCTGCGGTATGGAAGCTCGCGGCGTCATGGCCGAGCTGACCGGCCGTGCAGGGGGTTATTCTGGCGGTAAGGGTGGCTCAATGCACATGTTCAGCCGAGAGAAGAATTTTTATGGCGGACATGGCATCGTGGCGGCACAGGTGCCGATTGGCGCCGGCATCGCATTCGCCCATCGCTACAACAAGACGGACCTCGTCAGCGTCACCTATCTTGGCGACGGAGCGATCAATCAAGGTCAGGTTGGGGAATCGCTGAACATGGCGGCGCTGTGGGACCTGCCCGTGATCTACGTGATCGAAAACAATAAGTATGCAATGGGCACCAGCCAGGAGCGGGCTTCGGCCGGCACCGACCTTTTCAATCGCGGCAAACCCTACGGTATTCAGGGGAAACAAGTCGATGGTATGGATGTGCTGGCCGTCCGGGAAGCCGCCGAGACCGCGGTTGCCCATTGTCGGGCTGGTAAAGGTCCGTATGTCTTGGAAATGCAAACATACCGCTACCGCGGACATTCGATGTCCGATCCCGCAAAATACCGCAGCCGGGAAGAGGTCAGCAAAGTCCGTTCGGAGCGCGATCCCATCGATAGGATGCGCGGCTGGCTGGTCGATGAGGGCATCGCGACAGAAGACGAACTCAAGGAAATAGACAAGAAAATCAAGGATATCGTATCCGATGCTGCGGAATTCGCGCAGAACAGCCCCGAACCGGATCCATCGGAACTTTATACCGATGTTCTGGTCGAAGCTTGATCTAGGGAGCCTGGGAAATGCCAGTTGAAATCTTGATGCCCGCGCTCTCGCCGACGATGACAGAGGGCAAATTGGCGCGGTGGTTAAAGGCTGAAGGCGACGATGTTGTCGCCGGCGACGTCATTGCCGAGATCGAGACCGATAAGGCGACAATGGAAGTCGAAGCGGTCGACGAAGGCAAATTGGGACGGATTCTTGTTGCCGAAGGCGCCGAGGGTGTCGCGGTCAATACGCCTATCGCAGTCATACTGGGCGAGGGTGACAGTGCCGATCAGATTGGTGCGGGAGCTCCCGTACCGGCCGCTGAGCTAGAAACAGCACCTCCTGCGGCACCCGCCAGCGTTCAATCGGCGATAAAGGCGCCGGCGGCACCCGCAACTGCCAACACGCAGGCCGAACCCGATTGGGACGGCGAGACGGTGACACAGACCGTACGCGAAGCGCTGCGCGATGCCATGGCGGAGGAGATGCGGCGAGACGAGCAGGTCTTCCTGATGGGAGAGGAGGTCGCGCAATATCAGGGTGCTTATAAGGTCAGTCAGGGCTTGCTTGAGGAATTCGGTGAGCGCCGGGTCATCGACACGCCGATAACGGAGCATGGTTTCGCGGGGCTGGGAGTCGGCGCCGCGTTTATGGGCTTGCGCCCCATCGTGGAGTTCATGACCTTTAACTTTGCGATGCAGGCGATGGATCATCTCATTAATTCGGCGGCCAAGACACTTTACATGTCCGGCGGGCAAATGGGGTGTCCCATCGTGTTCCGTGGGCCGAACGGTGCGGCTTCGCGGGTCGGGGCGCAGCATTCGCAATGTTACGCCAGTTGGTATGCTCATTGTCCGGGCCTCAAAGTCGTCTCTCCGTATTCGGCAGCGGATGCCAAAGGGCTGCTGAAATCGGCAATTCGGGATCCAAATCCGGTTTTCGTGCTCGAGAACGAGATGCTCTACGGCAATAGTTTCGAGGTGCCGGTCGCAGACGATTGGATAGTACCTATCGGCAGTGCAAAGGTCGTCCGGACGGGCAGTGACGTTACATTGGTCGCGTTCTCCATTATGGTCGGTAAGGCTTTGGAAGCGGCGGATGCCTTAGCTGAGCAGGGGATCGATGCGGAAGTTATCGATTTGCGGAGTATTCGGCCACTGGATACCGAAACCATCGTCAAGTCGGTTCAAAAGACCAACCGAATTGTGAGTTGCGAGGAAGGCTGGCCCTTCTCTGGGATCGGCTCCGAACTCGCCGCGTTGATGATGGAAGCGGCCTTTGATTGGCTGGATGCGCCGCTCGCGCGGGTTTGTGCCAAGGATGTGCCATTGCCCTATGCCGCCAATCTGGAGGCGCTCGCATTGCCCCAGGCGGCAGATATCGTCGAGGCGGCCAAGACCGTCTGTTATCGCGCTTAGGGCGGAGGGAAAGCTCAATGCCAGTTAAAATTCTTATGCCCGCCTTATCTCCGACGATGACCGAGGGGACTTTGGCGAAGTGGCTCGTCGGTGAAGGCGACGAAGTAAACCCGGGAGATGTAATCGCCGAGATCGAGACCGATAAGGCAACGATGGAAGTGGAGGCGGTTGAAGAAGGCAAGCTCGGCAAGATCCTTGTTGCCGAAGGAACCGAGGGTGTCGCCGTCAATAACGTGATCGCATTGCTGCTCGATGAAGGTGAAGATGTTTCCGCGCTAGACGGCGTCGATACGTCTAATGCCGCCTCCGCTCCCGCAGCTGCGGCGGCCGCTCCCACAGCCGCTGAAGCGCCTCAAGCGTCAAGGCCAGCAAGTAGCGACGATGTCTTGGTTAGCCCACTAGCACGGCGCATGGCGACTCAGGCGGGGATCGATCTGTCAACGCTTGCCGGGTCTGGCCCGAACGGGCGGATCGTACAATCCGACGTCGAAGCCGCAATGCCGAGCGCCGGAGCCATTGCCGAGGCGTTGCCGAGAGCGACCACGGCAGACGGCCGCGTGATCGCAAGCCCGCTGGCCCGTCGAATGGCGTCGCAAGCGGGAATTGAGCTCTCGGGTTTGACGGGAAGCGGCCCGAACGGCCGTATCGTTAAGGCGGATATCGAAGCCGCTATTGCCGGAGGGGTGCCGAGCGCCACTCCCGCTGCCGTCGCCGTTGCGCCCGCCGCACCAAGCGCAATGGCCCCAGCAGCATCGACGACAGCCGAAAAATTGCCGTTCGAGCCCGAGTTCGAGCTCGAACCGCTCTCCAGCATGCGTAAAACCATCGCGCGCCGCCTGACAGAGTCGAAACAGAACGTCCCGCATTTCTACCTGACGGTGGATTGTGAAATCGACGCACTTCTCGGGCTTCGCAAAACCCTAAACGACAAGTCGGATGGGGCGTTCAAGATTTCGGTCAACGACCTCGTGATCAAGGCCGCGGCCATAGCCTTGCGCCGGGTCCCAAAAGCCAATGCGTCCTGGACCGATGAAGGTGTCAAACTCTACAAATCTGCCGATATTTCCGTGGCGGTGGCGATTGAAGGCGGTTTGATCACGCCGGTTGTCCGTCGCGCGGAGACGAAGGGCCTTGAGACCATTTCGACGGAAATGAAGGAATTGTCTGCGCGGGCGCGCGACGGCAAGCTTGGCCCCGAAGAATACCAAGGCGGTACATTCAGCATTTCCAATCTTGGCATGTACGGCATTAAGGAATTCAGCGCGGTGATAAATCCACCGCAGGCGTGCATTCTTTCAATTGGCGCGGGCGAACAGCGTCCGGTCGTAAAAGACGGCTCACTTGCCGTCGCCACGGTCATGTCCTGCACCTTGTCGGTCGACCATCGCGCGGTAGACGGCGCCATCGGCTCTGAATACCTCAGCGCCTTTAAGCGGCTCATCGAAGATCCGCTCAGCATGCTGCTCTAAGGGGGTATCGTGGCGGAACAGAAATTCGATCTCATTGTCGTCGGCGGCGGACCCGGCGGCTATGTCGCGGCGATCAGGGCGGCCCAGTTAGGGATGAAGACAGCCCTGGTAGAGGCGCAGCATCTCGGTGGAATCTGCCTGAATTGGGGCTGTATTCCGACGAAGGCGCTGCTGCGGACCGCAGAGATTTATCGAAACATCCAGCATGCGGACTCCTTCGGCATTTCCGTCCGAGGGGCGAGTGTCGATATCAAGAAGGTCGTCGAGCGGTCTCGCAAAGTCGCGGCGCAATTGAACGGCGGCGTGGGCCATCTCTTGAAGAAGAATAAGGTAGAGGTCTTCGATGGCTGGGGAAAACTGGCCGGCGGGACCAAGGGCGCCCGCAAGTTGACGGTCGAAAAGGACGGCAAGAAGATCGCCGACCTGACGGCATCCAACATCGTCCTGGCGACTGGAGCGCGAGCCCGCACCCTCCCTGGCCTTGAGCCGGACGGCAAATTGATCTGGACCTACAGGGAAGCCATGGTGCCCGAAAGCCTGCCGAAATCGATCCTCGTGGTCGGCTCCGGCGCGATCGGGATCGAGTTCGCCAGTTTTTACCGAAATCTCGGTGCCGAAGTCACCGTCGTCGAAGTTCTCGATCGAATTCTGCCCGTGGAAGACCAAGAAATCTCTGCGTTCGCACAGAAAGCCTTTGAGAAGGACGGGATGAAAATCGTCACTGGCGCTCAGGTGAAAGAATTGAAAAAGGCTGCAGAGTCCGTCACGGCAACCGTGGAGAGAGGCGGCAAGAGCGAGAAAATCACCGTCGAGCGGGTTATTCTTGCGGTTGGCATCGTCGGCAACGTGGAAAATATCGGCCTCGAGGGTACCAAGGTGAAGGTTGACCGCGGCCACATCGAGACCAACCAATGGCTGGAGACGGGCGAGCCAGGTGTTTATGCCATCGGCGATGTTACCGGGCCGCCCTGGCTCGCGCACAAAGCGAGCCACGAGGGCGTGATCTGCGTCGAGAAGATCAAGGGCGAGAAAGGAGTGCATCCGCTCGATACCTCGAATATTCCGGGGTGCACTTATTGCCTTCCGCAGGTCGCTTCCGTCGGGATGACAGAAGCCAGGGCGAAGGAAGCCGGCTATGAGGTAAGAGTCGGGCGATTCCCCTTCATGGGTAACGGCAAGGCGATCGCGCTTGGCGAGCCGGAAGGCCTGGTTAAGACCGTATTCGACGCGAAGACGGGCGAATTACTGGGCGCTCATATGATCGGGGCGGAAGTCACCGAACTGATCCAAGGCTATGGCATTGCAAGAACGCTCGAGACCACCGAAGTAGAGTTGATGAACACGATCTTCCCGCATCCGACGCTGTCCGAGATGATGCACGAATCCGTTCTCGATGCCTACGGTCGGGTCATACATTTCTAATTTTCGATCGGAAGCCGGCCATGGCCACGCTCGATGCCGCAAGAATGAGACATCCGGAAAAGCGGAACCGGCCGGACAATCCGGCGCCGCGAAAGCCCGCTTGGATACGGGTCAAGGCGCCGACGTCGAAGACATATTTCGAGACCCGGAACACGGTCCGCGAGAAGGGGTTGCACACCGTCTGCGAAGAAGCCGGCTGCCCCAATATCGGCGAATGCTGGGCCAAGAAGCATGCAACTTTCATGATCATGGGCGACATCTGCACGCGCGCTTGTGCATTCTGCAATGTCGCGACAGGGATACCCCGGCCTCTTGATGGGGACGAGCCTGCGCGCGTCGGCGATGCGGTCGCCGAACTCGGTCTCGCCCATGTCGTCATCACCTCCGTCGACCGCGATGATCTTCCCGATGGCGGCGGCCAGCATTTCGCCGAAGTGATATCGGAAATTCGCAAGCGTTCCCAAGGCACAACGATTGAAGTGCTGACGCCTGACTTCAAGAATAAGGCGGGAGGAATCGAGACTGTGACGGCGGCAAAGCCCGATGTGTTCAACCACAACATCGAAACCGTTCCGCGACTCTATCCGACAGTGCGCCCGGGATCGCGCTATTTTACGAGCTTGGAACTCCTGCACCGGGTGAAACAGATCGATCCGACCATCTTTACCAAGTCAGGAATGATGGTCGGCTTGGGCGAGACGCTGGAGGAAGTGCATCAGGTGATGGACGATCTGCGATCCGCCGACGTCGACTTTCTTACCATCGGTCAATACCTCCAGCCGACGCCAAAACATGCCGCAGTCGATCGCTTTGTCACGCCGGACGAATTCGACGGCCTAGCGCGGATGGCGCGTGGCAAAGGATTTCTTCTGGTCTCGGCGTCTCCACTGACACGATCCTCCTATCATGCCGGCGATGATTTCCAAAGGCTTCGAACCGCGCGCCTTGCCCGTCTTGGCGACACTATTGCGAACAGTCTTTAGACGGTGGCATTCTTCATACACCGACTGACTTAATCCGTGCGAACCTTTTCAGAACAAAGGCAGCTTCACCATTCGGCTGACGGTCTTTTCGAGATCATCGCGGATGTCGACCGATACGCCGAATTCCTTCCCTGGTGTGTTGCGTCACGCATTCGCGAACGCAAACCCGACGGAACCTTGATCGCCGATCTCAGCATCGGCTACGGCAGTCTGCGCGAGACATTTACCAGCAGAGTGGCTGTGGATTCAGAGAATTCTCGCATTACCACTGTACAGGAAGCCGGGCCGTTCCGGCATTTAAAGAGCGAGTGGCGCCTGGCACCCGTATCCGATTCGGAAACGCTGGTCGATTTCGAGATTGAGTTCGAATTTCGCTCGTTCCTGCTGGATAAAGTCATGGGCACAGTGTTCGAATCGGCGGCTCACAAGATGATTGCCGCCTTCGAGACTCGCGCCGACAGTCTTCTCAAGCGCTAAATTTACATCGAATCTGCCAAATTCATAGAATTAGAGCGTCCAGATTCGAGTCGTTCAATTTCATATCTTGACTATTATTTTAGGCATAAGTTCTAATTTCAGAGCCGATCTGTTCTAGCTGTTGATCATTTTAAGGCGAATTTGGCACATGCTGATGCCAAACCAGATTAAGTCCGCGCGCGCGCTATTGGGAGTGCGGCAAAGCGAATTGGCCCGCGCCGCCGGCATATCCCGCGCAACATTGAATAATTTCGAACGCGGAATCGGAGACCCCAGAGCCAGCACCATCGACGCCATCGAGCGTGCCTTGTCGCGGGGTGGGATCAGCTTTACCGGCGATGGCGAATACGACAGCGTCACGCTCCATAAAATGTACCGGCCGGGTGCTTTCGATACCTATACCGCGAGCCGCCAGGTCCTTGAAGCTTTGGACAAATCCTCGCTCTTGAGCATCCAATCGGTGATTTTCTTCAAGAACTCGGAAACCACGACAACAGGTGAACATCGGCAATACGTTGCATTGCTGTTGGATGGATTGACTCGGGCCGTGATCTTCGATCAGGCCCGCCTGTCATTGCAGACTTCCAGCCATATCGCTGAAGTCGCAGGGATCATGCTCGCGGCGTTCTCGCTCTATCGGGATGATATCTATTATCTGCCCGAGTTCGTATCCGACTCGCTTCGGCTTCCGCCCGCACAAGCAATCGCGCTCGTCGGGGAATCAGATTTTAAGAAACTCGACGATCCGGCTGATTTTCTGCACCTTTTCGGCCTTGGGCCCAGTCAATTGGAGCGCTTGCTCGAACGCAGCGACCACCCCTTGCACAAGCTCATCGCGCTTACTCAATCGCGCCTACAGCAGCCGTAAGCAAATCGATGGCTTCCGCGACAGCCGCCAATCGAACTTCCTGGCGGTCTCCGTCGAAGATATAGCGATGGGCGATGGGCGCGGTATCGCGGGTGGCGACCCCGATATACACCAACCCGACCGGCTTATCCGCGGTGGCCCCGCCCGGGCCCGCAATGCCGGTGAGAGACGCGGCAGCGCCGATATTCGAGCGGGTGAGGGCTCCGGCACACATCTCGCGCGCGACCACATCGCTGACGGCGCCAAATGCTTCGAGGGAAGCCAGGCTTACACCGACTTCTTCATGCTTCGCTTCGTTCGAATAAGTCACGAATCCACGGTCGAGAACATCCGACGATCCTGCGATATCGGTCAAACATCCGCTCAGCAGACCGCCGGTACACGACTCTATCGTAGAGAGCCGAATGCCGCGGGTCCGGCAAAGATCGATCAGCGCTTTTGCCTTATCGTTAACAGTATCCGGAAAGCTGTACTTCATTGCAGGAACCTTAATAAAATAAGTGACGCGACTCCGGCGTAGAGTCCGGCGACAACATCGTCCATCATTACAGCGACCCCACCTCTAAGGCGCTGTTCGGCCCAGTTGGCAGGCCAGATTTTCGTAACGTCGAAGATCCGAAAAAACACAAAAGCAACGGCGTATTCCATTATTCCAACAGGCAAAAATGAAATGGCAAGTGCTTGCCCGACGACTTCGTCGATGACGACCGGCTTGGGATCGTTATTACCGGATATCTCGATATAAACCTTAGACGCCCAGACGCCGACAAAGAATAGAACAACCGCAAATCCCACAACGGCGGAAGGGCCGAACGACACATGAACAAGCCAGATGACCGGCAGCGCTGCGAGTGAACCCGCGGTTCCCGATGCATAGCGAAATTTCCCCGCGCCGAAGAATGTGGCGATCACGACGGCAATGGTCTCCTGCGCTTTACTCATTTGCTGGCATATCCACGGATGCCATGGCTTGAGCCGCAAGCCCTTCGCCGCGTCCGGTAAATCCCAGCTTTTCAGTCGTGGTGGCCTTTACGTTCACGCGGTCGACCGGCAAGGAAAGGAGTTCGGCAACACGGGAGCGCATCTTGTCGCGATGCGGTCCGATTTTCGGACGTTCCCCGACAATCGTAATATCCACATTGTTAATCCGCCCGCCGGCTTCTGCGATAAGTCGCGCCGATTCCTCGACAAAATGGCTCGATGCAGCGCCTTTCCAGCGCAGGTCGCTCGGCGGGAAATGTTGCCCGATATCTCCCGCGCCGACCGCGCCGAGCAACGCGTCTGTAAGCGCATGCAAGGCCACATCCGCATCGGAATGGCCGACCAACCCGTGCTCGAAGGGAATGTCGATCCCGCAGAGCATGACATGGTCGCCCGGGCCGAATTGGTGGACATCGAAACCGCTTCCCAGTTGGACTCTCATGCAGGTACTCCTCAATAAGACTTCGGCACGGGCAAAGTCGTCTTCCGTTGTGACCTTGATGTTGCGCTCATCGCCGTTGACGACCAAAATTTCGTGGCCCGCTTCTTCCATCACGGCGGCGTCATCGGTCGGTATCTCGCTACGCCGTGCCCGATGCGCTTCCAAGAGCGATTTGAATGCAAACCCTTGTGGAGTCTGCGCTCGCCAAAGACCGGCGCGCTCGACGGTCCCTTGAATTCGCCCGTCCGCATCGACCCGCTTGAGGGTGTCGGACACCGGTAGTGCCGGAATCGCACCAAGCGTCTTTTTTGTCGCGCAGATTACCCGCTTAATCATTTCCGGCGGAGCGAATGGCCGCGCTGCATCGTGTATCAAGACGGTTGCAGGCGAGAGGTCCTCCAGACTTTCGAGGCCCTTTAACGCGGATAAATGCCGCTCGGCACCGCCGTGAACAGGATCCATGAGATCGAGGCCCGCGACGGTCCGCTCATAAAGTTCCGCGTCGTCGGGATGCACAACAACGCGCACCAGATCGATCTCCGGCACATCGAGAAGACACTCGATCGAACGTCGCAGTACGGTCTTGCCCGCGATTTGACGATACTGCTTCGGAATCCCACCGCCGGCGCGGGTGCCGCGCCCACCGGCCAGTATCAAGGCGGCAACCGTCATCCGCATCCATCCATGAATTCTGTCATCGTTCGAAATTCCCGCATTTCAATCGCCAGACCCGGCAGGTTATATTTCATCTTATGACCCACACCGCAATCTCCGCCATCGCCGTTCTATGTTTATTGGCCGCATTCACCGCCTCGGCACTCCTGGCGAACGGTCGTCAGGACTCCCGCGCCATATTCATCTGTGCGGCGACAATGGCGGGCACACTCTATTGGGCCTGGGCTCATACCTGGGGCGTCGGTCTTTCAACTGCATTGATGGCAAGTATCCTCGCGACGCAGGTCGCGTTCGGCCTGCTTTTGATCTTTTCGAGCAGGGACTTGCTACGTTTGGGCGGACTGATCGGCCCTTATCTTCTGCTGGCAGCATTTTTCGCCACCTGGCTGGGCCATGCGCATTCAGAGCCGCCACTGAGCGGCGAGGTATCGAATTGGCTCCTCCTGCACATCGCATTGTCGGTTTTGGGATACGGTTTTCTGACCGTTGGGGCCACCGCGAGTTTAGCAGTCCTCCTTCGCGAACGCGCTCTCAAACGCAGGACCCGTAGCGATTTCCTCGATAAACTGCCGTCCATCGCTACCGCCGAAGGGATTGAACTTCGTGGCTTGGCTTGTGCTGAAATTATTCTTGGAGTCGGTATTCTCTTCGGTATGGCCGCGGAACTTACAACCAGTGGCGAGTTCCTCCAACTGACGCATAAAGCATTGTTTTCGTTTCTTGCTTTTCTGCTGATCGGGGTCGTCCTGTTTCTCCAATTGAAAACCGGATTGGCAGGGCGGCTCGCGGCGCGACTTGGATTGACCGCCTACCTCTTGGTGTCCTTGGGCTATCCGGGCGTCAAGTTCGTCAGCAGCATACTGTTGGCGCCGTGAGGGCGGCGGTCTTTTTCGCTTGAACGAAACCAGGAAATGGCTATCCTGGCTAAATGTTATGCATAATATTTAATGCTTAATAAATGACCATTCATTTAGGCGCAGAGAAATTGAAGGATCGGGTACTCCTTGCGCCGATGTCCGGCGTAACCGACTTTCCCTTCCGTCACATCGTACGTCATCTCGGCGCCGATATTACCGTCACGGAGATGACGGCGAGCCGCGCCATTGTCTCCGGCCACAAAGACGAATGCCGTAAACTCGACAATTTGGATGACCGCACCGTCGTACAAATCGCAGGCTTCGAGCCCGACGCCATGGCCGAGGCCGCTCGCCGCTGCGAGGACCGAGGCGCCCTCATGATCGATGTGAATTTCGGATGTCCGGCGAAAAAGGTCGTCAATCGCTATGCCGGATCGGCGTTGATGCGCGATGAACCTTTGGCAGCGGAAATCCTGCGTCAGGTATCGGCGGCCGTACAGATACCGGTTAGCCTCAAAATGCGCCTTGGATGGGACGACGAATCCCGAAACGCGGCTGTCATTGCAAGAATTGCGGAAGATTGCGGGTATTCGATGTTGACGGTCCATGGACGTACGCGCGCCCAAAAATTCTCGGGAAAGGCCGATTGGCGGTTTATCCGAAACGTGAAGGAAGCCGTGCGAATTCCCGTCATCGCCAATGGCGACATCGCCAATCGAGAAGATGCAAGGCAATGCCTCGACGATTCGGGCGCTGACGGCCTAATGGTCGGGCGCGCAGCAATCGGACGGCCGTGGCTGATTACCGAACTCAATCAATACTTGGCGGATGAGACCGCGTCGCGGGAGACGTCGTTGGACATCAAGATGCAAACGATACGCCGCCATTACGCTTGCATGCTCGACTGCTATCCGGGGCGGAGAGGGGTGCTCGCCGCACGCAAACATTTGGCTGCCTATCTTCGGGAAATACCGAATGGCGTGACCGAATTGAGGGACATCCTTCAAGTTGAAGACGGCCGTCTCGTCGCGGCAAGACTTGCGGAATATTCCGCAAGAATGGATTTGGCGGCATGATCGACCACGTTTATTCGGAATCGATTCTCGGCGCCATTTCTCTCGCCGTTCTCGTTATCGATGCGGAGAACAATATCGTTTTCGCCAATCCATCGGCGGAGCAATTTTTCCAATCAAGCGCCACGAATTTAGCGAAGAGCAGTCTTCCGGATATAGTCTCGCCGGATAACCCGCTCCTCTCTCTCATAGCCAAAGCAAGGATCCAGGACAGCGTCATCCGCGAATTTGGATTTCGCCTGACGACCCCACGATTGGGTACACGCAGTGTTACCGTCGATTGCGCGCCTCGTACCGGTAAACCCGGCTATTTTGTCCTCAGCTTTCAGGAGCATGCGACCGCCGGTCGGCTAGGGGGATCGATGTCGCATCGCGATTCCGCAAGGTCATTGCGCGGGATGGCCGCCATGCTCGCTCACGAGGTCAAGAACCCGTTGTCCGGTGTCAGAGGAGCCGCCCAATTGCTTGAACAGAGCGTGTCTTATGATGACCGCCAGCTAACCCGCCTGATCATCGAAGAATCGGATCGTATCTGTAAGCTCGTCGACGAGATGGACGCCTTTACGGAGAATCCTCGTTTCGAGCGTGGCCGTGTCAATATCCACGAGGTCCTCGACCGCGCGGTAGCCATTGCTAAGCGCGGATTTGGCAGCGAAATCAATATCATTCAGGAATATGATCCCTCCCTACCGGCAGTCTTCGGGAATAAGGACCATTTGATCCAAGTTTTCCTTAATCTCCTAAAGAACGCTTGTGAGGCCTGCTCGGGCGGAGGAGGCGAAATTCACGTCGCCACCGGTTTCCAACATGGCATTCGTCTCGCGATTCAAGCAACGAAGAGCCGGCTAGACTTACCGATTATGGTCACGATCTCTGATAACGGGGTTGGTATTCCCGATGACCTGCAGCCTAACATTTTCGACCCGTTCGTCTCAACGAAGGTCGAAGGAACAGGGCTCGGATTAGCACTCGTTGCAAAGCTGGTTGATGATCATGGCGGCATTATCGATTTGGAATCAGGACCGTCGGGCACGACCTTCCGCATCTTATTACCGATGTCAAAAGGTCAAGAATCAGGTGAAGTTAATGACGGATAACGCCATTCTGGTTGCGGACGACGACCGCTCGATCAGGCAGGTCCTGAGCCAGGCCTTAGGCCGACTTGGATACGAAGTGAGAGCGACGAGCAACGCGGCGACGCTTTGGCAATGGGTGTCGAACGGCGAGGGGCGGCTCGTCATCACCGATGTCATCATGCCGGACGAAAACGCGTTGGATTTGATACCGCGCATTCAAAAAATTCGCCCGGACCTAAAAGTGATCGCGATGAGCGCTCAGAACACGCTGCTGACCGCGGTT
The DNA here is from genome assembly GCA_038131165.1 of Rickettsiales bacterium. Classification (GTDB taxonomy): domain Bacteria; phylum Pseudomonadota; class Alphaproteobacteria; order UBA8366; family UBA8366; genus UBA6544. The sequence goes on along the minus strand of JAYPOZ010000049.1, from coordinate 1,021 downwards.
CGTGCGAATGAGCGTGGCGCCTTCGAATATTTGCCAAAGCCTTTCGATCTGAATGAACTTGTCGCCGTCGTCGAACGGGCGTTGACGCAGTCAGCGCCCGAAAAAGCTCCGCAAATGAGATCGGATGCGACGGAGGAACTCCCCCTTATCGGCCGTTCAAGTGCGATGCAGGACATTTATCGCATCATGGCCCGTTTGATGACGACGGATTTAACGGTGCTGATAACCGGCGAATCCGGCACTGGCAAGGAATTGGTGGCACGTGCGCTGCACGACTACGGCAGCCGAAAAGAAGGCCCGTTCGTCGCGATTAACATGGCAGCCATTCCCAGGGAATTGATCGAAAGCGAGCTATTTGGCCACGAACGGGGATCTTTTACCGGTGCAGTCGGTCGTTATGCGGGACGATTCGAGCAGGCGAATGGCGGTACGCTCTTTCTCGACGAAATCGGCGACATGCCGATGGAAGCGCAAACCCGGCTCTTACGGGTTCTGCAAGAAGGCGAATTCACCACCGTCGGTGGCCGAATGCCGCTGCGCGCCAACGCCCGCATCGTGGCTGCGACCCACCGCGACCTTCGCACTTTGGTAAAGCAGGGCGTTTTTCGAGAAGATCTCTATTACCGCCTGAATGTCGTGCCCATTCGACTGCCGCCATTGCGCGAGCGCCTGGAAGACGTACCGGAACTCGCCCGACATTTTTTGAGCCAATCAAATACCGACGGAATGTCCGAAAAGGTACTCGATCAACCGGCGATGGAGCGCCTAAAGCGATATCATTGGCCGGGAAACATTCGCGAACTCGAAAACCTTATGCGCCGACTCTCGGCGCTTTACGCACAAGACACCGTAGGTGTCGACGCGATCGAGAAGGAACTGGCCGATTCCATTGGCTCGGAAAGCGTCTCCGAATTCGGCGAGGAAGAGGGCGGTCTGGCCGACACTGTCGCTCGACAATTAAAGTCGTACTTTGCTGCACATGAAGGGGGTATTCCGCCGGCAGGACTCTATGATCGTGTGT
>JAYPOZ010000048.1:0-31523 GCA_038131165.1 Rickettsiales bacterium | reverse complement strand
TGGAGATGCCTACTTCCAGGGAATTCGACGTCACATCGTCGTCGAAACTATAAACACTGTCGGCCAGCAAATCCTTCGGCACGACGTTGCCCATGCGCCGCATAAGCTGCTCCAGCACGGCCATCTCCCGCCGGGGAATGGGCACCAGCACATCCGCGATCCGCACTTCGCGCGAAGTGACATCGAGGGTGATATTGCCGGCAACAAGCACAACACCGAGCGCGGCCCCTGGACGGCGCAGCAGCGCCCTGATCCGCGCAAGCACTTCTTCCATGGCAAAGGGTTTTGCCAGATAATCGTCGGCACCGCTGTCGAGTCCTTTGACCCGGTCCGCGAGCGTATCCCGCGCCGTAAGAATGAGGACGGGAACCGTCTCTCCCCGGTCCCGCCACGACCTCAGCAGATCAATTCCGTCTCCATCCGGCAGGCCGAGATCAAGAATAACGGCATCGTATTTGGTGGTCGCAACCGCGGCGTCCGCCTCATCGGCAAGTTCGAATCCGTCAACTGCGAAATCGGCCTTCTCCAGCCCTTCGCGCATTGCGTCCCGCAATTCCTTATTATCTTCGGCAAGTAATATTCGCATGCCGCAAGATTAGCATTCATTTGTGGGAAAAGGCGATTGTTTCCGACATCGGACGTCGCGACGACGGCCTAAATAATCTGTATCGCCCAGTTGCCGACAGCGATCCCGACCGCAAACAGCACAACCGCCGCTGTCGCACCGACGGCGGGGCGCAGTCCGTTCGACCCTTTATCCCGCTCCTGTGCATTGTCTTCCACGGGTTCGACCGGGGCCGACGGGGCTGCGATATTCTCGACGAAAGCGCCATTGCGCACCGTTCCATGGCGATCAATACGAACGAGCTCGCGGCCAAGGCCGGGCACGACGCCGTTCAACATAATGCGCACGAATTCAAAGGCGCCGCTGATCACGACGCTTCCCGCTCCGCGAATGGCGGTTTCCCGCTCGTCCGAGGAAAGAACGAGGTGCCAGCCCCCGTCCAGGAAACCTTCTACGGTGAAACGCTCGGTCCTTAATTCACTTTCACTCATCGCCTGCATCTCAAGTGGCCCCATAATTCGGGTTCGCCCACCTTGATGCACGGTGCTTCCGGTCTTTTATCGCGGCCCGCATTCGCGAATCCGCCGAGACATCAGTCTCTTTATTATTAACGCATTATTCTTAAACAATCCGAAGTATTCAAGTAAATAATTTAAAATGATTATATTACTTAAATACTCACCAACTCTTCCTCCAAGACTCCATCCCGTTTACCGCCAACCACCGCCTCCGTTTACGTAAACCGTATCCGCCGTCATGTATTCGCAGGCGTCGCTACACATAAAGAGGACCAACTCCCCGATTTCTTCGGGCTCCGCAAATCGCTTCATTGGAACATCGTTCCGGAACCGCTCCATGAGTTCGGGCGAGGTATTGGCGGCTTCCTGGAAAGCTGTCCGCACCGGCCCCGGCGAGATCGACAGGCAGCGGATGCCGCGGTCCGCGAATTCCCGCGCCACGCCGAGGGTCATGGTCACGACGGCGCCTTTTGCAGCGGCGTAGTGAATGGAGGAACCGGGGGCACCGCGCTTGTGCGACATGCTGGCGACATTGACGATCGTCCCGCCGCCGTTCTCCAGCATATGCGGCAATACAGCCTGCATGCTGGTATAGACGGATTTGGCATTCAGATCGAAGGTCTGGTCCCACAACTCGTCGTCGATATCGAGGAAGGTCGAGCGCCGGCCTGCGGCACCGGCCGAATTGAACTGGAAATCGACCTTGCCGTACTCGGCGATCGCGCGCCGGATCATCTCCACGACCTGCTCGCGTTTGGTGACGTCGCAGGCAAGCCCCAATGCCTTACCGCCTTTCTGGATGATCTGATTGGCCGTGCGCTCGGCGCCTTCGGCGTCGATATCGCCGCAGACCACATTGGCGCCCTCGCGCGAGAATATCTGCGCGGTCGCTCGGCCGATTCCGCTGGCGGCACCGGTGATAACAATGGTCTTTCCGACGAAGTAATCCGGCGTTTTCGGCATGTTTCATCTCCTTCTAGCGGCACATTTCCTGTGAAACTGAAATCGGCCAAAGTGTCCCGGCTTCAAGCAGACCTTGGCGACTCCGGCTTCGGCGATAGATTCGAAGAAACACCCGCAACCGCCGGAGAGCGACATGCCTGGACTCAAGACCGAAATCTGCGACCGCCTCGGAATCGAATACCCCGTCTTTCAGGCCGGAATGGGATTCGTCGCGCGGGGCCCCTTGGCCGGCGCGGTATCGGCTGCCGGTGGCCTCGGGGTCATCGGCGCCGGATCCAACATGACCCGCGAGCAGTTGAAAAACGAGATCGATACCGTGCGCGCGATCACCGATAAACCTTTCGGGGTCGATATCCTGTTCGCGACCGTGCGGGCGGAGGGCGATGTCGCGGCACGCTATACGGAATCGGTCCAAGAGATGGTCGATCTCGTGCTGGAGGAGCGGGTTCCGGTCCTGATCTCCGGACTCGGCAGTCCGAAAGACGCCGTCGCCGCCGCTCACAAGCGGGGAATATATGTTATGTCGGTGTGCGGCGCCGTGCGCCACGCGGAAAAGGCCGTCGCCGACGGAGTCGATGCGGTTATCGCGTCCGGCGTCGACGGAGGCGGACATGTCGGCCGAATCGGCACTGCGATCCTGATACCGGCGGTCGTCGATGCGGTAGATGTTCCGGTTCTGGCGGGCGGCGGTCTCGCCGACGGTCGCGGCCTGGCGGCGGCGCTCGCCTTCGGCGCGCAGGGTGTGTGGATGGGCACGCGTTTCATCGCGACGCCGGAATCCAGAAGCCATCAGAACTACAAGGAGCGTCTGGTTTCGACGGATTCGAGCGGCACGGTCATCACCCGCGCCCACAGCGGTAAACCATGCCGCCTGATCGACAACAATTACACGCGCTCTTGGGCCGACCGCGAGGACGAGATACTCCCCTATCCCTTGCAGGTCCGGAAATACGGCGAACCGGCGTCCGACCTCGGCCGCATCGACGGCGATGTCGAGAACGGGGTGCTCCCCGCAGGCCAGAGCGTCGGCCTCATCCACGAAGTAAAATCAGCGGGAGACATCGTCCGGGACGTCGTCGCCGAAGCGGAAGCGGCCCTAAAGCGCATCGCTCTATAGGCCGCTTTCACCCTAGCCGCTGAAGTCGCAGCGATCCATTACGCCGTACTTGTCGGCGAGGCCCTTCAGTTTGTCCCAAGTCGCATCTTCGACATAGATGCCATTGGCGAGCCGCTCCTGACGGCGTCTATGCTCAATTTCGCCCGGATAGAGGACTTCCGCCACACCCTGCGCCGGCTGCGTTGCTTTCAAATATTCGGCGAATTCGGTGACTTCCGCCTTGAAAGTTTCCAGCTCCCGGAAGGCCGAAACGTTATAGATCGCGATGAAACAGCCGTCGTTATGCTTGCCGGTCGGCTCCACGCCGAAGCCGAGACCGGTCAGCAGGCCCGAAAGAATTTCCACCATCGCCGCAAGCGCATAGCCCTTATAGCCTTCGTTGCCGCCCATCGGCCGGATGGCCCCACCGTCCTTCACCGTCGCCGGATCGGTTGTCGGGTTGCCGTGCTTGTCGATCAGCCAGCCTTCCGGCACGTGCTCGCCGCGCGCTTCCGCGACTTCCAGCTTGCCGGCGGCACCGGCGCAGGTCGCCATGTCAAAGTAGAACGGCGCTTCCAGGTTTGACGGAAACGCCATGCAAATCGGGTTGGTGCCGAGTTTCGGCTCGATGCCGCCGAAGGGCGCAACGCGTTTCGGGCTGCGACCTGAGTCGGCGGTGATCATGCCAATCATGCCCTCTTCGATCGCCATCAGCGGATAGTCCGCAAGGCGCCCGATGTGTCCTTGATAGTGAATGGTGCCGACCGCGACGTTCTGTGTCTTCGCCTTCTCGATAAGCTTTCTGGTGATCGTTTCCGTCACGGTGAAGCCGAAGCCCCAATTGCCGTTGGCAACAATCGTCGTGGGGCTTTCCTTTTCGATCTCGATCTTCGCGCCGGGCACGATGTGCCCCTTCTCGACCCGATCGCAATACGTCACGACGCGCAGAACGCCGTGCGAATCGTGACCGGCCAGATTGGCGTCGATACAGTGTCGGGCGACGATTTCGGCTTCTTCGGCACTGACCCCGGCACCCTGGAAAATGGTTTCGGAAAGCGCTTTAAGTCGGTCGGCTGGAATGGTCGGCATGGATTTCTCTCCCTGTTAAATGGCGCAACCGGCGGCTTCGAGGTCCTCCTCGGAAGGCGCAAACCAGTACGACCCGGTGACGGGCGCCGAAAAATGAATCAGATGGTCGTGCAGATTGTCGTCCCAGATCCCGTACATGCGCCGAAGCATCACGTCAAAGCGCGACGGATCACAAGAGAACGCGATGAAATAAAGGCCTTTTTCCGTGACGGTGCCATAGGGTGCGCTGCGCCGGTATATCTTCAACCCTTTACCGTCGATCTTCACGTCGGTCCTGGAGACATGGGAATCTGGCGGCATGGCTTCGCCTTCAAGCTCGATACTGTCGGCTTTCGTCCTGCCAATCACGCCTTCCTGTTCGGGTACCGACAACTGGTTGAAGGCGTCCAGGTCATGAACCCACTTTTGCGACAGGACGTAAGCACCTCCAGCACCCGCTTCTCCGTCCGGCACCAATGCAGCGGTTTGCCGGTCCGGCCCCTTGGGATTGGCGGATCCGTCAATAAAACCCGTCAGGTCGCGCGAATCGCGATACTGAAACCCCGGCAGATCGAGCTTTATGTCGGCATGCGCGGACAGCCTGCGCTGGACGTCAAAGGCGGCGTCCAGAACATTGTCGTGATCGCCGCCGTGAAGCCAGATCAGCAGATCGCGCTGCGTCGCGGGTGCGACACGTCCCTCCGCGCCGGTGATCTTCTCGAACGGCGCAAGCGCTGCGGGGGCGTGTCCATCCGAAAGACGGCTCCAGGCCGCCGGTCCGAAGGCCACCACGCCGTTCACCGTCAGCGACGTGAACGCTTCGCGCGCCGCGGAGACGGCGGCACCGTCAAAACCGTCGCCAATGGTGTATTCCAGAAAATGATGGAAGGATGACCCTTCGGCAAAAATGCCGGATTGCGGCGTCGACATGCCCGTTCCCTCCCTATCGCGAGGCGAGCGTCGCCCAGAGCGCATCGCCGCCCTTGGCCGCCACAGCTTCGCCCAATCGGACGGCCCAAACGCTCTCGGAGCCGAATTCGTCGCGCCACGACCAGACCCGGCGGCTGTAGCGCTGCAGGATATGTTCCATGGTAAAACCGATAGCGCCATGTACCTGATGCGCGATTGCCGCTCCCTCGCCCGCCGCTTCCCCGGTCCGAATCTTCGCGGACGCAATCTCAAGAAAAACGTCGTCGTCGAAACCGCCAGCACTTTGCAGTGCATCCGCGGCAGAGCCGGCCACACAGACGGCGGCCGCGACTTCACCGGCCAGACGCGCCAGATTGTGCTGCACGGCCTGAAACTTCGAAATCGGCCGTTCGAAAGCGACACGGTCCTGCGAATAGGTGACGGAAATCTCCAGCATGGCTTCCAGCGCCCCCGCCATCTCGCAGGACCTCGCAAGCGCCCCCATCATAAAAAGCGACTCTTCATCGAAGCCGGCAGGCGCATCGCCGATTTCGGCCGCCGACACGCCATCGAATTTGATATCGTCCTTTGCATCGTCCGCAAAATTCGCGCCGTCGGCGATGCCGCAGGCGGCCGTATCGACCAAGACGATCTTGCAGCTGTCTCCTCGACGTGCGATCACCGCAATGGCATCCGCTTCCCGCGCGAACGGAATGCCCCGCGCCGATCCGGACAATACCCCGCCTTCATCGATGGTCAGCCGATCTGCCTCCCGGATCGGTGCGATCGACAGACGTCCCCCGGGAAACGCGATACCGCCTTGTGCCAGCAGCCAGCCCGCCAACATGGTCTCAGCCAGAGGCGTCGGCACGGCAAATTTCCCGGCGACACGGAGGATTTCGAAGCCGTCGGCGAGATCGATCCCGGCGCCGCCCATTTCCTCGGAGACGAGCGCCGCCGTCAGACCGGCTTCTTCAAGCGCCGACCACAGCGGCTCCTTCCAACTGTCGTCTTGCGCGCTGTTGATCGTTTGCGGGTCGCATAAATCCTGGAAAATCCGCGTCGTCATATCGACGATGATGTTGTCGTTTTCGCTCATGTGGCGTGTCTTCCTATTCGGCGATCCGTAAGTGACAATCGCCGGGGGCGATCCATATTACTGATGCAACCAAGTGGGTATGCTTGGCCGCAGTTGTTTGTAAAATTAGCGGCAGCGCGCGCCGTGGCAAGCGCCGTCCGAAACGGGCAAGGCCAAATAAGACAGGAAGGAACCTGATTAGATGTCGACCGCCATTCAGTTCGATCAGATGCGCCTCCCCCCCGAATGCGAGGAATTGCGAGCCGAAGTCCGCGAATTCGTGCGCGAGGAGATCGCCGCCGGCACCTTCGATCCGAACACCACGCCGATGGGCAATGGATTGAACCGGGAATTCGCCCGCAAGGTCGGGGCGAAAGGCTGGATCGGCATGACTTGGCCGAAACAGTACGGCGGGCAGGAAAGAAGTTTTCTCGAACGCTACGTGGTGACGGAAGAATTCCGCGCGGTCGCCGCCCCCACCCGCGTCTTCTTCACGGCCGACCGGCAAAGCGGGCCGACGATCATCAAATACGGCAGCGAGGAGATGAAGGCAGATATTCTGCCCCGCATCATCAAGGGCGACTGCATGTTCTGCATCGGCATGAGCGAGCCCAATTCCGGCTCCGACCTGTTCGCCGCCAGTTGCCGCGCCACCAAGACAGAAGGCGGATGGCTGATCAACGGCAGCAAGGTGTGGACAAGCGGCGCCCACCACGCCGATTACATGATCGGCCTGTTCCGGACTTCGCAACCGACGGAAGAGAACCGGCGCCACGGGCTGACGAACTTCGTGGTCGACATGAAGAACACGGATGGCATCACCTGTCGCCCGATCCTGCATCCGACGGGCATTCACGAATTCAACGAAGTCATCTTCGAAGACGCTTTCATCCCGGACGGGATGATGCTCGGCACCCAAGACGAGGCCTGGAAGCAGGCGACGAGCGAATTGGCGTATGAGCGCAGCGGCCCCGAACGGTTTCTCGAAACATTTTACATCCTCCCCGAACTCGTCGATGTACTGGGTGAGAAGCCCGATGCGCGCGGCGCCGAGGGTATCGGTCGCCTGGTGGCGCAACTCCACACCTTGCGGCGGATGTCGGTCTCGGTGAACGGCATGCTGCATGCCGGGAAGGAACCCGTGGTCGAAGGCTCGCTGGTCAAGGATCTCGGCACCAAGTGGGAACAGGACCTGCCCGCCAAAGTCCGTGATCTCGCGGCTTTTGTCGACCCCGATGCGGGAAACCGGACGGAGTTCGACGATCTGCTGCGGTTTGCCACGATGATCGCGCCGAAACTCACGATCCAGGGCGGCACGACCGAAGTTCTGCGGGGCATTATCGCCAGGGGTTTGGGCCTCCGCTGATCCTGAAATCATTTGCGCGTTCATTCGATTAATCCTCCTGCCAGGACACCCTCATGCCTGACCTGAAAGCCTTCCTTTCGCCTAATGCCGTCGCCGTGATCGGCGCTTCCGACAACGCCGATATTCTGCGCGGCCGCATCATGAAGGTGATGATGGGGCATGACTTTAAGGGCGAGATATATCCGATCAGCCGCAGCAGCGATGAGGTCTTCGGCCTCAAGGCCTATCCGACGATCGGCGACGTGCCGGGCCATGTGGACCTGGCAATCTTGATCATCCCGGCGGAGTTCGTTCCGGATACGCTGCGCGAATGCGGCCGCAAGGGAGTCAAAGCGGCCCAGATCATCACATCGGGGTTTGCCGAGGAAGTCGGCCAGGATGGCGAACGGTCCCAGGCCCTCGTCCGCGAGATCGCGGAAGAATACGATATGGCCGTGTGCGGCCCGAATTCGGAAGGGTTCGCCAATACCCAGGCGGCGCTTTGCCCGACCTTCAGCCCCGCCGTCGACGAGAACGACGTCCCCTTGATGCCGGACTATCGCAAGAACGGATTCATCTCCGCCATCGCGCAAAGCGGCGGAGTTGGATTTTCCTTCTTCGACCGGGGCCGACCGAAGGAATTGCCGTTCAATTATATCCTCACGACCGGCAACGAGGCGGCATTGGAGGAGCTGGATTTCGTCGACCATTTGCTGAATACCGGAGAGACCGACATTTTCATGCTGTTCATGGAAGACGTGAAGTCGCCGGAAAAACTCGCGCGCGTGGGCGAGAAAGCGCTGCGCGCGGGCAAGCCGATCATCGTCACCAAAGTCGGCCGTTCCGACGCCGGACAGCGGGCCGCCGCCTCGCATACCGCGGCGCTTGCCGGGGCCTATTCGGGCTACCGCGCCATGTTCGAGCGTTACGGAATCATCGAGGGCGACGATATCGAGGAGATGGTCGACATCGCGTCCGGCTTCTCCCATTGGGGACACATGCTGCCGTCCGGAAAGCGGATCGGCATCACCACGGGTTCCGGCGGCGCCGGCGGCTTGATGGCGGATACCGCGGCCCTTGCGGGACTGGAGGTCCCGATCCTCGATCCGAAGGCCCGGGCGGTCATCGACACCCATCTCCCCGCCTACGGCACATCGCAAAATCCGGTCGACGGCACCGCACAGGCGGTGCGTCAGGTCGGCTACGCCCGCCTCAACCGAATGGTCATGGATGCCGATAATGTCGATGCGGTGATCGGCATCTGCTCGGCGCGTCACAACTCGACCTTTATCCGCGAGCGCGACGACCTGACCGAATTGAAGAAGAATGCCGACAAGCCGGTGGTGCTCTGTTCCTATACGTTGCCCCGCGAGGGTTCGGTCGAGATCGTAAACCGTTGCGGCCTGCCGCTCTTTACCAACATGCGGAATTGCGCGCGCGCGCTGGTCGAGATGGCCGACTACCGGGCGTTACGCGAACGCTTTCTGAAGCGGCCGAATATATCGACGGCGGCGGACCCGGATAGCGGCACGGCTGCCGACTTGGCCGCAGCCGGACAAACGCTCTGCGAGTACGAAGCCAAGCCGCTGCTCGCCAAATACGGTATTACGGAAGCGGGCGAACGGCTCGCGACGACCGCAGACGAAGCCGCGGAAATCGCCGAAGCCATCGGGGGTAAAGTCGCCCTCAAGGTCCAGTCGCCGGATATCCTGCACAAGACGGAAGCGGGCGCCGTCGCGCTCAATCTGCTCGGTGGCGCCGAGGCCCGGAAAGCCTTCGAGTATCTGACGGCGAACGCGCGCGCCTACAGTCCGGGCGCCGACATCCGGGGCGTCCTTGTGCAGCCCATGGCGGACAAGGGACAAGAAGTCATCCTCGGCATCAACCGCGACCCCGCCTTCGGCCCGTTGCTGATGGTCGGCATGGGCGGCGTCTATGTCGAGGTGATGAAGGACGTCGCCTTCGCGCCTGTCCCGCTCGACGAAGACGATGCTCATGCGCTGCTCGGCAAGCTGAAGGGGCGCCCGCTGCTCGACGGCGTTCGCGGCGAGCCGGCCGCGGATGTCGAGGCGCTGGTCTCCCTGATGGTGAATCTCGGCCGATTCGCCGCCGATTTTGCCGACCAGATTCAGGAAATCGACCTGAACCCGGTGCTGGTGCACCCCAAAGGCGCCGGTGTCACCGTCGTCGACGCCCTGATCGTCAAGACCTGACGTGGCACGCGCGGAGGCCGGATCGGAACTACATTTCCACGGCGCGGCCGGCACCGTCACCGGTTCCTGCTATTTGATCCGCCACGGCACGACGCGCGTGCTGGTCGATTGCGGGTTGTTTCAAGGCACCAAGACCATCCGGGAGTTGAACTACCGAGATTTTCCCTTTGATCCGAGTGCGATCGACGCGGTCCTTCTGACCCACGCGCATATCGACCACAGCGGCCTGTTGCCGAAGCTCTGCCGCATGGGTTTCACCGGGCCCATCCTGACCAGCGAAGCCACCGGCGATCTGCTCGGCGTGATGCTGCCGGACAGCGGCCACATCCAGGAGACCGAAGTCGGCCGGCTGAACCAGCGCAACCGGCGGCGCGGCCGCGCCGAAGTGGAGCCGATCTATACGCGCGCCGACGCCGAGAGGTGTCTCGAACGCCTGCGCCCGCAGGACTTCGGCGCCTGGTTCCAAGTGGCGCCGGGCGTCCGGGCGCGGTTGTGGAATGCCGGGCATATCCTGGGTGCCGCATCGATCGAGGTCGAACTTCTGGATGGCGCGCCCGACCGGCCCGCGGTGCGGATGCTCTTCTCGGGCGATATCGGACCGCAGGAGAAATCCTTCCATCAAGAGCCGCAGGCGCCGGGCGACCTGGATTATCTGATTGTCGAGAGCACCTACGGCGACCGGGACCGCGGCGACCCGACCACGGAAGTCCGGCGCGAAATTCTGCGCGCCGAATTGCAGGCGGGTCTCGACGCCGGCGGCAATATCCTGATCCCGGCCTTCGCGGTCGAGCGGACCCAGGAACTGCTTTACGACATCGGCGTCCTGATGAACGAGGGCGCGATCCCGCGGGTTCAGGTGTTCATAGATTCCCCGATGGCGATCCGGGCCACCGAGATTTTCGAGAAACACAAGGACGCGCTCCACGAAGTGACCCGGCCCCATCGACTGTTCCGCCATCCGGGCTTCCAGTTCATGTTGAGCGTCGAGGACAGCATGAAGATCAACAGCGTCACCGCCGGCGCGATCATCCTGTCGGCAAGCGGCATGTGCGAGGCCGGACGCATCCGCCATCACCTCAAGAACAATCTTTGGCGCCGTCAGGCGACCGTGCTTTTCGTCGGCTATCAGGCGCCGGGATCGCTCGGCCGGCTGCTGCTCGACGGCGAGAAATCGGTGCGGATCCACGGCGAGGAGATCCGCGTCAGCGCCCGCATCCGCCGTATCGAAAGCTATTCCGCCCACGCCGACCAGGGCGAATTGGTCGAATGGGTCGCCGACCGCCTGCCGGTGCGGCGCACGGTCTTTCTCACCCACGGCGAGGGCGGGGCGCTCGCCACCTTCCGCACGCATCTCTTGGATGCCGGCTGTGCCGAGAGTCATATCGCGGTCCCCATGCTGGACGACAGCATCGACCTGAAAGCCGGCCGCCCGATCGCCGGCGAGGTCACCCGCCGGCCCGCGAGCGGCGCCGAACAGCGCGACTGGCACAACGAATACGCGGCCTTCCTGCTCGAACTGGGACAGGACCTGCAGACCCTGCCGGACGACGACGCCCGCCGCGCGCTCCTCGAGCGCCTGCACGAAGCGATCGGCAAGCCGAAGCGCGGCTGATGCTTGGCCCGCGGCCGTCGCATGCCATATCCTAAGGTCGAACGGTCCATAGCATTTCCCAGAGGTATCGCGGATGGCCATCGACAGAGCGGAAGCATTGGAAATCCTGAAAGTCTTTGGGCGCGCTTTCAACAAGGGCGACGTCGACGGCATCCTCGGCTGCGTCACCGACGATTTCGAATGGCGCCAGGCCGACGGTCCCGACGCGCCGGACGCCAAGATCCTGAGAGGCGCGGCGGAAGTCCGCGCGGCGCTGGAGGCGCGAGGCGACAAATACAAGAGCATCAAACTCTCCGAGACCGAGCTGTTCTACGCCGACGAACAGGTCATCGGCCGCTTCCGGGCGACCGGAGAATATGCCGACGGCCGCCCGCTCGATGTGCGCGGCATCGACATCTACGACTTCCGCGACGGCAAGATCGCGGTCAAGGACAGCTATTGGAAGGCCGTCGCCGGCTAGCGGATACCGCCGCCGGGTCCGCCCTTCGCTAACGCCCCCTCACCCCGCCCATCAAGCCGGGGCTTTCTGGCGGCCGCGCACCAGCTTGCCGGGCAGCGCCCCCGTGTGGGTCCCGTCCTCGAAGGTCACGGTGCCGGACTGGACGGTGGCGAGATAGCCCTCCGCCTCCTGCACCAGACGGCGGCCGCCGGCCGGCAGGTCGTGGACGATGTGCGGCGGGCGCAGGTTGAGGCGGTCCATGTCGATCAGGTTCACGTCCGCCTTCATCCCGGGCGCCAGCACGCCCCGGTCGTGGAGCCCGAAGAACGCCGCGTTGTCGCGGGTCTGGCGCTTGACGATCCATTCCAGCGGCAGGCGCTCGCCGCGCGCCCGGTCGCGCACCCAATGGGTCAGCAGGAAGGTCGGGATCGTGGCGTCGCAGATCAACCCGCAATGGGCCCCGCCGTCGCCGAGTCCGAAGAGCGACTGCTCGTCGCGCAGCATCTCCAGTATCACCTCGTGGTTGCGGTCGGTGTAGTTGGTGAAGGGCAGGAAGATCAGCTCGTGCCCGTCCCGCTCCAGCAGCATGTCGTAGGCGACCTCCTGCGGCTCCCGGCCCTCGCGCCTGGCAATGGAGAGGATGCTGTCCTCCTCCGACGGCTCGTAGTTCGGCGGATCGCCGAGGCGGTACATCTTGTCGAAACCGGCGGTCACCTGCTGCATCATGTTGGAGCGATGGGTGCGCGCCTGCGAGAGGATCAGGCGGCGCACCTCCGGATCGCGCATCCGCTGCACCCGCTCGGCCAGCGGCAGGTCCGCGATCTCGCGGTAGGCCGCGCGGCTCACGAAGGGATGGAAGGTGCATTCGAGCCCGAGGAAGAATCCGACCGGGCGCGGGCAGACCTGCGGATGGATGACGGCCCCGTCCGGCCCCGGCCGCGAGAGTTCCAGCACCCGCCGCCAGCGGTCCGGATGCTCGTCGAACTGCACCAGCAGGTAATAGAGCGGGCGGCCGGATTCGACCGCGAGCCGGCGGAAACCCGCGATGTCCGCCTCCGGCTCGTCGAAATCGCAGAGCAGGCCGATGACGCCGTCGCCGTGGGACTTCAGCGACTGCACGATGGTGCGCAATTCCTCGAGGTCGGCATAGTGGCTCGGCACGTGGTCGCCGGTCGAGGTGCGGTGGAACTTGGTGCGCGAGGTGGTGAAACCGAGGGCCCCCGCGGCCAACCCCTCGGCGACGATGGCGGCCATCTGGGCGCGCTCCGCGTCGGTCGAGGGCCGATCGCTCCCCGCATCCGCCCCCATCACATAGGCGCGCACAGGGTTGTGCGGCACCTGGGTCGCCACATCGAGCGCGCGCGGCATCGCCTCCAGCGCGTCCATGAATTGCGGGAAGCTCTCCCAGTTCCACGGCACGCCTTCGTGGAGCGCCGCGCTCGGGATGTCCTCGACCCCTTCCATCAGCTCGATCAGCATGTCGTGGTCGGCCGGCTTGACCGGCGCGAAGCCGACGCCGCAATTGCCTATGACGATGCTGGTCACGCCGTGCCAGCTCGACGGGCCGACGATGGGGTCCCAGGTGACCTGGCCGTCGTAATGGGTGTGCACGTCGATCCAGCCGGGCGCGGCCATGGCACCGGCGGCGTTGATCTCGCGCCGGGCGGCCCCGGCGGTCCCGCCGACCGCGGCGATGGTGCCGCCGTCGATGGCGATGTCGCCGGCATAGGCGGCGGCGCCCGTGCCGTCGACAATCGATGCGTCGCGTATGACCAGATCGTGCATGGCTCAACCTCCTGAATGAGAGCGGCAGTCTAGCAAATAATCTGGGCTGCGTCGCGCGCGGGGGAAGGGAGCGGCGCGATGCAACCAAAATGCGAGCGGTCGAAACGCATTAGCAAAAACCGAAGAACAGCCCCATGCGCCCGCGTAGCGCGGTAATATCATACCGTTGAGGCGGAGGTGGGGTGGGAATTTTTGGTTTTTCATGGCGTGCGTTAAATTGCCGTTTTGTCTACATTGGATATATGCGCAGCCTTCTTGCGCTGTTCAAGACCGAAAGCCGTCGATCGCGCATACCCCTTTGGTGATCGGCGCCGATGCGCCCCATGGTAGGATGACCGCCAATAGGAATGAATGCGGAAACGAGGCGTAACCTGAGCGTTAGGCTCAAGCTGATCTGTAATCAACAGTTACTCCGTCTACCCGGCAGAGACATGGTTGATCGATTCGACAAAGACTTTTCGTAGTTGAACAAGCAAACCCCTCTTCCACCACCGTGATAACTTTGGAATCGATGATCTTAACAATGGCATCTGAAGCAATCGTTCGCTTGTGGATATCTGATGCAAGAGTGAAGAGGGCGGCGCTGATCGACCGCCTGGAATTGCTTGCAGCGAGAGCCAGCATACTCGTACCGACGGGTATCCACGGAAAGGTTATCGGGACGATCCATCCCACAAGGCTACACTTGGTCTGTTTGGTGCGGGTCTATGAAACTCAATGACGTTGCGATCCGGGTCTCGGACAAAAACGAAACGTGCGCCGGTTGGCAGCTCAACATTGCCAGTGATTACAATCCCAAGATCATCCAGCTGGCGCTCGACACTCCCCAGATCGCTAACTTCCAAAGCCACATGGGTGTACCCAGTTTGCTTCGTCGACCGGTCCATTAAGACATTATCACGGTCAGCGTCCCTCGAAACATTCAATATGAAGTTCATGTTGACGCCACACGGGTGGACCATAACCGCAACCGGTTCAGGTCCGACGGGCCCTTCGACAAACTCGAAACCAAGCTTCTCGTAGAATGCCCGCGTCACCCCAAGGTCCCTGACCCGAATGCCCACGTGATTGATCCCGGTTATCTGCTTCATTTTTCGATCTCCCCATCAATTGCGCGCAGGATGTTCAATGCTTCTGGGATTGAGATTGGGTGAGCGCCGGTTCACCGAGGCCGTCAAGTTGGCGATAAAAGTGCTCAAGTCGATCGACGCCTTTCGGGCATCCGGATCGAGAAAGTCGATTCGCCCATTGTTTATGTTCTCGTGCATCTCGGCAATGCTCTCAGCGGACTGCTGAGACAAGCCGCTTTGCTTCAGCTGATCCACCCAGCCTTCTTGCGGGACAGCGACCGGCACAACAGGGCGACCAAGCGTTCTTGAAAGTTCTGCTGCAATATTCTCGGCGGAATATTGGCCCGCACCTCTCAGTTCGATTACCCGATGCGGGATCGACGGAGGGTTCAGGAGGGCCTCGGATACCGTCAAGCCGATATCACGGGTGGCGACCATGTCGATCTTCAAATCAAGAGGATGGATCAAGCTCGGATAAACCCCTTCGTGAATGGCAGCGGGCAGGACATCCTGAATGTTCTCCAGGAAGTAGCCTGGGCGAACCGCCGTGAGCGGAAGCGCAGATTTTGCAAACTGTCGCTCCATGTGACCGATGGTCGAAATCGGACCGACGCGATCTTCGAACTGCACCCCGACTGACGAGAGAATGACCGCGTGGGGCAGTCGAGCCGTCTTGGCTGCCGCGACGATACTCTCTGCCCGCTTCATGCTCTCTCCAATAAAATCCTCGTTCGCGAGATCCGGCGGCAGCAGAAAGTATGCGCCGCTCGCACCCTCGAGCGCTCTGGCCATTGCCTCCTGATCCATGATCTCGGCAACCGCAACCTCTGCGCCCTTTAGCTTCCACGAAGCGCCTTTCTCCGCGGAGCGGACGATGACCCGGACGGCCTGCCTTTGGTCTATAAGGGTTTGCGCAACGATGGAACCTGTGTTCCCGGTGACGCCTGAAATGACAAACATGATGCTATCTCCTTGAGTGCTTGAACGTGATGGCGAGAACCTAGGGAGATAACTGGAATTACTATAATGCATGATTTATATAATATACATGCACATAGAGAATATTGATCTGAACCTTCTGAAGGCTTTGAACGCCCTGCTTGAGACGGAGAGCGTCAGCAAGGCAGCCCACCTTGTTCATCTTTCTCAACCTGCGATGAGCCGGGCCTTGGGCCGCCTCCAGCACGTGCTTAAGGACCCCTTACTTGTGCGCTCTGGTCGAGGAATGGTCTTGACCCCTCGCGCAGAAGCGCTTCGAGCGCCGGTGCAGAACGCTGTTTCGGGGCTGTCCGCCGTCTTCAAACCTCAGATATTTGACCCATCGCAGGCGCAAGATCGATTTCGCATCATGGCGCCGGACTATCTCGCTCAAATGATAATGCCTGCGGTCCTCAGTCAGGTCTTCAACTTGGCCCCTCAGATCCAGATCGAGATGGAAAACCTCTCCGAACAAGGGATCGCAGAATTGTGTGAGGGCAAAGTCTCGCTCGGGTTTGGAGTGGTTGACGATGGTCCAGTTCTAGACAACGTCGCCGCCCAAGCACTGCTGGAGGACCGGCAAGTTTGCCTGATGCGCAAGGGGCACGCCTTATCCAAAGGCCGAATGACCCTCGAGCGTTATGCAGCCGCTTCCCACGCATTGTTGAGCATCACTGGCAAGGGTGGTGGTCGGATCGATAATGTCCTGAAGGAGCGCCGACTCGAGAGGGTGATCGCACTCAGAATCCCACACTTCCTGACGATCAGTTCCGTGATCGCGCCGACCGACTTAATCATCACCGTGCCTGCGCTTCTTGCCCGACAAGTCATGAACGATGAGTTGGCCCTAATCGAGCTGCCAAAGGAACTACAAGCTCCACCCTTTACAGTTTTTCAGATATGGCATGAACGGTTTACGCGGGATCCAGCGCATCAGTGGTTACGCAGGCTCGTAAAGGCGAGCTGTCAACATCTCCATTAAATCCTCTCCTGCCACTGAGCTGACGTCGCTATGCGCAATCCCGAATCTCCGCGAATGGCCCCCGAGACAAGCGCGCTGCTCTTGCGGCTGCAGCGTTTGCCCGAGCGCGTTCTCCGGTCCGGCTAATTCATCACCGGGCGGTATTCCGCGCCCAGTTCGTGGACGATTTCGCGCACGCCTTCGAGGTGGGGGTTCACCTGCAGCGCCTTCTCGAAGGCGATGCGGGCGCTGACGTGCTCTTCGCGGCGCAGGCAGATTTGGCCGAAACCGCCGAGCGCCCCGAAATGGCGGGGCTCGAGGCGCAAGGTGGCTTCGATGTCGGCCACGCTTTCGTCGTCGCGGTCCTGCAGGAAATACAGCGTCGCGCGCTTGTTCCACGCCTCCGCCCAATCCGGATAATCGCGGACCAGCCCGTCCAGGATGCGCTCCGCCGCGTCGAAACGGCCCTGCGCCAGGCCGCCGATCACGCGCTCCATGCGCTGCACCGCGCGGTTGTCCGGATGGCTGCACCAAAGCGCCCAGATCGTCCCCTCGACCGCGTCGAGCGGCTCCGCCAGTTCCGGCTGCGACAGATCGGCGAACAGGCTGTCGAGCTGGTGCGGCAGGTTGGGCGCCGGGGCGCGCTGGTCGAGCGACAGGATCAGCTCCAGCACGCGGTCGAGCGGGCCGACCTTATCCGTGATCCCGGGCGATGGGGGCAGGACGGGCATGGCCGGGCTCAGCCCTTTCCCTTGGCCGCGGGCTGGCCGGCGGCGGATTTCGCGGCGGCGTCCTGGCGCTGCGCCTTCGCCCAGCCGTCGCGCAAGCCGACCGTGCGGTTGAAGACGGGGCGCTCCGGCGTGCCGTCGGGATCGGCGCAGAAATAGCCCAGCCGCTCGAACTGCACGGTCTCGCCGACCGGCGTCTCGCCGAGCGCCGGCTCCAGCCAGGCTTGCGCCACGACGCTGAGCGAGTCCGGATTGAGATCGGCGATATAGTCGCCCTCGGCCCCCGGCGTCTCCGCCGCGAACAGGTGGTCGTACTGACGCACCTCCGCCGGGACCGCGTGCGGGGCGGAGACCCAGTGCAGGGTCGCCTTGACCTTGCGCCCGTCCGGCGCGTTGCCGCCCCGGGTCGCCGGATCGTAGGTGCAGCGCAGCTCGACAATATTGCCGTCGGCATCCTTCAGGGCCTCCCGGCAGGTCAGGAAATAGGCGTAGCGCAAGCGGACCTCGCGGCCGGGCGCCAGGCGGAAGAACTTGCGCGGCGGATCCTCCATGAAATCCTCACGTTCGATCCAGAGCTCGCGCGAGAACGGCACCGTGCGGCTGCCGGCGGCCTCGTCCTCGGGGTTGTTGACCGCGTCCAGCGCCTCGCTCTCGCCTTCCGGATAATTCTCGATCACGACCTTCAGCGGGTCGAGCACCGCCATGCGGCGCAGCGCCGTGCGGTTCAGCAATTCGCGGGTGCAGAAATCCAGCACCTGGGTCTCCACCACCGCGTCCGATTTGGTGACGCCGATCCGGGCGGCGAAATCGCGGAGCGCCGCCGGCGGAATGCCGCGCCGCCGCAAGCCCGAGATCGTCGGCAGGCGCGGGTCGTCCCAGCCCGCCACATGGCCCTCCTCGACGAGCTGGATGAGACGGCGCTTGGAGAGCACGTTGTAGGTCAGGTTGAGGCGCGCGAATTCGTACTGCCGCGGCTGCGAGGGCACCGGCAGGTTCTCGATCAGCCAGTTGTAAAGCGGCCGGTGGTCCGAGAATTCGAGCGTGCAGAGCGAATGGGTCACCCCCTCGATGGCGTCGGACTGGCCGTGCGCGTAATCGTATGTGGGATAGACGCACCAAGCGTCGCCGGTCCGGGGGTGGGCCGCGTGCATGATGCGGTAGAGCACCGGGTCGCGCAGATTGATGTTGCCGGACGCCATGTCGATCTTCGCGCGCAACACGCGGGCGCCGTCGGGAAACTCGCCCGCCCGCATGCGCCGGAAGAGGTCGAGATTCTCCGCGGCCGTCCGCTCGCGGTGCGGACTGTTGCGCCCGGGCTCGGTCAAAGTGCCGCGATACTCGCGGATTTCCTCGGCGCTCAGATCGTCGACATAGGCCTTGCCGGCCTCGATCAGCCCCTCGGCCCAGGCAAAGAGCTGCTCGAAATAATCCGAGGCGTAATGCGGCTCGCCGCTCCAGCTATAACCCAGCCAACGGACATCCTCCTGGATCGCGTCGATGTACTCCTGTTCCTCCCGCGCCGGGTTGGTGTCGTCGAAGCGCAGGTTGCAGCGGCCGCCGAATTCCTCGGCGATGCCGAAGTTCAGGCAGATCGACTTGGCGTGGCCGATATGGAGATAGCCGTTCGGCTCCGGCGGAAAGCGGGTGACCACCGTCTCGTGCCGCTTCGCCGACAGGTCGTCGGCCACGATCTCGCGGATGAAATCGCGCGTCTCCGCGCTCTCGTCGTGGGTTTCGGCTTCGCTCATGTCTCTCGTTTCTTTGGGGCGTCTCTATAGGGCACTTAAATCCGCAAAAGGGGATAGACCGGCTATCAGCCCTGCGAGGCCTGCATACGCAAGAGAAATGTCTCGAACATCTTGCGCCGGGCCACCGGCACGTCGGCGATCACCGAAGCGTCGATGAGGCACAATTCCGTATCCTCGGCTCCCATCACGTTGAACGTCATCGGCGCCTCGAACAAGACATTCTCTTCGTTGAAGAAGTCGCCGACGCCGATGGAAATGGTCTTGCCGCCTCCGACCTCGCGCTCCACCCGGCCGGACTGGACGATGAAAAGCCCCCCGGGCTCGACCGCGAAGAGGTCGCCTTTGGCGATATAGGCCATGGTAATGCTCTTCGCGATGCGGTGCTGTACGGGTTGGGAAATCGCCTCGCCCAGCAGCCAGGTCCGCTGCAGGAAGTTCGCGGTGTCGCCCAGATCCATGAACTCGTTGTAGAGATCGTTGCTCTTGACGAAATCGATGTAGAGCTTCGCCGGGATGCGCAGCGCGTTGACGAAGCTGGAAGCCCGCACGGTGATCGACGCCGGGCGTTCCGTCAGCACCGAACGCTCGCCGATGAAGGCGCCGGCGGACAGCAGGCCGGAGAGCTGCGTCTCGGACATCAGCCACTCGACATTGCCGGTCAGTATAAGATGCACGTAATCGTGCGCGTCGCCTTCGCGCACGATGATCGATTCGGGATTGAAGGTCTTCACCGGATTGTTGAGCAGCATCTGCAGCTGGTCGTGGCTGGCGTTCCCGAAATAGGTACGCAAATACTCGAAGGCGAAGCGCCAGGCATAGTTCTGATACCCGTCGATCAGGATATCGGCGGTGCCGAAGGGCGCTCCCGAGCCGATTTCCTTTTCCTCCGGCGTGTGCTCGCGGTCCGTATGCGAGAGAATGATCCGGTCCGAGGGGTCGTCCTTGAAATCGAGCGCGGCACCGTGAATCAGCCCGCCGCCGATGTCGATCTTTTTGACATTCGTCGGCACGTGATACTCGTATTTCGTCCGCTGGAGCCGCGCTTCGGAAATGCCGGGTTCGGTCTCGTCCTCGGTGACCATCGATTCGAGAACCGAGAAGGATGCGATGTCCGCCATATGGCCGTAAGTCTTGTAGCCTTGCGGCCCCATGGCGCGGAAATAGAAACAGCTCGTCTCGACCGGATGGGGCGAGAATATGGGCCGGACCTCCAGGGCGCCGATCTTGTTCCAGGTATCGAATTCGAGGTCCTGCACGTCGAAATAATGCTCGAACTCGCGCTCCTCGACGCCCAGCATGGCCGTCAGTTTCTTGGTGACCGCCGCGCGTACCAGCGGAGTCGCGAAATACCGGATGCGGTGATCGGTCTGCATCAATGTCGGCAGGCCGGCGAAATGGTCGTCGTGCGAGTGGGTGTGGAAAATGCCCTGAATCTCGCTGACGCTGATGCCGAGCGCGTTCATGATCGCCGTCAGGTTCGGACCCGCGTCGACCAGGAACAGCTTTCCCTGAAAACAGATGATGCTGGACATCGTCGGCCAGTTGATGTCCCAGCCGTCGCCCTCGCCCGAGTGAATGATCGAGAAATAATCGCGGTCGACCTGATGGTAGCTCAGCGGATAGGGCGATTCGTACTGCCGGTGCCGCGGCAGGTTCATGTCGACCCGCACCGATTGGCCCCGGTAGGAAATCTCGTAGACGTTCACGCTGATCCGGTTGACCGTCACGCCGTTCCGGATTTCGACGGCCTCGCGGCCGACGACACAGGTATCGAGAAACTCCGTCGTCTCGCGGATGCCGCCGAAGGCGAACTTCAGCTTCATGCGCATCATCTCGGCCGCGGTATCGGAATCGATACCCGTCGCCTCGATCTCCTCCTGGGAGATCAGGCCGTAATTGCCGCGATAGATATAGTTGAGTTGCGCCTTGACCTGCTCCTCGGTCCCGATCAGGACGGGCTTGCGTCCGGTATTGCCCGGATGGCCCGGCAGGATCATGCCTTGGCGGTAGAACATCTGGAGGACGGGAAACTCGCTCAAATTCGAGAAGCTGCCGCCCTGCAACATGACGTCGGACAACAGCACGGCGTTCGGTCCGTTCTCGAAGACGACGCCGTCGACTTCCTCCTCAACGATCAGGCCGCGGCGCATCAGATGCTTGATCGCATCCGGCGGGCTGCCGCACATGATATAAATATCGGCTTCGGGCACCTCGACCCAGAACACGCCGGGCGTCACCTGAATCTTGCGGATTGCGTGCGTGTGCGACCCTACTGCCGGTTCGGACAGGGATGCTGGATTACCTGCTTCGACCATAGTCGCCCACAAATAACTTTCGAACTATTTTGCCTTCCCCAACCCGGCCCATTAGGGACAATTTTCCCGAGAAAGGCCAGACTGCCCTCGGAGAATCCTGCAGGAAAGTAAAATTTGGCGTATTTGCGATATATTATGTCAATATATCGCAAACATGAATAAACGGTATTCTTTATGCTCCGTCCGGCGAGGGAGCGATAAAGCGTATCGATTTAGAGGGATTCCGGGATGAAACGCGAGAACGTTAATTTCTTCTTTTTGAACGTCGGTCATTTCATGGACCACCTGTTCGTACTCATTTTCGCGACGGCCGTCATCAAGCTCGCCGTCGACTGGAACCTTTCCTATCAGGATTTATTGCCCTATGCGGCGCCGGGCATGGTCGCGTTCGGCATCGGCGCCATTCCCGCCGGCTGGATCGCCGACAAATGGCACCGCCATGGCATGATGCAGATATTCTTCGTCGGCATCGGACTGGCGTCCATCGGCTGCAGCTTCGCGACGACGCCGATCGAGATGGCCGTGGGGCTCTTCGCCGTCGGATGTTTCGCGGCGATCTATCATCCCGTCGGCATTGCGATGGTCGTCCAGGGGCGCGCCAAGACCGGCATGCCGCTGGCCCTCAACGGCGTTTTCGGAAACCTCGGGGTGGCCGCCGCTCCGCTGCTGACGGGCGCCATTCTCGATTTCTACGATTGGCGATGGGCCTTCATCGTGCCGGGCGTGCTGTCGATCGCCATCGGCATCGCGTATTGGGTTTTCGTCCGCGCGGGCGCCTTGGAGACCATGTATCCGTCGGAAGGGCCGGCCGGGGGCGCCGCCGCCGTCTCGATCGACCGGCAGGTCATCTTCAAGGTCTTCGGGATCATCTTTCTGTCGACGGCGCTTGGCGGGATCATCTTCCAGACCACGACCTATTCCCTGCCGGAAATCTTCAACCGGCGACTCGGCGATCTGGCCGGCTCGCTCACCGAGGTCGGGCTCTGGTCCGCCTTCGTCTTCGCCATGGCCGCCTTCGCGCAACTGGTCGTCGGACATCTGGTCGACCGTTTTTCGATCCGGACGATTTTCGCCATCGTCACCTTCGTGCAGACCGCCTTGTTCGCCCTGATGGTCAATCTGTTCGGCGCTCCCGCGCTTCTGGTGTCGCTGGCCTTCATGCTCGTCGTCTTCGGGCAGATTCCGATCAACGACGTGCTGGTCGGCCGGGTGGCGAAGAGCGAATGGCGGAGCCGCGCCTATGCCGCGCGCAGTTTCGTCACCTTCAGCGTCATGTCCATCACTTTGCCGGCGATTTCCTGGCTGCTGGACAACAGGCACAGTTTCACCTGGGCTCCGGAGGAATGGGACCAGTTCGCGGTCGTGTTTATCATCCTGTCGATCAGCGCGGCGCTGATATTCCTGTTGGTCCTGCAACTCCCCCGCATCGCCGCGATCACCGGCGTCGCGCCCGCGCCCGCGGAATAGCCTCCCGGCCGCCTATGCCGCGCGGCTGAGGATCGCCTTGCCGATCACCCGGCGCTCGGCGATGGCGCGAAACGCCGCGTCGACATTCTCGAGCGGGAAGCGGTGCGAGATATGCGGACGGATGTCGCCCGCCGCCGCCCATTCGAGGAGCGTGCGCAGGTTCGCCGCCGCGATCTCCGGATGCCGCCGCCCGAACTCTCCGGCGCGTATGCCGCACACGGAGGCGCCCTTGATCAGAATGTGATTGGTCTTCGCCAGCGCCGGGCGGCCCGCCGTGAACCCGACGACGACCACCCGCGCGCCCCAGTTCAGGCAGCGCATGGATTCGTCGAAGACATCGCCGCCGACCGGATCGAAAATAACGTCGGCGCCGCGCCCGCCCGTCAGCTCCTTGACCGCATCGCGAAAGCCGCCGCGGTAGTCGAGCGCGTGGTCGGCACCAAGGGACCGCAGGACGGCCAGCTTTTCCTCGCCCGCCGCCGTGGCGACGACCACGGCGCCGAGGCGTTTGGCGACCTGCACCGCGGCATGCCCCATGCCGCCGGCGGCCCCGTGAACGAGAAGCGTCTCTCCCGCCTGCAGACGCCCGCCTTGCACCAGGCCGTGATAGGCGGTGATGAAGGCGGAGCGAAACCCCGCCGCCGCCTCCATCGGCAAGCCGTCCGGCACCGCGATCAGACGGTCTTGCGCCACGCAGGTCTCCTCCGCGAACGCACCCGGCCGATGGCCCGCCATGACCGCATCGCCGAGCTGCACGCCCGCGACCCCCTCGCCCAGGGCGACAATCCGGCCGGCCGATTCCATGCCCGGCACGAACGGCGGATCGGGCCGCAACTGATAGCCGCCCTGACACATCAGAAAGTCGACGAAGTTGACTCCCCAGGCTTCGTTGCGGATCCGGACTTCGCCCGGCCCCGGCGCCGGCACGGGGATATCCTGGATTTCCAGCTGCGGCCGCTCGGCCAACGCCACACAATAAACCGCCTTCATTGCGCCCAACCCCTTGACTCTATGCCGATTCGCCCCTCGATTCCTTCCACCAATAGGCGGCGGCGCCAGCGATATCAATATCGCCATCCATCCAAGCACGAGGAGGCTACATGTCCGGAGGGGCTAAACTGGCGGTCGATATCGGCGGCACATTCACCGATCTGGTCCTGGAGAAGGACGGCAGGCAGCACCAGGCCAAACTCCTCACCACCACCTCGGCGCCGGAAGAAGCCGTGCTCGAAGGCGCCCGGCGCATCCTGGAAGAATCGGGCACGCCGGCCGATGCCGTAGAGCTCGTCATTCACGGCACCACCCTCGCCACCAACGCTCTGATCGAGCGCAAGGGCGCTGTGACCGGGTTGATCGCGACCGAGGGGTTCCGCGATTCGGTTGAGATTGCCTACGAGCACCGCTTCGAACAGTACGACCTGTATATGGAACGGCCCGTGCCCCTCGTACCGCGCCACCGCCGCCTGGGCGTCCCGGAGCGGATCGCCACCGACGGCGAGGTCCTGCTGGCGCTCGACGAGGACAGGCTCGCCAAGCAGGCAAGGGCGCTCGGCGAGCAGGGCATCGAAGCGCTCGCGATCTGCTTCCTGCACAGCTACATGAACGCCGATCACGAACAACGCGCCCGCGATCTCGCCGCCAAGCTCCTTCCCGGCGTGGCGATCACCGTCTCCTCCGAGGTCTGTCCGGAAATCCGCGAGTACGAGCGCATGTCGACCGCCTGCGCCAACGCCTATGTGCAGCCGATGATGGCGCGGTATCTGGGCCACCTGGAATCGGGTCTGGCCGGAATGGGTCTCTCCTGCCCGCTTCTCCTGATGATGTCGAGCGGCGGCATCACCACCGTCGAGACGGCCTCTCGGCAGCCCATCCGCCTGGTCGAGAGCGGCCCCGCGGGCGGCGCGATCCTGGCCCAGAACATCGCGGCGCAGAACGGGCTGGAGAAGGTCCTGTCCTTCGACATGGGCGGCACGACGGCGAAGATCACGCTGATCGACGACTGCAAACCGCTGATCTCCCGATCCTTCGAGGTCGCCCGCGCCTACCGGTTCCTGAAAGGCAGCGGATTGCCGTTGCGCATCCCGGTGATCGAGATGGTGGAGATCGGCGCCGGCGGCGGCTCCATCGCGACGCTGGACACGCTCCAGCAAATCGCGGTCGGCCCAAAGAGCGCCGGCTCCGATCCGGGCCCCGCCTGCTACGACCGCGGCAGCGAGGCGCCCACGGTGACCGATGCGGACGTCGTCCTGGGACGGATCGAGCCCTCGACCTTCGCCGGCGGCAAGATCACCCTGGCGCCCGAGCGTGCCGAGGCGGCCATCGCCACCAATATCGGGGCGCCCCTGGGCCTCGCGACGGAGGTGGGGGCGGCAGGCATCGACGAGATCGTCAACGAGAACATGGCGAACGCCGCCCGCGTCCACGCCATCGAGCACGGCAAGGATACCGCCGACCGCACCCTGGTCGCCTTCGGCGGCGCCGCCCCGCTCCACGCGGCGCGTCTCGCGGACAAACTCGGCATCGACCGGGTCATCGTCCCCAAGGGCGCGGGCGTCGGCTCGGCGGTGGGATTTCTGATGGCGCCGATCGGCTACGAGGTCGTGCGCACGCGGCTGGTCGACCTCCGCGACTTCGACCCGGACTACGTCAACGGCATCTTCGCCGACATGCGCCGGGAAGCCGAAGCCGTCGTCCGCCTGGGCGCGCCGGACGCACCGCTCGTCGAAACCCGCACCGCCTACATGCGCTATCGCGGCCAGGGCCATGAGATTACCGTGGAACTGCCGTCGCGCGACTTCGAGGCGGCGGACGTCAAACTTATGCAAACGCTGTTCGACGAAGCCTACGCGGCCCATTTCACCCGCATCATCCCGAACCTGAACGTCGAGGTGCTGACCTGGACCCTGACGCTGGCGACGGAACGACCGTTGCCCGCGCCCGCAGGCGGCGTCGCCGATACGGCGGCGCCCGCCGCGCCGACGAGCCGACGTCTTTTCGATCCGGCTTCCGGCCAGACGGTCGAGGCCCAGCTCCACCGGCGCGACACGCTTTCCCCCGGGCACACCGTAGACGGCCCCGCAATCCTGACCGAGGACGAAACCTCGACCGTGGTACCGCCCAATTTCAGCGCCCGGCTCAATGCCCTGGGCGAAATCGAACTGCTGCGAAAGGAGGCCCGATCATGACCGCCGATGCGATGAGCGAGATCAACCTGCAGGTCATGTGGAAGCGCCTGCTCTCCGTGGTCGAGGAACAGGCGCAGACGCTGGTCCGCACCGCCTTCAGCACGTCGAGCCGGGAGGCCGGCGATATTTCCGCCGGCGTCTTCGACCTCGAAGGGCAGATGCTGGCGCAGGCCGTAACCGGCACACCCGGCCACATCAATTCGATGGCCCGCGCGGTGAAGCATTTCCTCGACGTCTTCCCGGCCCACACGATGAAGGACGGCGACACCTATTTCACCAATGACCCCTGGAAGGGTACCGGCCATCTGAACGACCTGACCATCGTCTCGCCGACCTTCAAGGATGGCCGCATGGTGGCGCTCTTCGCCTGCACCAGCCATCTGGTCGATATCGGCGGGCTCGGCCAATCCTCCGACAGCAAGCAGGTCTATCACGAAGGGCTTTACATTCCGATCATGCCGCTCGCGCGCGAGGGCAAGATGGACGAGTGGCTGCTGAATCTGGTCAAGGCGAACGTCCGCGAGCCGATCCAGGTCGAGGGCGACATCTATGCCCTCGTCGCCTGCAACGAGACCGGCAGCAAGCGCCTGCTTGCGATGATGTCGGAATACGGCCTCGACGACCTGGAGGAACTCGGCAAACACATCATCGAGACCAGCCGGCGCGGCATGACCGATGCGATCAACCGCCTGCCGAAGGGAAGCTGGTCCGCCTCCATGCGGATCGACGGCTACGAAGCGCCGCTCGACCTCGTCGCCCGGCTGACCGTCGGCAATGGCGAGATCATCGTCGACTTCGAAGGCAGCTCCGGCGTCTCGCAGTTCGGCATCAACTGCCCGATGTGCTACACCGAGGCCTATACCTCGTTCGGCGTCAAATGCATCGTCGGTAACGATATCCCGAACAACGCCGGAAC
The DNA here is from genome assembly GCA_038131165.1 of Rickettsiales bacterium. Taxonomy (GTDB): domain Bacteria; phylum Pseudomonadota; class Alphaproteobacteria; order UBA8366; family UBA8366; genus UBA6544. Next base: position 4,564 of record JAYPOZ010000048.1, on the reverse strand, counting down.
GCTGGATGCGATCCAGGTACGCGCGCCCGAGAATACCATCGTCAATGCCCCGCACCCCTGCGCCGTCGTCGCCCGCGCCTCCATCGGCCACATGCTGCCCGACGTGGTCTTCGGCTGCCTGCATCAGGCGATGCCCGACGTGGTGCCGGCGGAAGGCACTTCGAACCTCTGGAACCTCAAGCTTGGCGCCGGCCACGGCATGACCGGGCCGGAGACCAAATCGCCCTTCATGGTGACGAGTTTTCACAGCGGCGGTGCCGGCGCCCGCCCGCGCCAGGACGGGCTGTCGGCGACGCCGTATCCGAGCGGCGTGCGCAACGTGCCGGTCGAGATCACCGAGGCGATCACCCCGCTGGTCGTCTGGAAGAAGGAATACCGCGAGAACTCCGGCGGTGCCGGCAAGCAGCGCGGCGGTCTCGGCCAGGTCATGGAAGTCGCCAACCGCGAGGATGCTCCCTTCGGAATCTTCGCGACTTTCGAGCGCGTGCATTTCCCGGCGCGCGGACGCGATGGCGGCGACAACGGCGCCAAGGGGCGGGTGCGCCTCCAGTCCGGCGAGGAGCTTCGCAACAAGGGCTTTCAAGGTATCCCGAAGGGCGACCGGCTGATCGTCGAGATGCCGGGCGGCGGCGGCTACGGCGATCCCATGGCGCGACCGGCGGAGACGGTCGCAGCGGACGTGCTGTCCGGCTTCATCGACCGCGAGACCGCGGAACGGGTCTACGGCGTCGCGGTGACCGACGCATTCGAAGTGGACGCCGCCAAGACCGCGATCCTCCGGGCCGGCGCGCCGGGGGCGTAATGACCGAAGGCACCCTCGCCGAACGGCTTTGGCGGTGCCGGCACCATGGCGGCACGATCCCTGTTCCCGCCGATGGTGGCCCGGCCGATATGGAAGCCGCGCTCGCGGTGCAGCGAGAGGTCGTCGCGCTCTCCGGCATGGAGGCCGTCGGCTTCAAGGTTGGCTCGACGAGCGCCGAGGCGCAGCGGATTCTCGGCACCACGGAGCCCGGTGCCAGCCCGGTGCTCGACGGGTTCTTGCATATCAGCCCGGCGGAAATACCGATCGATCCGGCGCACGCCCCCGCCATCGAGGGCGAATTCGCACTCCGGCTCGGCCGTGACCTGCCGCCGCGCACCGCCGAGTACAGCCTCGACGAGATTTCCGACGCTGTGGACGCGGTCGCCGGTGCCATCGAGGTGGTGGGCTCGCGATTTGCGGGCGGACTCGGCGGCAAGGGCAGATTGCTGACGACGGCGGATTGCGGCGCCAATATCGCGCTCGCGGTCGGCGCTTGGGTGACCGATTGGCGCCGGTTGGATCTGGCCGCCCATCAGGTTTCCGTCAGCGCGAATGGCGCCCTGCGCGAAGAAGGCACCGGCGCCCGCGCGCTCGGCCATCCGCTCAACGTCCTGCACTGGCTCGCCAACCGGCGATCGCAGACCGGACGCGGCCTCTTGAAGGGTGAAATTGTCTCCACCGGAACGTGCACCGGCGTCTTGCCCGTCGCGCCCGGCGACCAAGTCGTTGCGGAGTTCGGCGCGCTGGGAAGCGTCGACATTCGGTTCGTGGACTGACGCCGGGCAGCCGGACGATATAGGGAAAACCCTAGCGCCTTTCAGGGATAACCCCGATTCCAAGGATCGGGGATTTCCATCATCTTCTGTTTCAAAGATCGATGCGGTGAGAACCGCCACGCCGAAGCCGAAGACTGGAGCGCCTCAATATGATTAGGCACGTCACCGAAAGATTCATTACAGACCTCGCTCAACTGGAGTGCGGGCATTTCAAGAATACGGAAGAAAACGTGACCACTTGCGAGACATGCTCATTTATATCGGCGGAATCCGTGAAACCGCTGTTCGATGTATCTTCAGTCCCGTTACTCTTGACGATTGAAGAGTTCAATGCGGCGGAAGCTTGGTAATCATTCGACGAAACGGTCCAGACACTTCAGGAAAACCTCTGAATCCGCCCTTGAGCTTTTGACGGCGGAGAGCCGAGCAAAGTATACGCTGCTTTCCGGTACCCAGCCGCGAAATACCATCAATTCCGAAGATCGACATGTTGAACTTGGAGATGGGGCGCGATGCTGGAAGTGAACCGCTTGGGCGGACAGATCGGCGCGGAAGTCCTCGGCGTCGACATCCGCCAACTCGACGAAGCCACATTCGACGTGATTTACCGGACCTGGCTCGACTGCGGCGTCATCGCGGTGCGCGAGCAGAATCTGGAGGTCGAGGATTTCTTCCGGTACAGCCGCCGTTTTGGCTCGCTTTACCAGCACCCCTCGAAGAGTACCCGTCACCCGAAATATCCGGAACTCACCGTACTCGGCACCGACAAGTTCAATGCCGACGGATCCTTGAACCGGGCCGTCTACGCGCGCGGCGGCGAGAACTGGCATACCGACGGCGCCTATGACGAGGTGCCCTTCAAGGCGACGCAGCTCTATGCCCTCGCAATTCCGAGCCAGGGCGGCGACACCCTGTTCGCCAGCATGTACGCGGCCTACGAAGCTCTACCCGACGCGTTGAAGCGGCGGATCGGCGATCGGCGCGGCGCTTTTACCTATGCGGGGCGCAGCAAGCTCTCGGCCCAGCTGCTCAACCCCGAAGACCGGGCGTGGACGCCAGTCCTCCATCCGATCATTCGCACCCATCCGGAGACCGGCCGCAAAGCTCTCTACTTCGACCCGGGGAAGATCCTCTCGATCGAGGGGCTGGACGACGCCGAGAGCGAGGCGCTGATCGAGGAACTGACGGGCTACATGGTCCAGCCGGAAGGCCAGTACCGACACAAATGGCGCAAGGGCGATGTCGTGATCTGGGACAACCGCTGCACCTACCATAAGGCGGCCGCCGATTATCCGCCGGAGGAGGACCGCATTCACTGGCGGGTATCGATCAAACCCAACTGAGAAACAGCCCCGCTCCCTATTGCCGAGGGTCGAAATCGTCCGCCGGGGCGACAAATCCGCGCCCGCGGAGATACGCGATCAAGGGCCGGAGCGCCTCCTCGATCGGCATGTCGTCGAGCTTTACCACGCCGTCGCCATTTGCCGCAGGGCAGACATACATGGTGGTCGAGGGCGGAAACAACTGCCCCAGCCCTTCCAGAATACCGCCGTTCAAACTCTCGTAATAATCCTCGCGCATGATCTCCGAGAAACCATTGACGTCGGTGACGAAAGCCACCGGCTGGCGGGTATAGAGGGCCAGATACTGACGTACGCGGAAGAAGCGGAAAAATTCCGAGATCAGGACGTGGTAACCGAGCTTCGACAGCCGGTCGATCCGCGAGAGAAAATCCGCCGTGTCGATCTCTCCTTCGTTCGCCAACTCCGACATGGTGATTTCCGCAAGGCAGATCGTCGAGCCGGGCGCCACCTCCGGATTGGTCACGAACAGCTCCTTGGCATGGTTGAGGCGCGCCATGTCCGCGTTCTGCACCGGCTTGAAACGGCCGCGCATGCCGAGGACGCTGTGTTTGTAGAGCGCCTCCGCCGGAATCTCGACCTTGCAGTCGGGGCCGAACAGGATCGCCGGCGTGAGCCGCGCCTTGACCAGTTCGAGCGCCATCAGCCGGTTGTCGACGGCGCCGAACTTGGGGCCCCGGAATTCCACCAGGTCGATCTCGACCCGTCCCCATTTCAGATTGTCGAGCAGGCTGCGCATCAGCCGGGCCGGCTCGTCGGCATAAAAATAGGCGCCGTAGATCAGGTTCACGCCAAGGATGCCCAGCGCGTCCTGCTGTTCCAGGTTGGTGTCGTCGAGCATGCGCACGTGCAGGATGATATCGTCGGGCGGCAGGTCGGGGGCCGATTGCAGACGGATGCCCATCCAGCCGTGGCACTCGCCCTGTTTCTCGAAAGCCTGCGCCGCCACCGTGTTGGCGAAGGCGAAAAACGTGGAGCCTTCCGGGCGGGTGTTCTTGATGCGCGAAATGATCAGGTCGTATTCCTGCGCCAGCATCCTTTCGAGACGGGGGCGCGAGACATAGCGCTTGTCCGAGGACGCACCGTAGATCGCGTCGCTGAAATTCATGTCGTAGGCGGACATCGTCTTGGCGATGGTGCCGGCGGCGGCACCCGCCTGGAAAAACCAGCGCGCGACTTCCTGACCGGCGCCGATTTCGATGATCGTGCCGTATTTCAGAGGGTCGAGATTGAGCGCCAGCGCCTTCTCGATCGTGTTCGGCGTTTCGTCCGCCATTGTTCTCTCTTGCCTTTCGAGCCAACCCGGTCGGAAGGGGTTGTTTAACGCTCCACTCTGGCCTTGTCCATCGCAGCCCCTCCCATCCCTCGACTTGGCCTCTCCGCATATGGACCGAGATTACTAGTCTGTGCGAACTTTCCGAGGAACAGACGGATGAACGACACCGGGTCGAGCTATGGCGGATGGATCATGACGACCGCGGCCGGGAACGGCCAAGAAGGGTATTCCGGGGACGGCGGTCCCGCGACGGAAGCGGCGCTCAGCAATCCTTTCGATATCGTCTTCGACCGGACGGGCAATCTCGTCTTCACCGACACCTACAATCATTGCATCCGCCGGGTGGACG
>JAYPOZ010000047.1:3764-31658 GCA_038131165.1 Rickettsiales bacterium | reverse complement strand
GGTGGAAGCGGTGCTAGGGCATGAAGTCAGCCATGTCTCGAACGGCGATATGGTGACGCTGGCGCTTCTTCAGGTCGTCGTGAATACCTTCGTGATCTTTCTGTCCCGGGTCGTGGGTTTCCTGGTCGACCGGTTGGTCTTCAGGGTCGAGCGGGGGCAGGGGCCCGCTTTCTGGATCGTCTCGATGGTCGCGGAGCTGGTCTTCGGCATCCTGGCGATGACGATCGTGATGTGGTTTTCGCGGCGGCGCGAATTCCGCGCCGACGAGGGCGGTGCGACGCTCGCCGGCCGCCGCAACATGATCGGCGCGTTGAGGGCGTTGCAGTCGTCGCAGGTGAAACGCCAACTGCCGGACGAGATCGCCGCCCTCGCCATCGACGCGGGCCGCGTGCAGGCGCTGTTTTCCAGCCACCCACCGCTAGAGGACCGGATCGCGGCGCTGGAGCGCGGCGCCTAGCTGCAGAAAAGCAAGGCGAGCCGGAGGCGATGGCCGGAACGAGTGGATTGCCAACGGCATGATCTGTCGCTTGCCGTCGCGGCCGAAGCCTATCCCGGCACCTTCCGGTAGGTGCGCTTTGCGGCGACTTTGCCGTCGCGGATCGTCAGCAGGTCGACGATGTGCAGTTCGAAGGGGCCGCTGCCGTCCAGCGTGCCGGTCATTACCGATTCGACCGCCGCGAATTCCGGGGTGGCGAGGCGGCGGAACTCCTCGAAATGCACGTCCGGCATGCGGGTGAAGACTTCCTTCGCAAGCGCTACGGCGGCAGCCTTGCCGACCGCGCGCTTGCCGAAAGGTTCCGTTCCATACGACGTCTCGAAAATCGCGTCGTCGGTGAACATCTCGGCGATCCCGTCGAGATCGTGGGTCTGCCACACGGTGTTGAAGCGGTCGAAAAAGGCCTCTTCGTCGAAATCTCCCATGAGCTTTCTCCTTCCTCGCATGTGGCGCGGGTCGCGCTGGGAACGGGCTGAAGCGCTTCGGCTTGCGCTAGGTCATTTTCTCGAAGGTCCCGCTTTTCGGATCGAGGCTGAGCAGTTCGCCGGTGGCGATGCCGAAATAGGCGCCGTGCAGTTGCAGCGAGCCGTCCTCCAGCCGCTCCTTCACGAACGGAAATGTGGAAAGGTTTTCCAAAGACTGGCGCACGGCCGCGAACTCGATCATCTGCTGCAGCTCCGCGGGACTGCGGTGCGGCGCCTGGCGCAAGGCTTCCGCGCGCGCGGGGTTCATGATCGACACCCATTTGCGGATAAAGTCGTGCTCGCGATCCGGGTCGAAAATACCCTCTAGAAAAGCCTGGACCCCGCCGCATTGGGCGTGCCCCATGATCAGGACGTGGTCTACCTTGAGGGTTGTGACCGCAAATTCCAACGCCGCGCTGGTGCCATGATAATCGCCGTGCGGCTCGTAAGGCGGCACCAGATTCGCGACATTGCGGACCACGAACAATTCGCCGGGCGCGGTGTCGAATATGACGGCGGGGTCGACGCGGCTGTCGCAGCATGCCACCACCATGGTTTTCGGCGATTGGCCCGTTTCCGAGAGGCTCTGGTACAACTCCGCCTGGCGGCGGTATCGCGTGCCGAGAAACCGCCGATAGCCTTCGACAAGGGACGTGAGCGACCGCATTCCAATATTCCTGACCCATTTAATAAAAACAAACTATCGGGTTGAAAGTGCCGCAAACGCCATGCCTAGGCAACCGCCATGACCGCTGGATTCTCGCCGGCCACCGCATAGCTCTATACACTAACCGAGATTGAGTGGAGTTTGAGTATGATCGTTGGTATCGAGGTCGGCGGCACGTTCACCGATCTTGTCATGGCGGATGGCGAGGGGCGACTGACGGTGCACAAATTGCCCTCGACGCCGGCCGATCCGAGCGTCGCGGCAGTGCAGGGGCTGGAACAATTGCTGCAGCTGACGGAGTCGCAAGCCGAGGGCGTCTCGGAACTTCTGCATGGCTCGACGATCGCCGCGAATGCGTTGATTCAGCGGCGCGGCGCCTCGACGGTCCTGCTCACGACCAAGGGATTTCGGGATGTCCTGTTCATTCAGCGGCAGGATAAGTCCACTGTCTATGACATGTTCTATCAGAAGCCGGAACCTCTGCTGAGCCGCGACAAGGTGCTGGAAATCGACGAGCGGCTGGACGCGTCCGGGAATGTCGTGACCGCGCTCGATGCGGCCGCGACGGCGGAACTGATCGACCGGATCGTGGCGGACCATGCGCCGGAATCGATTGCCGTCTGTCTGTTGCATGCCTATGCCAACCCGGTCCACGAACAGGCGCTCGGGCAGATCATCGCCGAGCGACATCCCGACATCCGCGTCTCGCTCTCATCCGACGTGGCGCCCGAACACCGCGAGTACGAGCGCACCAGCACGGCCTTGATCGACGCCTATGTGGGGCCGGCCGTCGACCGCTATCTCGCCCGTTTCGGGGAGCGCGCGGCCGGAGTCGGCGTGCCGGGGACGCCGCTGATCATGCAGTCGAACGGCGGGGTGGTGCCCCTGGAGACGGCGCGGCGGCGGGCGGCGAATATGTTCGTCTCCGGCCCGGCGGCGGCGGTCACCGCGGCAGCGGAAGTGGCGCGGCGCGAGGACGTACTCGACGTGATCTCCATCGATATCGGCGGCACCAGTTGCGACGTCTGCCTGATCACCGGCGGCCAACCGCAGACCACCGTGAAGGGAACGTCGGAATTCAGCGTAGACGGCCTGCCGCTGAACGTGGTCATGACCGATATCGTCACCATCGGCGCCGGCGGCGGCAGCATCGCCCGGCTCGACCCGGGCGGCATGCTGCAGGTGGGGCCGGAAAGCGCGGGCGCCGATCCAGGGCCGGCCTGCTACGACAAGGGCGGAGAGCGGTTCACGCTTACGGATGCGATGCTCTTGCTGGGCTTGTTGGACGCGTCGACCCCGCTGCCGGGCGACATCGTCCTGCGGCCCGATCTGGCGGAAAAAGCGGCGGGTGAGCTTTCCGCGGTCTTCGATCTGACGCCCGTCGAACTGGCGGAGCGGGTCTATCGGATCGCGATCGCCAACATGGCGCAGGCGGTGCGGCGGGTGAGTGTGCAGCGCGGGTTCGATCCGCGCGACTACGCGCTGTTGCCCTGCGGCGGCGCGGGTCCCTTGATTGCTGCGGCTCTGGCGGCGGAGGTCGGGATGAACACGATCCTGGTGCCGCCGCATCCGGGCATTTTCTCCGCGCTTGGACTGGCGGTCGCCGATATCCGAATCGATTATGTCCGGGCCGATGGCGCGACCCGGCTTGCGGAGCTCGAGACGGGCGCGCTTGAAGAGCGGGTCGGCGATCTGCACCGCCGGGCCGAGGCGGAGTTCGGGGCGCTCGGCCATGCGCTGTCCGAGCTGGCGCTCGATTTTGCCGTCGATGCCCGCTATGTGGGTCAGGGCTACGAGCTTCGGGTGCCGTTCGAGCCCGCCGACATATCGGCGGGGCCGGACAGGCTGATCGCGCGGTTCCACGAGCATCATCAGCGCCAATACGGCCATAGTTTCCCGAAAAGCCAGGTCGAGGCGATTTCCTTCCGCCTGACCGCGCGTCTGCCGCGCGGCTCGGTTCTCGCCGCGCCGCCGTCGGGCGGAACACCCGAGGCGGGCACGTCGCGGCGCATTTCGCTGGCGGGGGGCAGCGCCGATTATGTGACTTATCGGCGTGCGGACCTGCCGGTCGGTTTCAGCGCCGACGGCCCCGCCGTCGTCGTCGAGGCGACCACCAGCATGCCGATTCCTCCCGGCTGGCGGTTCGACGTGCGCGCGGGAGGTGCTATTATCGTTTCAAGGAGTGACGCATGAGCCAGCTCGATCCAGCGGATTTCAATGTCATCACCGGGGCGTTCAAGTCGGTCGCGGCGGAAATGGGCGACATCATGCTGCGCGCCGCCTATTCCTCGATCGTGCGCGAAGCCAAGGATTGCTCGACCTGCGTGATGGATGCGGAGGCCCGCACCGTGGCGCAGGCGGAGATGATCCCGATCCACATGAACTCCTTTGCCGCCGCCATTCCTTATGTGAAGGAGAAATACGATATCAGGGCGGTCAAGCCGACCGAGGCGTTCGTGACCAACAATCCCTACGAGAACGGTCAGCACCTGAACGATATTATTTTCATCCTGCCGGTGTTCTTCGAGGAAAAGCTGGTCGCGTTTACCGGCAGTGTCTGCCATCACCTTGAGCTCGGCGGCGCTGTCGCCGGATCGAATGCCAACGCGACCGACCTCTATCAGGAAGGCATCATCATCCCGACGATGAAGATCGACGTCGAGCGCGACCTTGGCGACGGGCCGGTTGAGCAGTTTCTGCGCGCCAATGTGCGGCTGCCGGACATCATCATCGGCGACTTTCACGCCCAGATTTCCGCCGTCCTGCGCGGACGGCAACTGCTGCAGGAACTCTTCGCGCGCTACGGCGTGGAACTGGTGCATGCCTGCATGGCCGAGATGCAGGACTACTCGGAGCGCATGCTGCGCGCGGCGATCGAAAGCCTGCCGGACGGCGAGTATTTCGGCGAGGATCGCCTCGACGGCCAGACCCTGGAAGGGCCGCAGCCGATGCTCCGCGCCCGGGTCGAGATCAAGGGCGACGAGGCCTTCGTCGACATGGGCGCCAGCGACGACCAGGTCTCCTGGCCCGTCAACGCGCCGGTCGCCTCGACCCATTCCGCCGTGCTGACGGTCTTCGGATTGCTGGCCGGGCGGAATGTGCCGACCAACGACGGCACCTATCGCCCGATCCGCATCGCAACCCGGAAAGGCTCGATCCTCGACCCCATTCACCCGGCGCCGGTGCGCGGGCGCATGTCGTCGGCCTACCGGGCGGCCACCGCGGTAAAGCGGGCGCTGGCCTCGGCGGCGCCGGAGCGCTTCTCGGCCGCGGGCAACGATACCACCAACGCGATCACCATGAGCCGCAAGCGGACCGGCGGGTACGAGATGTTCGCGGAAATCCTGATGGGCGGGAACGGCGCCGGTCCAGAGAACGACGGCGCCGAAGTGATCGCCCAGATGCTCTCCAACACCGGCAATACGCCGGTCGAGGCCATCGAGATGGATCACGAGTTCGTCCGCATCGCGGAATACGCGCTGGTCCCCGATTCGGGCGGCGCCGGGACGCGGCGGGGCGGGCTCGGCTTCCGCCGGGTCTACGACATTCTGGCCGACGGCATCCTGATCAGCACCAACGGCGACCGGCACAACACACCCGCCTGGGCGCTCGCCGGCGGACAAGAGGGGAACTTGTCCTCCTACGCTCTGGTCCGCGACGGTGTCGAGACGCGCGTGCCGGCGGCCTCCAATATCGAAACCCGCAAGGGCGACCGCTTCATCGTCGAGATTTCCGGGGGCGGCGGCTATGGCGATCCGAAGGCGCGGAACCGGGCGATGGTGCTGGACGATTTGCGCTGCGGTCGCATTTCGGCGCAGGCGGCGGCGGAATTCTACGGGCTCGACGAGCGGGAGCTCGCGGCCGAATAGTTTCAGGGAGGGTGACCATGTTCGATGTCGACCAATTCATTGCCGATTGCGAAGCCGCCGTCGCGCAAGACCCGACCCATGTGGCGGCGCGCGAGGTCGTGGCGCGGGCGGTCTCCGACCCGGCGGCGGTCCTGGCGGGGCTGGGGGAGCCGACGCGCGGCGAGGTCCGGAAAATTCATAATTCAGATAAGCTTACGATCATCAATGTCGTCTGGGCACCCTGGATGACGATCATGCCGCATAACCACGAAATGTGGGCGGTCATCGGCGTCTATACCGGGCGCGAGGACAATATGTTCTGGCGCCGGGTCGAGGGGGCGCCGGACGGCCATATCGAGGCCGCGGGCGCGAAGGATCTGTCGCGGGGCGAAGCGGCGCCGCTCGGGCCTGACATCATTCACTCGGTGACCAATCCGATTCCTCGCCTGACCGGTGCCATCCATGTCTACGGCGGTAATTTCTTCGAGACGCCGCGCAGCGAGTGGGATGCGGAGACGCTGACCGAACAGCCCTACGACGTCGAAAAGAACATGCGGCTGTTCCAGGAATTCGGCGCCACGTAGGGCGGCGGGCTTGAGCGGAGACAGCGCCGCGCGGCGCTCCCTCGGGCCGTGTCCGATTTGCGGGCGCGAGATGATTGAGGGGCCGAGCGTGAACCGTCACCACTGGGTGCCGCGCCTCAAGGGCGGCGGTGCCGCGAGCGACATCCACGTTGTCTGCCACCGCATGCTGCACCGCACGTTCAGCGAGGGGGAATTGGCGCGGGACTATCCGTCGCCGGAAGCCCTGCGGGCGCATCCGGAGATAGAAAATTTTATTCGCTGGGTTCGACGCAAGCCTGTTGAGTTCGTCGATCGGGCAAAGGCGCCGCGCGGGCGCGACAAACGGCGCCCCCACCGCCGGAGCCGTTGACCGCAAAAAAATCGCGGGCTCCCTGTCGAAGGATGCGTGCGCCCAGGCAGGACGTTAATGTTCGATCGGTTTCGGCGGTTCGATTCCGTACCGCTCGAAGACGGGCATATAGAGACCCGGTACTTCTTCGTGCAGGCGCACGCCGTTCGCCATTTGCTCCGCCCAATGGCGCGCGGCCCGGTCGCCCGGCATCCGCACCGGCCGCTCCGGATCGACCGGTGCGGCGCTGCGGCACCACGCCGCGAGCGCGCCGGCCTCGTCCCGGAAGGCATCGCCGCCGCCGAACGCGCCGGGATCGATCAGCATGAGGAACGTGTTGCTGCCGGCGGCCCGCTCCGGCCCGGCCCGCCCGACCCCCGCAAGCGATGTCGTCAGCGCCTCGACCAGGATCGAGAAGGCAAAGCCCTTGTGGCCGAGCGCCATGCCGCCGACCGGCAGAATGGCGCCCTTGGGCTCGCCGAGGAGTGTTTCCGGATCGTCGCTTGGCCGGCCGTCGACGTCGATCAACATCGCCTCCGGCAAGCGCTTTCCGGCCCGGCGCGCCCGCTCGACCTGACGGTTGGAGACGCTGGCGGTGCTCGTGTCGATCAGGATCGGGGAGCCGCTTGTCGGAATGCCCACGGCCATGGGGTTGGTCGACACCCGCCCTTCGCGCCCGCCGGGCGGCGCTACGACGCCGTTGCCGGGCGCCGAGGTGGCGACGATGGCCATCGCGCCTCGGTCGGCGGCCCGCTTCGCATAGGTGGCGAGGCAGGAAATATTGCCGCAATGCCGAAGAACGGCGGTGACGGTGCCGTGTGCCGGCAGTCTTTCGAGCGCCCATTCCAGCGCCTTTACCGTGGCCCATTGGCCGGGCAGTCCGCGGGCGTCGAGCAGCAGCGTGTTGCCGCCATCCTTAAGGATGGAGGGCTCGCCCTGGCATTCGGTGCCGCCGTTCTCGATGCCGGCGATATAGGCGGGAATGAATTGCAGGCCGTGCGTGTCGTAGCCGAGAAGTTCGGCCTCGACGAGAATCTCCGCGACGACGCGGGCGATGGGCGCATCCAGGCCCGCTGCGGCAAACAAATCAGCCGTGCGCTCGATCAGATCGTCGGGATTATATCGTTCGGTCATTGGGTGCCACGCTCCAATCGGCAATGGGGAGAGAGCTGGAATACCTTGACCGCGCGGGGCATGAAGTCAACTGGTTAGCTTCAGAGTGCAGGGAGGTCAGGCATGAGTTGGCGCATTGGGGTGGATATCGGCGGCACGTTCACCGATTTCGCCTTGCTCGACGGCAATGGCCGAAAACTCGCGATCCATAAGCAACTGACGACCCCCGCCGATCCGTCGGCGGCGGTAATCGAGGGTGTTGGTACCTTATTGGCCGATAATGGGGTGGCGATCTCCGATGTCTCCACCATCGCGCACGGGACGACCCTGGTCACCAATGCGGTGATCGAGCGGCGAGGTGCTGCCACCGGAATGCTGGTGACCGACGGCTTCGGCGACATCATGGATACCGGGCTGGAACAGCGTTACGACCTCTTCGATCTGCGCATTCGTTATCCCGATCCCATCGTGCCGCGCCCTTTGCGGCGGCCGGTGCGGGAGCGTATCCATTTCGACGGCAGGATCGAAACCGCGCTCGATCTCGAGGGCGCCCGCGCGGCGATCCGCGAGCTGGTCGAGATGCATCGGATCGAGGCGCTCGCGATCTGTTTCTTGCACAGCTACATCGATCCCGCGCACGAACGCGCGGTTGCGGAAATCGCGGCGGCCGAGTTTCCCGAACTCTACGTCTCAGCCTCGGCGGAAGTCTATCCCAACATGCGCGAGTATGAACGCTGGACGACGACCGCGATCAACGCCTATACGCAACCGATGGCCGACCGTTATCTGGAACGATTGGAGGGCGGCCTTAAGGGGCTGGGGTTCGGCGGTCGGCTCTACATTATGACCTCGAGCGGCGGCATGCTGGCACCCGAGACGGCGCGGCGCTTTCCGGTCCGACTGCTCGAATCGGGTCCGGCGGCAGGCATGCTGATGGCGGCGGTGCAGGGGCGGGCGCTCGATCTGCCGGATGTTCTGTCGTTCGATCTCGGCGGCACGACGGCGAAAGGTGCCCTGGTGCGCAATTTCGAGCCGTTGAAGTCGGAGCAGATGGAAGTCGCGCGGGTCCACGAGTTCCGGCGCGGTAGCGGCCTGCCACTGCGCATTCCGGTCCTCGACATGATCGAAATAGGCTCGGGCGGCGGATCTATCGCGGCGGTCGACGATAGGGGCTTGCTCAAGGTCGGACCGCGCAGCGCGGGCGCGGATCCGGGGCCCGCGTGCTACGCGCAGGGCGGCGAGAATGCCGCGCTGAGCGACGCCAATCTGGTCTTGGGCTATCTCGATCCGGAATTCTTCCTGGGCGGGGCCATGACACTCGACCGGGACGCGGCGCAGGCCGCGATCCGGGCGAAGATCGCCGAGCCCCTCGGTCTTTCGGTGGAGCGCGCGGCCTGGGGCATCCACGACACCGCGAGCGAGGATATCGCCCGCGCGTTCCGCATTCACGCGGCCGAGCGCGGGTTCGACTATCGCTCCGCCAGCATGGTCGCCTTCGGCGGGTCGGGGCCGCTCCACGCCATGCCGGTCGCCGAAAAACTGAAGATTCCACGTGTCGTCTTTCCGATTGGCGCGGGGGTCTACTCGGCGCTGGGCCTGCTCGCGAGTCCGCTGGCTTTCGAATTGGCGCGCTCGCGTCGGACGGTGGCGGAGGATATCGGCGCTGCGGAATTCACGGCGATGTTCGAGCCGCTTGTCCTCGAAGCGTCGGCTTTCCTGAAAGAGGCGGGCGTCTCGGATACCGATATCCGGATCGCGCGCCGTTTGGATATCCGTTATTTCGGCCAGACCCACGAGATTCAGGTGACCTTGCCGGAAGGCGACCCCGCCGATGCCTTCGCCCGCCTGCGCGCATTGTTCGAGGCCCGCTACGCAGAGGTCTATACCTTCGCCACCCTCGACGCACCGCTCGAGATCATCAATTGGAAAGTATCGGCCACCGGGCCCGACCCGGGGCTGGAGACCGGATACAGAATCGAGGGCACCGGCACCGATGCCGGGACGGCGGCGCAAAAAGGGGTTCGGCAGGTTTATTTTGCGCCGGACGGCTACCGCGAGACGCCGGTCTACGACCGCTATTGCCTGACGCCGGGAACCAAGATCGTCGGGCCGGCACTGATCGAGGAGCGTGAATCGACCTGTCTGATCACGCCCGGCCACCGGGCCATGGTGGATGACGCCTTCAATGTCATCGCCGAGCTGGAGGGATAGAGAGATGAGTGCATCCATGCCGCCCGAATACGATGCCGTCTCGCTCGGCATTCTGTGGGACCGCCTCGTTTCCATCGCCGACGAGATCGTCTCGACGCTCGTGCGCACGTCTTTCTCCACCATCGTCTCGGAAAGCTACGACCTGACGGTGGTGATGATGGACCGGAACGGCCGCTTGATGGCACAGGGCAGTTATTCGGTACCGGTCTTTATCGGCACCGCGCCCCGGACGCTGCGCTACATGCTGGAGAAGTTTCCGCCGGAGACCTTGCGGCCGGGCGACGTGATCTGCACCAACGACCCCTGGATGGGGACGGGGCATATGTTTGACATCAACGTCATGCGCCCGGTGTTCAGAGGCGACGAATTGGTCGGCTATACGCTGTCGATCACCCATTTGCCGGATATCGGCGGCATGGGGTTCGGCGCGGCGGCGACCGAAATCTACCACGAGGGTCTGCGCCTGCCGATCTGTAAGCTGGCGCGGGAGGGCGAGGTCGATCCCTTTATCCTCGATCTCGTGCGGACCAACGTCCGGGTGCCGGACGCAACCATCGGCGACCTGATGGCCAACGTGACCTGCAACGAGGTGGGTGGGCGGCAGTTGTTGGAATTCATGGACGAATACGGGATCGACGACCTGTCGTCCTTGAGCGCGGCCATCCGCGGCCAGTCCGAGCAAGCCATGCGGGAGAAGATCAGGGAGATCCGCAACGGCGTCTACGAGAATCGGATCTTGATCGAGGCCATCGACGATCCCATTCCCTTGGCCTGCCGGATCGAGGTCGCGGACGAGACCCTCTCCATCGATTTCGAAGGCACCGGCGGCTGCGTGCGGCGCGGCATTAACGTACCATTCTGTTACACCAACGCGATGTCGCTCTATTCGATCAAATGCATCACCATTCCGACCCTGCCGAACAACGAAGGTGCAACTCGGCCGGTGACGGTATCCGCGCCAGAGGGTAGCCTCTTGAACGCGCAGCCGCCGTATCCGACCGGCGGCCGCCATGCCATCGGACATTTCGTGCCGGGTCTGATTTTCGGCGCCTTGGCGGAGGCCGCACCCGACAAAATACAAGCGGATAACGGGATGCTGGACCTGATCACCATCCAGGCGACCCATCCGGACGGCCGGCCGGTCTCGACGATCAGTTTCGTCGCCGGCGGCTTTGGCGCGTTGTCGGGCCAGGACGGACGCGATTGTCTGCCCGGCCCGTCCAACATGGCCGCCGTGCCGGTCGAGGTCTGGGAGACCATCACCGGCATGACCGTGGTCAGCAAACGGCTGCGCCCCGACAGCGGCGGGCCCGGCGCGGCCCGGGGCGGCGTCGGCCAGGAAATGACCCTGCGGAACGATACCGGCCATCCGATGACCGTCTTTTCGATGGCAAACCGAACCGACTTCGCGCCGCCGGGCTATCTCGGTGGGCAGGCGGGTGCCTTGCGCCAACACCGGGTCAACGGTGCGGAGGTGCATCCCAAGGGCTCCCAGGTGCTGGCGCCCGGCGACGAAATAACCCTGGTACAGGCCGGCGGCGGCGGAATCGGCGATCCCAAGACCCGGGACCGGGCGCTGGTGGCCCGCGATCTGGCCCTGGGTTTGGTGACGCCGGAAGGCGCTGTGCGGGATTACGGCTATGTCGCGGGGGATGAATGAATGCCGGCTTTATTTTCCGATATACTGGAGCAGCTTGAAGACATCGAATCGATGATGGCCGATTTCCACGCCCTCTGCGATACGGGCGGACGGTTCTCCGGCACCGAGAGCGAGAAAGCTGCCGTCGCCTATCTGAAAGGGCGCATGACGACGCTGTTCGGACGGTCGCCCGAGGTCCTGCCGACCGCCTATGACGGCTGGAAGCGAAAATCTCATTCCTTGACCCGTCTCACGCCGTCGCCGTTGGACCTCGACTGCCTGTCGCTCGTCTGGTCGCCCTCGACTCCGTCCGGCGGGATCGAGGCCGAGGTCGTCGATATGGGGCGCGGCGACCTCGCCGCGTTCAAGTCGCGTGCGGATGAAGTTCGAGGGCGCATACCCCTCGTACGTCACGAGTACATGTTCACGGAAGACACGCTGCATCGGCGCTACAAGTACGATGCGGCCCGCGAGGCCGGCGCGGTCGGCTTTCTGATCGCCAATCATAACGTTGGGAATGACTTGCTTTCCGGCTCTTCGGGGCGCAATCGGCCGGAGGATATCCCGGCCCTGGCGCTTTCGGCGGAGGGTGGCGCCGCGCTTGCGCGTACGCCCGAGGGATTTCCCCGCGTGCGCTTGATGGTCGATGCGTCCGCCGATGGGGATGTCGCGGAGAACCTGGTTATGGAGTTCCCGGGCGCGATCGATGAATGGGTGGTACTAAGCGCGCATATCGATGGTCATCCGCTCGGCGAGAGTGCCATGGACAACGCCACGGGGCTGGCCGCCGTCTTGCGGCTCGCCGAGGTCCTGGCGCCGCATGCAGGCGCCTTCCGCCGCGGTTTGCGGGTGATGCTGTTCAATGTCGAGGAATGGGGGCTTTGGGGCTCGGCGAATTACGTCGACGCGCTGCCCGAGACGGAGCGCGCCAAGGTCGCGCTCAACGTCAATCTCGATTCGGTGGCAGGCGATCCGCATCTGACTGCGATCACCAGCGGATTCCCCAATATCGCGGACTTTTTGGCGCCTTCGGCACGGTTGGCCGGGGTGCCGCTCGCCACGCACGACGCCCTGATGCGGAATTCCGACCACTACAATTTCGCGCGCCACGGGATACCGGCGTTCCGGCTGGTCTGCGGCTTCGACCGGCCGGAATCGAACCTGCGCCATGTGCTGACCCCGCAGGACACGCGCGACAAGGTGTCGGAGGCGGAAATGCGCCAGGCCGTCCGCCTGACCGGCGCCCTTCTGGCCGAGGCGCTGACCGCCCAGAATTTGAAACTGAGAAACTAAAGACCGACGATTAGGGCTCCGATAGCGGCCCCAATCCCGCCGCGCCGTTCGCGCGCCGTCGTCGGTTCTTGCAAAACGGGGGGTGTCGCGGTCGGCGATCGAACGTCCGCGACAGGGTGCACGCCAGATAGGCATACACCCTGTAATCGAACGGTGACTATGAGATGCGGTTACTCCGCCGCCTTCGGCTGATGGCCGAGGGTGCCTTCGTATTTCGCCAGTTCGGCTTCGCCCATGAACCTTTGTTCCCATTCCATGACCTCGTCGAATCCGGCGAAGCCGTGGAAGTCGCCGAGCGGATGCTGGTTGAACTTCTGGCTAAATTCCTGCTCGACCAACGGCCCGCGCTGTTTCATTTCCATGGCGAGGTCGTATACCGCCATCAACTGCATGCGCATGGTGGCGCCCGGCAGGATGGTCATGGCGATGCCGAGCTCGTTCATCTCCTCCTCGGAGAAGCGCGGCGAGATGCCGGTCTGATTGTACATGATCGGCCCTTCGACCTCGGCGCAGATGCGCTTGACCTCGTCCACATCCTTCGGGCCTTCGACGAAGGCGGCATCGGCCCCCGCCTTCAGATAGGCGTTGGCGCGCTCGATGGCGTTGTCGAGCCCGCCGCCGACGGCACCGCGCGCGTCCGTCCGCGCGATGATGACGAAATCCTCGTCGATTTCCTTGCGGGCGTAGTCCGCCGCCGCGTACTTGCCGGCGGCCTCTTCCAGCGGGATGACCTGACGGCCGGCGACATGGCCGCAGCGTTTCGGGATGATCTGGTCCTCGATATGGATCGCCGCGACGCCGGTCTGGATGTATTCCCGGACCGTGCGGATGACGTTGATCGCGTTGCCGTAACCGTTGTCCGCGTCGGCAATCACCGGGACCGAGACGGCGTTCGAGATATACCGCGCGTTGAGGTGCATCTCGGTCATCGTCGCGAGCCCGCAATCGGGCATGCCGGTCAGGGAGAGCGAGGTTCCGTAGCCGGTCATGTAGATCGCCGGAAAGCCGATCTTGTCGAGTATCTTGCCGCTGACCGCGTTATAGCATCCGGGTATGACGATGGTCTTGCCGGATTTCATCAACTCGCGAAGCTTGGTTGTTCTTTTCATGGTCGCATCCTTCCCTGAAATGGTTCTCCGTTAGAATAGGACATATGTGTGGCCCCGGCCTTGGCCAGCGCGAAAGGGTATGGCGGAATGCGCCCGATGCCATAGCTCACTCACCATTCTGGGCGATTCGAAAGGGACGATTTGTATGGCGAATCCAATGCCACTCGACGGGCTGCGCATTCTCGATCTGGCGACCGTTATTGCCGGGCCTCTGTGTTCGGCGCTGCTGGCCGACTTTGGCGCCGATGTGGTCAAGATCGAGCTTCCGAGCGGCAGCGACGGCATTCGCTCGCTGCCGCCCTTCAAGGACGGGGTGTCGCTCTGGGGCAAGGTGACCAACCGCAACAAGCGGGGCATCACCCTCGATATCCGCACGCCCGAGGGCCTCGCGCTGTTCAAGGAGATGCTGCCGAAGTTCGATGTCCTGGTGGAGAATTTCCGCCCGGGTACGCTCGATAAATGGGGGCTGCCGATCGGCGAGCTGCAACGCATCAATCCGGATTTGACCGTCCTGCGGGTGAGCGGTTTCGGCCAGACCGGTCCCCGCCGCCGCGACGCGGGCTTCGCGCGGGTCGCCGAGGCGATGTCCGGCCTGACCTATCTCTGCGGCGAGGCGGACAGCACGCCGCTTCACCTGGGCTATCCGGTGGCCGACGGGATCACCGGCGTCTTCGGCGCCTATGCGGTGATGCTGGCGCTCTTCCGGCGGTTGGCCGACCCAGCCGCGCGCGGCGAGGAGATCGACCTGTCGCTGTACGAATCGATGCACCGCATTCTGGAATTTCTGGTGATCGAGTACGATCAGCTCGGCGCCGTGCGCGAACGGTCCGGCAACCGCAGCCAATATGCCGTGCCGAGCGGCGTCTACCGGACGCGGGACAACCGCTGGGTCTCCCTGGCGTCGTCCACGCAGAGCGTTTACGAACGGCTGGCCCGTGCGATGGAGCGCCCCGAGCTGATCGAGGATCCGCGCTTTCGCACGAACGCCGACCGGGTCGCCAACGCTGAGGCCCTGGAGGAAATCGTCACGGCCTGGTACGCCGCCAACGACTTCCCCCATGTCTCCAAGCTGCTCAGCGAAGGGGGCGTCGCCTTCAGCCTCGTGTTCACGGCGAAGGACGCGTTCGAGGACCCGCATTTCGCGGCGCGGGAGAATATCGTGCCGGTCGAGGATTCCGAGCTCGGTACCGTTCGCATGCAGGGGATCGTGCCGAAACTCCGCGATGCGCCGGGCGCCGTCCGCCGCGCTGGCCCCGCGCTCGGCGAGCATAACGACGAGGTCTACGCGGAATTGCTAGGGCTCACGCCGGAGCGCCTTGCCGAGCTGCGGGCGAAAGGCGTCGTCTAGTCGGAGGCGCCGAGGAAGGACTTGATCGCATCCGGATCGATCAACGGATAGATGTCGAATTCGGCCGGCACGATTTCCGCCCATTCGTTGAGCAAGCCGTGCAGGGTCTCGTTCGAATCGACATCGAAGACGGCCACCGCGCCGCGCCCGGTGCGGGCGTAGAAGGATTTGGCGAGGCCACGGTCGAGCTTGTCCTGGGCCCAGGGCCAGTACTTCTTGCGGTGTTCGCGGACTTCCGACGGGCGGGTCGGGACCGGCGTGCTGATGACCAGAAAAAGCATGGTTTCTCCCTACATCGGTGTCAGCGGGACCTGATGCTCCATCCCGGCGACGACCACGCCGCCCCGGTTTCCTGCCTCGACGCTGTTGTAGCGGCCGGCAAAGGCTTCGGGCAGGTCGATGCCGTCCGGCGGCGAAAGCCAGAGCCGCAACAGATAGCGCTTGCGGTCTTCCTCCGGCCAGTCCTCATAGGCCGTGCGGTCGTGCAGAATCTGGTGGTTGTGCAGCAGCTGCACGTCGCCCGGCTCGAACTGCATCATCAGATGCAGGCCCGGGTCGTTTGCCAGCTCGTGCACCAGGTCGAGGGCCTCGACGACCGCGTCGCTCATGCGCAGCGCGTCGGCGTGGCGCTGCGACATGTCGATATGAGTGCGCAGGTAATTGATCGCGAGGCGGTCCCGATGGAAATTGAAGACCGGTAGTTCGTACCAAGGGCCTTTTCCCGGCGGAATTTCGTCGCGCCGGTCGCGGGCAATCGGCCCGTAGAGGGCGCGCGCCAGGTCCGGCCGGCGGCGCCACATCTCGTTATGGATCGTATAGGAACTGACGATGGAGCTATGGCCGCCTTCCTTGGCTTTCCGCAAGCACATGAGGCCGACGATATCGACCGAATCGCAGTGGTAGTGGAGGTGCCGGTTGGTGAGATAACCGCGAACGCTCTGATTGTCGAAGGCATCGCCGAGATCGATCACGTGGCCCAGCAGGTGGCCCCGGGTGTTTTGCGAACGGGCGCTGCCGATATGGGTGCCGAGCCCCCAATACAATGTCGCGATTTCGGCGAAGGAGAGGTCTTCGATCGGCAGGCCCCGCAACAGGACGAAGCCGCGGCCGTGGAGAATCTCGCCCTTGAGCGCCTGCAGCGTCGGGCCGAAACTGGGCAGAACGAAGTCGCGCCGCGAAATGTCGATGATCTCGTCATGGCTGGCGCGGGCGCGGCGGGTGGCGTCCAGCAGCTCCGACCGCTCCCGCTCGCAGAGCGCGTACTGCCAATCGTCGCGAGCCTGCAGATCCGGGCCGTACCAGGCGCCCGGACTGTCGATCGGTCCCCCATGGGGGGCGGGATGGTCGGATGGCAGAAGATCGCCCGGGGGCATGCGTTCGGCTGTTTGCAAGGTCCTGATCCTCGACGACGTGCGGTGACGGTAGTCAATCTAGAGCGGCGCGCGCGCGGCGGCGACAAAATTTCGCGAACTCGTCCGGCCCGGATTGGCCGCCCGCGCGGGGGAGCCTATGTTGATCCGCACGGGCCGGCATTCGGATCATCAGTAAAGGACAGACCGCCATGGGCTACAATTCCATCATCTTCGAGAAACGCGACGGCGTGGCCTACATCACGCTCAACCGGCCGGACGATGCGAATGCGCTCGACCTGGAGATGGCGGAGGAACTGCACCGGACCGCGATGGATTGCGACCAAGACGCGGCCGTGCGTGCCGTGTTGATCACCGGCAAGGGGCGAATGTTTTGCGCCGGCGGCGATCTCAAGTTCTTTCACACGTCGGAAGAGGGGACCGAGCCGCTCCTGATGCGGGTCACGATGTATTTCCACCGGGCAATCTCGATCTTCAATCGAATGGACGCGCCGGTTGTCATGGCAATCAACGGGACGGCTGCCGGCGGCGGTTTCAGCTTTGCGATTTCGGGCGACGTCGCCTTCGCGGCGGAATCCGCGAAGTTTACTTTGGCTTATACGGCGGCGGGCCTGTCGCCGGATGGCAGCTCGACCTATTTGCTGCCGCGCTTCATCGGTCTGCGGCGCGCCAAGGAATTGATGCTGACCAATCGGGTGCTGAGCGCGGCGGAGGCGGCCGATTACGGAATTGTCGACCGTGTGGTTGCGGACAGCGAGCTGATGGCGGCCGCCGAGGCGCAGGCAAGAGCGTTCGCCGCCGGACCGACACAAGCCTACGGCGCTGTGAAACGCCTGCTCGAAGGAACCTTCAAGGAGAGCCTCGAGACGCAGATGGAGCTCGAATCGCGCTCGATTTCCTCCCTCGCCGCCGGCCGCGACGGAAGCGAGGGCATCGCCGCCTTTGCCGAAAAAAGGAAACCCGATTTCACCGGCGAGGGATGACGCCAATCGGCGGGGTCCCGTAACTATAGAGAACAGATTTGTTATTTATGGTTAACGAGTAATCGTGTCTGGCGGTTTGGCCTTCCGCAAATAGTTGGCTTTTATAAACCCACAATTCGACGGGCGGGGTTTGTATAAGCCGATGGCTAAGCCGAATGTTGGCGACATCGTGGTCGTGTTGGGGGACCCGAAGTCAGAAACAAGGCGATTGATACGTGGTGCGATGACCGCTTCCGGTTATCGCTCGGTCCACGATTGCGCCGATCTCAAATCCATTGAAACGCAGATGGTCGCGGGTCTGCCCGACCTTCTGATCACTGACACGAAGATTCCCGGCGGCGACATATTCGAGCTGGTCTCGAAAATGCGGCGCGGGATGCTCGGCGAAAACCCGTTTGTGCCGGTGATCATGCTGACCTGGGATGCCAATGCGGACATCATCCGCAAAGCGGCCGCGTGCGGTGTGGACGATATTCTGGCGGCGCCGATCTCGCCGTCCGACCTGTTCGGGCGGATCAAAACGCTCGTAGCGCGCCGGAAGCCGTTTGTTGTGACCAGCGATTATATCGGGCCGGACCGTCGCCGCGACGCGGGACGGGATGCGAATGACGGCATTCCGCTCATCGACGTACCGAACACGCTGCGCTCGAAAGCTCTGGGCGAGCCGGTCAGCGCCGCCGAACTCCGCTCCGCGGTCGGCGCCGTCATGTCGGAGATCAACGATCAACGCCTGATCCGCCATTCCTATCAGATCAGTTTCCTGGTCGGGATGATCTTTCCGGCATATCAGGAAGGCAAGATAACGCCCGAGATTCGCGTCCATGTGGGCCGGCTGGCGGAAGTGACCACCGAGGTCGAAGCGCTGCTGTCGGGCTCGCGTTTCGAGCATGTCGGCGATCTGTGCCAGACCTTGAGCGGCGTCGCGGATTCGATCCGCGGCAATTGGCGCAAACCCAACCGCAAGGACGTCGAACTGTTGAAGCCCCTGTCGCAAGCCATTCTCGCTGGTTTCAATCCGGACAAGGATTCCACGGACATGGCGTCGGAGATCACCAACATGGTGTCGAAGTTCTCCGGAAAGGTGAACGAAGAGGCGCGCCGCCAGATCGAAGAAGCCGGCAAGTAACGCCCGGATTTCGAGCCGCGCCGATTCGGCCCCCGTCAGGCCGCTCGCTTGCAATTTCGGATGGCATCGCCGAAGGCGCGGAACAGATCGCGGTTTATCGGATTGGTCTGCGGATCGTGCTCCGCGTGCCACTGAACTCCCAGGGCAAATCCTCGCGCATCGGCAATGCGGATGGCCTCGATCGTGCCGTCCTCGGCCAGGCCTTCGACAATGACCCGTTCGCCCGGCTCCAGGATGCCTTGGCCATGGAGCGAGTTGACGCGAATCGTCTCGCGTCCGAAGAGCCGAGCGAAGATTCCGCCGGCGGTGAGATGGACATCGTGTCGGTCGGCGAAGACGACCTGCGGATCGGGGTGTATCTCGCCGTTCTCCAGGCGCGGTGCGCGGTGATTGATCCGGCCCGGCAGGTCGCGGATTTCCGGGTGCAGCGTGCTGCCGAAGGCGACCCCCATTTCCTGGATGCCGCGGCAGATACCCAGGATCGGGATGCCCTTTTCGACACAGGCCTTCGCGACCGCCAGCGTCACCGCATCCCGGTCCAGGTCGTAGGGTTCGTGGCTCGGGTGCGGTTCTACGTTAAAGTGAGAAGGGTGGACATTGGCCCGGCCACCGGTGAGCAGGATGCCGTCCACGGTGTCGAGCAACGATCCGACATCCGTAATCTCCGGCGTGCCCGCGAACATGAGCGGTAGCGCGTCCGCCGCATC
Organism: Rickettsiales bacterium; assembly: GCA_038131165.1. Lineage (GTDB taxonomy): Bacteria > Pseudomonadota > Alphaproteobacteria > UBA8366 > UBA8366 > UBA6544. The sequence goes on along the minus strand of JAYPOZ010000047.1, from coordinate 12,372 downwards.
CGCCACCGCCCGGAGATTGCGTTCCCCGACCCGCTGCACGGCTATGCGATCGTTGATGAGATACTTAGACCCGACGACGCCGACAATTGGCTTTGACATCGATTGGCTCGCGTCCCTTTCGCTGCGGCACCTGAAAGCAAGAAGATCGAATGCCGCTGTTTTACGCGAGGATCCTGCATAGAAACAGTCTTATTCGACAGCGAAAGTCGCTATTGACCGGTCATATCGGCCCCACCGTGCTTGAGCCCTGCCGGAAACGGTCGAGTTCATTTCATAAGGTCGGCACGGAATGAGACCGATCGCATTGTTTCCGAGTTTCGCGTCAAGAGAGGATTGCGGCACCAATGACTTCCAGCGCATCAAACGGTAACGCCGATTCGTTTGGTCTGGCGGACCTGCCGCATTCGAAACTGCCCTTGTATCGCAACGCCATCGATTGGGAAGCCTATCGCCGGCAATACAGCCCGCCCGATGTATTCGCCGCCTCCGTCTACCGGTGGCCGGCCGAGCGTATCCGCGACCTTCAGAACGAGCGTTTCCTGGCCGTTGTCGGACATGGGTGGGGAAATCGGTTCTACCGCGAGCGCTGGGAGGCGGCAGGGCTCCAGCCCGGCGACATCCGCTCTCTCGACGATATCGCCCGGCTGCCGACATTCGATTCCGACGACATCAAGGAAAGCCTCGAGCGTCGGCCGCCTTACGGGGACTTCCACGGCGTCGATGCGGACGCAATGCGGGCGACGCCGTTCAAGCTGCAGACCAGCGGCGGCACCACCGGCATTCCCCGTGGCACCCTGAGCGAACCGATGGCCTGGGAAACCCAGGCTCTTGCGGGGGCGCGCGCGATGTATATCCAGGGCGCGCGCCCGGGCGACGTGATGCAGATTCCGATGACCTGCTCCCTCGCGAACGCGCCCTGGCTCGCCTATAAGGCGTGCCACGACTATCTCGGCATTCTGCCGCTCACCACGGGGACCGGCGCGGTGACCGGCAGCCGCCAGCAACTCGAGTTCGCGTTTCGCTACGGCACCAATCTCTGGACGAGCTTTCCGGAATACCTGCTGCGGCTGGCCGCGGCCTGCGAGACCGAACTCGGCCGGGACGTGCGCGATCTCGAGACCAAGTTCATCCGCAGTTTTCTCGGCCCCGATCTCGACGGGACGCTGCGCCGCGACCTGCAGGACCGCTGGGGCTGTCCGATCTACGACACCTACGGCACCCACGAAATCGGCACGGCGGGCTTCGAATGCACGCACCAGGCGGGGATGCATCTGATGGAGGATTGCGTCTACCTGGAGGTGGTCGATGTCGAGACCGGCGCACCACTGCCGCCGGGCGAGCAGGGCAATCTGGTCGCCACGGTGTTCTTTCGCAGCATGCCGCCGGTGATCCGCTACAATTTACGCGATCTAGGCCGGATTGAACCGGCGACGCGCTGCGATTGCGGCAGTCATTTCCGGCGCATGGGTCACATGCTCGGACGCAGCGACGCGATGGTGAAGCTGCGCGGCGTGAACGTCTACCCGATGGCCTGCTTGCGGGCGATCAAAAGCGATCCGCGCACCACCGGAGAATGGATTTGCGTGGTGCGGCGCGACGAGAGCGATGGCGTGCCTCGCGACGAGATGGAAGTACGTGTCGAGGTGCGCCGAACCGCGCCCAGCCGCGAAGGCCTCGCGGAAGTGCTGTCGCGGCGGCTTCGCGAGGATTTGGGCGTCGGCGTCGAGATCACGCTTCACGACGAGGGGGCGCTGGCGGAACTCGCGAACACCGCGGGCGGCGAGGGCAAGGCACGGCGCCTATTGGATCAACGCAAAGCCGGCGAGGGAATTCTCTGATGCAGCTGTTCGATTGTCATTCGCACTGGGCCACGGAAAAAGCCCATATCTTCCGCACCGAAGCGGATCTTGCCCGCCAGGAGAAGATCTGGCGCACCAAAGGCCGCCATTGGGGCGAGGACGAGATGACCGACTACTGGCGCCAGCACAACGTGCGGGTGATCCTCGACCTGGCGTTCCACAAGATGCTGCCGATCGAGGAAATTCGCGCGTATCACGACTACGCCTTCGACGTGGCGCGGCGCAATCGGGACGTCATCTTCGGCCACTGGCTGATGTTCGACCCGCGCCGTTGCGAGGAATCGCTGGAGGAGTTCCGCCGCGCCCAAGACGCCGACGCCGGCTTTGTTGCCTTCGCGGTGTCCGGCCAGGGCGTCGGCGTGCCGGCAAGCGATCCGCGTTGGTTCCCGTTCTATGAAATGGCCATCGAGACCGACACGCCGGTGATGATCATGACCGGGCTGACCGGCATCGGCCAGGGCACGCCGGGCGGCCAGGGCCTCATCCTTGACGACGGCCATCCGCGGCACATCGACATCGCCGCCGCAAAATTTCCGGAACTGCGCATCCTGGCCGCGCGTCCCGCCTACCCGTGGCAGGACGAGATGATCGCGGTGCTGCTGCACAAGGGCAACGTCAGCTACGAATTGCACGGCTGGGGGCCGCGCCAGTTCTCGCCGGAATTGCAGCGGGAGATCGGTACGCGCCTGCAGGACCGCGTGATGTTCGGCTGCGACTTCCCCTGCCTGGAGTATCCGAAGGTGGTGGCCGACTGGCAGCAGCTGGGGTATTCCGACGAAATCGTCGAAAAAGTCCTGCGGCGCAATGCGGAGGCGTATTTCGGCGTTTCCTGAGGCGGCGCTTTTGGTCCCAGCGCCCGCTGTTCGTCCGCCGCCTACATCCCCATGCGGTCCTTCATGCCGTACCAGAAATAGACCATCGGCAGGAACCAGGGTCGGCCGAAATAGAGCGGCTTGGTAACGAAGTCGTCCGCCGCGAAGGCGGTTTCGGCTTCCCGGTTGCCGACGATCGAATGAGCGGCCTTGGTGCCGAGCCAGCGCGCCCAAACGACGCCGGAGCCGCAGAACCCGGTGGCGTAGTGCACCCCGTCGTTGACCACGAGCTTCGGCATGTAGTCGAAGGTGAATCCGGTATAGCCCCACCACGAGTGGGTGAGGCCGACATCCTTCAGCTCCGGGAAAATTTCGACGAGTACCTTCTTCAGATGCCGGGACTTCTCGATCGAATCGTCGGTGATCGTCCCGGCCTTGCCGCCGAAGACGATGCGGGTGCCATCGGGCGAGGGGCGGAAATAATTATAGAGGTTCCGCGATTCGCCGAGCATGCGCTTCTTCGGCATCAGCCGGTCCATCACCTCCTTGCCGAGCGGCTCGGTCGCGATGATCTGGCTCGGGATCGGGATCACGCGGCGCTGCAGCCAGGGCGTTGCCTTTCCGGTGTAGCCGTTGGTCGCGACGATGACATGTCGCGCCTTGATGGTGCCGCGGCTGGTGCGCACCTCGAAGCGGTCGCCGTCGCGCTGGATACCGGTGACTTCGGTGCGGTTATGGACCTCGACGCCCGCCTCCATCGCCCGTTCCAGCATGCCGTGATGCAGCTTGCCCGGATGCACGCCGTGAATGTCGGGCCGGATCTGGCCGCCGTGATAGAGGTCGCTGCCGATCTCCTGGTGCTGGTCGGCCTTTGCGACCATATAGGCGCCGGTATCGAAATGCTGATTCAGGAACTCCGCCTCGCGGGCCTGGGCCTCGTAGTGTTTGGGCCGGTAGGCGCCGGTCCAGCGCCCGACTTCCTGATAGTCGCAGTCGATCTTCTCCTGCTCGACGAAGCGCTTCAGGTCCTCGCGCGCGGCATTGCCTTCGCCGTAGATGATTTTCGCGCGCTCCAGGCCATAGGTCTTGATCATGGTGCCGAAGGTCATGCGCAGGTTGCCGCTGGCGATGCCGCCGTTGCGGCTCGAAGCGCCTTCCCCGGGGCGGTCCTTCTCCAGTACGGCGACCTTGCGCCCGGCCCGGGCCAATACAATGGCGGCGCTGGTGCCGGCAAAGCCGGAGCCGACGACCGCGACATCGGCCTCGGCCGGCAGCGGCGCTTCGGCCAGTTCTCGGCGGGGAGCGGCCTCCCACCAGAAGGGTTCGAGATCAAGGTCTTGGCTCATGGCGGATATCCTTTCGCAAGAATATTTAACGCGGGTGCGGAAAAAATCCGCCTAACTCTAGCATAGATAAAAGCGTGCGGTATCTCCCTGCCGCCAGTGGGATCTCCTCCCTCCCCGGACTTGCGGCGGTCTTCGGACCGCCGCTTTTTTCGCTCAGTAGCGGATATCCGTCGCCCCGGCATGCTGGCTGAAGCGCGGCATCACGTCTTCGGCGAGGCGGCGCATCGAGCCTTGCCACAACTCCTTGTCGTCCCAATCGTGCCCGGTCATCAGCAGCGTGCCGAAGGGGCCCACCTCGTCGCGATAGGCGATCAGCTTCTCCAGCACTGTGTCCGCGTCGCCGGCGATGACCTGGTCTTCCAACGCCTCGTTGACCTGGCCGGCGACGAACGCCTCGCGCTGCTGCGCCGTCGCGTCCATCATGTTCCGCTTGGCCTCCAAGGTCCGCAGATAGTGGAAGTAATGCCGAAATCCGCCTTCGGCCTGGCTCACGTATTCCTCTGCCTGGGCGTTGCTCTCCGCGACCAGGACGCTGCGCCCGGCGCGCCAATTTTCGGGGTCCGGCCGTTTGCCGAGAAGCTCTCTCTGATTGCAGTAATCTTCCCACTGGCTCTTGATGAATCCGGAAGGCACGAAATTCCCCGAGATCGGAATCCAGTCGCGCTCCGCCAATAGTTTCGAGGCACCGGACTTCGGGCTCCGCATCGCATAGGCGATCGGCGGCTTTGGCCGCTGCAAGGGCTTCGGCATGCGCCCGACGCCAACCGCATCCTCGATAAACTCCTTCAGGATCACGTTCCAGAACGCGCCCTTGAAGTCGATCGGCGCGTCCTGCGTCCACAGCAGCTCCATGATGTCGACGCATTCCACCATCATCTCGTAGGAGCGCTCGCGGTCCACCTCGAATATTTCCGAATCGCTGATCAGTCCGCCGGGCCCGATGCCGACCAGCGTGCGGCCGCCGCTGATCTGGTCGAACATCGCGATCTGCATCGCCAGTTTGACCGGATGGTGGTAGGAGAGGTTCAACACCGCCGTGCCGAACTTGATGTTCCGGGTCTGGTGGATCAGCGTCGCCATGAACAGGTAGGGGTCCGTGATCGGCTCCGAGACCGAGGTCTGATGCTCGCCGATCCATGCCTCGGTGAAGCCCAGTTTGTCCGCCAGGATCACCGCCTCGCGGTTTTCCTCCATCACCTCCCGGTACACCCGTTCCTTGGGGTGCAGCGGCATCGCAAAAAAGCCGAGATGAACCATGCTTCGATTTCCTCCTGCTGTTCGGCCTAGGCCGAAAATACCGCGTCGATGAGCTGAGGGCCGTCGGCGGCGAAGGCGCGTTCGAGCTGGGCGGTGAATTCTTCCGCCGTCTCCGCCCGGCGGCTCTCGACCCCCATCCCGGCCGCCAGATGGGCCCAGTCGATGTCGGGATTGCCGATGTCGAACAAGGTTTCGGCCTTGGGGCCGAGCGTGTTGGCGCCGGTCTTGAAATATTCGTGCTCGAGAATCTTATAGCGCCGGTTGGTCAGGATGACGGTGACGATATCCAGCCCTTCGCGGGCATGGGTCCAGAGCGACTGGTTGGTGTACATGCCGCCGCCGTCCGACTGCAGGCACAGCACCTTGCGCCCGGGACAGGCCACGGCGGCGCCGATGGCGAGCGGCAGCGCCTGGCCGATCGAGCCGCCGGTGAGGCCGAGCCAATCGTGCGGGGGCGCACCCCTGGTATGGCCGAAGATGGGGCCGGCCGAGGTCGTGGTTTCGGCGGCGACGATGGCGTGCTCCGGCAGCAAGGCGCCTATGGCGGCGCCGATGCTCTTCGGGTTGAGCGGCCCGGTCGGGCGGTCCGGCACGGCCGCTTCGTAGGATTGTCCGGGAGCCGTCGCGTCCAGTGCCACCGCCAGCGCTTCGAGCGCGCCTTCGGCGTCGTCCGCGGGCCCGGCGATCTGGTGGGTCGGCACGCTTTCCGGGATCAACAGGCTCGGATAGCCTTCATAGGCGAGATAGGCGACCGGCGGCTTGGTGCCGGCGAGCACGACGTTCCGGGCCGAGCCGAGGGTCTCCAGCGCAATCGGCTGATCGCCCGGCAACGGGCCGAAGGGACCGCGCCCAGCACCCCGCGCCATCCGTGCGGCAAAGACCTCGACCATCAACCGGCAGCCGGTCTTGGCGACGATCCGGTTGGCCGCGGCGAGGCCGCGCTCCGACAATCCGCTGCCGTTGACCAGCAGGATGGCGGTCTCGTCGCCGGCGATGGCAGCGGCGACCCGTTCTATCTCTGCGTCGGACGCGCGACCGCGCGGCGCGATCTGCGGCGCCGGGGCCGGCACGGCGCCGTCGCCCCAGGTCGCGTCCTGGGGCACGATCAGGGTCGCGACCTGCCCTTGATGGGCGGCCGCGACCGCGTCGGCGGCATCCTGTCCCACCGACGCCGGGCTGGTGGCGCGGCGGGTCCAGAACGACATCGCGCCCGCGAGCATTTCCAGATTGGCGGACAGCAGCGGGTCGTGCGGGCTGTGATAGCTCGGATAGTCGCCCGCCATGTTGACGACGGGACTGTAGGCGCGTTTGGCGTTGTGGAGATTGGCCAGCCCGTTGGCGAGGCCGGGGCCGACATGCAGCAGCGTCGCCGCGGGCCTGCCGGTCATGCGCGCGTAGCCGTCGGCCGCGCCGGTGCACACCCCTTCGAACAAGCCGAGCACGGGCCGGAACTCCGGTACCGCATCGAATTCCTTGATGATCTCCATCTCGGTCGAGCCGGGATTGGTGAAGACATGGTCGACTCCCGCTGCGACCAGGCTGCGGACGAGGCTTTCGGCGCCGTTCATGGTGTCCTCGATTCTGAATGCAATGGGTTACAGGGAGAACGTTTTGGCGATTTCCCGCAGTTCGAATTTCTGGATCTTGCCGCTCGCGGTGCGGGGGAATTCCTCGACGATCTCCAGCTTCTCCGGCAGGTAGGTCTTCGACATCTCGGCGGCGGTGAGATGCGCGATCATGTCGTCGAAGGTGAAGCTGGCGCCGGGCTTCGGCTGCACGAAGGCGCAGGCGCGCTCGCCGAGGCGCTCGTCCGGCATGGCGACGATGGCGCAGGCTTCGACCGCGGGATGGCGGTAGAGCAGGTCCTCGACCTCGACGACGGGAATGTTCTCGCCGCCGCGGATGACGATGTCCTTGGCGCGGCCGACGATGCGGATATAGCCGTCGGCATCCATGCGCGCGAGGTCGCCGGTCTCGAACCAGCCGTCGTATTCCTCGTAGGCGTCGGGCCGTTTCAGATAGCCCACGAACATGCCGATGCTGCGCGCCTGCAGGCGGCCCTCGGTATCGGGCGGCACCGGGTGGCCGTCCACGTCGACGATGCGCACGGCGTTGTGGTCGACGGCGGCGCCGTCGGTCGTCGAAATTTTCTCGGGCGCGTCGTCGGGCCGGGTCGTGGTGACGAGGCCGTTCTCGGTCATCCCCCATCCCGAAAGAATCTTGGCGCCGAGCCGTTTCGAAGCGTTCTCCACCAGGATGCGCGGGATCGGCGCGCCGGCGGAGCAGAACATGCGGAAGCGGGAGACGTCGCAGCGCTCGAGCGCCGCCGTGCCCGCCAGGTCGGCCAGAAACGGTGTCGAGGCCATGGTGTAGGTGGCGCCCTCGTCGCTGATGCGCTGGGCCGCGACGTCGCCCGACCAGATATCCTGCAGCACGAGTTTCGTGCCCAGCAGGAAGGCCATGTGCATGCCGTAGACGAACCCCGTCTGATGCGCCATCGGAGAGGGCATGAAGACGACATCGTCGGATGTCAGGCCGAGCCGGTCGCGCCCCGTGGTAACGAGGCTGATCAGCGTGTTCGAGGTGTGCAGCACGCCCTTGGGCACGCCGGACGTGCCGGAGGTGTAGAGCAATTCGATGATGTCGTTCGGGTCGGGCCGGCGCGCCGCCAGAAGATCGTCCGCGCCGGGCTCGTCCTCCCAGCGCCGGTCCAGGAACCGGGCCTCGAAGGAAGCGTCGCCCTCGCCGTCGAGGATGAAGATATGCTCCAGGTTCGGGAGATTCGGGCGCAGCTCCTCCGCCATCGCCTGATGGTCGAAGCCCCGGAACCGTTTCGGCGCGATGAAGACCTTGCTCTCCGCGTAATCCAGCATGAAGGAGAGCTCGCGCTGGCGGAAGATCGGCATCACCGGATTGGTGATGGCGCCGATCTGCAGGCAGGCGAGGTGCAGGGCCGCGAACTGCCACCAGTTCGGCAGTTGGAAGGAGACGACTTCGCCCTTCTCCACGCCGAGATCGGCGAGGCCGACGGCGATGCGCCGGGCGTAGCGCCAGAGCTGGCGGTAGGAGACGGTCTCGATCCGTCCCCGCATGCTGTTGATTCCGGTGACCGCCACCGCATCGGGCGTGGCCTCGACCGTTCGCGCCACTAAATCCAACAGCAACGGCTTCGGCCACAGGCCCTTCGCATTCATCTCATCGATCCGATCCTGCGTCAGGATCGTCATCGTCTCCAACGGCACGGCACAGCCTCCTCGATTTTCACCCAGCAGATAATGATATCGCAGAGAGGTGCGAGGGAAAGCGGTGAGCGGCGAGTCGCCCTGTTAGCGGA
>JAYPOZ010000047.1:0-3664 GCA_038131165.1 Rickettsiales bacterium | reverse complement strand
AGGGTCTCGAGCGTCATCCGTTTCCAGATAAGGTCGCCGTCCGCCCCCTGTCGCAGGGCCCAGGTTCGGCCGAACGCGGTGTCGATCATGATCGGAACGCGGATCGGCTTTTCGTTTCCCATGCCCTCGATCTGGCCTTCGAACAGCATATAGCGGCCGGCGGGGCCTGTGAGTTCCGCGCCGGCCTGTTGCGCGGCGGCGTCGAGAGCTCCAAAAGCGAGGAACGCCAAGGCGGTCGCTCCCGCAAGGGTGAGGTGTTTCATTCCGTTATCTCCGGGCATGTGGACGGGACCGGCGCGGTGGCAAAGGAGAAAGATCCTGCTGACCATGTGATCCCACGTTGGCCGCGACTTTGAGGCGGATGAGGCCTTATGAAAAGCGAAATTTCGCGAATCGATCCGCCAAATCGACGGCGCGATCGAGTGACGCGGTTCGTTCGGGTCTCACCTGTTTTCCCATAGCTCGCCCCGGACTCCGGCATCCCGGCGATCATGCCGCCAGCGGTGTGGTCTTCCCGAGCGTTCTGCTGCGGCTCCGCAAAGCCCGGTTTGCCCGGCTGTGCGGTTTTGCCGCCAGGCGCTCGTTCGCGAGCGACGCCGCCGCGGCGGACAGGCCGCCGCGCAGGGCCGCTTCGGCGAGGGTCAGGTCGATGACATCGCGTTGCGCATGGCTGCCGCCGAACCTGTTGGCGATGTAGCGTGCGGGATACAGCTTCGCGACGGCTTCCTCGTGCGCGCCGCGCCAGAAGGCGGCGAACCCCTCGATCAACGGCAAGCCGGTCTCGCGCGCCCAACGCGCGGTCTCGGACGAGGCGCCGGCGGTGCGGTAATGGGCGACCAGACGCTCCACGCCGCCGGGACGGCCCGCGCCGAGATAGGCCATCGCCGCATGCCAGTCGTTGAAGGGGTAGAGCGTGCCGTCGGCATGCGCCTCCCAGCAATCGGCGACCTCGGTCCAGCGGTCGCCGACGTCGCAGCCCGCCAGATGGAGCCGCCACAGCAAGGCAGACGCGTCGATCAAATCGGCGGCGGTGGCACTCTTGTCCTTTCTGACTTCCCGGTCGTAAATCGCCACGGCGTCCGCGGACTGATCCTGATCGAGATGGAAGACCGCCTTGTGCCGCCAATTGTGAACGCACATGAAATTTCCGTCGGTCGACCAATGCGGCTCGCGCGTTTGCATCCATCCGATCCCGTCGGCCGAACGGCCCTGCATCTCCATGACGTGGGCCACCGCATGATGAGCCCAGCAATCGAGAGGCTCGCGGGCGACCGCTTCGCGGCCGAAGGCCTCCGCGCGGGCGTAATCGCCGGATTCCTCCAACCCGAAGGCATACATGCCGAGCACGAAGGAATATCCCGGCAGATCCTCGGACCAAAAGGGCAGGGCGCGCGCGATGCGGTCGCGCAGGTTGCGGGCGTTGCCGCGAAAGAAATCCGTCAGGTGTCCGACCTGAAGGCCTACCAGATCGAGCGGATGGCGCATGTTGTGCCGGTCGAGGGCGACGCTTGCGGCGGTCCAGTTGTTGGCGAGCAAGGGATCGAGCGCGGCCAGGAGCGAGCGCTCGCGGTCGTTCGTCTCGAGCGTCCGGGCGTGCGCGGCGATGGCGCGGGCGGCCTCCGCCGCTGCCGGTTCCGTCGCGGTCGCGAGGAGATAGGCCTGGAGTATATGCGCCATCGCGAATGCCGGGGCCTCGGCAACGGCGGCCTCCGCCAGCGCGACGGGGTCGCCGGTATAGATGTTGAAGGCGGCGACGGCCTCGTCGTACTGAATTTTGGCTGACGGTGTGGCCCCGGAGAGGGCATGGCCCTGGCGATCTGTAGACATTGTGGTCTCCCAATAATGTGCGAAACTTTAGAGCCCGGCGCTGGACGACGATGTTCATCCCGGGCGGTGGCGTATAGCTACAGATTGCCGCCGATGGCCTCTAGTATACCTATGGTGCGCTTATGGAGAAAAATTATTTTATTTATTTTCAATATGTTATGACAAAACCATTGAAGCTGCTGGCTGGTCGGGCGTAAGAAGGGCCGTTCCACTGTACCGGCGGTACAGTTATCCGCGAGGAGAATCGAGGATATGGCGAGATCAGAAGCCAAGAAGGACGTTCCGACGCGCCAGCAGATCATGGACGCGGCGCAGGATGCCGTTCTGGCGAAAGGCTTCAGCGGCACTTCGATCGACGAGCTGATCGCCGCCGTCGGTATATCGAAGAGCGGATTCTTCTATCACTTCAGCGACAAGTCCGAACTCGCGAAGGCGCTCTTGCAGCGCTACGTCGAGGAAGACAACAAGATTTTCGACGAGGTGTTCGCCCGCGCCGGCGAGTTGAGCGAAGATCCGCTCCACAGCTTCCTGATCGGGCTGAAGATGCTGGCGGAACTCTTTGCCGACCTGCCGAACGGCCATCCCGGCTGCATGGTCGCCTCGATCTGCTATCACGAACAGCTCTTTGACCGGGAAGTCTGCGAGATCAACGCGGAAGCGGTCCTCGGCTGGCGGGCCCGGTTCCGGGCCATGCTGGAGCAAGTAGCCAAGAGCTACCCGCCGCGCATCGATATCAGTCTCGACGATCTGGCGGACATGCTTTCAGCGGTTGCGGACGGCGCCATCGTGCTGGCAAAGGCGACGCGGGATCCGGCGGCACTGCCGCGTCAGGTCTTGCTGTACCGGGATTTTGTCCGATTGGTCTTTTCGCCGCCGCCGGCCAGCTGAATTCGGCCCCGCCGGATCAAGCGGGAGAGAGTTTTCTGATCCGGTGATTTTCTGTATCGCCGATATAGACTGCGCCGTCCGGGCCGACCGCGACGCCGTGCGGGCGGGCGAGCGCCGATTGCGTGGCGGGCAGGCCGTCGCCGGAATAGCCGCTCTCCCCGGTGCCGGCGACGGTCGTGACCCGGTCGGCCCGCCAGTCGACCAGCCGGATCGCGTGGTTCTCGGTGTCGACGACCAGAATGTTGCCGTCCCTGTCCAGGGTCATTTCCTTGGGCCGGTCGAAGATCGCGGCGGCGGCCGGACCGCCGTCGCCGCCGTATCCGGTCTCGCCGGTGCTGGCGACCGTTTCGATTGTCCCATCCGTTCCCACCAGCCGGATGCAGCTGCCCTGGCGCTCCATGATGTAGATGGCGCCGTCCCTGGGCCGCGCGAGAACCGCGCGGGCGCCGAAGACGCCGGCGGCGGTCGCAGGGCCGCCGTCCCCGTCGTGGACCCCGGCCCCGGTGCCCGCGAAGGTCGAGATGATGCCGCTCGCCGTGTCGACGACGCGCACCCGGTTGTCGGCGACGTCGGCGATATAGAAGCGCTTGCCGTCCGGCGAGAAGCAAAGTCCGTTGGGCTCGACCAGTCGGGCGCGGTCAGCCGGCCCGCCGTCGCCGTCGAATCCCGCCTCGCCGGTGCCGGCAAATGTCGTGACGGTCCCGGTCGCGACGTCGATCCGCCGGACCACGGCGTTCAGGCGGTCGGCTGTATAGATCGCCCCCGAGGCGTCGAGCGCGAGCCCGTAGGGTTGATTGAACGTCGCGGCGCGGCCGGCCCCGCCGTCGCCCGAATATCCGGCCTCGCCGGTGCCCGCGAGCGTGTCGATGAGGCCGGTGGCGGCGTCCACCCGGCGGATGCAATGATTGTAGGTGTCGGTGAAGACGAGATTGCCCGCCCGGTCGAAGAC
>JAYPOZ010000046.1:0-32118 GCA_038131165.1 Rickettsiales bacterium | reverse complement strand
GCCTGTTCGGCTACCAGATGGGCCGAGTTTGGAAGCCATCTGGGGAATGTCGGTTTCAGCAAGTTCGCTTGCACCGTATTCCGTTCGTATGTCGTCGCCGCCACATTCAGCAGAATTTCACGCACTTCGTCGCCGTCATTTCCGGACAGGATCAATTCGACCCCAAAATGCAGAAATTCGTCGCCATGTACCTTCGCCGCCTCGTCCTCCAGGGCCAAAACACCGCCGGATTGAACGAGATAGCCCCACCGAATGATGCGGCCGACCTCGCGATTGAGGATGTTCCGCCCGACCCGCTGCACCATGAAAATGCGGACGATACCCCGCAGCGCCAGCCAGACGTAGCGCGCTTCCTGGCCGATCAAAGTCGCCGCGAGGGTACCTCCGATCACCATCAATGCACTGGAAAAACTGAAAAATATCAGATAGTTGTCTGTGCTCATCGCTATCGAGAGGATGAACAAGCCAAATCCGAAGACAACACCTAGAAAAGTCGTAAACGACATGGGCAACCGCCGCTTCTATCGCCTGCGCGATATTGCGAATCTCCATATTACTATGTTTTACAGTAATATCATAACTAAGAACCAAGTTAATCGGAACAGTTATTTACTTGTCTCAAAAGAAACATGAAAATTCCGCTATCGGGCCGGGCCGGGTAGAAGAGATCACAGTCGACCGGCTCGGCGCCAAGGGAGACGGCATCGCCGACCTGACGCCCCCTCTCTACATTCCTTTTGCCGCGCCCGGCGACCGGTTGCGGGTCGTGCTCGAAGGCAAGCGCGGTGATGGTAGGACCGGGCGAATTTCAAGCATTCTCATAGCGGGTACGGATCGGATCGAGGCGCCCTGTCGGCATTTTACCGCCTGTGGCGGTTGCGCGCTGCAACATCTCTCGCCGCAAAGCATCGGCCGCTTCAAACGCGCGGTCGTGAAAACCGCACTTCGGCATCGCGGGATTGACGACAGCTGCCTCGGCGATACGATTTCGGTGCCGGACGGAAGCCGAAGGCGCGCGGAATTCGCCGTCTCCAAGGGTGCGCCGCTTCGGATCGGATTGCACCGGGCCGGAACCAAGGAGATCGTCGATCTTGAGGAATGCCCGGTCGTCAGGCCCGCGATCGCGGCCCTCTTACCCCTCCTTCGGGACCTGCTCGCGAAGACAGATTTGGCGCGCACGATCCAAGACATCCGTATCACCGAGACGGCGACGGGGATGGATTTGCTGTTCCTGTCGCGCAAGGCCGAGCCGCCGCGGGCCGAAGTCCGTCAAACGCTCGCCGGCTTCGCGGAGCACTCCGATATCGCGCGGCTCTCTTGGTCCGGCCCCAATGGATCGGAGCCGCTGGTGCAGCGCCGCCGCCCGGAAATCCGCCTCGGCGGCGCGCGGGTCGCTCTGCCCGGGCAATATTTCCTGCAACCGAGCGTCGAAGGCGAAGAAGCGATCGCGCGGATCGTCTGCGACGCCGCCGGGAAAGCCCGTCGGGTCGCCGACCTCTATGCCGGGATCGGGAGCCTCTCCTTCCCGCTGGCGGAACACGCGCAGACGACCGCGTTCGAGCTCGAAGCCGATATGGTCGCTGCAATGAAGAGCGCCGCCGCCGGGCGGTCGCTGACGGCGGAGACCCGGGACCTCGCGCGGTCGCCGCTCATGCCGGTCGAACTCGACCGTTTCGACGCCGTCGTCTTCGACCCGCCCCGGGCCGGCGCCCGCCAGCAGGCGGAGTATCTGGCGGCCTCCGCCGTCCCGACCGTCCTCGCCGTCTCCTGCAATCCAACCACGCTGGCGCGCGATCTCCGCATCCTGATCGACGGCGGATACACCCTCCAATCGGTCACCCCGATCGATCAGTTCAAATGGTCGGCGGAAGTGGAAGCGGTCGCGGTTCTCGGCAAAGACTGACCTACCCGAGACTGCGTTGCAGGCGCGGATACAGGGAAGCGAGAATGGTTCCCCGCAAGGTCAGAAACAGGAAGAACCCCAGCCACAGTCGATCGTTACCCAATTCCGGCGGGCCGGCGAAAACCATGACCAAAAATACGCCGAAGGCGACGAACATGGAATTCCGCAAAGTCTTGGTCCGCGTCGCCCCGATGAATATGCCGTCGAAGGTGAAGGCCCAGGACGAGACGATCGGCATCGCGATCGACCAGGCGATATAGTCTTCGGCCATCCGTCGCACGGTTTCGATGTCCGTCATGAGATAGACGATCTGCAATCCGAAGACCCAATAGATCAGGGCGTTCAACACGCCGAAGACGAAGGTCCAGCACAACACCGCACGCACCGCGATGCGGAAGCGGTAACGGTCCCGGCGGCCCACGGCCTCGCCGATCAGCGCTTCCGCCGCGAAGGCCAGCCCGTCGATGCCGAACGACGTGAACATCAGGAAGTTCAGCAGAATCTGATTGGCGGCGGCCTCGAGATCGCCGAGCTCCGCGCTTTTCGCGATGAAAATCGCCGAGACCGACACCACGCACAGCGTCCGCAAGAAGATGTCGCGATTGATGGCCAGCATCCGGCGCATCCGGCCCGTATCCATGACCCGGGACCACGGCGAGGCGCCGCCAAGCTGCCGCAGGCGCCGGTGGATCACGAAAGCCGCGATTGCCAGCCCGGCGAAATCCGCAATCAGCCCCGCCGCCGCGACCCCGGCGACGCCCCAGCCGAAGCCGAAGACGAACAGGAAATCGAGGCCGATATTGATCCCGTTGGTCGCGATCTGCAGGACGAGAGGCACGCGCGCGTCTTCCAATCCATAGAGCCAGCCGATCACCGCATAGGTCGCCAGCGCCGCCGGCATCGCCCAAATCCGGATCAGAAAGAACGTCCGCGCGTGGCTCTCCGCCTCGGCGCTGGCGGAGATCATCCAAAGCGCCGCGTCGATGATCGGCAGTTGCAGGAGAAGTAGTCCGCTCGATATGAGAACCGACAGAACCAGCGCCCGCCACAGGATGGCGCGCACCTCCGTATGATCGCCGGCACCGGCCGCCTGGGCCGTCGGCGCGGTGGTGCCCATGCGCAGACAGTTGAAACCGAAGAAAATGAAATTGAAGATCGTCATGCCGGTGGCGACCGCGACCAGGAAATACGGCTCCGAGAGATGGCCGACGACGGCGGTATCGACGGCGCCGCGCAAGGGAATGGCGACATTGGCCAGGATCATCGGCCCCGACATGCGCCATAGGCGCCGGTTCGTCTCCGGGTCCAGCAGGGGCGGCGTGTCCGTCACTCGGCCGTCTCGCGGCGCAGGCGCCAGATGCGGCGGAGGTCTTCCTCCAGGGACTTGGTAAACCGCGCCGCGTCCATGACCTGAGACGCGCCGAATTGCGTCCGGACCTGCGCGGGCTCTGGGCGCCCGCGGGCCAAAGCCGACGCGATTGCGACATACCGCTCGGGGCTGTCGGCAATCCACGCCTCCCACCCGGCGCGCGCCAGCAGGCTGGCGCCGACCCGCCCCGCATGCCGGGTGCCCGACAGCGCCACGACCGGCACGCCCATCCACAACGCCTCGCAGGTCGTGGTCGTGCCGTTATAGGGGAACGTGTCGAGCGCGATGTCGATCTCATGGTACAGCGCCAGATGTTCGGCGCGCGATGCGATGCGGGCGCGCAGATCCAGGCGCCCGGCATCGACCGCGCGCGACCCGAATGCCGCGATAAGACGCCCGCGGACACCGTCATCCGCCAGCTGGCGGGACTTCAGCAGCAACCGCGCGTCCGGCACGGCCCGCAGAATTGCGGCCCAGGCGTCGATCACCGGCTCGTTGATCTTGGAGAGATTGTTGAAGGAGCCGAAGGTCACGGCGTCCCTGTTCCGTTCGGTCGACGGGGCCGGCGCATCGTCGGGCGCCTGGTAACAGAGGAAACCGCCCTCCAGGCGCAGCAGCGTTTCGCTGTGCCATCGGTCGGCCTCGCCCGGAGGGTCGGCCCAGCGATCCGTCAGTCGGTAGTCCATCCGCGACAGCCCCGTCGTCGCCGGATAGCCGATCCAGCTCAGCTGAAGCGGGGCCGCGCGCTGTGCGAAGACGGCAAGCCTGTTGCCCGCCGTGTGCCCCCCGAGATCCACCAGGATATCGATTGCATCGGCTTGGATTTGGCTCAGAAGCGCCGGATCGCCGAGCCGGGCGGTATCCCGCCAGGCATCCGCCGCCGCGCGCAAACCGGCCGTCACCTCATCGCCGCCCACCACGTCGGAATAACAGGTGACGTGAAATCCGCCCCGGTCGTGACGTTCGAGGACCGGCGCGATAAAGGAGGCGACCGAGTGGCTGTACAGGTCGGCCGACACGTAACCGATCCGCAGCGGTCCCTCTTGGCGCGGCGCGGCGGGCGGGGCCGTCACGATGGACGTCTCATATCTTTCGCCAAAGGCGAGATGCGCGGCGTAGAGCGTCCGCTCGTCGATATCGATCTCGTAGCAGCGCGCCATCAGCGCATTGGAGTGAATGCCGGGATCGCCGTCGTCCAAGGCCATTGCCCGCTCATAGGCCGTGCGAGCCGCCGCCAATTGGCCCTGGTCCTTCAAGACGATCGCGAGATTGCTGTGCGCCGCCGCGATGGCGGGATCGCTCTCGATCGCCGCTCTGTGCAGGGCTTCCGCCCCGGACAAATCGCCCGCCGTGGCCAATACGACGCCGAGATGGGTCAGCGCAAAAGCGTTCTTCGGGTCTATCGCGATGGCCCGCTCGTAAGCGTCTCTCGCGCCCTCCAGGTCGTCGGTTTCCTGCAGGACGACGCCGAGATTGGTCCACGCCTCGGGATAGTCGGGGCGCAGTTCCAGCGCCCGCCGGTAGCACGCCACCGCCGAGGGATAGGCGCCCGAGGACCGTTCGACATTGCCGAGGTTGTTCTGGATTTCCGGCAGATCGGGCGACAGCTCGGCGGCCGTCCGCAACACGGCTTTCGCCCCCGTCAGGTCGCCGGCATAGGCGAGGGCAGTGCCGAGTTCGTTGTGAAAGGCGGCGATTCCCGGCTGCGCTTCGACGGCCAGGCGAAACTGCGACAAAGCGTCTTCGGTCTCGCCCTTCTGCAGCAAAATAGACCCAAGATAGGCGCGCATGAGCGCGTCCTCCGGATCGACAGCCAATACATCGAGGGCCAGTTCCTCGGCCTCGTCCCAATCTCCCCGCTCGAGGGCGGCGCGGATCGCCGCGATATCTGCCACAGCCATGCCTGCACGCCTTGTCGATTGAGTCCTGCCGCGACATCGACCGTTCGGATCGCGAGCAAGAAGCGCATGAATTGTATGGTCGGCCCCCGTAACCGATGGGACCGCGATCAGGTTTAACCCGAGGAATTCCCCAAGTCCACCAAGGACCGCCGCATGGCACGCCAGATGCATATTCCGGCGCATGCGGATGCAGCGGTGCAGATGGGCCTGCCATTGAGCGGAAACTGCATTCGACCAGGAAAGGCGAACAGCGTGATCAAAACCGAAATCAGCGGATATCCGGAAGACAGGCAGAATTGGGCCGAAACGCTTGCGGCGCGGGCCGAGCTGGAGAATGAAGGCGTCGACAGGGAACATGCCATGCTGGCGATTATGGCGGTCAATCGGCTGCTTGCCCTATCGCTCAATTCGGGCCCCGATCTCGATGACGACGCCGGGCAAGAATTTCCGGATATCGACCGCGAACCGGCAACGACTTCCCTTTGAAATTTTCTGGCGGCTCTGTGACACCGGTCACATTTCCCGGGCGGAGGCGCCGTTATAGTCCCTCCACCGACGCCAGAAAGGCAGGAGCAGGAAAATGATTACACTCGATTACGGCACATATGCCGAAGGTCAGATGGACTGGGCAGAATGCTTATCCAAACAGGCCGAGACGAACGATCCCCGCGAGGCGTCCGCCGTGGCCTTGGCCGCCCTCCAGCGAATGATGAGCTTGAATGGCCGGCGCCATCTCGCCGCCGATTAAGCCGCGCCAAAGGGCGGCCTAGACACCGTCTCCGGTTTGGATGGGGAGTTCCGTCTTGTCGCCCCACTCGCGCCAAGACCCGAGATAATTCCGCACCCTCTCGTATCCGAGCAGGCGCAACGCCGTATAGGCATGCGCGGAACGGTATCCGGTCTGGCAATAGGCGACGATTTCCTTATCCGGCGTGACGCCCTTCGCTTCGAACTGGCGGCGCAGGACCTCCGCCGGCTTCATCCGGCCCTCCCGGGTCAGGTTCTCGACCCATTCCAGATGGACCGCGCCCGGTATTGCTCCACCGCGTGCCGAGCGCACGTCTTCGCCGGTAAACTCCAAACGCGAACGGGTATCCAAAATCAACCCGTCGTCCGCCTCGATCAACCTTAAGACATCCTTATAAGTCGCCACTCTTTCCGGCACGGGCGTGAATCGGAACGGCGCCGCCGCAGCGACTTCCGCATCGCGCGTCGTGGGCTGTCCCTGCTCCGCCCAGGCCGTATAGCCGCCGTCGAGAATGTGGACGTCGCGATGGCCGAGATACTCCAGGAACCAGAAGCCGCGGGTCGCCGTCATGCCGGTAATCTCGCCGCAAATCACGATGGTGTCGTTGAACGAGATGCCGCGGTTCCCGAGCAGAAAGGCCCACATGCGCACGAAAGAGTTCAGGGGCGCGTCATCCGTGTCGTCGCAGTTGATTGCGTAGATGGGATAGTGCCGGGAACCGGGAATATGCCCCATGGCGAAGCGTTCTCCGGGTCGCACGTCGACGACCTTCACCGCCGGATCGCCGAGCCGAGCCGCGAGTTGCGCCGGCGTCCAGAGCAAATCCGGATTGGCATAGCCGTTATCGGTCATGATCGGTTTCCACCAAAATGAAGGAGAGCGGCTTGGTAGCGCCGAAAAGCACCAGCGTCAAACCGGATCGACCTCGGGGCCGGCAAGCCTGAACCGGGCCTGACCGGGTGCTTCGGGTTGCACCCCCGCGTGCTCGGCAAACGCGATCACCGACGCGTCGTCGAACATCAGAAAGTCGAGCACGGCGATCAACGTGCCGGTTTCGCTCGCGGCGGCGCGCAAATCCGTTCCATCCATTCCGGTCAATGCCAAGAAACGCGGCAACAGCGTTTCGTCGGCGGCGACAAAGGCCAAGGCCTGAAGCGCCAGGACTTCGGCTTCCGTTACCGTCATTTTCATTCTTTCTATCCCCGCGCTATCCGGGCTATTGTGGCCGGCCCATGACCGAAACTCCACTGAATATCCGTCTCAGCGTACTTGATCAATCTCCCATCCGTGAGGGCGGGACGCCCGCGGACGCCATCGCGGAAACTGTGGAACTCGCCCAGCGCGTCGAAGCGCTCGGCTATCATCGGTACTGGCTGGCGGAACACCACGGAACGGACGGGCTCGCGGGCCCGGCACCGGAGATCATGGTCACCCGCGTCGCCGCCGCCACGCGCGAGATGCGGGTCGGGTCTGGCGGAGTGATGCTCAGCCATTACAGCCCCTACAAGGTCGCGGAAAATTTCAAGGTACTGGAGAATATGTATCCGGGGCGGATCGACCTCGGCATCGGCAGAGCGCCCGGCAGCGATCACCGCACCGCCATCGCACTGGCCTACGGCTCACAGGTCGGCATCGAGTATTTCCCCGCCAAGGTGCGGGATCTCGCGGCCTTTCTCGACGATACGCTGCCGAAGGACCATCCGCTGATGGGCGTGCGCGCAACGCCAAGCGCCACCCATGTCCCGGAGATGTGGATTCTCGCGTCGAGCGAAGGCAGCACCACCCTGGCCGCGCGTTTCGGCATGGGATTGTCCTATGCGCATTTCATCAATCCCGTCGACACCGACGCCCTGCTCAGGCTCTACCGGGAAAACTTCCAGCCGTCGGAGTACCGCGCCAAGCCGACCGTGAACATCGGCATTTTCGTTCTGTGCGCGGAGACGGATGCGGAAGCGGAGCGCATTGTCTCCAGCCGCGACCTGCACCGGCTGCGCGCCGACCGTGGCCAGCACGGCCCGATGCCGAGCCCCGAGACCGCCGCCGCGCATGCCTATTCGCCGGTCGAATTGCAGCGCATCCAGCAGAACCGCCAGCGCCTGATCTTCGGCACGCCGGACAAGGTGAAGGCACAGATCGAGGAGATGGCGACCCGCTACGACGTCGAGGAGTTCATCATCCTCTCCAATTGTTACGAGTTCTCGGCACGGATAAGGTCCTACGAACTGATCGCCGAAGCCTTCGGACTCGAGCCCCGTACCTTCGAAACACAGCAAAGAGTCGCTTCATGACCTGGGATCCTGCACAATATCTGACTTTCGGCGGACACCGCATTCGCCCGGCGATCGACCTTTTGTCGGCGGTGCCGATGGAAGCGCCGGCCTCCATCCTCGATCTCGGGTGCGGACCCGGCAATGTTACCGGTTTTCTCCAATCGCGCTGGCCCGATGCCAAACTGGTCGGCCTCGACAGTTCCGAGGAGATGTTGTCGAAGGCCCGCGAGGCGCATCCCGATATGGAATGGATTCAGGCCGACCTGGCGGGCTGGCAACCGGATAAACCCTTCGACCTGCTGTATTCCAACGCGGTCCTGCAATGGGTCAAAGGGCACGCCACGGTCTTTCCCGAGCTGTTGAAATGGGTCAAGCCGGGCGGCTACGTCGCGATCCAGATGCCCCGCAATTTCATGGCCCGCTCCCACACGACGGTCTACGAGACCATCCGCGACGGGGCTTGGCGCGAGCGGCTGGAGCCGCTGATTCGCGACGAGCCGACGAGCCCGCCGACTTTCTACTATGACCTGCTGACGCCGCTGGTGAAATCGCTCGACATTTGGGAGACCGAATACCAGCAAATTCTCGAAGGCGAGAACCCGGTTCCGGAATACGTGAAAGGCTCTTGGCTGAAACCGTTTCTGGACGCCTTGGAAGAGCCGGAAAAATCCGAATTCGAAGCGGCCTATAAGAAGAATGTGCTGGTGCACTACCCGCCGCAGAATGATGGCAAGACGTTGTTTCCGTTTCGCCGTCTGTTTATCGTCGCACAAGTCTGACCGGACCCGAGGAGCCGCCCCATGGCTAGGAGATCGAAATCCGCACTGGCCAAAGCCCTCGTCGTCTGCGGTGCCCTGTCGCTCGGCGGGTGCGAGACGATGAACGACCTGAATGCCTGGATCGAGAAGAATCAGGACGCCGTTCGCATGGGCCTTCTGGGTGGACTGGGAGGCACGATCATCGGCGCGGAACTCGGCGGAAGCGCCCTCGCGATCGCTCTCGGCGGGACGGCTGGGCTCGCCATCGGCTGGAACGTCGGCGACATCCTGTTCGAAGACGATAAGGCCGTACTGGACGAGGCGGTACGTCAGGCAGCCGAAAGCCCGACGGACGGCCGGATCGAATGGCGCAATCCGAAATCCGGCAACCATGGCGACGTGCGGCCTGTCGGCGACCTCCGCGTGACCGACTACGGCGACCGATGCCGCGATATCGAATCAAAGATACAAGCGGAAGACGCCGTCCGCATGGAAATGCGGACCGTCTGCCAGCAACCCGACGGCAGTTGGCGGGTCGTCGGCTAGCCGCCAAGCCGATGCGGTTGGCGCACGAAAAAACCGGTTCGCCGAAGCGGACCGGTTTTCCCGAAAAGAACGCGTCGATGGTCTCTTAGAACTTGATCCGGCCGCCGATAAGCACGGCATCCACATCCCCGAAGGTGAACCCGTCACGGTCGAGTTCGTGGTGGGTATAGGACGCGTAAGCCTCGAATGCCGCGGCATCGATGTTTTGCAGCGCCGTCACCTGCCAGGATTTGGCCGTATCGCCCGACGCGGCCAGGCTGTTGACCTGCTGGTAGCTGCCCGTGAAAGAGGTCACGCCGAGCTCGCTGAACTTCCGGTCGTAGTTCGCGCCGAAGAACACCATCACCGGATCGTGCTGATCCGCGCCCGAACCCCGCGTGTCGAGGTTACGGTAACCGGCCGCGAAACTGACGCCGAGGCCGGACGAATGTTGCAGCGAGAGCGACCCATTGACCTGGTCGCCGTTGAGGCCGGCCGTGGACTGATTCGACGATTCGGCGTAGGCGATGGCACCCTTGATCTTGGTGTCGAAGACCTTGCCGTTGTACCACAAGGACGCATCCCAGGCGCCGCCGTCCGTATGGCTGGCGCGGGCCTGGAAACCGGCGAAGACCGGAGTGTCGTAGCGAATGCGGTTCTGACGGGTCAATCCATCGAAATCCGAAATCGCGCTCTTAACGTTGACGCAGGTCGTGCCGCTGATCGAGCAGTTGTTCCCGCTGGTCTTGAACGCAATGCCGCCGGCCGCGAGGCTGTGCGACGCCGTCGCCGCAATCACGCCGCTCGCATGGGCGTTGTTGAGCGAGGAATTGTTCGAGCCCGGATCGCCCTTGCCGATATAGACCCGGCCGAACTTGTTGTGATCGACCCAGAACTCCAGGTAACGATCCGACAGGCTTGCGGCATCGCCGGAACCTTCCGTGTCCTGGAGGTTGGTGTCGAAGGTCGAGTTGTTCTCGGCCTGGATCTCCATCAGCCCGCCGATCTTGATGTCGTTGTTCACTTTGGCATCGGCATGCCAGAGGAACCGGGTCGAGGAATAGTCGTTATCGACGTGCTTGATGCCGTCGTTGAAATCGTCGTCGTAAAACAGGACGGCACGGTTGATCTGGCCGGTAATCCGGACCTTGACCTTTTCGCTCGAACTGGTGATGACGCGGGCGTCATCCGCGGCCGCAGCGGGCAGCGCCATACCGGCCGCAGCTGCGGCAACACTCGTCAGAAGAGGAAGACGCCACGAACGGGCGCCAAACTTATTCGGCATTTCCATATCTCCAATGAAGGGGCGGCGTTCGTTCACGCCGCTCCATTTCTCTAGCATGAAGGCAGGAAAGGAAGTACCGAAATTAAATCGCCACGGTCTGCGGAGACGCTGATTCCCGCAACTTGTTGCATTTTCGTCATAGGGGTCAGTCGGACAGCACCTGCTTGGCGATGACGTTGCGCATGATTTCCGACGTGCCGCCGCCGATGGGCCCGACCCGGGCGTCGGCGTAGAGCCGCGCGACCGGCCCCATCATATAGCCGGCCCCGCCCATGACCTGCATCGCCATATCGGCCACCGCGAGATTGTGTTCGGTTGCCAGGGTCTTGGCGATGGCGGTCTCCATCACCGGATTTTCGCCCGCGTCCAGCATTTCGGCGACATGAAAGGTATGAAGCCGCGCCGTCTCCGTCATCATCTGCATTTCCGCGAACTTGTGCGCCACCGCCTGGAATTCGGTGATGCCCTGCCCGAATGCCTCGCGCTCTTTCGCCCAGCCGCGGGCCAGCTCGACGATCTTGAGGCACTGCCCCGCGCTGGCGGCGGCCAGCAGCAGGCGCTCGAGGTTGAGTCCCGGCATCAGCAGCTTCCATCCGTCGCCGACATTGCCGATCACCTCGCGCCCGGCGACCCGGACCTCGTCGAAGAACACCTCGTTCGGCAGGCTGGTGCGCCGGCCCAAGGGGTCCATCGGCCGGATTTCCACGCCCGGCGCCTTGGTGTCGACCAGCAGCAGCGACATGCCGCGCCGCCCCGCCTCGGGATCGGTCTTGGCCGCGACCACCAGCCGGTCGGCGACATGGGCGTTGGTGATATAGACCTTCTGGCCCGAGAGCACCCAATCCGCGCCGTCCGGCACCGCGCGGGTCTTGATCCGCGCCAGGTCCGAGCCGCCCGACGGTTCCGACATCGCGATCGCCATTTTTAGACGCCCCGCGAGCAGCTCCGGCAGGAGTTCGCCCTGCATCCAGGCATTGCCGTTCCGCGCCAGCTGCATGCCGCCGTAGATCACCGTCGTCATATAGGCGGAGGTGATTCCCGGGTGGACATAGGCCAGCGCCTCGATGAACACCGCCATATCCTTATAGGACGCCGCCGCGCCGCCGAGCTCCTCCGGATAGGGCAGCCCGAGCCAACCTTCGCGCGCGAGGACCTGAAACGCGTCCTCCGGATAGGCGGAAGCCTTCTCCAGCGCCTCGATCCGTTCCGGCGGCAATTCCCGCTCCATGAGGCCGACAATCGCATCGCGGATCATCAGCTGATGGTCGGTAAATCCGAAGGACTTGTAAGGCACGGCAACTCTCCTGCATGGGCAATCGGTTCAGCAAGCGACTTAGGGGCGGGCCAAGCGGCCGCAAGGCGACCGCCTCCTTCGTCCAGCGCGCCGACGAATGAAAAGGTTCATTAGGTATCCTGGACGGAAATAGCGCGTTTCGTTTCCCGGCCGAAGAGCCGGGGCCCCGTTCACACACCACGGCCGCGATCCGGACTGGATCCCGGATAACGCTGCCGCGTTTCCGGGAAACGGTGGTGACATTTTGTCTATTTTGTGCTATCCTACCTGCCGTTCTTTGCCATTGTGAAAATGCGATACGCGGTGTCCGGTTGGGAAGCGGGACCGCAGGCGGTAGGCAATTACCGTATTTTTCGGATGCATGGGGCCGAACCGCGATTCTACATAAGGCGTTACAGGGTCGCTCTATCCCATCGGCGCCGCTTGACCCCCGGGCCGCCGGGGGCCACTTCCCTCCCGACGCTCACGCTGAACGAAGGAACAGAAAATGAAATTTCTCGTCATGCCCGGGGACGGGATCGGGCCGGAGATCGTGCCGGTGGCAGTGGCGGCGCTGAAAGCGCTCGACGACAGGCTCGGCCTCGGCATCTCGCTGGAGGAAGTGCCGATCGGCTTCGCCAGCCTGGCGAGCGCGGGCAATACCTTCCCCGACGAAGCGCTGGCGAAGGCCGGAGACAGCGACGGCGTGATCATGGGACCGACCGATACGTTGGCCTATCCGCCGCTCGAAGAGGGCGGGCGCGGTCCCTCCGCCTTCATGCGCAAGGGGCTGGACCTCTACGCCAACCTGCGGCCCTCGCGGACGATGCGCGGCGTCGCAGCGCCGATCCCGCAGATGGACCTGGTGATCGCGCGCGAGAACACCGAAGGCTTCTACGCCGACCGCTCGATGTACAAGGGCAGCGGCGAGATGATGGTGACCGAGGACGTTGCCATCTCGCTCCGCAAGATCACGCGGGCCGCCTCTGAGAAGATCGCCCATGCCTCCTTCAAGCTCGCCCGTCAGCGGCGCAAGAAAGTCACCATCGTCTCGAAGCGGAACGTCCTGAAGATGACCGACGGGCTGTTCTACGACACGGTGCAGGCGGTGGCGCGGGAATACCCCGACGTGGAGGTCGAAGACGTCATCGTCGATGCGATGGCGGCCCTGCTGGTCAGACGGCCCGAGAGCTTCGACGTCGTCTGCCTGACCAATATGTTCGGCGACATCCTCTCCGACCTCGCGAGCGAACTCGCGGGCGGGCTCGGTCTCGGCGGGACAATCAACGCCGGCGACGCCCACGTCATGGCGCAGGCGGCCCACGGTTCGGCCCCCGACATCGCGGGCCAGGACATCGCCAACCCGACCGCGATGGTGCTGTCGCTGGCCATGATGCTCGACTGGATCGCGGCGCGCGAGCAGGACAACAAGCTGAAGGAAGCGGGGCATCTGCTGACGACCGCCGTCGACGCGCAGCTCGCCGACCCGGCCACCCGCACCCGCGACCTCGGCGGCACGCTCGGATGCCGAGCCTTCGGCGCGGCGCTGGTGAAGCGGCTGGAGGGAAGCGCATGAGCACCGACGCCGAGATCCGCGCCGTCGCCGAACGGCGCTTCGCCGAGCACCGCGACCGGGAAGTCTACTCGCCGCTCGGCGCCATGATGCTCGACAGCCTCGACGACGCCTATGCCGCGATGGAGAAGCTGGTCCAGTTGTGGCAGGGCCGCGGGCCCATCGGCGGCTACAAGATCGCGCTGACCTCGAAGCCGATCCAGGAGTTGTGCGGCGTCGACCAGCCCTGCGGCGGTCACGTCTTCCGCGAGACCATCCACGCCTCGCCCGCGAGCCTGTCGCTCGGCGATTTCAACGGGTTGGCGTTGGAGTTCGAGCTCGCGGTACGGCTCGGACAGGACATGCCGGCCGCCTCGGCCCCGTTTACGGCAGAGAGCGTGCGCGATTGTGTCGCCGCCTGTCATCCGGCCTTCGAGCTGATCGACGACCGCCGCGCCGACTACAGCACGCTCGACGCGATCTCCATGGTCGCCGACAATGTCTGGTGCGGCGGCGTCGTACTCGGACCGGAGGTCGCCGATTGGCGGGACTTTGACCTGACTTCGACGCCGGTGCATCTGACCTGGAACGGCGACCGGGTCGAGGAGAGCACCACTGGCGCGGCCATGGGCAACCCGATGGAATCGCTCGCTTGGCTCGCCAACCTCGCGGCGGCGCGCGGCTGGCCGATGCGCGCGGGCATGATCGTCATCACCGGCTCCACGCTGGCGACACGCCAGCCGAAACCCGGCGACCATGTCGTCTATTCGATCGAGGGCATGGGCGATGTCGAGGCGCGCATCTCGGCCTAGGGGCTTTCGCCCGCCCGCGGCATGTCGTTCCAGAGGGCATAGACGAAGATCATGTCCACGTTCTCGCCGTCGCCCGAGAGCGGCATGAACAGTCGTTCGAAATAGACGTACCAGCCGCGCGGCTCGACAAAGGGCGTGTCCGCGAACTGAACCATCCGATTCTCGACGACGTATGTGTAGTTGCCCAGGACGAATTCGGCGCTGGAGCCGAAAAATCCCTCGGCAACGCGCTTGCCGGTCGGATCGTGGCCCCGCTTCTGGACGATATCGGTGCCGACCAGTCGATAGCGGAAATCGAGCGGATCGCGGGTCACGTCGACGAGGATGACGTTCGGCAGATAGCTCGGAATTTCGACAGGGTCGATATCCGCGCGCGCTGGCATGCGCCGCCCCCGACGCTTGCTGTCCCAATACCGGTACACGTTTCCAATTCGCGGATCGCAGGAATGCAAAAATTCCAGGCTCGAATTCGATTTCATGTAATTATTCAAATTACTATCTTAACTTTAAATAAAAATAACATTAATTAAATTGATAATATAATATAAATATTCATTTATTAAATTTTACAACGTTTTATTACATTATTGAAACTCTAAATCCCGCCACAGCGCATAAATAAGGACCATATTTACAGTCTCATCGTCATCCGACAGCGGCATCATGATGCGCTCCGAATACACGTACCAGCCACGCGGCTCCACATAAGGAGCATCAATAAACCGTACGACGCGTCTCTCCGCGATGGCGCGATAGTGGTGCAGGACAGACTCCGCGTCGGGCCCGAAAAATGCGTCGCAGACATTTTTCCCGGTCGGATCGAACCCCCGTTTGCGGACGATGTCCGTGCCGACCAGCCGGTACCGCAGCCGCAGCGGATCGTGCTGCATATCCACGAGAACCACATTGGCCAGATAGGTCGGGATCTCCACCGGGTCGATATCTGCCCGCGACGGCATGCGTCGCCCTCGGCGCTTGCTGTCCCAATAATGGTAGATTCCGCGGATGCGCGAATCACAAGTATCAAGAAATTCCAAAGATGGATTTTCTACGATTTCTCCCATGTCTTCATATAAACAGCAAAATATTCAAATTTTTATTTCGATTTTACTTTATTTATATTATTTCATTGCAGAATAGTTGGTTGGCTGCAGTAATACGTTGTTCATTTCCTGGATCATCGGGCCGCCGACCTTAAGAAATGCGCGCCACCCCTCGTCTTGGCTCGCCCCTGCCCGTGCCGCTGCACGCGCGTTCAAATCGGAATAGACCCAAAGATGCGAAACTTCGTTCGGCTGTCCGGCCTCGGTGTGCCAAAGGCCGACGAGTTTCGAGTATTTCTCC
This sequence comes from Rickettsiales bacterium, assembly GCA_038131165.1. Classification (GTDB taxonomy): domain Bacteria; phylum Pseudomonadota; class Alphaproteobacteria; order UBA8366; family UBA8366; genus UBA6544. Next base: position 16,378 of record JAYPOZ010000046.1, on the reverse strand, counting down.
CGGTGTTCCAGTCCTTCCTTGAAATGCTTGATCCAGGAGCCGGCGGCACCGACGGCCAGACGATAGTAGCGGTACTCGTAGACGTTCCCCTCGCTCATCGGCGGCGCCAATTCGCGTTGCGGGTTCAACAGGCGGATATCTTGCTGTTTCACCCAATCCTTGATGACCGCCACGTACTTCCCGGTCCAATCGGAATTCTGCGACAGCTTCTTGCGCAACTCCTCGCGCTGCGCGTAGCTCTCGTACTGCCAGAGATGCCAGACCTGATTGAGACGCCCGAACTCGCTCGTCCAATAGCCGCAATTGACACCGTAGTCGTTGCCGCGAACGGGGCGCCCGACCTCCTCGGCATGCTTCAGATATTTCGGCAAATCGGTCGGCAGGAAGGAATAAGTACGCATTTCGTACAGCATGATTATCGCCTCAAATTTGAACCCGTGGATTTACTAGAAACCTAGAGTGAGGTGCCCTCTCCGCCAAGCTAAGGCACGTCTTTTCTCGCCAATTCGGTGGCGAGCGAGAGCAAAGCCTCGTCGCAGCCGCGCCCCGCGATCACGGAGAGTGCCACCGGCAGGCCGTCGATCCGACCGGTCGGCAGGCAGATTTGCGGCAGGCCGCCGAGGCCGGCGAAGCAAGTCAATTTCAGTATCCGCGTCCGGATATCGTCGACCGCTCCCGGCGGCGCGTTGACGACCGGAGCCGGCCCCGGCGCCACGGGCACGGCCATGATTGCACCGGGCGGCAGCAGACTCTGGAGCCGCCTGGCAATCGCGTCGCGAACGGATTGGGCATGCGCTTCGTCGCCCGCCGTCAGCGTCGCCGCCCATTCGAAGCGTTCCATCACGCCCGGACCGAAGGCGGGTTTGACCTCCGCGATCCAATCGCGGTGCGTTGCCCAGACCTCGCGGCCCTGCAAAATACGGAAGGCCTCGAAACATTCCTCGATCCCAGGGTCGGCGAGTACGATATCTTCCCGCACGCCGATCCGCTCCGCGAGCGCCGCCAGACTAGAGGCCAGGGCCCGCTCGGTCTCCGGCGCAACCAGCGCCCATAGATCGCGCGGCACCAGAAGGCGCGAAGGTGGGGTCGGTTCGCGCCAATCGAAGAGGATGCGCCCCACGGCTTCGAGCAGCGCCGGGTCGCGCGCGAACCAGCCGATGGTATCGAAGCTGGCGGCCAGCGGCTGCACGCCATCGAGCGGAATCCGGTCATGCGTCGGTCGTATGCCGTGAATGCCGCAGAAACTCGCGGGAATTCGCACCGACCCGCCGGTATCGGTGCCGAGCGCGAAATCCACCAGGCCACCCGACACTGCCGCCGCCGACCCGCTCGACGATCCGCCGGGGATGCGGCCGGGCGCGTTCGTGTTTACCGGCGTGCCGAAATGATGGTTCTCGCCGTTCAGCGAATAGGCCAACTCGTCCGTGAGGGTCTTGCCGATCAAGGTCGCACCCGCGTCGAGTAACCGCTGGATAACAGGTGCCGTCGACGGTGCATTGGGATGGGTGCGAATCCAGTCCGGATTGCCACATCCCGTCACCGTGCCGCGAACGTCGTAAAGATCCTTGACGGCAAATCCGCGCCCCGCGAGCGGCCCCGACGCCGCGCCGTCGATCCGCACGTCGCAATGACCGACGAAGGCGCCGAGCGCATCCTGCATGTTAGAGGCCGCCCTCGTCAGATAGCGCATCCAGATCGAAAGCGATCATCTCGCGCAACAAGTCGATCACGTTCGCCGCCGTCGCGGCGACGATCTCGGCGCCGGCCTCGGCGGTCGCCGCCGTCGCGTCGCCGACCGCACCCGCCGGGTTCAGGTCTTGCGCCATCCAGCCAAACTGTACGTTGCCCGTCGCCGACAGATGACGGTTTCGCGCTGTCAGCTCGGCGGCGAACGACGGGAAGGCCGCCGCCGCCGCCATATCGACGGATTCGGAGTGCAGGTGCAGCATCACGGAGGTCTCGACCGTGCCGCCGTGAATCCCGTGCTCCAGCTCCTCGACCGTGGCGTAACCCGCGAGATCTGTCATCCGATACCAGCTCGCCGCCACCGCGAGCACGTCGTAGGAGACGCGGAGTTCCCGCGCGGCGACACGCATCAAATCGGAATTTCCGCCATGAGAATTGAACAGAAGAAACCGCCGGAACCCAAGAACCGCCACCTGCCCCACCAGAGATGTCCAGCTTTCGATCAGTGCCGCCGGCGATTGCGACAGGGTGCCGGGAAAGGCTTCGTGTTCGGCGCTGTAGCCCACGGCCTGAGTCGGTAGGATCAAAAACGGAAGATCATCCGGCGCGGCATCGGCCACGGCCGACATGATACCTTCATTGATTCTGAGGTCGACGTCGAGCGGCAAGTGCGGCCCGTGCTGCTCGATCGCGGCCAAAGGCAGGATCACGACCGTGCCTTCGCGATCGAGATCCGCGAAGTCGGTGGTCTTCAAAGTGCGCCAGTATCGTTTCGCCGTCATACTCTTGTCGTCCGCTTGACCTATTTTCCCGGCTGGGTTTCAGTCGTGAACATCTAACCCTAGAAGGGGCCGTCCGTCATGCTGATCATTCAAATCTCGGACATGCACGTCAAGGAAGCCGGGATTCCCTATAAAGGCAAGGTCGATACCCATGCGCATATGGCGCGCGCCGTCGAGCATATCCTGGCCTTCGACCCGCTCCCGGACGCGGTTCTGGCGACGGGCGACCTTGTCGACGCCGGAGGAGCCGGCGAGTACGCGGCTCTGCGGACACTCCTGGCGCCGCTTTCGATGCCCGTCTACATGATCCCCGGCAATCACGACGCACGCGCCCCTTTGCTCGGCGCTTTTCCAGACCATACCTATCTTCCCCGCGACGGCGGCGCCCTCTGCTACGCAATCGACGAGCATCCCATCCGCATTATCGGCCTCGACTCGCTGATCGAAGGCGAAGTGGGCGGGCGGATCAACGCGGCGCAGCGCGCGTGGCTTGATAGAACGCTTGGCGCGCGGCCCGACACGCCGACCATCGTCATGCTGCATCATCCGCCCGCACCAGCGGGCGTTCCGTGGCTCGACCGGATCAGCCTCGAAGAGGCAGATACCCTCGGCGAAATCGTAAACCGCCATCCGCAGATCGTCCGCGTACTGAGCGGCCACGACCATCGTCCGGTCCAGCAACTGTGGTGCGGAACCTTGTCGGTGACGGCGCCATCGACCGCCCATCAGTTCGTTCTCACCTTCGATCCGGAGAATTCGGGCAATTGGGGCATGGAGCCGCCCGCATGTCTGGTGCACCGATGGCTGGGAGAAGGCGGCGGCCTCGTGACCCACACCAGCTATATCGGCGATTACGGCCCGCCCCAATCTTTCTGAGATCAGCGCTCTCGCAGCGCGTTCTGACGTGCCTTGAGGAATCGAGAATCGGAGCCGAAGGTGCGCCCACAGGCGACATCAAGTCCACGCCCGGAGCGCCCCCCCTTGCAAAGGGGCCGTAGGATCCAGAATCGGGCCGCCCGGCAACAGCGGCGGCACCAGGCCAGGTCCGCCGGGGCCCGGCGGTACGGCCCCGCCCTGGTTTTGGAAATTCAAGACGGGTGTGGCCTCCACATGCTGTTGCAGGGCGTTCTGAAAAGAGGCCCCTCCGCCTCGCTCAGGAAGGATTCGTTCGTCTGCGCCACGTCCAGAGATGCCAGCAACAATCCCGTCGTGCCAAGAATCCGGTAAATGCCCAACATCTCGACATATTCGTTGGATACGAGATTGCCGCGTGCCTGGAAGTAGTCATTTTCCGCATTCAGCAGGTCGAGCAAGTCCCGCCGCCCGACATCGAACTCTTTCTTGAAGTTATCGCGGATGTTCTGGTTTGCCTGTACAATCGCCCGCAACTGCACCAGGCGCTCGCGCGCGTTGATCAGCGCATTCCAGGCAACGCGGGTATTTTCGTCGGTCGACCGCTGGGTTTGGGCAAGCCGTTGGCGGGCTTCGCCGAGCCGGGCGACGAACTCCGACCGCCGCGCGATATCGGCACCACCTCGGTAGAGGTTGTAGTTCATCACGAGAAGCGCCGAGACAGTCGTGTCCTGCCCTCGGGTGCCCCCGGAATTCCGGTTCGTATTGGCGTTCACCTCGAAGCTCAGCTGAGGCCAATAACTGGAGGTCGTCTGTTTCAGCTCGGCTTCGGCAATCTGTACGTCGGATCGCGACACGCGGATGGTCGGATTAAATTTGACCGCCAGATCGATCGCTTGGTCGACGCTGGGCGGCAACGCGTCCGTCGGCGGTTTTGGTCGAACCATTGCCACGGGCTCCTCGCCGACGATGCGACGGTAACGCGCATCGGCATCGCGCCTCAGGCCGTCCGCCTGCGCTACGGCATCGCGGGCCGCCGCCAATCTTTGCTGTGCCTGCTCTTCCTCGGCGCGTCCCGCCGCACCGCTGGCCACTCTCGCCCGCACAAGTTCCAAGAATATCTCATGCGCACGGATATTCTGCTCTCCGAGCGCAATCAATTCCCGTTGGCGCAGGCTCTCCAAATACGCTTCGACAGCGTCCTGCCCGATGAACTCCGAAGTCTCCCGGACCCGCCGTGCAGCGGACCGTACCCTAGCCTCCTGGCGCTCGACCTGGCTCAGCGTATCGAAACCATCGAACAACAGTTGCCGGATGGTCAGCCCGACCGTCGTTGTCGGCAAGGCCGTCGTGCGGGAATCATCGCCGTCGAGCTGGCGCGCACGGGTTGTCGAGTTGTTCACGTATTCTTTGCCCGAGGACGAATTAAGATCGACTGTCAGCAGAAACCCGCTGCGGGCCTGAGACAGTTCGTGATCGACGGCCCGTCGATTCTCCACGACCGCGCCGATATCCGGATTGGTCTTCAGCGCTGCTCTTACCGCCTCTTCAAGCGTGACGGCATTAACGTCGGACGCGGCGATAAACCCGAGCGAAAGCGCCAGCACCAAAGCGCCGGTCCGCCTATTCTGGGGCTTTCCGTCTGTTCGCGTCCGCAGGATCAACCCGGGAAACAATGTAGGAGTCTACGGAAAACCGTCTAAACAAACAATTAAAATTAATCGAACAAATAAAAGTCAGTTACTTTGAATATTCGCTAAATATAAAATTGATCAATCTATTGCAAAAAATAATTCTCTCCTTCACCCCGCGGGGCGCAACTCAATTGAAAACCGGTCCCGGAAGATTTTTTCGAGCTGATCGAAACAACAACCATACCGAACGACGCTAAAATCACGGAAGTCGATAATGCTGCTCGAAACGCCTTCCGGATTGGCATATTTGGAGGTGCCGTGGTCGATAACGATATCTGCGACCTGGATCAGTTCCGGCTCGATATCGGCGACATTGAACTTGCTGCCCGTCAAAGAAATATTGGCCGACGACCCAAAAGCCGGCTTACCCCGGTCGAAGCAGAGCTGAGACAGCGTGTTGTGAAACGCACCTGCGTTCAAGAGCATGTCCAAGGTGCCGGCCTTCGACGACGTCTCGATCACGTAGGGGTCGACCCCCGCCAGGGCGGAATGCCCGGGGTCGAACGGGGCCACCACGGAGAACGGCAAATCATACTCGTGGAACAGTGCCTCCTGAATTGCCCGTTCCTTCGCGCCCAGATCGTGCAGAGTAAGAGAATGGTCCATGCAGGCAAACATACCGCTTGGTTTCTCGAAGCTTCTGTTCTTGACCGCGAATATCTTCTTAATGGCGTCCTCTTTATGGCCGATGATGGCATAAGCGACATCGAGCGGAACGATGGCGATACCGCCCCCCATGATGACATCGAAAACCGCTTCCGCATCCTCGCGCACTTTCTCCGGGCTTATGTCCATGACCTTCTTCGCTCCCATCTGCTATCGGAAGATAAGATGGCGCGGCGGCGGCGCTGGCCAATCCTTGGGATCGCGTTAGATTGGCGAAGTAAATTCCCGAAGTCGAGGAGCATGGACCATGGCGAGCAATGGGTACGACCTGATCATCCGAAACGGCGACGTGATCGACGGCACGGGCGCCCCGCGGCATAAGGCCGATATCGGCGTAAAAGACGACCGCATTTCGGCGATCGGCGATTTGTCCCGCGACACCGCCGCCGTCGAGGTCGATGCCGCCAACCGCGTGGTGGCGCCCGGTTTCATCGACGTGCATACCCATGACGATCATGCCCTCCTCTCGAAGCCTGACATGTCCTATAAAACGAGCCAGGGTGTCACCACGGTGGTAACCGGCAATTGCGGCGTCAGCCTGGCCCCCTTGCGTTTCGAAGGCGACCGGCCGCCGCCGCCCTTGGACTTGCTCGGCGACGGCTACAAATTTCCCCGCATGTCCGACTTCTTTGAAGCGGTAGGATCTAACCCGGCGGCAACCAATGCTGCCCTGTTATGCGGTCACACCACGCTGCGCGTCGGCGCCATGGACGACCTCCAGCGCGCCGCGACCGAGGACGAGATCGCCGCCATGCGCGATAATCTCGCGGAAGCGTTGGACGCGGGAGCGGTCGGATTGTCGACCGGTCTCGCCTATCCGCCCGCGCAACCGGCGCCGACGGAAGAAGTGCTGAAACTCGCGGAACTCCTGGGCCCGGCGGGCGCATTGTACACGACACACCTGCGCGACGAAGGCAACGATGTCGTGGCCGCAATGGAAGAAGCCTTTCGCATCGGCCGGGAATCCGATGCCGGCGTTGTGCTCTCGCACCACAAAGTCACCGGCAAGGAAAATTTCGGCCGCACCGAGGAAACGCTCGCAATCATCGAGCGCATTCGCAAGGAGCAGCGGGTCGACCTCGACGTCTATCCTTATGAAGCCGCCTCGACCGTTCTGCAGAAAGTCCGGGTCGGACAATCGCGCCGCGTCATCGTGACCTGGTCGGTCCCGATGCCGGAGGCTGGCGGGCGCGACCTGCATGAAATCGCCGAAGAAATGGGATGCGATCTGATGGAAGCCTGCGATCGGCTGCAGCCGGCGGGCGCGATCTATTTCGCAATGGACGAGGGCGACGTCCAGCGGGTGATCAAATATCCCCATGCCATGGTGGCGTCCGACGGGTTGCCGCACGACCACCATCCGCATCCCCGTCTTTGGGGCACCTTTCCGCGTGTGCTCGGCCATTATTCCCGCGACCTCGGCCTGCTCCCGCTCGAAGACGCCGTGCATAAGATGTCCGGCAAGCCAGCCGCCGTCTTCGGCCTCAAAGAGAGAGGCGAAATCAAGGAAGGTAACTTCGCCGACCTTACCGTTTTCGACCCGAGAACTATCCTCGACCGCGCCGATTTCGACCACCCGATGGAACCGGCCGCCGGAATCGAGGCCGTCTTCACCAATGGCCAAGCTGTCTGGCGGGACGGTGCGGCCACAGGTGCCCGCCCGGGCAGGGCATTGAAACGTCAGGCTCAGACAGTCGCATGACGGCGGGCGCCGACCTCGTTCTGCACCACTACGACATCTCGCCCTACGCGGAGAAAATCCGCCTCGCGTTCGGCTTGAAAGGTCTGGCGTGGCGTTCGGTCATTGTCCCGATGGTTCTGCCAAAGCCCTCGCTGATGCCGCTCACCGGCGGATTTCGACGCACGCCGGTCCTGCAGATCGGCGCCGATATCTACTGCGACACCCTACGCATTGCGATGGAACTCGATCGGCGATGGCCTTCTCCTCCGCTGCTCCCCGAAACAGGCTCGGGCTTCGACGCTATCCTTGCGACCTGGGCCGAGCGGGTTCTGATGTGGCCGACGGCGCGCTACGTGACGGGGATGAATCGGGACACGCTCTCGGAGCCCTTCTTCGCCGACCGGTCCGCCATGCGCGGTCACGCGACGCCGAGCATGGACGCGGTGGCGGCGAACCTGCCCCATCAAGAACATCAGCTTCACTTGATGCTCGGCTGGGTCGAGGAAATGCTGAGCGATGAGCGCCCGCACCCGACCGGTAAGGCGCCACGGCTTGCGGATTTCGCGCTCTACCAGAGACTCTGGTGGCTGAAGGCGCTCGACGGCAAGGCAGCCCATGCGCTGGAACCCTACCCGTCGATCCGGCAATGGATGGAGCGAATCGCAGATATCGGTCACGGCACGCGGACAGAGCTTTCGCCGCAGGATGCTCTCGATATCGCGGCCGGCGCAGACCCCGCCGCGCCCCCTTCGGGAACGGTATTCGACGGACCCGAGGCTGGCGAGGCCGTCCGAATCGCGACGGAGGATTTCGCTCAGGACCCGGTCGACGGCACGGTCGTCTATGCGACCCAGGACGAAATCGCGATCCGCCGGGAGGATTCCCGTGTCGGCATCGTCCACGTCCATTTCCCGCGGCTCGGCTACGAAATCACGGGTCTTTAGCTCCCCTAGCCGTAGCTCTTGCCCATGCCTTCGCTCGGATCCATGTGGGCGCCGTAGGGCGGTATCGGATAGCGCAGCCCGTTCTTCGACAGTGCCGCGAGTCCTTCCACACCGCGCGCGAACTCGTCGGGCGGCATGGCGATCAGCAATTCGTCGTCCGCAACCCCGCCGTAGCGGCGCTCCGCATAGCAAGGAATGGAGATACAGGTCTCTTTCGTGCGCAAAGCCTTGCCCCAGCTGTCGGAGCAGGCGCTCTCGCCGGTGATGGACATGTCGTAGCGCTTATAGTGCTTCCATTGCAGACCGTTGACGAACAGGATGATCTGCCCCGGCGTGCCGTAGAACAGGACGATATCCGGCGGATTCAGCCGGGCCGAGCGCAGCGGCGAGCACACCGTGCCCACAAACTTCCCGTAGACCTGGCGGGTCATCCCATCCTGATGCGCCTTGGCGGCTTCTTGGTTCTCGAACCATACGCCCGTCATATGCTCGCCGGATAAAGTGCCTTCGTCCGGCATGTCGAGCCCCATGACCCCGCCGCAGTTGGATTGCCCGCGCACATTGACCGCAGTCACCCCCAGGGTAAAACCCGCAATGCGGCTTTGCGTGACCAGCTGGCAAGTCGTGTGCTTGCGGCCCTCCGCCGGCATCCGCAGGCCCTTGATCCCCTGAATTTCCACACGCGACTCGAATTGCTTCATGCCGATCGGCAGCGTTCTGATCTTCAAGAGGTCATTCAGCTGTCCGGCCAGCTCCTTTAACTCCACCGCACCGACATCGTATTCTGTTCCCATGTCACTCATCCGCCTGTTTAATTTCGATTACAAAGCCTGCAAGTATCACCGCGACTTACGCAGTCATATAGGGCAACTGGCGGCGCGGCGTTGATTTGCATCAGGCCGCACGACTTTATCCGCGCGACCCGCTACCATGGGTTTGTTCGAAACCTTAACACCGTGAGGAATGCACATGATCGCGGTCATATTCGAAGTCGTCCCCGCGGAGGGGCAGATGCAAGCCTATCTCGACATCGCCGGTGGGTTGCGGGGAGAGTTGGAGAAGATCGACGGGTTTCTTTCCGTTGAACGGTTCCAAAGCCTCTCGGAAGATGGAAAACTCCTTTCCCTATCCTTTTGGCGCGACGAAGACGCTGTCCAGGCATGGCGGAATATAGCGCATCACCGGGACGCGCAATCCAGGGGGCGGGCCGGGACCTTCGCCGACTATCGCTTGCGCGTGGCCTCGGTAGTCCGGGATTATGGCATGTTCGAACGCGCCGAAGCGCCGGAAGACAGCCGCGCGGCTCACGACACGGATAGTTAGATTTCTCGCACGGCCCCGCGAGCAGATCCCGAATTACCGCCGCATTCCCCGGGTCGGCATTGACTCCGCTAGGTGCCGGGTCTTTTATGGCCGGACACTCGGAAGGCTCCCGGGGAGCGTGTATTTCCACAGGCGCTTCGGTGCCGGGCGCCCAACTCCGACAAGGCAAAAAAACACTAACTCAGGAGGAAGAATGTCCGCGCCTCATTTTGTCGTTCATAACGATACAGACACCGTGGGCGTCGTTGTCGTCGAGGACGTTAAGACAGGGATGGAAATGACCGGCTGGAAGATGGAATCGGACGAGACGATTACCGTCAAGGCATTGAACGATATCCCCCTTGGCCACAAGGTCGCGCTGACCGATTTCAAGGATGGCGACGCCGTCCTCAAATACGGCCACGATATCGGAAAAATCGTTCAGGACGTCGCCATTGGCGGTCACGTCCACACGCACAATCTCAAGACAAAGAAGTGGTAGGAGCCATGTTGCCCAAAAATTTCATGGGATATCGCCGCGAGAACGGCCGCGTCGGCATCCGCAACCACGTCATCATTTTGCCGCTGGACGATCTTTCCAACGCAGCCTGCGAAAAGGTCGAGCATAACGTCAAGGGAACCCTGGCGCTGCCGCACCACTATGGGCGGCTGCAATTCGGCGAGGATTTGAATCTCCATTTCCGCACCCTGATCGGCACCGGCGCCAATCCGAATGTCGCGGGCGTCGTGGTCATCGGCATCGAGCCCGGCTGGACCGGCCGCGTCGTGGACGGCATCGCCAAGACCGGCAAACGGGTCGAAGGATTTGCGCTGGAGCGCAACGGCGAGATCAAGACCGTCGCCGATGCCAGCCGCGTCGCACAGGAGATGATCCAGGACGCCTCCGAGAAGCAACGCGAGCAATGCGATATCGACGAGCTTTGGGTCTCGGTTAAATGCGGCGAGTCCGACACGACCTCGGGCATCGGCTCGAACCCGACGGTGGGCAATTTCATCGACAAGATGGATCCGATCGGCGTCACCAGCTGCTTTGGCGAGACGTCGGAGATCACCGGTGCCGAGCTGGTCTGTAAAGAACGCGGTGCCACGCCCGCGGCCGGCGAGAAGTTCTACGCTACATGGACCGAGTACAACGACATGATCGAACGGCACAAGACCGACGATCTGTCGGAGAGTCAGCCGACCAAAGGGAATATCGAGGGTGGTCTGACCACGATCGAGGAAAAGGCCTTCGGCAATCTCGAGAAGATCGGCAAGAAGACACGCTATATCGACGTCCTGAAGCCAGCGGAAGCGCCCGCCCAGGGCCCGGGCCTGTATTTCATGGACACCTCGTCCGCCGCGGCCGAATGCGTGACTCTGCAAGCAGCAGCCGGTTTCGTGGTGCACCTGTTCCCGACAGGACAAGGCAACGTCATCGGCAATCCGATCGAGCCGGTGATCAAGCTGACCGCCAATCCGCGCACGGCGCGCGAGATGTCGGAACATGTCGACCTCGACGTCTCGGGCATCTTGCGCCGGGAGATGAATTACGACGAAGCCGGCGACAAACTGATCGATATCACGATGCGCACCTGCAACGGCCGAATGACTTGTGCCGAGGCGTTGGGCCACCGCGAATTCGTGATGACCAAACTTTACCAAAGCGCATAATTGACGGTCCGGCGGCGAAGCCTCAGCCGCCGGACCGCATTCGGCATGACGATGGCAACTGGAAAAACCCTATTCGGCACAGCCCTGGGCATGGCCCTTGCCGCGCTCTTGGTTTGGCCAGCGGCGGCGGAGTTCCCGGAAAAACCCGTCACCTATGTCATCCCCTTCGGTGCCGGCGGCGAGTCCGGCATCACGGCACGGCTGCAGTCTCCGATCTTCAAGCAGATCACCGGGCAGGACCTCGTCATCAAATATCGCCCCGGCGGCGGCGGCGCGGTCGTCTGGAGCCAATTGAATACCATGCGGGGCGACGGTTATACGATCGTCGGTGTCAACCTGCCGCATATCATGCTGCAACCGCTCAGAGGTGCCGATTACAAGACGGAAGACCTCGCCGTCGTACATATGTTTCATTACACCCCGCACGCGGTACTGGTACGCAAGGAAAGCGCCTACGAGACCCTCCAGGATCTGATCGATACGATGAACGAGAAACCCGGAAAAGTCGCGTTTTCGGGCTCCGGGCGGGGGACCGCCAATCATCTGGCGCAACTGTGGTTCGACGAGCGCCTGCGCGCGCGCTCGGCCTATAACGCCTATAAAGGGACGGCCGCGGCGATAGAAGGGCTTCTGCAGGAGCAGGTCGACGCGAGTTGGGCCTATACCACGGCCGCCGTCAAATACAGCGGCCAACTCCGTATGCTGGCGGTCGCAATGGAAGCCCGCCACCCGAAATTTCCGGATGTCCCGACATTCCGCGAATTGGGCTTCGACTTCGTCGGCGGCGCCTATCGCGGCATCGCGGTCCCGAGCAGCACGTCCGAGGCCATTCGACATAAGATCTCGAACATATTCGGCGAGATCGGATTTGATCCGGACTACATCGCAAAAAAATCCGAACTTGGCTTCGTGCCGATCGACGTGAGCTACGAGAAAATCCCGGCTTTCCTGGAATCCCGCCGGATCGAGTATCTCCCCCTGGCCCGCGAATCCGGCATTATCGAATAACGCGGCCCGGCCGCAGCCCCTGCCTTTTCAACCAATCCATTGGACAGCCGATATGCCCGACATTCTCATTGTGGAATTCATACACGCGGACGCAGTTGAAATGCTCATGAGCGAGTTTGACGTCCACTACGACAATACACTGGTCCACAATCCGGAGAAGCTGCCGGCGCTTCTGGCGGACGCGCGCGGCCTCATCGTCGGGAATCTCACCCGGGTAAACGACGCGCTGCTCGATCTGGCGCCAGCTCTGAAGGCCGTCGGGCGATTGGGCGTCGGCACGGAGCGGATCGATCTCGAGGCGTGCAAGCGCCGAGGCATTCCCGTCTTCCCCGCCTTCGGCGCCAATCATATCGCCGTCGCCGAATATACCATCGGCTCGATGGTCGCGCTGCTGCGCGGCGGCGCCTTCCGGGTCAACGATCTCATGCTCTCCGGCAGGTTTCCGCGCCGCGATCTCGAAGCCCACGAGGCCTTCGAGAAACGCTTCGGCATTATCGGGTTGGGACGCATCGGCAAGGCCGTCGCCGCCCGCGCAAACGCCTTCGAGATGGAGGTCGTCGCCTACGACCCTTATCTCCCGGAGGACGATCCCGCCTGGGACCTGGTCGACGCCCGTGTCGATTTCGGGACTTTGCTGGAAACCTCGGATGTCGTCGGATTTCACGCCCCCTATTCGGACGAAACCCATCATATGATCGATGCCGCCGCGGTCCGCCGCATGAAGAAGGGCGCCATCCTTATAAACCCGGCGCGGGGCGGGGTGATCGACGAGGTCGCCGTCGCCGAAGGCGTCCGATCGGGGCATCTGTTCGGTGCCGCGATCGATGTCTTCGAGACCGAGCCAATGACGAGCGACAGCGCTCAGCATTTTCTCGATGCGGCGAACCTGATTCTCAGTCCGCACGTCGCCGGCGTGACGGAAGAGACCAACAGACGAATCGGGATCGTAACAGCCGAACGCGTGCGGAACGCCATTCTGCAATCCGCGTAGCGAACACCTCTCCGGAAGTTCGCCGAGGGAGATCTCAATCGCTCAACCTAGTGCCGACAGGGACGCCTTCGCGTCCCCTTTGCGATTCGACATATCGCAGCCGAATCGGTCGGGCAAAGGTCCATGTGGCTCGCGAGATGTTCCCACAGGATGCAATTTTGAGCGTTAAATGAGCAATAATTTTTTGCCTATTTTTTGCACTTTCCTTGTAGGACACGACCTATCCGCCTGCATTCGCCAGCCCACTTGCCGCCCCATTAAACTACATAATATGGGGGTTATTCGCATATCTTATCGCAATATTTAGCGTTTTCTATTTATTGCAAATTCGCAACAATATATGTTTTTCAACGATTTGCAGGTGATCTAACGCCATCAGACTTATTGCGCGGGATTTCCCCCCACTCGCTCCCAGAATGCCGGGCATTCGAGAGAGAAGACGGCTCATGCCTATGCCTTCGCCACTGCTTCCGACATCGATTCAATCCATGGCCTGGCGCGTCAGCATGATTCGCCGCTCTGTGGGCAGCAGTGTCCGTCGCCGGAGGGAAGGCGCCCGCGGTTCGGAATTTGATCGGCAAAATCCGGCCTTCAATTCACGGGCTCGGCAATGAATCGGATGCGCAAGAATCAAGTTGTCGGGGTCTCCGATTCCTATGTCGAGCGACATTATTCTGACCGCACGGCTCCGCCCGCCTTCGGATTATGGGAAATCTTAAACCTGTCGAGCGGCAATTTCGCGCGCTACGGTGGCGACTCGGAAGACTCGGGAAAAGATTAACAGCTCGTTAACTTCATATGCAGTCAAAACGGCCTGCGACTCGGCGGATTCAGGCTTTCTTAACTGCAAATGTAGCGAGTCTGTTTCAGTATCGGAATCGACTCACCCCGATTTGCCCGAAACACTGGCCTTTCCGCAAGAAAAAGGCGCCGGTCGAGACGGCGCCAAATTCCGTAATATACTGTTTTATATAAGTTAATCAGCTTGCGGCGACGATGGTGTTGCACAACACGCCAACCCCCTCGAGATCGATCTCGCAGACATCTCCGGGCGTCATCCAGACCGGAGGCTTGCGGGCGAAGCCCACGCCTTCCGGCGTCCCGGTCACGATAATGTCGCCAGGCAGCAGCGTCATCACTTCGCTAATGATTTCGATCAAGGTCGGCACATCGAAGATCATGGTCGCCGTATTCGCGTCCTGCATGGTCGTGCCGTTCAAGCGGGTCTGAATGCGGAGCCCCTTGCCGCCCGCCGGCACTTCGTCCGCCGTCACGAAATCCGGGCCAAACCCGCCCGTGCCGTCGAAATTCTTGCCGCTGGTCCATTGCGACGATTTGAACTGATAGTCGCGGATCGAGCCTTCGTTGAAGACCGAATAACCGGCGATATGATCCAGCGCGTTGGCCTTGGAGATGCCTTGGCCGGCCTTACCGACGACGGCGACCATTTCCGCTTCGTAATCCAGGTTGCTGGACGCCTTCGGCACGACGAGCGGCTGCTCGTGTCCGACCAGCGTCGTCGCCACCCGCAGAAACAGGGAGGGATACTCCTGCACCGTGCTGGTGTCGCTCTGCGCCTCGTCGGCATGAGCGGCGTAGTTCAGGCCGACGCAGACGATTTTCCCGGGGTTCCAGATGGTCGGATGATAGGTCAGGCCCTCCGCCGAGAGAACTGCCGCCCCGTCCGGATTCTCCGCAGCCGCCTTAGCTTTCGCCATCGCCGCGTCGCCGCCCGCGAGCAGCGCCGGCAAATCGCCCGGCAACTCGGGTGCCGCCACGGACAGGTCCACGACTTCATCTCCGCGCCGGATGCCCAATGTCGGAGCCCCGGATTTGTCAAAGGCAAGAATACGCATGCGTCTCACTCCCGATATCTTGTTATCTTCGGCCCGCCGCTCCGTCAGCGCCGGTTTGCCGTTCGTTTGAAAAAGGATGTAATGAATTAACGGCGGATTGGAAAGAGCGGTTGCGATGGGGACGGCAGAGATGAAAAGCGGCGAAATAGACGGTTACCAATACGCGGAGATCGAACAGACGGGCCTGATCGCCGTCCGCCGCCCGGACGGCTCCATGCGCATGTTGCCGGGAGCCGCGGATACAGTAGCTGCGGTGCGCGCCTTTATCGCACAGGACAAGACCAATTAACGCGCCATGTTCAACACCGCCGCACCTTGCAGGCGGCCCTCCCGCAAATCCGCGAGCGCCTCGTTCGCCTGTTCCATAGGATAAAGTTTAACGGCGGTTTCCACCGGAATCCGGGGTGCCAGCGCCAGGAATTCTTCGCCGTCGCGCCGCGTGAGATTGGCGACAGAGCGGATCTGACGTTCCTCCCAAAGGATATCGTAGGGAAAACTCGGAATATCGCTCATATGGATGCCCGCACAAACGACGACTCCTCCCGGTGCGACAGCCCGTAGCGCCACCGGCACCAAAGGCCCCACCGGCGCAAAGATCAGGGCCGCATCCAGGGGCTCCGGCGGCGGTTCGTCCGAAGCGCCCGCCCAGACCGCGCCGAGCCGGAGCGCAAAGGCCTGTGCATCCGTATCCCCCGACCGGGTAAAGGCATAGATTTCCCGGCCTTCCCAGCGCGCGACCTGCGCCACGATATGGGCCGCCGCACCGAACCCGTATATGCCCAAACGCTTCGGATCGCCCGCCATGCGTAACGAGCGGTAGCCGATCAAGCCGGCGCAGAGCAACGGCGCCGCCGCGGCATCGTCGTATTCTCCGGAAATCGGGAAACAATAGCGTTGATCGGCAAGCGCATACTCGCTGTAGCCGCCATCGATTTGATATCCAGTGAAGCGCGCCACCGGGCAAAGATTCTCGCGGCCCGAGCGGCAAAAGTGGCAATCGCCGCAGGTATAGCCCAGCCAGGGCACGCCGACCCGGTCTCCCTCCGAAAATTGTGCCACGCCATCGCCTATTGCCGCAATACGCCCCACAATCTCATGGCCCGGCACGATGGGAAGGCCGGGATCGGTCAGATCGCCGTCGACGACATGCAGGTCGGTCCGGCAAACCCCGCAGGCGGCAATCTCTATCAGAATTTCCCCAAAGCAGGGCTCGGGAATGACACGCGTCACGAGCTTTAGCGG
>JAYPOZ010000045.1:0-32163 GCA_038131165.1 Rickettsiales bacterium | reverse complement strand
CGATCGCGCACGCATTGTCGCACGATCTGTACTACAAGATCATCGATCCGAAAGCGGAGACGGCGAAACGCCTTATCGTTGCTCGAGTCTTGTTGGTGGTCCTCGGTTGCGCCGCGGCCGGTGTCGCCAGTCTCAAGCTCACCAGTATCCTCGGTGCGGTGGCCTGGGCCTTCGACTTTGCCATGTCGGGTCTGTTCTTCCCATTGGTCCTCGGCATTTGGTGGAAACGCGCCAATCGACAAGGGGCGATCGCCGGCATGGCGGTCGGCTTTATCGTCGGCACGGCCTACCTCTACATGGTCCGCTGGGGCGGCATGGAGCCGTGGATGGATATCGACCACTTGCGGTTCGGTATCATCGGTGCGGGGGCCAGCCTGATCGCGATGGTTACGGTGTCTTTGATGACGCCGGAGCCGGATGCGGAGACGCAGGCGATGGTCGACGAAATTCGTATCCCGAAAGGCGAGACCTACCTGTCTTCGACCCACTAGGAATACGAAACACAAAGATTGCCGGGGCGGGGGATACTCCGCCCCGGTTTTTTTGTGCATAATCACTTTGGCTCAAGAACCGGCTTGAGCCGCGAACGCAAAGCATAAGGTGCCGTATGGTCGAAGGATTTCCGATTTGGGTCGTGGTGCTGGACTATGCCATGGGCATGGTGATGTGGACCCTGCTGGGCCGGTTCGGGATGAATATTTTCCTGCCAGAAAACAGCAATTTTTTCTTCATGCGTTTCTTCGTGCGGGTAACGGAGCCGCTCATTCGCCTCTTCGCGCCGATCACGCCGGGATTTCTTATCCGACCGCTGGTGCCGCTCTACGTCGCTTGGTTCTTCTATATGTTCCGCTTCTACCTCATGCCGTGGCTGCTCGGCTACTCGGTGATGGGCATGCTGTCCTTCCCGCTCGAGAGCGAGATCGGCCGCGGTGTGGCCAGAATCGTGGGGTTCCTTCTCGGCCAGCACTAGGAGCGTTCTATGCCCGGCAGATTCGCGCCCGCAAACCATACGCCTCTGGTCGCCCTCACGGCGGTGTCCCTCGATCTGGAGACGACGGGCCTCGACATACGGCAGGACCGGATCATCCAGATCGGTGCCGTTAGCCTCGACGGATCGGAGCTGTTGGATCATCCGCGCATCGATCGCCTGATCAATCCCGGCATGCCGATCCCGCCCGAAGCCGCCCGCATTACCGGGATCGACGACACCAAGGTCGCCGGACAGGACACCTTGGCGGCAGCGATCGGAGAGCTTCGCGACTGCCTGCACGGCCGGGTCGTCATCGGCCATCATATCGCGTTCGATCTTGGCATATTGAGACACGAGGCCGCGCGCCTCGGTGAGGAATGGCACGACCCCGCAGCGCTGGATATCGGCCAGCTTTTCGGCGCCCTCGAACCGTCAATACCGGACCTTGGGCTGGAGACGATTGCCGCCCGGTTCGGTATCGGGATCACCGGACGGCATACGGCCATCGGCGACGCCCTAGCGGTCGCGGAAGTGTATGGCCAGCTGATCCAACGGTTGCGCGACAACGACGTGCGGACCCTCGGCGAGGCAAGCGCCTTCGCGGCACGACGCCAGGACATCGTGCGTCGGGAAGCAGAGGCTGGCTGGCACGCGGATCGCCGTGCCGCGGACTCGACAACGGGCGTGAGGATCGACAGCTACGTATTCTCCCGTGCCGTGGGCGACGTAATGAGCCCGTCGCCGATGTTCATTTCCGCCGATGACTCCTTACAGGTGGCGGCCACGCAGATGGTGTCGAACCGGATCGGCGCGCTTCTGGTGGGAGAGGCCGAGAGACCGCCGGACGGGATTCTGACGGAGCGGGACATCCTGCGCGCGCTAGCCGAAACGCGGGACAGCGCGAGTTCGCGGCCTGTCTCTTCCGCAATGTCGGTACCGGTCGCCTGTATCTCGGGAGATGAGTTACTCTATCGGGCCTTGGCGCGCATGGATGCTCTCGGCGTGCGTCATCTCTGCGTGACGGACGAGCGAAACCGGGCGGTCGGCATGGTCTCCCAGCGTGACCTTCTGCACCACCGCGCGCGAGCCGAATCCGTGGTTGACGAGATGGTATCGGATTCGCCCGACAGCACCTCCTTGGCCTTGGCGTTCAGCCAAGTCGCGACCGTCGCCGAGGGTCTCGTCGCCGAAGGCGTCGGCGGACGGGAGACGGCGCGGGTCGTCTCGCGGGAACTCCGTGCCGTCACGGCACGCGCGGCGGAGATCGCCCTCGCGCGTATGACCAGCTCAAGCCATGGCCCCGCCCCCGCGCCCTGGTGCCTGTTGGTCCTCGGCTCCGGCGGGCGTGGCGAAAGTCTCCTCAGCGCGGATCAGGACAACGCCCTGATCCATGGCGGCCGTGACGAGGACGACCCTTGGTTCGCAGCCTTTGGCGAAAACATCGCCGGTATTCTGCACGAAGCCGGCGTCCCATATTGCAACGGCGGCGTCATGGCGTCGAAAGAAGCATGGCGGGGTACCCAAACCGGTTGGCGGAACCGGATCGAACACTGGCTGGACCGGGCCAGACCCGAGGATTTACTGAACGTCGATATCTTCTTCGATTTACGGCCTGTCGCGGGCGATACCGCCTTGGGCAGCACACTTCTTGGCGAAGCCGTCGCCGGCGCGGGAAGGTCCAGGACGTTTCTCGCCTTGCTGGCACAATCAACGGAACAAGCCGCTCCTAATCTAGGCTTCTTCGGTCGACCCCGTCTAGTGGGCGGGCGGCAGGACTTGAAGCGGGACGGCTTGCTGCCTCTAGTCGGTTTTGCCCGTGCCGTGGCGCTCCGGGCCGGTTCCGCCGCGCGGACGACACCGGACCGTATCGCCGATGCCGTCACGGCGGGGAGGATCGGCGAAGGCGACGCCAGGACACTGACAGCCATTCACGGCCGCTTACTCACATGGATATTGCATCAGCAACCGACCGATCTTCGCGACGGCATTCGCGTATCGAGCAATGTCGTCCTGAAGACCCTCTCCAAGGCCGACCGAAAACAGCTCAAGAGCGACCTTCGCGATCTGAAAAGCATCGTCGAAGGGGTGCGCAGCCTAATGTCCTGACCGCGCCTTAAACCTCTGAAGAAAGCGCCGCCTTGTCGACCGCCGCCAAGTAGAGTTCAAGACACGAGGCATTGATTTCTATACAGGCATCGAACAAGGCTTCGGCCTCGCCTGCCAGTCCCGCGCTCATTTTCGCCGCGCCGGCGTAATAACTTGCCTGGCATCTCTCGGTATCGTTCAGTTCGTCCTGGATCACATCCTCAAGCCCCACTTTTCCGATCGACAGCGCCACGAGATCGGCGCTCCAAGGGTCGTTGGGCCGCCGCCGGTCGATCACGATCTGGCCGTACCAATGCGCTTTTGGCCCGTTGCCGCTGCGGCAGAGGCTGATGAGCGCAAGCTGCACGCTTTGAATGGGCCCCGTTTGATGAATCAAGACGTCCGCCGCCCGGCTGGCGGCGATATAATCGCGCGCCACGAACGCCGCGACGATCTCCTCGAAGGCAGGTAGCGTTTGCGTGGCCGGTACCAGCGCGCCCGTCATCGTCAACTCACGACGTCGGAAGCGATCAGCCGAACAATCCCAGGACCGCGCGTTCGTTCTCGGTCGCGATGGTCAGCGCATTCGAGCCGAGTGCCTGGCGTGTCTGCAAAGACAACAGGTTCGCCGCTTCCTCGTTCAAATCCGCCTGCGTGAGATTGGCGGCGCCCTGTTCCAACGTATTCGATAGGCTGTCGGTGAAATCGATCCGGTTTTGCAGCGTGCTCGTGCTCGAAGAGAGCGAAACCGAATTCGAGCGAATTTGCGATTGAGCGCTCGAAATATCCGCGAGCGCCGCATCGATGTCCGCGTCGCTGGCAAACGA
This sequence comes from Rickettsiales bacterium, assembly GCA_038131165.1. GTDB lineage: Bacteria > Pseudomonadota > Alphaproteobacteria > UBA8366 > UBA8366 > UBA6544. The sequence goes on along the minus strand of JAYPOZ010000045.1, from coordinate 28,281 downwards.
ACGGGCTCCGATACCGAGTCCATCGCTCGACGAATCCGTTCCCTGCACCGTCAGACTTGCGCCATCCTCGTTCAAGGGAACTTCGAGATTGTCGGGCGACCCGCCGATCAGGTTGGTGCCCCCAAAACTCGAATCCGCGGCGATGCTGTTGATCTGAGTGCGAATCTGATTGAACTGTTCCGCGAGTTGAGCCCGCTGAGCCGGGTCCGACGTATTCTGCGCCGCGATGGCAAGTCCGCGCGCCTGATCCGACAGCTGATTAATCGATTCCAGACCGACTTCCGCCGCCTGTATCGTACTGATCGCCTGACCGACTTGGTCCTTTACCTGCGCCAGATCCGCAGCGCGATTCGTGAGTCCCTGAGCCGCGAAAAAATCCTGCGCTCCGTCGAGCGGATCTCTGATTCGCAGACCCTTACTGAGTCGGTCGTTCGCTTGATTGGATTGCTGGCTCGTGCGCTGCAGACCTTGCAACGCGGAATTGACCGACAAGCCAAGGCCAACACTGTCAACCATGGGTATTCTCCTCATAACCAAGCGCTGACCCCGCCCTTCTGGCGCGGCTCCTCCAACGCTTCGGTCTTCCTCGTCCACCATAATAATAGCGCATTCGCACCCAAAATACCAGCCAATGCGTGTCCGGCCGAGATCCGGCGCTTCACCGCCGCTAAACCATCAATTGTCCGCTCGGACAGATTGAATGCGCTTCCCTGTCACCGGAAGCCGATCCGCCTATCTCCAAGACATGTGTGTTTGGCCTTCAATATGATTTCGTTCGGCGGGATCACCGCATTCGACGCCATCGGCCCCGCGGCGATCGGGTTTGTCCTGTTGGCGCATTTCGCCGGATTCTACATTCGCGGCGCCCTCGGGTTCGGCTCGAACATGCCGATCGTCCTGCTGACCACCTGGGTCCTTGGTCCGCATCACGCGATCCTCTTGGTGGCGCTGACGTCCGGCATCGCGCAGATTCACCTATTGCCACAGGGGTTTCGCCAAACCGATTGGCCGATCGCGCGGATGCTGGCGCTGGGCATGATGGCGGGGATCGCCTTCGGAATCTGGGTTTTCGCCGGAATCGAAGCGGACTGGCTGTTGCTCCTGCTCGGCGGACTGATCCTCGCCATCCTGCTGATGGACCGCTTCCGCCTGATCGAACGACTGCAACGAAAAATCAATCTCCGCTCCCACGCGCTCGCCAGCGGCCTGGCCGTCGTCTCCGGCACCGTGGGCACGATCAGCGGCGGGGGCGGGCTGTATTTCCTGGCGGTGTATTTGAAGCTGGTCTGCGCGTCGCCGGCGGTTCTGCGCAGCACCGCGGTCTTCCTGTCGGGTGCCTTCATGATGTTCCGCCTCGGCTTGCTGACCTATGCCGGATTGTTCACGCCCGGCATGCTCCTTGAGGCCGCGGTCGTGGCCCCCGCCGTCTTCCTCGGCAGTTGGGCCGGCACGCGGCTCTTTCACGCCAGCAGTCCGGAGCGGTTCTACAACGGTCTGCAGCTGGTTCTACTGGCCGCGGCGGCGGCAATTTTCGTGAAAGGCCTGATTTATTTATTCGGGTGACAAAGAAAAACGGAAAGGGAGTGAATCCACGTCGATTGCGATGCCGGCCCTATTGCGATCACGTCAGGAACGGCAGCACCGTCTCGCAGAATGCTTTCGGCTGCTGGCGAAACATACTGTGGCCCGCATTCGGAATCATCGCCGTCCTGGCGCCCGGAACGTGTGCCGCCAACACTTTCAGGATGACCGGCAACATCCCGGGGGTATCGGCACCGCCGACGAACAGGGTCGGCAGCGACAGCGACTCGGCCTCCGCCTTTGAAAAGGGTTGGCGCCCCTCCTCGACCTGCGCGATCAGCGTATAGGCGTTGTCCTCGCGCATCTGCCGGTCCACCAGCGGCAGCTTTTCCCAGGCGCCGGGCCCGTTGATGCCGTCGATAAAGGCGCGCAAGCCGCCTTCGAGATCGCCCGCGGCGATCTTCTCCGACGCCTCGGAGACATGGGCGCGCGATCCCGCGGCGGGCCCGCCGCCCCTCGCGTCTTCCGGGATCAATGACTCTTCGAGGGTACCGCCGGGCTCCGCCAAGACCAGCTTGCGGATCAGGTCCGGGCGCTTCAGCGCCAGGCGGAAGGAAAGGTGCCCGCCCCGGGAATGCCCGATCAGATCGACCGGCCCAAGCGCCAGCCCTTCGATAAACGCGATCATGTCGTCGACATGCTGGGCCATCTTGAAGCTGCCGCCCTGGCCGTCCCAGTGTTCCGGAAAGTAATGGCGCAGACTGGGGACGATCAACCGATGCTGCGCGGAAAGCGGCCCGAGGACCCCATTCCAGGCACGGAAATCGTTTAATGAACCATGCACACAGACCAACGGACGGCCCGCACCGATGTCGAGATAGGCCATGTCGTAATCGTTCACGCGGAGGGTTTTCATTTTCGTAGATTCCTTTTGCGAGGATATGCGGGCTTGGTACAGCGGGAGCGCTCAAAAGAACACGAGGGGCGAGCCCCCCAGCAACACCTCTCCCACGGCCTCGAAATGGCCGTCACGGGACTGGATCTGCTGGGACAGGGTGTGGATATCGCGAAAGCGCCGCTGAAAGCCGCTACCGGCGAAAATGGCGTCCACGCCCGCCTGTTTGTAGCACCAGTCGACGACCTCGATGGCGCCCTGAATGGCGTTGCTCGTCGCCAGGCGGACGCGGGCGCGGTCGGGCAGCTCGATGGCCCCCTCCGAGCCGGCACGCGCATAAATATCCGCCAGCGTCTCCAAGGCATAGGCGCGTGCCGCGCCAAGCCGAACTTCCGCGTGGGCGACACCGGACTGGATCGCCGCGCTGTCCGCGAGTCGGGGTCGGCCCCGCGGCGTCTTTTCCCCCGCGAGCGTCTTGAAGTCGTCGAGCATCGCACCCGCGGTTCCGAGCGCCACCCCGGCCACGCCGACCGCATAGAGTCCCTGCATGGGAAAAGCATAAAGCGGGCCAGGATCGCGGCGGCCCTCCGGCTCCTCCCGCGTGCCGGTAAAGGCCTCCGGGACAAACAGGTCTTCCACGGTGTAGGAATCCGACGCCGTTCCCCGCAGACCGATGGTATCCCAGGTGTCGAGCAGCACGGCATTCTCGGCCGGAAACAGCATGCTGCGGATTGCCGATTGCCCGAACTGATTCTTCCGGAGCGTACCGTCCGCCTCCCGAACCCGGCAATGCACCCCCATCCAGGTTGCGTTCCGGCAGCCGCTGGCGAAATCCCACCGGCCTGTCACCCGATAGCCGCCGGGCTCCACCGTCGCCACCGTTGCATTCGGCGGTCCCCACGCGACCAGCGCGTTGTCGGGCTCGAATATGGTGCGGGCGGTCTCGGGCTCAAGATGGGCTGCCAGCAACGCCGCGCTGTTGGCGACGAACAGGTTCCAAGCGACCGAGGCGTCGCTTTGCGCCACCGCCTCGATGGCCAGGAGATACTCTCCCGGCGCGACCTCGTCGCCGCCGAAGGCGCGCGGCAGAAACATGCGGCAGAGCCGCGCGCGGTGCAGGCTGGCGAGCAATGCTCCCGGAAGGCGCCGCGTGCGCTCGATCTCGTCGGCCGCCCGGGCGATCTCTTCGCGCAATGCCTGCGCCCGCACCTGCGGCGGCTCCTTCGCCGCCTCCGTAGCGCGCTTTGCGCCGTCGGGCATCAATCGTCCTCTCCGAAGAATGCGAGCAGCCGCTCATTCAGGAACGCCGGTGCTTCCTCCGGCACGAAATGGCCGCTCCCGGGCACCACTTCGCTTTGGACGTGCTCCGCCACCCGCTTCAGAGAGGCTTCCGCCTCGTCGCCGCGGCCGCGTCCGTGCGGATAGCTGACCCCGCCTGCCACGGTGAGGACGGGCATGGACAGCTTCCCTTCGGCGATGCTCTGCCGGTTGTCCTGCGCGTCCTGCAGCATGGCGCGATAATAGGCGAATCCGGCCCGCATGGCGCCCGGCTGCGTGTAGGTCCGAAGATACTCCGCCAGGTCGTCGGCCCGGATCGCGTCCGGCCGATAGGCGAAGGTGCGGTAAAACCAGGAGAGATAGATATCCTCCCGTCCCTCGGTCAGCGCTTCGGGCAGGTCCGGCGTCATGTGGAATTGATGGTGCCAGCGCCGGCCACCCTGCGAGAAATCGCCACCACAACCGGGGATGGTCACGTCGACGATGGCGAGCCGCTTCACCGCCTCCCGGTGCGCCGCCGTCAGCGCATAGGCCGTCGGCCCACCCCAATCGTGACCCACGACATAGAAACTCTCATGCCCAAGCTCGTCATGCATGAGGCGCCAGATATCGTGCGACACAGTCTTCTTGTCATAGCCCCTGAGCGGGCGCGAACTGTCGCCGAGCCCGCGCATGTCTACCGCGACAACTTTATATTTCTCCGCCAGCACCGGAATCTGGTGCCGCCACTCCCACCAGGTCTGCGGCCAACCGTGAATCAGCACCACGGGAAAACCTTCGCCGGCCGTCACATGGTGCAGCAGGACGTCGCCGAGATCGGCATAGTTGTGAGTGACGCGCGGATCGTCGGGGCCTGTCAGGCTCATCGCGCGCCCTCCGTCCAGAGGCTCCAGACCGCCAGCAACGGCACGTTCGTCGAACGCATGCCGTGGACGATGTTCGGCACGTTGTGGACGAATCCGCCGATGCCCGGCGCGCGGAAAGCGCCGTCCGCCCCCTGCTTCCATTCGCCCGGCGACAGCACGGTATAGATCTCCTCCGGCGGATGACGGTGGTCCGGATAGCGCGTCTCCGGCGCCAGCAGGCTCATGCCGATCCGGATGTCGTTCCGCGCTTCCAATCCGCCCGCCCCGACAACAACGGCGTTCGCGTGCCGGGCCTTAAACGTGGGGTCGTCGTTCTCGCCGTTCGGCCGGGTCACCCACATGAAGCTCGGGGCGATTCCCGACAGGGCATCGGCCAACTCCGCGATCGCTCCCTCTTCGGAACGCGCCCGGTCCAGGGCATCCGGGAGATATTCGCAGGCCGGCATCGCGGTCGGCTCGGGCGTCGCGGCCTCGCCTTGGGTCGCCATGGCGGCGCCGAAGATACGGCCCGCCACTTCCCGGGCCGCCGGGCTCGCACCCGACGCCGCGAAGGCGTCCCGTGTCGCTTCGATAAAGCGCTGTAACTCCGGTGATCTCGCCATCGCTTCGCCCCTTTCGGTCAAACGAATGTCAGCAGACGCCTCGGCAGCTACACCTGGATGCGTTCGATCTCAACCTCGGTGAAATCGCGCCGCCGCGTCTTATAACTGATATCGGGCGGGATCGCGGTCCGGTCGAGGTGCCTGTGCTCGACCGGCCCTCGGGTCGCCGCCCGAGAAGGTCATCCTCGCCTCGGCCCCGCTACGCGAAGGGATCGTTCGACGGGTCGCGGTTCCAGATATACTCCATGAATTTCGCCGAATTCACGGCGGTCTCCTCGTCGTGCAGCCGCGCGATCAAATCGAGCGCCATGTCGATCCCGGCGGAGACACCGGAGGATGTGACGATGTCCCCGTCGTCGACCCAGCGCGCCTTTCGCTTCCAGTCGACCTTCGGGCCCTGCTCCAGCACCCAATCCCAAGCGACCTTGTTGGAGGTTGCAGGCCGGCCGTCGAGCAGACCGGTGCGCGCGAGCACGGCAGAGCCGGTGCACACCGTCGCGGTCACCTTGGCCTTGGCGCTCATCGCCGCGATCTTGTCGAGCAACCCCCGGTCCGAGACGGCGGCGCGGGTGCCGAATCCGCCGGGGATCAGAAGAATGTCGAATGAAGGGGCGTCCTCGAAACTGTAATCCGCCATGGTCGACGGACCTTCGCCCGATTTGATCGAGCCCGGCGCAATGCCGACGGTGAACTGCTGGAAGTAGCGGTGCCATCCGCCGGCGCCGTCGGACACACGGCAGCTCGCGAAAGCCTGGACCGGTCCATACATGTCCAATGTCGTGAATCCCTCGAAGACGACATGCGCGACGGTTCGGACCTTCGGTAAATCTGCCATTAAACTTCCCCTCCCTGAATGAACGATCCGCGATGAATGACGAAAAGCGACCTTAGCGAAAAAATCGTCCAAAGGAAGATCAAACGCTCTATATAATGCGGAAAGACACCGCCTATCGTCCGCCATTAGCTGGATTCATGGATGTCCGCGCCGCCGCTTGCTGGCCGGTCCGATGCCTTGGTCATCGGTCTGGTTTCCGTCGCTCATTTGCTGTCGCATTTCTATCAGGTGGCCCTGGGCCCGCTGTTCCCGCTGCTGCGCGCGGAGTTCGATGTCAGCTATACCGCGCTCGGTTTCATTATCTCGTTGTTCTACGGCGTCTCGGGCTGCTGTCAGGCCTTCGTCGGCATTCTGGTCGACCGTTACGGCGGCGACCGGCTGATGCTTTTCGGTCTGGTGACGATGTCGAGCGCGGTCCTGTTGATGGGTTTCGCACCTGCTTATTGGGTGCTGTTGCCGCTGGCGGTCCTGGCGGCGTTCGGCAACTCGGTCTTCCATCCGGCGGACCTCTCCATTCTCTCGGCCAAGGTCAATCCAAGGCGCCTCGGCCGCGCCTTCGGCCTGCACGGCTTCGGGGGCACCTGCGGCTATTTCCTGTCGCCGATCGTCATTTACTACGGCGTCGCCAGTTTCGCCGGCTGGCGCGCGGGATTGGTCGTCGCCGGGCTGCTCGGACTTGGGGTGGCAATGGTGATCTACCGGTATCGTGCCGCCCTCGAGATGCCCCGGGCCTTGGCCGCGGACGAAAAAGGGGTCACGCCGGATGCTGATTGGGCATTCTACCGCGGCCTGCTCACCAACCTGCCGCTCGTCGCCGCGTTCTTCTATTTCGCGCTCGTGGCGGGAGCGCTTGCCGGGCTGCAGAGCTTCTCGGTCACCGCGCTGATCGAGATCTATGACGCGCCGATCTATCTCGCCGCAGCCGGGCTCACCGCTTATCTCGGCGGCAGTGCGGCCGGCATCCTGGTCGGCGGCGAGCTTGCCGACCGGATCCCCCGTCCTGCCGTGATTGCCAGCTCGGGCCTCGCCATTGCCGCTTTACTGATGGCCTGCATCGGCTGGTTCGACCTTACAATGCCCTTTGTGATCGCATTGTTCTGCGGCGTCGGCTTCTGCAGCGGCGCCACGCAGCCCTCGCGCGATTTGCTGGTCAAGGGCGCCACGCCGCAGGGCGCTTCCGGCAAGGTCTTCGGCTTCGTCTATTCGGGCCTCGATTTTGGCGGTGCGGTCGGGCCGCTGATTTTCGGCTGGATGATGGACGGCGGCGAGTACCGCTGGGTATTCCTTGCGACAGCCGCGATGTACGGCTTCGCCGTCCTCACGGTCCTGCAGATGCGGCGCGGAGGCGCGGCGGCAGGCTAGTCCGCCCCCGTCCTGTCGAAGCCCATCGCGCGCTCGACCGCGACGACGTCCGCCGGGCGCTCAAACGGCGCCGGAGGCGCGTCCCCGCGGGTGCGGTTGCGCCCGATGGCCTTGAAGAAATCCTCGAGACCGGACGGGCCGATCACCCAAAGTTGGATCAGGTCCTCGTCGCCGTCGTTGAATATTTCGTGCACCACGTCGGGGCCCAGAAAGCAGGCCGTGCCGGGCACCAGCTCGTGCCGCGCGCCGTCGACATCGACATGGCCGCGCCCGGAGAAGCATATCTGCAGCTCGACCTGATCCGTGTGCGAGTGGGAGCGGATACGGCTTCCCGGCGCCACCGATTGGTAGCCCATCGAGAACCCCTCGAACTTGGTCAGCTCCGGGTAGAGTTTCGGGTTGGAGAACCCGTTGGCGGGTTTAGGCTGCCAATAAGAAGGCCCTTCGCCCGGCTGCATCACCACCGCGTGTCCCTGGCAGGTTTCGAGATCGCTCATCCGACTTCCCTCCTTCGTTGCGCGTTCGCCTGCCATCTCACTCCCGAATGGCCTCGGGCTCAAGGCGCTTGTCGACTTCGTCGCTTCGACGCACAATTCGGACTTCATCCGGAGGGCACGCGATGAGCCACACCGTTCCCCTGATCGATCTGGCACCGCTGCGGGACGGAATCGAGGGTGCGCGCCGGCTCGCGCCTCTGCTGAACCGGGCGCTCGAGGATGTCGGTTTTTTGGTCATCGTCAATCACGATGTCCCGCAAGACTTGATCGCGGAGACCTTCACACAGGCGAAACGCTTTCACGACCAGCCGATGGACGCCAAGCGCGCCTTGCGGATGAACACGCACAATAACGGCTACATGGCGGAAGGGCGCTACAACGTGCGGACCTCGCGGGTCAGCGAAAAATCGGTCAAACCGGACGCCAACGAGGCGTTTTTTCTAAAACGCGAACGACCACGTGACGATCCGCTCGTGATCGCGGAACGGCGCTTCGCCGGGGCCAATCAATGGCCGGAGAACTTACCCGGTTTCAAGGAAACCGTGATCGAATACACCGACACGGTCGACGCCATGACCAAGCGGTTGCTCCCGGCGCTGGCACTTTCGCTCGATCTCGACCCTGGATATTTCGATGCCGCCTTCGCCGAGAGCCAGTTCTCGTTCCGCTTGTCGCACTATCCACCGGTCGCGCGCGAAGCCGATCTCTACGGGATCGCCCCGCATACCGATATGAACTTCATGACCTTCCTACCGCAATCGGGCGTGCCCGGCCTGCAAATCGCGACCCAGCCCGGCGACTGGCGGGACGTCCCCGACGTGCCCGGCTCGTTCGTCGTAAACACCGGCGACACGCTGCATCGCTGGACCAACGGACGTTACCGCTCGACACCGCACCGGGCCCTGCCGCCGTTGGGCACGCATCGCTATGCGATCCCGTTCTTTCTCGGGCCGCATCTGGATGCGGTAATCGACTGCCTGCCGACCTGTTCCGATGCCGCCCATCCGCCGCGCTTCCCGCCGATCAGCTACAGCGACTACATGACCTGGTGGTACGACGCGAACTACAATGCCGCCGATCAAGACGATCTCGCAGTTGTGAATTCCTAAAACGCTCCGGCGTGCTAGAAATTGCCGAATCGTTTTGGAGGATTTCATGAGAGCAGCGAAACCTTTCCTGCCGGTCCTGGCCGTGCTGATGCTCCTGATCGCGAGCGGCCCGACCAGTGCCAGCCAGGGCGTCCAGCTGACCGACAGCGTCAAGGCCGCCATCGCCGCGGCAAAACCGGTGCGCGGAGACGCGGTCACCCGCGAGATGTTCAATGGCAAGCCCGTCCTCGTCGTCTTTTTCGCCAGTTGGTGAACCACCTGCAGGTACGAGTTCGTGCAACTCGGCGACTACCTGAAGGAAAACGGCGAGGATGCGATCGGTATCGTGGCCGTCGCCTGTACCGAAGGGCGCTACGGCTTTGCTTCTGAAGGGCGTCTGCAGCGCATGGTGGAAAAATTCCACCCCGCCATCAAGGTCATTCGCGAGACGCCGGAAATCGTCGAAGCCTTCTCGCCGCTGGTCTACGTGCCGGCGAATTTCGTCTTCGACGCCAGCGGCAAACGCGTTTTCGGCGACGGCAACCGGGAATACATCGACAAGGAAAAGCTGAGGGAAATTCTGGCAGCGGACAAATAGCGGCGGCGGTTAATCTTCCCTATCGTAGTAATGCGTCTCGAACATGACGCAGCCGGAACGCGAGGAGAAGGGACCGTGCAGGATCCCACCGGGCCGGATGGCGTAGGTCGGCGCAGTGAAAACCTCTCCACCTTCGCCGTTCTCGTCGCATCCGACGACGAGATCGCCCTGATAGAGGAACACCTCTTCCCAGTGATCGTGAACGAATGGCTCCGTCGTATAGGCGCCCGGCGCGATCCGGATCAGCCGGGACCGATGGCCGCGTTGCCCGCGCTCGTCGAGATCGCTGGAGAGAATTTTCCGGGTGCAGCCTTTCGGATAACCCGGAATATCCTCCCAGCCCTCTTCCATATCGATTTCGAAAAATTCGGTGTGCGCTCTCGGCATGTGTCTCTTTCCCCTCTACCTCAACACCTCAACGGGCTTCCCGGCTCATTTGAATGCGCGGCGGCCGGGCCTCGGGATCGACGATGACGTCGATGATGCTGGGCTGGCCCGACGCCAGAGCCTCCTTGAGGGCTCCGGCGAACTGACCCGGCCGATCGACCCGGAAGCCCCGACACTCGAAGAGTTCGGCCAGTTTGGCGAAATCGGGATTGCCGTGATCGACGCCCATCACCGGACCGTAGGCTTCAACGCGTTTGCGCTGCGAGCCGAGGCGAAAATTATTGAAGACGACGAGCACCACGGGCAGCCGCTCCCGCGCCAGGGTTTCCAGATCGCCGAGTTGCAGCATCAGATCGCCGTCGCCCACGCAACATATGACGGGCTGGTCGGGGCGTTCCCATTTCGCCCCAATGGCGAGACCAAGCGCGCAGCCCATGGCGCCGAGGCGGGCCGACTGCAAATGCGCGCCCGGCGGATCGACCGGGGCCATGAAACCGTAGAACCCGTGATCGCCCGCGCCGTGGGTGAAGATTGTGTCCAGCGGCTGGGCGCACAGCTCGGCCACCACCTCTTGCGGCTGCATTTGGCCGTTGTCCGGCTCCGACGCGATCCAATCCGCCCGCCATGCGGCATAGCGCGCATCCAGCGCCGCCGTCCATTCCCGCCGCGCCTCCGGAATCTCCAAAGCCTGCCCGTCGAGCGCCGCGTTCATTGCCTCGGCAAAGGCCCTGGCATCGGAGACCACGGCGACGGCGGGTGTATATTCCCGACCAATGGTCGCGGCGTCGATCTCCGCCTGAATGATCGGGGCGTCGGGCGGCAGCAATTCGCCGCGCGACAATTGCAGGTCCGACAGCCGGGAGCCGATGGCCAAAACAAGGTCGGCCTCCCGGATCGCATCGCCGACCGGCTCGTAGCCGATGATTCCGGAAGCGCCCAGGACCAGCGGATGGCTTTCCGGCATCGCCCCCCGCGAGGTCGGCGTATTCACCACCGGCGCGTGCAGCCGCTCGGCCAAGGCCAGAAAAGCGGCGCCGGCACCCGAATAAACGATCCCTCCGCCGACGAGCAGGACGGGACGGGCGGCCTTGCGAATCAGGGCCACTGCCTCCGCCACAGCCGCCGGGTCCGGAGAGGGCCGATGCAGCGGCGCGGAAACGGCCAAGGGCGGCGGGATCTTCACATCGCCGAGCTCCTCCACGGAAACGTCGATCGGAATGTCGATCTGCGCCACCCCAGGCTTGCCGCTCACGCTTTCGCGCAAGGCATCGCGGACGGCGGCGACCGCCTGATCGGGCCGCTCCACACGCGTCTGGAATTTGACGAAATCGGCGACCGGTTTCAGCACGTCGAGCGTCTGCCACCAGCCGTTCTCCATGGCTCGGCGCTCCTGGGTCGCGCTGAGGACCACCATCGGCGTGGCGTCGAGCGCCGCCGCCGCAATGCCGAGACTGGCCGCCAGCAAGCCGGAGCCGCCATGCACCATCAAGCAGCCGGGCCGGCCGCTGAGCCGCGCCGTCGCATCTAGTATCGAGGCGCCGACCTGCTCGTGGCGGATGGCGATGTAACGCGCTTCGTTGCGGGACGCGAGGCTCGAGGCATAGGGAGCCGAGGTCGATCCCACCATCCCGGCAAAATTCGTAACGCCCGCTCCCAGGAGCTGATCCAATACCGCTTCATAGACTTTCATTCGTCGCGCCCTTCCGGAAACCATGCTTTATCCTTAGTAACCAAATCGTCCCGGCGCGGCCAGAAGGAAGCGGCGCGGCATGGCATTTCAGCACAAACGCACATAGATAGATTCGAGGAGAGCGGGGGGAGTGTCAGGCAATGGATTGGTATCGGAAACGCAGATTCGGCGACTTGGCGGACGACGCGGCGGCGCGCTTCGGCCCGGGCGAAGCGCTCGTCTTCGGCGACAGCCGCTACAGCTTCACCGAACAGGCGGCGGAAATCGACCGGGCGGCCAAAGGCTTGATGGCCTCTGGAATCGAGGCGGGCGACCATGTGGCGCTTTGGCTCAACAACTGCGCCGACTGGATTTTCATCGCTTTCGCCCTTTCCAAAATCGGCGCCGTCCTGGTGCCGATCAATACCCGCTTTCGCACCAACGACCTGGATTATGTGTTGCGCCAATCGGACAGCAAGATGCTGATCACCCACGACCGATCGGGACCCATCGAATACCTCGACATGGTGCGCGATGTCGTGGCCTTGCCCGAAGACGGCGATATCGTCGATGATCCCGGTTTTCCCGAGTTGAAACGTGTCGTAATTCTAGGAGAGGCGAGCCCAGGGGTCGCCTCCTGGGCATCGGTAAAGAATGCGGGAAGCGCCATCAGCGATGGCGATCTGACCGCGCGGGCAGGATCGGTTGACCCCGACGACTCCGTGCTCATCATGTATACGTCGGGCACGACCGGATTCCCGAAAGGCGTGGTGCACAGCCACAAGCTGATCCGCAATGTGGAGGATCGCGCGTTCCGGATGGCGATCACGGCAAACGACACGATCCTAAACTACCTGCCGCTCTTTCACGCCTTCGGTTATTCCGAAGGCGCGCTGACGGCGCTGGTCACCGGCGCCCGGCAGATTGTCACCGGGACGTTCGATCCCGACGAATGCCTCGATATGGTCGCTCGCGAACGCGCGACACTCATGCATGGGTTCGAGGCGCATTTGAAAGCGCTTTCCGAGGCGCAGGAGGCGCGGCCCCGCGACGTCTCCAGCCTGCGGACGGGATTGTTCGCCGCCGGCATGCATAGCGCGACCCCGATCACCCGGCGCGGCAACGAGTTACTTGCGCCGATGAAATCCGTTTCGGGCTACGGCATGACCGAAGTCTGGGTGGGCGCGGCCATTGGGGCACTCGACGACGACATGTCGAGCCGGTGCGAATCCTCCGGCGCCACCGCCATCGGCTACGAATTGAAGATTGTCGATCCCGAGAGCGGCGCGGATCAACCGCCCGGCGTGCCCGGCGAATTGCTGGTAAAGGGCTACAGCCTGATGCTTGGATACTACAAGAAACCGGAGGATACCGCCGCCGCTTTCGATGCGGACGGTTGGTTCCGCACCGGCGATTCGGCCGTGTGGATGGAGAACGGCTACCTCAAGTTTCTCGGCCGCTACAAGGATATGCTCAAGGTCGGTGGCGAAAACGTCGACCCGATGGAAGCGGAAGGCCTTCTGCTGGAACACCCGGGGGTCCATCAGGTCGCAGTGGTCGGCATGCCCGACCCGCGTCTCACCGAAGTGCCGGTCGCGTATGTGCAATGCGTCCCCGGAGTCGATCTGAGCGCCGACGATATCATCGTTCATTGCCGGGGCAAACTCGCGAGTTTCAAGATTCCCCACCACGTGGTCTTCGTCGACGACTTCCCGATGACCGCATCCGGCAAAATCCGTAAAGTCGAGCTGCGGGAAGACGCCGAGCGGCGCGCGGCGGAACGAGCCTGAACCGACCGCACCCTTGACTTCGCGAGTCGGAAGGCGCATCTACACCCCATAACGCCCGAGATCGCGCGAAAAGCTGCGATTTTTTGAAAGAAGAACAAAGCAACGAATCCGGGCCGTTCATTTTTATTTACCGTTTTTTCCAATTTCGCGTGGATGACGGCGACGCGGCAGATTTGCGTGCGCTAGTGCGACCGTCCGTTTGACGCAAAGGATATCCATCTTGACGACGAAGACATTTGCGGAGCTCGGCCTCATCGAGCCCCTGACCCGCGCCCTAGAGGCGGAGAACTACACCACCCCTACCCCCATTCAATCCAAGACAATCCCCGAACTGCTCGACAATGCGGATCTGCTCGGCATCGCGCAGACCGGCAGCGGCAAGACCGCCGCCTTCGTCCTGCCGATCCTCCAGCATCTAACACACGACAATAACAAGCCGGCGCCGAAAGGCGTTCTAGCGCTGATCCTGGCACCGACGCGCGAGCTTGCGCTGCAGATCGGCGAGTCGGTGGCCACTTACGGAAAGCATCTCCGGCTTCGCCACACGGTGATCCTCGGCGGCGTGAATCAAAATCCCCAGGTAAAGGCGCTGGCGGGCGGGGTCGATATCCTGATCGCGACACCGGGCCGACTCCTGGACTTGATGCAGCAAGGCCACGTCAAACTGGGCGACGTTGCCCACCTCGTCCTCGACGAGGCGGATCGGATGCTCGATATGGGCTTCATCCGCGACGTCCGAAAGATCGTGCGGGCCACCCCAGATGATCGACAGACACTGCTGTTCTCGGCCACCATGCCAAAGGAGGTCGCGGCGCTCGCCTCCGATATTCTATATGAGCCGATCAGAGTCGATGTAGCGCCGAAAGCCGTGACCGCCGACAGGATCGACCAACGCGTTTATCACGTGGCCGCCGGCAATAAGGGCGCCCTGCTCACGGACCTGCTCGCCGATCCCGCGCTCTACCGCGTCATCGTCTTCACGCGGACGAAGCACCGCGCAAACCGGGTCGCAAAGCAGCTCTGTCAGAACGGCATCGAAGCAGCCGCTATTCACGGCAACAAGTCTCAGGCCGCCCGCCAGCGGGCCCTCGAAGGATTCAAGGCGAACGATGTGCGAGTCCTGGTCGCCACCGATATTGCGGCGCGCGGCATCGATGTGGACGGCGTGACCCACGTCATCAATTTCGAGCTGCCGAACGAGCCCGAAAGTTACGTCCACCGCATTGGTCGCACCGCGCGCGCCGGCGCCGAGGGCATGGCCTTGTCGTTCTGCGACCCAGCAGAGCGCGACTATCTGCGCGGCATCGAACGCCTGATCAAGCGACAGATCGATGTGGCGGAGCATGCGCTCAGCGGCAAGCCGGCTGCCAAGCAGGACGGGCCAAGGCAAGAGAACCGCAATTCGCACCGCAAACCGCAAGGTGCTTCGTCCAAGCGGCCGCACAATGGCGATGCCGGCAAGAACCGCCGTCCGCGGAAGCGGCGCCCCGCCAAGGCCGCCTGACCCGCCGATTGACTTAGACCGACGCTTGCCTACCCTGAGTTAAAGTTCAGGGTGAGCAAGCGCATGGCGGATACCGACATTCTCTTCAGGAACTTCGCACTGCTCGACGTTGCATCGGGCAGTTTGAAGGACGGCCATCAGGTCCTCGTGCGCGACGGCAAGATCGCCGCCGTCGAGAAGGGTGCCATCGAAGCCGGCGGCGCCCGGGAAATCGATCTCGGCGGGCGGACGCTGATGCCGGGGCTGATCGACTGCCACGTCCATATTCACCCCCTTATTCTGCCCACGACGCCCCAAATGCTGCCGTCGCTGATCACCGCGCACGCGCTGTCGACCCTGGACGGCATGCTGATGCGGGGTTTCACGACCGTGCGCGACGCGGGCGGCGCCGATGCCGGGCATCGCCAAGCCGTCGAACGCGGGCTGTTCAGGGGTCCGCGTCTGTTCGTGGCGGGCCGAGCCATCAGCCAGACCGGCGGCCACGGCGACCCGCGCACGTCCGCCAACCAGTTCGAGCCCTGCGAATGCGCGGCGCATCTCTCCGGCTTCGGCCTCGGCCGCATCGCCGACGGCGTGGCCGAGGTGCGCAAGGCGGTACGCGACGAAATCCGCCAGGGCGCCGACCAGGTCAAGCTGATGGCCGGCGGCGGCGTCACCTCGCAATCCGATCCCATCGATCAATTACAGTATTCGGACGACGAAATCGCCGCCGTCGTCGACGAGGCACGGCGCTCGCACACCTATGTCATGGCGCATGTCTATACGGCGGCGGGCATCCGGCGTTGTATCGAGCTTGGCGTCAGGACCCTGGAGCATGCCAATCTGATCGACGATGACGCCGCCGCGCTGGCGGCAGATGCCGGCGCCTATATGGTCCCGAACCTGATCTGTTACGATAATCTCGGCAAACGGGGACTGGAGCTCGGCTATACGCCGGAAGCCATGGCAAAGCTCGGCGATGTCGCGGGGGCCGGCGCGCGGTCGCTGGAGATCGCATCCCGGGCCGGGCTGAAGCTCGCCTACGGTACGGACATCTCACGCTCGCCGGAGCTGCAATCGGACGAGTTCCTGTTGCGCGCCGAAGTGCAGAAACCGGAAGAGATCATTCGCAGCGCCACCCTCATTGGTGCGGAAGTCGTGCGCATGGAAGGCAAGCTCGGGGTCGTCGCGGCGGATGCCATCGCCGACCTTCTGGTCGTCGACGGCAATCCGCTGGAAGACCTCAGGCTCCTCACCGGTCAGGGCGCTTTCATGCCCGTCATCATGAAGGACGGCGAATTCGTGAAGAACACCCTCGACGCGTGATCGCGCGCCTAGGCCGCGGCCGAGATTGCCGTCAGCATCTTCATATTCTCAAGCGTCTGCGCGCAGGCACGCGCCGCCTCCGCCCCCTTCACCTTGAAGTGCTCGAAGAAATATTTCTGATGTTCGCTGTGTTCGTGGAAATTCAACGGGGTCAAGACGACGGAAAGCACCGGTACCTCCGTCTCGAGCTGCACTTGCATCATGCCGCTGATCACCGCATTGGCGACGAAGTCGTGGCGATAGATGCCGCCGTCGACGACCAGCCCTGCCGCCACGACCGCGGCGTAGCGGCCGGATTTAGCGAGCAATTTGGCTTGCAGCGGAATTTCGTAACTCCCCGGCACCTCGAAAAAGTCGATGCGATCTTCCGGCACGCCTAGCGTATCGATCGTTTCCACAAAGGACAGGCGGCATTGATCGACGATTTCGCGGTGCCAGCATGCCTGCAGAAAGGCAATCCGTCCGCTGCCGTGGGAGGTCTTGGTCGTGTTTTCGAAGCTCTGATTCATGGCGAATCCTCTCAGTTAGAGACCAGAATCAGGGCGTGACGGGAGAACATTCTGCCATGGCCGATGACAAGCGCCATGGTCGCGTCGTTTCCCGTTCTCTTCCATCCGGACTTTAACCGTCGGCTTCGGAATCTCACCGAATCTGCTGACCCCGCCAAACCGGCGGGCGCTCGCGGGCTAAAGCTTGAGGACCGAAATCCCGCCGCCATTACCGCCGGTGGGGAATTTCACCCCGCCCCGAGAACGTATGTCGCCGAGGCGAAACCCGGGCGACAAGACTGACCTAAGGCGCTGACAGAGGTATTTCAAGCACAACCGCTTCGCACGGGTTTGTGATTTTGCGGCTACCACCGGCCCAGCCTATTTTAGAGGCTCGTCAAGCTGGGACAGGAAGAGATGCTTTATCGCTCACTCATCGCAGTATTAGCCGCCGCATGGCTCTTCGGGGCGCCTCCCCTCGCGGCCACCGGGCCGTTCGACGAATTGCCGGTCGGACTCAAGACAGGCGAGCCCGTTCCGAAGGCGCTACAGGCGGTCGACCAGAACGGGGACCTTCGCAATTTCGATTCGCTGAAAGGCTCGCGCGGGCTGATCCTGTTGTTCACCCGCTCGTTGGATTGGTGACCCTATTGTAAATCTCAGGCGGTCGTCTGGGACAACAATCTCGCGAAATTCGAGGCGCTCGGTTACCGCGTCGCAACCATCTCGCCGGATGGCGTCGCGCCGCTAGCGCACTTCGCCAAACGCCGCCGGATCGATTTCCCGACGCTCTCGGATCCCGACGCGACCGTGATTCGCGCGTTCGGCGTGCTCAATCAAGGATCGACCTACAACCTGCCCCACCCGATTACATATGTGATCGACGCTAACGGGACGATCCGTCATCGCTTCTCGAAACGGGACTATCAGCTGAGGCCGGACATCGATCTGGTCTTGTCGGCGATCGCTCCGCGTTAGACTCAGACGATGCCGGCATCCCGATGGAGGGACAGCTCGGCCTCGCTCATCCCGAGAAGCCCCCGATAGATCGCGTCGTTGTCGGCGCCGAGCGCCGGGCCGAGAGTCTCGATGCTGCCTGGCGTCTCGCTAAGACGCGGTACCGTATCCTGCAAGGCGACCTCGACCTTGGAAATCGGATCCTCGATGAAGCGGATGTTCTGGCGCGCGCGATACTGCTTGTCCTCGAAAATTTCGTCGATGCCGTAGACCGAACCGCACGGCACCTGCGCTTCCTCGCAACGCCGCAGCACTTCGTCGCGGTCATGCGACGTCGTCCAGTGGGTAACCGCGGCATCGACTTCGGCTCGCAACCGGTCGCGGTCGGGAAAAGTGCCCCATTTCCCATCACCCGCGACCTCGGGCATTCCCATTAACCCCGCCAACCGTTCAAATATCTTGTCGTTGGTGCAAGCGATCGCGATCCACCGGCCGTCCTTCGTGGGATAGTGGCTGTGCGGGACGGCGTTCTTCATCGCCGGCCCCATGCGTTGGCGAATAAAGCCATTGTGATGATAGGCGGCCGGCAGTTCGTCGAGAAACCGGAAGATCGGTTCGTACAGGCCAATATCGATGAACTGACCTTCGCCCGTCGTCTCCCGCGCCCGAACCGCCATCAAGGCACCGAAGGCGCCATACAACCCCGCCAGATAATCCGGGATCGTGGGAGAGCCGGGAGTCGAGGGCGGCCGGTCGGGATCGCCGGCAAGAAACGCCAAACCGCCGAAGGCATTGGCAATCCGCCCGAAGCCCGGCCGATGCGCGTTCGGTCCGGTCTGTCCGTAGCCGGTGATCCGTACCATCACGAGCATTGGGTTTACCGCGCGCAGCACCTCCCAACCGACACCCCAACCTTCCATGGTTCCGGTCTGAAAATTCTCCACCAAGATGTCGGACTTCTCGACCAGGCGCTTCAAAATCTCCGCGCCCTCGGGTTTGCGGAGGTCAAGGGTCACGGATTTCTTGTTGCGGGCTTCGCTTAACCAGCAAAGCGTATCCCCGGCGCCTGTCGGCGTGCCGAACTTCCGCATCGGATCGCCAATTCCCGGCAGCTCGACCTTGATCACTTCGGCGCCGAACTCACCGAGTTGCGTGGCGCAAAAGGGTCCCGCCATAAAGTTCGAGACATCCAAGACTCTCAGGCCCTCCAGCGGCTTGTGTCCACTCGGCATCGGCTGCTCCCTTCGGCACGGTTGCGTTCGGGAGTTGATATAGGTCGCGCCATTCCTTGCTGAAGCAGCGCATCGCGTGAAGGTCGACCGCCAATCGGAATTTTGCATCCAGAAGAGACCATCTATAGTCTTGCTCTATGGCCAATCCTTCGTCGAAGAAAGTCATTTATGCAGCCCTGATCGGTAACGGCCTGATCGCCGTGACGAAATTCGGGGCCGCTTCCTTTACCGGAAGTTCCGCCATGCTGAGCGAGGCCATTCATTCGGTCGTCGATACCGGCAATCAAATCCTTCTCCTCTACGGCATCAAGCGTTCGAAACGCCCGGCCGATGCGCAGCACCCGTTCGGCTACGGCATGGAACTCTACTTTTGGGCCTTCCTGGTAGCTATTCTGGTCTTCGCCGCTGGTGCCGGATTCTCCTTAATGGAGGGAATCAGCAAAATTCGTATGCCACATCCGGTCGAGAATCCGGAAATCAACTACCTCGTGCTCGGCCTCGCCGGTATCTTCGAAGCCTTCGCCTGGACAGTTGCCTATAAGGAATTCAGACGGCGGCAAGGCGAACTCGGCCTGATCGAGGCGGTGCGCCGCAGCAAGGATCCGACGGTCTTCACGGTGTTGTTCGAGGATAGTGCCGCAATGCTCGGGCTGATGGTCGCCGCGGCCGGAATAGCACTCGGCGATTGGCTCGGCATTCCGGAGATCGACGGGATCGCCTCTGTCGTGATCGGCGTTATTCTCGCGATAACCGCGATCTTGCTTGCTTACGAATGCAAGGGATTACTGGTCGGCGAAAGCGCCGCACCGGAGACCGTGAGCCGCATCAGGCGCATCCTCGATTCCGATCAGCGCGTCAAACGGGTCAACGAGGTTCTGACCCTCCATTTCAGCCCGACCGACGTCTTGCTGAACATCAGTCTCGACTTTATCGACGGAATAAACTCCGGCGAGGTCGAAGACCTGATCAGCGTCATGGAAAGGCGGTTGAAAAGCGAATATCCGGAGGTCAACCGGGTCTTTATCGAGGCGCAATCCTGGACCGCGCATCGCCGCTCGATGCGGCCGCGGGGCTAGCTTGACGCACGCGTTCGATCGGCGATTTGCCGCTCCCCCCTTTCAGGAACCGGCCGGTAACGGCAGCAACGACACCCACCAAGACGACAACCGCGAGGACAGTCAGGGCGACCGGATGGGCGGCACCACCGAGTTCCGCGCCATGCCCGCCATGCGCGGCGGCGGCGGATGCTGCAAGGGCCATCGGCAGGGCGCATAAGGACGATCTTGTGGCGAGATGCATGGATTTTTTCCTTTTTTTTCGGCTGCGGCGGTGGCCGCTTTCGCTCCGGTAGGCCGCCGAGCCTAACGATAAACCCGACAATGTCGAGTGCGCCGTCGCCGGCCTTGAGATTGGGTGAAGTTGAAGGGCCGCGCGCCCCGCATCTTGCGGGAGTTCCTGTCCATATCGCCCCGGATAGGCAGATCCGGCCGCGTAATTAAAGGGCTGCAACTTGGCGGCGTCTGCTCTAAATCATGGGAAGAATCACGCGCGATGCGACAAGGAGACATTCGACCATGAATTCCGCTATGCCGAAGCAGACAGAACGCGAACCCGAAATCGACCAGCGCTTCGACGCGGTTGTCGTCGGCGCGGGATTCGCAGGCATGTACATGCTGCACTGTCTGCGCCAGCAGGGATTCTCCGCGCGCGTGTACGAAGCCGGCGACGGCGTCGGCGGCACCTGGTACTGGAACCGGTATCCCGGCGCCCGCTGCGACGTGGAAAGCCTGCAGTATTCCTATTCCTTCTCGGAGGAGCTCGATCAGGAATGGCACTGGAGCGAAAAATACTCCCCGCAGCCCGAAATTCTCGCGTATGCAAATCATGTCGCCGACCGTTTCGACCTGAGGCGAGACATCCGCTTCGAGACCCGGGTAACCGCCGCGACCTTCGACGAGGCCGCCAACCGCTGGCAAATCGAGACCGATCGGGGTGACCGGGTCAGCGCCCGGTTTTGCATCATGGCGGTGGGCTGTCTGTCGGCGGCGAACATTCCGCCCTTCGAGGGGATCGACGAGTTCGAGGGTCCAATCCATCACACCGGCGAGTGGCCCCAGGAGGGCGTCGACTTTTCCGGCAAGCGGGTAGGCGTAATCGGAACCGGCTCTTCGGGTATTCAGTCGATCCCGATCATCGCGCAACAGGCCGAAACCCTGACGGTCTTCCAACGCACCCCGAACTATGCGGTGCCGGCGTGGAATCAGGAAATGGACCCGGAATACGAACGCTCGATCAAGACGGACTATCCGGCCTTTCGCGCTAAGGCGCGTGCACGGCCGACGGGTATTTTTTTCCCCTTCAACATCAAACCGGCCCTGGAAGACACGCCGGAGGAGCGCGAACGTCAGTACCAGACGTATTGGGACCGTGGCGGCCTGCCCTTCCTCGGAGCCTATGGCGATCTGCTGTTCGAGAAAGACGCCAACGAGACGGCGGCAGAGTTCGCGCGGCGCAAGATCAGGGCGGTCGTCGACGACCCGGATGTGGCGGATCTCCTGTGCCCGGACGATATCTTCGGCTGCAAACGCCTGTGCGTCGATACGGGGTATTACGAGACCTACAACCTACCGCATGTGAAACTCGTCGATGTCTCGAAGAAGCCGATAGAGCGCATCACGAAGGGCGGAATCGTCACCGACGGTATCGAATACGAAGTTGACATGATCGTGTGCGCCACCGGATTCGCGGCGATGACCGGCTCCTTCGAGAAGATCAAGATAACCGGCCGCGACGGCCTGCCCCTGACCCGGAAATGGGAGGCCGGCCCGCGTACCTATCTTGGCCTTTCGACGGTAGGCTTTCCGAACTTCTTCATGATCACAGGGCCCGGTAGCCCTTCGGTTTTGGCCAATATGATTCAGTCGATCGAACAGCACGCGGACTGGATGGTCGACTGTATGAGCCACATGCGGGATATCGGCGCGGAGACCATCGAGCCGACGCAGAAATACGAAGACGACTGGGTCGAGCACGTCAACGAAGTTGCCGCCATATCGCTTCGTTCCACCTGCAGTTCCTGGTATGTCGGCGCGAATATCCCAGGCCGCCCGCGCGTCTTCATGCCCTATATCGGCGGTTTTCCGATCTACGTTCAGAAATGCAACGAAGTCATGACCAACGGCTACGAAGGCTTTGTCTTCGAAGCGGCTGCCGACACCAATGTGCCGCCGAAAATCCGCAACACCGACCGCTGGCATGTGGAACTGGATATGGACGTGCTCTCGCCGGCCGCCGTCGCCGCCCGCCGAATCCCGATGATCTGAGCAGCGTCAGTCCGGCTATCGGCTCACTTCGGCAAGGCGTTTTTCGGCACTTCGCGGTACGGCCGGTCGGTATCGAAACGCGTCTCCTTCGGCATCTTGAGAACGCGTTCGGAGATGATGTTCTTCTGAATTTCGTCGGTCCCGCCCGCAATCGAGATCGCCGGCGTGGAGATCAGCACTTCCGCGATGACGCCGCCCATTGGACTGTCCGCACCGGTCAACATGGCATCGGCACCGCTGATCAGCGTGTGGACCCGGTTGGCGGCGCGCGCGACTTCGCTCGCCGCGAGTTTACCGAGCGAGCCTTCGGGCCCGGGAGAGCGGCCCTGTTCCTGCGCCGCCCGCGCCCGCTTCGCCGTCCATTCGGCGGATTGGGCCAATACCATCAACTTGGCGATTTCCTGACGGACCACCGGGTCAGCGTTGCAGCCGGTTTGCCGGGCCCGCTCAATGACGAGGTCGACCCGGCCCGAACGTTGCGGGTACCAGGTATAGGGCGCCATCGACGTGGCGATCTCTTCCGCTTCTTCACGGAAGATACGCTCCGGGCGCGGCGTCGCCTCAACTTTGCGGCGGTTCGAATCTGCGTTGCGGCGCTCGTGCATCAAGGTCGTGGTCGCAATACGCCAACCGTCTCCCTCCTCCTCCAGCCGATACTCGGGCGGCACTTCGGCGTCGGTCAGAAAGACCTGATTGAAAGAAGCGTGATCATTCATCTGCCGCAGCGGCACCACTTCGACCCCGGGCTGGCGCATATCGATGATAAAATAACTAAGGCCCTTATGCTTCGGCACGTCGAGATCCGTGCGCGCGAGCAGAATCCCGTAATCCGCGAGATGCGCGCTGGTGGTCCACACCTTCTGTCCGTTGACGACATATTTGTTGCCCCGCCGCTCGGCCCTGGTCATCGCGCCTGCGAGGTCGGAGCCGTTACCGGGCTCGCTGAAGAGCTGGCACCAGGCATCCTCGCCCGTGAGGCTGCGGCGCAGAAATTTCTCCCGCAGCAGGTCCGTCCCATGCGCCAGGATGGTCTGCCCGGCGAGCGTCGTCGCCCCCTTGCGGGCCACCGTCAGGGCGTCAACCCGCTTGAATTCCTCGTCGACAACGCGGGAGAAGCCAACGGGCAGATCGCGGCCGAACCATTCGCGCGGCCATTGCGGCATGCCCCATCCCGAATCGACGAGGATATTCCGCCACTCGAGAAGGCTCCGGTTCGGGTCCCAATTCGCCTCCAGCCAAGCCCGTACGTCGGCGCGGACCGACTCCTCCGTGTGATCGGTCATGCAGGCTCCCCTAGGCGGTTTGCCTTAGCGCCGACCAGACCCGCTCCGAGGTCGCCGGCATATCGATGTGGGTGGCACCCGTCTCGCGCGCCAGCACATCGACGATGGCGTTCATGATCGCCGGCATCGAGCCCGAACACCCCGCCTCGCCGCAACCCTTGGCACCCAGGGGATTGGTCGATGCGGGTACCGGATGCGAGCCGAAATGGAACGCCGGCAGGTCGGCGGCGCGCGGCATGGCATAGTCCATGAAAGAGCCGGTGATCAGCTGCCCTTGATCGTCGTAGAGCGTGTCTTCCATCAGCGCCTGCCCGAACCCCTGGGCGACACCGCCATGGACCTGCCCCTCGACCAGCATCGGATTAACGAGCGTGCCGAAATCGTCGACGATGAAGTAACGGTCGACCCGGACCTCGCCGGTCTCGGGCGTGATCTCGACCTCGGCAATATGGCAGCCGTTCGGGAACGCGGAAGGCGGCGGGTCTTCCACCAGCTCGGCATCGAGTTTCTGCGGGACGTCTTCCGGCAAGCCTTTGCGGGCGTGTTCGGCAAGTTCCAGGATCGAAACCGTCCGGTCGGTCCCCACGACGGTAAACTGCCCGCCCTCGAACTCGATGTCGACGGCTGCCGCTTCCAAAACATGGGCCGCGATGGCCTTGCCGTTCTCGACCACCTTCTCAGCGGTATGCAGCAGAATGGTGCCGCCGGAGATCATGGTCTTCGATCCGCCGGTCCCCTGCCCTGCGACCAACTCGTCGCTATCGCCCTGGATCAGGCGAAACCGGTCGAAAGGAATGCCGAGTTTCGACGTGACGACCTGCGCGAAAGGAGCCGCGTGCCCCTGGCCGTAATCAAGAGAGCCCGTCACCATCGTGACGGTACCGTCCTCCTCGAACCGGATACGCCCCATTTCGCGGGCCGGCGCGCCAGTGGCCTCGAGATATGTCGCGATACCGAGGCCGCGAAGCAGCCCTTTCTCCGCCGACGCCTTCCGGCGCGCCTCGAACCCGTCCCAATCGGCGGCGGCGAGGGCGTCCTCCAGTACCGCTGGAAAATCGCCGCTGTCGTAGACCATGCCGCATACCGTGGTATGGGGGATTTCGTCCGGGCGCAGCATGTTGCGGCGCCTCAGCTCGATCCGGTCGATGCCCATCTCGCGCGCCGCAGTATCCATCAGGCGCTCCATGTAATAGACCGCCTCTGGCCGCCCGGCTCCGCGATAGGCGCCGATCGGCGTCGTGTTGGTAAAGACTCCGTGCGAGCGCGCATGCAGGAGCGGCAGGCGATAGACGCCCGGGAAATTCCGCTGAATGTTGTTGGTGTACATATGCGGGCCAACGGCGCTGAAATAGGCACCTGCATTGCCGTAACTGATGACGCGGGCCGCCAGGACCCGACCTTCCGCGTCGAAGGCGAGCGACGCTTCGGCCCATCCGTCGCGGCCATGCTGGTCGGAGAGGAAACTGTCGCTCCGCTCGTCGCACCACTTGACGGGCCGGCCAAGCCTGCGCGCGGCGACCAGAACCGGCGCGTATTCGGGATAGGGGGCCGATTTCATGCCGAACGACCCGCCGACCCGGTAGGTCTGGATGCGGAGCTTCTCGCGCGCGATACCCATCACCGACTCGGCAAGTTCGGTCGTGAAACCGAAGACGCCTTGCGTCGGCACATGGAGTGTATAGCGACCGCTCTCGCTATCGTATTCGCCGACCGCGGCGC
Source organism: Rickettsiales bacterium (assembly GCA_038131165.1). Classification (GTDB taxonomy): domain Bacteria; phylum Pseudomonadota; class Alphaproteobacteria; order UBA8366; family UBA8366; genus UBA6544. The sequence continues at coordinate 3,082 of JAYPOZ010000045.1, read as the reverse complement.
GCGGCTCCATCGGCGCGATGACCACGCGGTTGTTGCGCAAGGTCAATTTTGTGACGTGATGCGCGCCAGCGAAAATGCGTTCGGCTTCCTCCTCGTCTCCCAACTCCCAATCGAGCGCCTGGTTCGCCGACACGCCGTCATGCAATTGCGGCGCTCCTTCGCGCAAGGCGTCACGCGCATCGGTCACCGCCGGCAGCACGTCGATATCCAAATCGATGAGCTCGGAAGCGTCTTTTGCTTGGGCCAGAGTCTCCGCCACGACGACGGCAATCGCCTCTCCGCGGTAGCGGACTTTGCCGACCGCCAAACAGGGCCGCTCCGGCTTGTGCATCGGCGCACCGTCGCGGCTCTTCAAATTTAACCGGCAAAACAGAGCCTTCACCCCTTCCGCCGCGAGGTCGGACGCCGTCAGAACGCAGAGAACACCGGGTGCCGCCTCGGCTGGAGATACATCAAGCCGCTTGATCTCGCCATGCGCATAGGGCGAGCGGAAAACATAAGCATAGGCTTGGCCGTCCAAGGCGAAATCGTCCGTATACCGCCCGTCGCCCCGCAGCAGCATCGGATCCTCAATGCGCGAGACGGGCTGGCCGACCGCGAATTTTTCCAGCGATGGATCAAGCGAAGCGTTCGATTGTGCCATTATTCTTTCCCAAGAGTCAGCGTGTTCTCTCCATGGACCTAAACTTCGAAAGGAACCGGGCCAGTGGCAAGAGTTTCAAAGTGGCGGACCTGTCCCGGCAATCCAAACGGTGCAGATAAATGAGATACCACACAATGGTTGCAGCACGATGAAAAGCGATCCCGGACTTTATGATTACTGGCCCTATATCGACCGTCCGAAACTGACCTGGCCCGGCGGCAAGAGCATTGCCTTTTGGGTGGCCCCCAATATCGAAAATTACGAGATGCAGCCGCCGCCGAACCCCCACCGCATGCCGATGCCGCGCCCGGTACCGGACGTCATTCACTATTCGCACCGGGACTATGGCAACAGGGTCGGCTTCTGGCGCATGGCGGAGGCGATGGACCAGTACGGCGTGCGCGGCAGCGTCTCGCTCAATGTCGCGACCCTGGATCACCACCCGGAAGTCATCGAGGCCTGCAAAGAGCGCGACTGGGAATTCTTCAGCCACGGCATCTACAACACCCGCTATCTCTACGGGATGAACGAGGCGCAGGAACGCGCCTATATCGAGGATGTGATCGCAAGCATCCAGAAGCACACGGGCCAGCGGGTCGCGGGTTCCCTGACGCCGGCGCTCACCCACACGGAACGCAGCATCGACCTGCTGGCAGAGTACGGTTTCCGCTATGTCTGCGATCTGTTCTGCGACAATCAGCCGATCCCGTTGACGGTATCGCAAGGACGGATGATCTCTGTGCCCTATTCCGTCGAGATGAACGACTTCACCCTTTTCAACGGACCACGGGTCACGCCGCGCCGGTTCACCGACCTGCAGAAGGCGCATTTCGACCAACTGCTGGAAGAAGGCGCCGAGCAGGGCGCCGTGATGTGCATCCCGACGCATCCGTTTCTGCTGGGCCGACCATTCCGGATCGATGCCTTCGCCGAGGCGCTGGAGTACATCACCGGCCACAAGGAGGTCTGGGTGACAACCGGCCGCGAGATCGCGGACCACTACATGGCGCATTACTACGACGACGCCGTGGCGGCGATTGCCGCGCATAACGCGGCCTACCCCAGCCCCTTGGCGAAGGAGGGCGCACGATGAGCCTGCCCGACGACTATATCCGCTATCCCCGGCGAAAATACGGGATCGACAACGACCGATACGACTGGTCGATACTGCCAAGGCGCGATCCGGTCGCCTGGCCAGGCAGCGCCAAGATCGCGCTTTGGGTCGTGCCGGTGCTGGAATACTTTCCCTTGGACAGCCCGCGCGAGCCCTTCATTCCGCCGGGTGGGATGACGACGCCCTATCCGGACATCCGCGCCTATTCCTTGCGGGATTACGGCAGCCGCGTCGGAGCCTTCCGCGTCTTCAAGGCGTTGGACGCGCAGGGTATCAAGGCGACGGTCGCCTTCAACGCTAGGATTGCGCAGCGCTATCCCTTCCTGATGCGGGAAGTTACGCGCCGGGGGTGGGAGGTGATGGCCCACGGGGTCGACATGGGCAAGCTTCACCACGGCGAGCTGGAAATCGAGACGGAGCGCGCGCTGGTGCGGGAATCCGTCTCCGTGCTGCGCGCGCTGTCGGGCCAGGACGTCAGAGGATGGGCCTCTCCGGCGCGTTCCGAATCGCTCAATACCCTCGACCTGATCGCCGCCGAAGGGATCGAGTACGTCGCCGACTGGGTGAACGACGACATGCCCTACCCCATGAAGACGGCCGCCGGCGAAATCCATTCCATGCCCCATACCCACGAGATCAGTGACCAGCATCTCATTCTGCATATGAGCCACACCGAAAAGGAGTTCACCGAGCAGGTCTGCGACCAGTTCGACACGCTCTACCGGGAAGCCGCCACGCAGGGCGGGCGCATCATGACGCTGACCATCCACCCCTGGTGTTCCGGCCAACCGCACCGGATCAAGGCCTTGGAAGCGGCGCTCGCCCACATCATGGGGCACGACGGCGTCTGGTCGGCGACCGGCGCCGAAATTCTCGACGCGTTCAGAGGGAATGGCGATGGAGGTGGAGGCTAAGGGAAGTCTTGTGCGGTAAAGCCCGAGGCAGCTACGTCCACCGCGCAATCACGGCCTTCCGGCGTAGTCGTCCCTCAAACGACGACAAGCAACTTCTTGCTCATCCTATTTCTCCAGTACGATTCCGTTCTTCTCTCGATCCCAAATTTCTGCGAGTCGATTCTCAGCAGATTCGCGCAACTTGTACTTCTCCACCTTCTCGGTCGGGGTGACCGGGAGTGCGTCAAGAACTTCTACAAAGCGCGGCACCATGAAATACGCCATCCGCTCGGCGCAGAACTCGACCATATCGACGAAATCCAATGTGTGTCCTTCTCGGCATTGGATGGAGGCCATGACTTCGTCCTCCTGGAATTCCGAACGCACCGCAAAGACCGCGGCATTCGCCACAGCCGGATGCTTCAGGATGAC
>JAYPOZ010000044.1:7780-33303 GCA_038131165.1 Rickettsiales bacterium | reverse complement strand
CCGGCTTTCTGTGCCGGACTGCCTTCAAGCGGTGCAATGACTTTGAGACGGCCGTCGACGATGGTCGCTTCAATGCCAATGCCGCCGGTCCGCCTGCCGCCGGTCTTCATCCGGCGTCTATCGAAGGTCGCATAGGGATCGTCGAGACGCCGGACCAGAGTGTCGATTGCGGCATAGGCCAAATCCGCCGGTTTCATGCCGTTGCCGAAAGGGCGTATGGCGCTGGCCGCAAAGTTCGCTAGCTCACGGATGTCAAACGGTTCGATATAGGAGCTGACGATCCGGTCGATTACCTTATGGATAAGCGCGAGTGCTCGCTCGCGATCTGCCTCCGGAGCGTCGGGGTCGACCCGTGCCCGGAAGGTTGCGTCGAGTGCGGAGAGCGCGGCTTTGTCTTCTGCTGTGGCTGCCGGGAGGGTTCCCGGTGCGCTGGCGAAGACGGCGAACAGAAACAGCACAAAGAGCCGCGAATGAGACCGCATCCAATTCCCCCCGTGCAGCGGATAACGGAAAGTGTCCGTATGCTGCGGGGCGGCAGGGGGCAGCGTCAAGGGAGAAGCATGTCCCGTGAGGGAACCGCCTTAATTAGCGACCCGGGAGCGCGAAATATAAATATCGTCTCGCAGGCCTTCGAAGAAGGTATCGATCTCGGGGTGCGAGACTGGGTCCGGGTTTTGTTCGGGCAAGAGATTTTGCTCCGAGACGTAGGCGATGTACGGGCCCTGAGCGTTTTCCGCGAGCAGATGATAGTAAGGCTGCTCCTTACGCGGCCGGTTTTCCACCGGAATCGACAGCCACCATTCTTCGGTGTTCGCAAATTCCGGATCAACGTCGAAGATGACGCCCCGGAACGGATGGACTCGATGTTTTACGATTTGTCCGATCTGAAATTTTGCGGTTCGAATGTCCATGGATGTTCGGTCGGAAATCTGGTTGTTTTCGAGGCGCTATATTGATCGAATTACTCTGGTAAGGCAATACAAGTGGCGTTTCGGGCAATTCGGTCTGTTCGTCCCCGGCGGGGTTATTCAGGGCTCTCGGCACTCCGGAGGGACGGAGGGTCTCTCAGCTCAAGCGTGAAAAACTTCGGCGTGTTGCGTCAAGGCGCGTCGGAAGGCTGGGCTGTTCGGCCGCCGGTCGACGAGACCGTGTCGGCGCATACCCGCAAGCTCGACATTCGCGGCCTCCCTCAACACGGTCGCAAGGATTTCGTTTTGCGCTTCACAAGCCGATTGCAGGGCTTCGATCAATTGGTCACTGAGGCGGCGGCGATAACTCATGACGATGACCCGGTTTCGAGACGGCACAAGACTTCCACGACACTAGGAATACCAGCGCTGTCTTAACAATCCGTTAATCGAAGCCTTATTCCGCGGCCAGACGCGCGGTTGCGTGTTCGAGAAGCACGTAAGTGAAGGTCTTCGAAATGATCCGCCAACGGTCGTCGATTTTCAGAAGGCTCAGATAATCCGTGAAGAAGCGGTCGCCGAACGCCAATTGCACTTTGGCGAGCGCGGCCTCCGGGCCCGAGATGTCGATGGATATGATCCGGTCGTATCGGGGCTGGTTGCGGCTTGCGGGACTGAGGCGGTTTTCGACGTGCTGATAGACGGTCGCCATGTCGTCATCTACCAGAGGGCCGTCCGCCGAACTGAACAAATGGCAATTGGGGTGGAAGATTTGTTTGAGTTTACCGACGTCGCCTTCGTAAAAGCCGTCGAAAAATAAATTCAGCGCGGATACGATCTCCACATAGCCGGTACTCATGAATGCTTCTCCCTGGCGTGGGCACTTTTCGATGCTAGATACATCTGAGACATGGTAGTTCGCAGCCTCTAATGGACGATATCCCCGTGAATGATCAAGCCCAATCCTTCGGCCCCGATGTCACCGTCGACGCTCCGGCGTTCGTACACCCGACGGCGCGCCTTTACGGGCGGATATCGCTCGCGGAGGAATGCAGCCTTTGGCCTTATGCGGTGATCCGGGCGGAAGCGCTGGAGGTAAAGGTCGGCCGATATGTGAATATGCAAGACCACTCGATGATCCACATCGGGGCCGGGACGGGAACGACCATAGGCGATTATTGCTCGATCACGCATAAGGCGACCGTGCATGGAGCCAAGATTGGCGAGAACACGTTGATCGGTATCAACTCGACCGTCATGGATGGTGCCGTTATCGGCGACAATTGCATCATCGGTGCACATTGTCTGGTACCAGAGGGCATGCGGGTTCCGGACAATTCCGTCGTTGTAGGGGTGCCGGGAAAGATCATCCGGACGCGCAATAACTTCGTGGCGAACCGGCGCAATGCGCTGATATATCATTGGAACGCAAAGGCCTTTGCGCGCGGCGATCATCGCGGCTGGGACAGGCCGGAATTCGAGACGTGGCAGCGGGAGAAGTTGGCGGAAATCCAAGCCGAATTCCGCCAACGCTACCCCGAAGCGGCGGAGGGCGGCGTTTAGGCCGCCCCATGCCTAGACCCAAGGCCTAAATCAGGCACATATCGCCGCCCGGTCCCAATTCGAGCTCGGCATCTGCGACGAGACTGCTCCAGTTCTGCGGCGTTCCGATCTCGCGACACACCACGCTTGGCGACATGGCCTGCATCCAGAAATTATGAGTCGGATGCGCGCCGCCGGCGACGATGACGATCAGTTGATCCGGAGACTTCGATATCGGCCAAGGATCCATATCGGCCGAAGCGATTGTCTCAGGCTCAGCCGCCGCCTCGATCCATTGTTTGAGGCCCGTCTCCTGTACGACTGACTGCGGTACTTTCGAGTGGTTCCAAAGGAACTCTTTGACCGTCTGCTTCGAGGTCCAGCCGAGATTGTTGAGCTGCATGGCGACAGGCCGGGGAATGAGCAGGGCACCCGGCGTGCCGTTAGCCCATCCATGGGCGTAGTGCACACAGGACGCCGCCAGATACGAAGCGACACGCCGGAGGCTCTGTTCGGCCTCCTCCATCGGTTCTTCCTTGCCGACTCCGCGCCGTACGATGTTCGAAGCACTAGTGCCGACATAGACGGTCACCGTGTTCACGTCGCGCGGTTTGCCCGCCATGTCGGTGCTGACCGGCGACCAGCCTTCCGGCAGCCCGTCCTCATCCTCGGCGAAGACGGCGTTCGTGTAGCGCATGCCGCCGAAAATCGCCATTGTGCCGACGCCCGGCAAGGCCCCCCCGACATTTTGCTGCAGCAGCCGCATGGCGCGACCGATGCTGGCGCCGGCCGGATGCTGCGGGTCGGGACCCAACAGGCCGAATCCTGAGTTCAGACGGATTTCCTTGGCAATCGGTCCATTGACGATGATCACCGGGAAAGTGCTCCCCGAAGTTGCCTGCAGTTTGTCGTGCTCCAAGGATGGGTCCAGGAAGGCATCGATCGCGGAGATCAGGACCGGCAGGTATTCCGGCCGTCCGCCAGCCATCGCCAGCGAGACCGCGATCGTCTCCACCGTGGCGATACCGCCCTTCGGCATGATCTTGCCGACCACGTGATTGCGCGACAGATCGGTGCCTTTCAGTATCCAGTCGACACGTTCGCTCGTGGGCGGATTGATTGGCAGGCCGTCGCCCCAGGTGTTTCTAAGGAACATCTGGTTCATCTGGTCCATGGCGGCTTCGTAGCCATTGGCTTCGACCCGGAGTTTCTGCGGCTCTCGCATGCCGGTCTCGGTAGTGCTCGGCCGCCAATCGGTCAGACCCTTTGGAAAATCCGCCGCGCGTTCCGCCACGGGCGAAATATCGCTGCCGACCAAGAACTGGTCGATCGGAAAATCGACCATGGAGAGTTCGCGGTCGAAACCCAAACCGGCGGCGCCATTGTAAAGGACGCCGAGAAAATCGGTGCGGGCGAGTGTAACTGTAGGGATGCCCCTGCTTTCAATACGAGCGGCAACACGGCCGCATGCCGTCGCGCAGGCGCCTCAGGAGGCGTTCCCTATGATGACCGCGTCTACGCCGCGCGCCTCTAGTTGGTCGACCGCTTCGTCTGTGTCCATCAGGGTATTACCCATCGGAAACTCGTTCTCCGCGATCAGCGTTACGTCTTTGTAGTTCTCCGCGAGCCAATCGCGCAGCAACGGCAGCATCCGGTGCGCCTGCCACATATCGTTCGAGATAAAACCGATGGTCTTGCCGTCGAGGCTGTCGAGGCGCGGCGCGTGCAACCGCGTTACTTCAGTCGCGCCCGACGGATCGAATACTTCCAATGCGTCCATTCTCTTGCTCTCTCGTATGAGGTTGCCGGTATCTGAAGATTAACATGCGCCGGATATACCGCAAAACGAGTCGAATTGATGTAAATCAAGGATACCCGTCCTGCCGGAAATAAAATCAGTGCGGCTTCAAATAAGGAGAGCAGCATGGGAACGGGAGAAATTGCATATCTTGCGTTGATCGTCGGCTCAGCGCTGGCGTTTATGGCGGTTGTTGCCTTTTGCAGCATAGACAGTAGCAGCAGCAGTAAAAAACGCTGACCAAAGCAGGCGCGCTACATTAGTTGCGCGCTAGCCTATTGAATTTTCCGGTCTAACGCGTTCAATTCGCCCCGCGTATGTTTTAGCAGGTCGAATTGAACGTGTAATGACTGAGCTCATCAGGCTCGAAGGACTAACGAAGCGTTTCGGCGATTTGGTAGCGGTGGATGGTGTTTCTCTGTCCGTCGAGGCCGGTCAGGTGCTTGGTTTTCTCGGCCCCAATGGGGCGGGCAAAACCACGACAATGCGGATGGTCGCCGGTTTCATGGAGCCGAGCGAAGGCACCGCCGCTGTTTGCGGGCACGATGTTCTCGTCGATCCGGTGGCAGTGCGAAGTAAGATCGGATTCTTGCCTGAAGGGGCACCTACTTACGGCGAGATGACGGCCCGAGCTTATCTGGAGTTCATTGCCGAAGTTCGCGGTTTTGACGGTGGCGAGAAGCGCCGGCGGGTGCGTGAGATCGTCGAGACGGTTGCTCTCGAAGGCGTCATGCACCAGCGCATCGAAACATTGTCCAAGGGGTACAAGCGCCGAGTCGGCCTAGCGCAGGCGCTGATCCACGACCCGCCGGTCTTGATACTGGACGAGCCGACCGACGGACTCGACCCGAATCAGAAACGTCTCGTCCGCGATCTCATTCGCGAAATCGCGCGCGACAAAGCCATTGTTATTTCGACCCATATCCTCGAAGAAGTCGACGCGGTCTGCCACCGTGCCGTTGTGATCGCCAGAGGTGCGCTGCTGGCGGATGGGACACCGGAACAGCTGCGCGCCCGCGCGCCGCATCACAATGCGGTTGTGGTGACGGTGCCGATCTCGAAGGCGGCGCAGGTTTCCGAGGCGATATCGCAGGTCTCGGGTCTGTCGGCGGTCGAGACCATTTCCGAAGGGAGTGACACGGCGCGGCTTAGATTGGTTTCCGCGGAGCGGCAAAACCATGCCTCCGCGATTGCCGATTGGCTGCGGAGCAACGACATCCCCGTCGAAGAGATGTTGGTCGAACGCGGTTCGCTGGACGAAGTCTTCCACACGATCACGGAAGGGGACAGCCATGCGTAACATTCGCCTGATCGCCAAGCGTGAACTGAAAAGCTATTTCGCGACGCCGGTTGCTTTTGTGTTCATTGTTATCTTTCTGGCACTGACCGGTGCGTTCGCTTTCTACATGGGTGGGTTTTTCTCCCGCGGACAGGCCGATCTGGAACCCTTTTTTGCCTACCATCCCTGGCTTTATTTGCTGTTCATTCCGGCCATTTCGATGCGGCTGTGGGCGGAAGAACGCAAGACGGGCACAATCGAAAACCTTATGACGTTACCGATATCCACGTCTGAGGCGGTGATCGGAAAGTTCCTCGCCGCCTGGCTTTTCTCCGGTATTGCTCTGGGCCTCACCTTTCCGATCTGGATCACGGTCAACGTGCTGGGCCAGCCGGACAACGGCGTGATTTTGGCCAGCTACGCCGGCAGCCTGCTGATGGCTGGCGGCTTCCTTGCGGTCGGGTCCTGTCTGTCCGCGGTGACCAAAAACCAAGTCATTGCCTTTATCGCCGCCGCCACGGTCTGCTTCCTGTTCACGATGAGCGGCGTCGATCTGGTGTTGAATTTCTTCAGGGCATGGGCTCCGGAAATTCTGGTCGATACGGTCGCGTCGTTTAGCTTCCTGACACATTTTAATGCCGTGACAAAGGGCGTTATCGAGGCGAACGATTTGGTGTTTTTCGCGTCTCTCATCGTGTTCTGGCTCTTTGCAAATGTGATTGTCGTCGACTTGCGGAAGGCCCGGTGACGCAGATGGATTTCTTGAAACGTATCGACAATCGACTGCGCGCCTATCTTTGTTTGATCTTGGCGGGCATCGCCTTCGTCAGCGTCAATATCTTTACCGGCGAAGCATTGAATGGCGTCCGAATTGATATGACCGAACGGTCTCTCTATACGATTTCGGATAGTACGAAGAAAATTCTAAAGACCATCGACGAGCCCATCCTAATGCGGTTTTTCTTCTCGAAAGCCGTGGGCGAGACGAATTCGGACCTCGCCACCCATTTCGAGCGCGTGCATGGTTTGTTGAAACAGTATGTGGTTTTGGCGGACGGCAAACTGCGATTGGAACTGCATCAACCGACACCGTATTCGACCGACGAGGATAAGGCGCTTGCCTACGGACTGCGGGGTGTAGCGACCACGGAAGCGGGCGATCCCGGATATTTCGGCTTGGCGGCCCTGAACAGCACTGACGATCAGGCGGTCATTCCGTTCTTCTCGATCGAACGGGAAAGCTTCCTCGAATACGATCTGACGAAGGCGATCCACGCCTTGGTCAATCCGGTAAAGAAGATCGTGGGGGTCATCTCAACGCTGCCCGTGCACGGTCGCCACGCGCCGCCGTTCGGCACGACTCCGCGATGGCCGGTGATGGGACAACTCGACCCCCTGTTCGATATCCAGGCCTTGAGCTCGGATATTCGCGTGATTCCCGACGATGTCGATTTACTGCTGCTCGTGCAGCCGACACGCCTGACCCGCGAGACGCTCTATGCGGTCGAGCAATTCGTGTTGGCCGGCGGCCGGGCCTTGGTCTTCGTCGATCCATTTGTCGAAGCCCAAAGCATCACCGCGCGCAGTGGGCGCGAGAAGGGTAACGAGAACATCAACCTGCTGCTCGCCAAATGGGGTGTTATCATGGTCCCCGACAAGGTGGCGGCCGATATCGACGCGGCTCGGCGGATCAATATGCCCGTCGACGGCCGCCTGCAGGTTCTCGACTATGTGGTTTGGCTGTCGCTGGAGCCGAAGCATTTCAACCGCAAGGATTTAGTGACGGCGGAAATGAGCCGGATCAACGTCGCGACGGCGGGGATCCTCGAGCGGACACGGTTGCCGAAGACGATAGTGACGCCGCTGATGACGACGGGCAACCGCACCATGCGCATCGACGTTGCGAAGGTGGCGAAGCCGACGCCCGACGCGATCGCCATGTTTCGCGATTTCAAATCCGCCGACGAATCGCACATGATTGCGGCGCGTCTGGAGGGTGACGTCCGCAGTGCGTTTGCCGACGATATTCCGCCGGGAGCGCCGCCTGAATTGCGGCAGAAGCATTTATCGGTCTCGAAAAAGCCCATTGATGTCATTGTCGTGGCGGATGCGGATCTGTTGCACGAGAAATTTTGGGCGAATATGCGGATCGAGGGCGATCAACCGGTGCCGACTCCTTTCGCGAACAATGCGGATTTCCTCGTGAATGCGTTGGATACGCTCGCGGGCGGTGAAGACTTGGTCGGCCTCCGGGCGCGCCGCGAATCAAGCCGGCCGTTTGAGTATGTCGATCAAATCCGCCGCGAGGCGGAACGCCGGTACCGCTCCAAGGAACGCGCGTTGATCGAACGGATCAATCAGACACAGATCGAGATCGACTCGATGGTCGCCCGAGAAGGTGTGGCCGCGGGCACGGATGTCCTGAGCAGCCGGGAGCGTTCGGAGATAGATCGCCTGCGCCGGGACATCGTCTCGATGCGGCAGGAATTGCGCCAGGTCCAGCACGCCTTGCGCGAAGATATCGAACGTCTGGATGCAACTTTAAAGTTTGTCAACATTGGTGCGGTTCCGGCCGTATTGGCCATCCTGAGCTTGCTGTTGATCGTCATGCGGCGGTTCCGAAAGGAGGCGTCAGTCTGATGCGCGCGCGAACGCTCGGCATTCTGATGCTTCTGGTGGCGTTGTCGTCCGGCGCAGCAGTATTCGTCCTCTCGAGAGGTCAGGAAGATCCACGCTTTGCCTTGATCAACCAGCCGGTGTTTCCGGGTCTCATCGATCAAGTTAACGATATCACGGAACTTTCCGTGGATGGCCCGAAGGGACAGCTGACGATCGTGCGGGACGGTAAGCTCTGGCGGGTGCGGGAAAGCGACGCGCATCTGGCAAGTCCGAACGAAGTTTTCAAGGCGATCGTCGGGATCGCCGAGCTTGCGTATTTCGAGCCGAAGACGGAACAGCCGGCGAAATACTACCGCCTGAAACTGGGCGACGCCGAAGGTGGTAGGGGAGAAAGCACCCGGGTTAAGCTGAAGATCGGCGAGCGGACGGTCGCGGATGTGATCGTCGGCCAGGAGAAACTCTTTCTGCCGGGACTGACGGTCGGAGGTGTCTACTTCCGCTTGCCCGATCAGGCGCTCAGTTGGCTTGGACGGGGCAATCCGGAAGCCGGTGCCGAGCCGAAGGATTGGCTGGCGCGCGAGATCGCGGACGTAGATGGCAAGCGCGTGCGGCGCGTTACGGTGCGCCACCCTGGCGGTGAGGTTGTGGTCGTCAGCAAGCAGACGCCGATGGCGGAGAATTTCAGCCTTGAGGATATCCCGCCGGGGACGCGATTGCGCTACGAAAGCGATGCCAACCATATCGGCGAAATCCTACAGCAGTTGGAAATGGACGATGCGCGCGAGGCGGCTAATATGTCGCTCGATTGGAGCGACGCGCTGGTCGCGGAGGTCGAAACTTTCGATGGGCTGATTGGCATCCTCGAGACCGTCATTCGAGGTGGTGAAAGCTGGGCCCGTCTCCGCTTTCAAGGGAGTTCCGAGGCAACGCTCAAGGAGGCGGCGGCGGCGGCGGAGAAGACCGCCAAGTGGGTCTATCTCATGCCGAAGTACGAGGTCGTGCCGATCTTGCGGCGGATGACCGATCTGGTCGTGCCCGAGAACGCCAGTTGAGGCGCCTCTAAGGATTGTTCGCTAAGCGACGCCGGTTCGGCACCGTGACGATCTCGCTCAGCATCTTCTTTAAAATGGCGGCGGCGAAGGTGCCGTGATTCTTGGCTTCGATGGCGAAGGCGCCAGGTCCGCCGATGACAAACCGGCGGAAATAATCCGGTAAATCCGGCATTTCCGGTCGTTCCAGCACCAATGCATTGATGGTGATGTCATTGGCGACAACTGCCGTCCGGACACTGCTGAGCGACAGGCCCATCGTGTTTGGGCCATCGCCCGAGATATCGATGACGCGGCGCGTGCCTTCGAAGGCGTTCTCGTCGATGGATTGGGCCGCGAAAGCAATGGCGTCGGCAACCGCATTGCCTCCCGGGCAAGGCGCGTAGGGAACCTGTGCAAGGAGATCGGCGAACTCCTTTGCGGATCGCGGTCCGTCGATCATCATCCAGGGGACACTAAGGCGCTCGCATTCATAGGCCGCGAATTCGATAAATGAGACCGCGATGCGCCCCAGGAACCCGCCCGAAATGGCTTTCAGAATGCGCGGATGCGCGAGCGCTTCGGCATATCCGCGCCGTTGCAGCTGGGTCTCCGCCTCGTCGATACTGCCGGAGGCGTCCACGACGAAAGCGAGTTCCAGGTCGACCGGCATGGACTCCGCCCCCGCGCCCGACAGCATCGGCCAGAGGCAGAAGGCAAATGCGAGTGTTAGCACCCGCAGGCGGATTGTCCCGATTGCTTCCATTCCATCGAGCCTAGACCGGCTGTAAGCATGTGCCTACCGCGAATTTTTGCCTTTCGGGTTGCGGTCACCCGCATGTTCGAAGAAAGTTAACGGATGTCGATATAGTTGCCTGGGGAGAAGCGAATATGGCGAGCGACGATATCAAGAAAGTCCGGGAGTTGATCGCGGCGCAACCGCCACGAAGCCAGATGACCATTCCGGAGCGTCGTGCGCATTCCGATAAGTGGGACGATGCCTTTCCCGTACCCGACGACTTTACCGTTGCGTCCGCCCGCGTTGCCGATATCCCGGTCGAATGGATCGGAGCGCCGGGCGTCAACGAAGACGCTGTTTTGCTTTTCCTGCATGGCGGCGGATATGTCGTCGGCTCCCCAAGGTCGCATCGGCATTTAGTTGCGAATCTGTCGGCGGAGACTGGATTGCAGGCGTTGCTCGTCGACTACCGTCTGGCACCTGAAGCCCCCTTCCCTGCCGCGGTGGAAGACGCGATATCAGTATACGCCTCGCTTTTGACCCATGGGTATGAAGCGGAGGAAATCGTCGTCGCGGGCGACAGCGCAGGCGGGGGGTTGATTCTGTCCATGATGATGGCAGTGCGGGACGCCCAATTGCCGCAACCGGCGGCGGGCATCTGCATGAGCCCATGGACGGACTTGACTGGTACCGCCGAGAGCCTGAGGACGAACGCGGATGTCGATCCGACGGTTTCCAAAGAATCGCTCGAATTCTTCTCGCAACACTACTTAGGCGGCGAGGACCCTGCTCACCCCTTCGCATCGCCTCTGCATGGCGATTTCACGGGATTGCCGCCGCTGCTGATTCAGGTTGGCTCGGTCGAAGTCTTGCTGGACGACGCGGTTACGCTGGATACCAAGGCGCGCGCGGCCGGCGTGAACTCTACCTTGGAAGTCTGGGACGAGATGATCCATGTCTGGCACCGCTATTATCCCATGTTGCGCGAGGCGCGTGAAGCGAACGCCCGCATCGGCGAGTATGTACGAGGTGTTCTGGAAAAGAATGCCGTCGCAGCCGAATAAGGCCGGACGATTGCCTTGCCGTATATTGCTCCGGCACGAGATCCTTCTGCAGTTCAGGCAGAATTGAAGCGAACTGGACACAGCAAATGACGGGGATCGAGGTGACACGTCTGGCCGGCGCCTGCGGCGCGGAGATTGGAGGCGTTGAGCTATCCGATAATCTCGGCGACAACGTCATCGGCGACATCCGCCAGGCCTTGCTCGATCATCAAGTCATCTTTTTTCGCAATCAGACCCTGACCCCCGAGCAGCACAAGGCATTCGGCAGGCGTTTCGGCCCTCTGCAGGTCCATCCCCAATACGTCAACCTCGAGGGCCACCCCGAGATCCTTCCGGTGCTGAAAGAGGCGGACGCGACGCAGAATATCGGCGGGGTTTGGCATTCCGACCTGTCCGATCTCCCGGCGCCGCCGCTGGGCTCGATTCTTTACGCGAAGGAAATCCCGCCTTATGGCGGCGACACGATGTTTGCCAATCAATACCTCGCCTACGAATCCTTATCCGCAGGGATGAAGGCATTGCTGGGCCCGTTAAAGGCCTATCACAGCAGTCGGACTCTCAGTGACGCGCATACTAGGGACGACCGGAACGCCGTCCGCTCGACAAAGCTGCGCGCGGATATCGGCCCGGACCCGGAAATCAATCTGCACCCTGTCGTGCGAACCCATCCGGAGACAGGGCGGAAATCGATTTATGTCGATGCGCCTCACACTGTCCGGTTCGAAGGCATGAGTGTCGCCGAAAGCATGCCGTTGTTGTCGTATCTTTTCGCGCATTGCACCCGGCCGGAGTTCACTTGCCGGTTTCGCTGGCAGGTGGGTTCTGTCGCTTTTTGGGACAACCGCTGCCTGATGCATTACGCACTGAACGATTATCACGGTCAACGCCGTTATCTGGAGCGTGTGACGGTTGCTGGCGAGCCGCCGCGGTAACGGGCCTGCCGGAAACGGAACAGCTCGCATAGGGGCGACGAACGGCGGTCAAAGACTTAGACTGGGAACGGAGATGAATGAAGGATTCCGATCTATGACTGGAGCATAATCCATGGAACAGGTTCCAATAGTCGATTTCGGCCCGTTCCGAACGGGCAGCCCATCGGAACGGCAGGCGGTGGCCGAGGAGATTGGCAAAGCCTGCGAAGAGATCGGTTTTTTCTATCTGACGCGTCACGGTATCGCACCCGCAGTGACGGACGGAATTTTCGATGCGGCGCGCCAGTTCTTCTCCCTGCCGCTGGAGCGGCGCATGGACCCGGCGCTGTTGATTTCCCCCGAGCATAGCCGCGGTTACCAGCCGATCGGCGCGCGGCACTACCCCGCCACATCCGCCCCCGACCTGATGGAAGCGTTTAAATACCAGCGCGAATTGCCGGCGGACGATCCGGATATCCTTGCGGGCGACCGGATACAGCAGGCCAACAAATGGCCGGACGGTTTGCCCGGTTGGCGCGAAATGCTGCTCGACTATTTCGAGGCGGTCGACGGTGTCGCAGAGAATCTGCTGCGCGCTTTTGCCTTGGCATTGGACCTGGAGGAACGGTATTTCCTGTCTTTCTACGGCAAGCCAATGACCCAGGTGTCGCTGCTCCATTATCCGCCGCAGCCGCCGGCCGACGATGCGTTTGGAAACCGGCCGCATGCGGATGCGACCGCCTTTACCATCGTGCTGCAGGGAGACGTTCCGGGATTGGAGGTAATGACCAAGTCCGGGCAATGGGCGAGCGCGCCGCCGATCAAGGGAAGTTTCGTCGTCAACATCGGCGACTATATGGCGCGCTGGACGAACGACCGGTTTCGTTCGACGATGCATCGGGTGGTCAATCGCTCTGGCGCCGAGCGCTATTCGGTACCGTATTTCGCCATTCCCGATTTCGATGCGATGGTCGAATGCGTTCCGAGCTGCCAAGGGCCGGACAATCCGCCGAAGTACGAGCCGTTGCATGTCGGCCAATCCATCAGGCGGAAATTCTCCGGCGACTACGTTTGACCCGTAGCAGGCATTTCCGGCCTATATGATCTTCTGGCGCGTCGGACGGACCGTCGGAATTATTTCTTACTGTTGTGATCGCTGACGATCATTTCGGTGATGGAGATCGCAAGCCGATCCTCCACGACCACGACCTCGCCCCGCCCGATCAAGCGGCGGTTTATCCGTAAGTCTATCGGGTCGCCTGCCTTCTGATTCAATTCCACGATGGCGCCGCGTCCGAGCTTAAGAAGCTGATTGACGAGCATGGTCGATGCGCCCAAGACGGCAGTGATCTCTACCGAAATATCATAAATCGCGCCATTCTCGGCGTTGTCTTCAGACATTATACCGCCCCAGGGCCGCATGCGGCCCGAATTGACCAGAACGTGTTGAAGTGCTGCAACGGCTTTCCCGACTGCGGAATGCTAATTTCCGCCGTGTTGCCGCCCAAATGCCGAGCGGACGACGTTAGCTAATCATACCCGAGGCCACCTTGCCAGAGGTTGTATCAATCCGAGCCTTAGGCTGTCTCTACTTGAGGCGCGCCAAGACCCGGTCGACCATCTCGCCCGCCACCCCGACATAGTTGGCCGGATCGCACATTGCCGCCAGTTCCGAGTCGCTGGCGTGCTGCGTGATCTCCGGCATGCCGCGCAGGACTTCGAGCAAAGTACTGTCGCGCTCGATGGCGTCGCGGCAGGCGTCGTAGACGATGTCGTGCGCCGTCTGGCGGCCGAGGTGAGGGGCGAGCCCCATCATCACGGCCTCCGAGACGATCAGGCCGTGGGTGGCGTCCAGGTTCCGCAGCATCCGCCCCTCGTCGACTTCGAGATGAGGGAGGATGTCGACGGCGTGTTTCAGGGCTCCCGACGTCGCGATGAAGGCGCGCGGCAAGGCGATCCACTCGTAGTGCCAGGGCCCGCTGGCCCGCTCGTGATCCTGCACCATCCCGCCGAGCATCATCTGCAGATCGTTGCGCACGGTTTCGGCGGCAATCATCATGATCTCCGAGCCGATCGGGTTGCGTTTCTGTGGCATCGTGCTACTGGCGCCGCGGCCGGCCACGAAAGGTTCGTAGACCTCGCCGACTTCGGTCTGCATCATCAGGGTGATGTCGCAGCCGATCTTGGCAAGAGTGCCCGTGAGCAGTCCGAGGAAACAAACTACTTCCGCGATGTTGTCGCGCATCGTATGCCAGGTCGCTTCCGGTTGGCTAAGGCCGAGTTCCGCAATCAAACCCTCTTGGAGGGCAAAGCCGTGTTCGGCGAGCGAGGCCAGCGTGCCGGCCGCCCCGGCGAACTGGCCCATCGTGGCGCGGGGCCGTATTTCGGCGAGCCGCGCGCGGTGTCTCTCGATACCCGAAAGCCATACTGCGGCCTTATAGCCGAAGGTGACAGGCAGCGCGTGTTGCATGTGACTGCGCCCGGCGATGGGTGTGTCCCGGTATTTGCGGGCGAGGCCCGCCAATCCGCTGGAGATCGCGGCAAGATCGCGTTCGATGGCGTCGAGCGCACGGCGAATCTGCAGCGATGTCGCCGTGTCCATGATATCCTGCGTGGTGGTGCCGTAATGCGCCCATTCGCCAAGGCCGTCCGGGACGATGGCGACGATTTCTTCGACGACGGGCAGGATCGGATAGCCCACTGTCTGGATGCGCCTTTCCAACCGGTCGAAGTCGATTCGGTCCAAATGCGCGTGCGCGACGATGGCATCGGCGGCGTGCTGAGGGATGATGCCGAGCTCGGCCTGCACCTTGGCCAGTGCTCGTTCGACCTCCAGATAGGAACCGATGGTGCCGCCGTCCGAGAAGATGCCCCGCATCTCCTCGCTGGCAAGCAGGTCCTTGAACAGAATCGATTCATGGGCGGTCGACGGCATTTTGCGAACTCCGGTTGAGCAAATTTCAGCGATAGTATTCCCGAATCGGTACAAGCGGTCTAATTCATACCTTATGGTTACGCCTGCAAGAGAACTCGACGGACAAATCGCGCTGATTACCGGCGGCGCGAAGAACATCGGCGCCGCCATCTGCCGAGAATTGGCGGATGCTGGCGCAAAGGTTTGCGTCAATGCTCTGAGCTCGACTGGAGCAGCGGAGGCGGTGGCGGCGGACATCAACGCCCGCGGCGGAGACGCCATGGTCCATATTGCCGATGTTTCGGATAAAGACGCGGTCGTCGCTATGATGGCGGCCATCGAGGACCGTTTTGGCGGGCTCACAATTCTGGTCAATAATGCCGCCGTAAGGCGGCTGTGCCCGCTGGCCGATATGACGCTGGAGGAGTTTCGCGCCATTCAATCGGCGAATGTCGAAGGGCCCTTCCTCTGTGCCCAGGCGGCGTTGCCGATCATGGCGAAGTCGGGGGGCGGCACCATCGTGAACATTGGTGGCCTGACCGGTCACACCGGTGTGCGGGACCGTCTGCATGTCTCCGTTTCGAAAGCGGCGCTGAACGGTCTGACGGTCGCGCTGGCGCATGAAGGCGCGCCCTTCGATGTGACGGCGAATCTTATTGTTCCTGGTTCGATTGATACGGAACGGCCTGCGGGACACCGCCATGCGCCGGGCTATCTCGGCAACGATAACTTGCTCGGTCGCAAGGGCAGGCCCGAGGAAATCGCCGGTATGGTGCGGATGGTGTGCGGCCCTGCCGGACGCTACATCACGGCGCAAACCATTCACGTTAATGGGGGAGCGTACTTGTCGCCATGAACGCCAAGACGGAAAGACGCGAACTCGACGGACACATCGCCCTGGTCACGGGCGGCGCGCTTAATATCGGCCGGGCAACCTGCCTCGATTTGGCGGCGGGCGGCGCCAAGGTGTGCGTCAATGCCGCGACCTCGGGCGAGGCGGCGAAGGCCCTCGCGGAGGAGATCAACGCGGCGGGCGGCCAAGCTATGCATTACGTTGCCGACATCCGAGTACCCCAGCAGGTCAAGGCGATGACGGATGCGGTCGTCGAACACTTCGGCGGTCTGACGATCCTGATCAATAACGCCTCATTGCGGAAGGTCTGCAAGACGTTGGACATGACCCTCGAAGATTGGCGTGCGGTCATGGCGGTCACGGTCGAGGGATCGTTTCTATGCAGTCAGGCGGCGATTCCGCATCTGCGCAAAGCAAAAAGGGGCTCCATCGTCATGGTGTCGGGAGTTGCCGCGAACCTTGGTGTCCAGGACCGTCTCCACGCGGCGACGGCGAACGGCGCCCTGATCGCGATGGCGAAGTCGCTGGCCAAGGAAATGGCTCCCTACAATGTGACGGTGAATGCGTTGAGCCCCGGATATATCGATACCGTGCGGGGGGCATCCTCCGGCAGTTATCCGCCAGGCTCCCGCCCGACGGACAATCTTGCGGGGCGCATGGGTAAACCGGAGGAGATCGCCGGCATGATTCGGGCCCTCGTCGGTCCCGGCGGCGCCTACACGACGGGCCAATCGCTGCATATCAACGGCGGCGTTTACATGCAGTAAGGCTTCGGAAACGCTTGGCTTGTTTCTCCTGACACCCGCGACCTCTTAGACGCTCCGAATACGTTCTCGTTCAATCGGGCCCTATGCGTGACCCTATCGCCGCTCTGAACCGCGGCTGCACACGGGCCGCTCATGCGGCCGCGCGGGATCAGTCCGGTTTGATCACATTCGTCAGGAAGGTACCGCGACCGCTGGCAAGCATCTTGCCCTCCGGGTCGTAGACTTCCGCTTCGGCCGTCGAATAGACCCGCCCCAATTTCACGATCCGCGCCCTCGCGATCATGTCGCATTTAATCGCCGCGCGATGGTAGTCGACGCGGATGTCGATGGTCGGCACCGCCATGCCGGCCCAGGCCATGATGGCGTAGTCCGCCGCCATGTCGATGATCGTCGCCAGGATACCGCCGTGTGTATAATGGCGTTCAGGATGCACCATCATTTCGTCTCGAAACGGAATGTGGAAGACAACCTCGCCCTCCGTCAGGTCGGTCACCTCGACGCCCAGCCATTGATGAAACGGCCCCATTTTGATGCGCTCGTTCAACTCGGCGAGCGTCGCTTTATGTGCACTCATGGAATGTTTCCTAGGGCTCGATGATGATCTTACCGAAGACCTCGCGGTCCTCGATCATCCGGACGCCGTCCGCGCCCTGTTCAAGCGGCAGAACGGTATCGATCACCGGCAGCATCGAGCCGTCCTCGATGTAGCTCATCAGGTCGACCAGATCTTGCTTGGTCCAGCTGTTGGAGCCGCAGATTTTCAGCTCGAAAGTCCAGATGAAGCGAATGTCTGTCTTGGGGTCGAATCCGGCGGTGGCGCCGCAGGTCAGCAACCGGCCGCCGCGCCGCATACATTTGAAGGAATTCACCCAGGTGTCGCCACCGGTGAAGTTCACTACGACGTCGACGCCGCCGTCATAGGTGCGGCGATGCGGCTTGCCGTACATCTCGATAATTTCCTTGCGGAAATCCGTCTCGTTGTAGTTCAGGACATGATCCGCCCCCAGAGCGGTTAAGCGGTCGAGTTTGTCTTGCGAGCCAGCGCAGGCGATCACTTCCATTCCCATCTTCTTGCCGAGCAGGACGCAGCAGGTCCCGACTCCGCCGGAGGCGCCGAGGACCAGCATTTTCTCGCCCGCTTTGACATTCCCGTTTTCGAACATCATGCGATGGGCCGTGCCGTATGCGACGGGAAGGGAGGCGGCTTGCGCGAAACTGACTCCGTCCGGAATCCGGATGAGCTGGTGCGCGCGGGCCCGGCACAGTTCCGCCATGCCGCCGTCGCAGGTCTCGCCCTGCAAACCGCCTTCAACCCGATTGATGGGATCGACCAGGACCCGGTCGCCGATGCTCCAGCCGTCGACATCGGGTCCGATTTCGGCGATCTCGCCCGCAACGTCGAGGCCTGGAATGACCGGCAGGTTGAGCTTGATGCCAGGCATGCCGCGGCGGGTGAAGACATCGTGATAGTTCAGCGAAGAGGCCTTCACCCGGACAAGCACGTCGCCCGGCCCGATCTCCGGGTCCCGGTAGGCGGTCTCGTAGATGAGTTGTTCCTGTCCGCCGTGTTCGTAAAGGACGACCGCTTTCATTCCCATGTGCTCCCTGTATTCGTGCAGCTAGCGAATTTAGGGTGTCGGGTCCCGTCCGTCCATGGCGGGAATCGAATTGCTACAGCCGGTTAGGCGAGAGGATCTCTCGGCAGCTTCGTCATCTCGTCAAGCTGCGAGAGGATTGCATCGAGATACTCGATAAAATCCTTGCGAAACTCCCGGCTTAAAGCAATGACTGCCCGCCGCCGATCCGACGGGTCTCGGGATTTCTCGAAAATACCGAACGTTTCGAGGAGTGTGACGCAGCGGATCGCCGTGCTTTTCGATACGCCGAGAGAAAGATAGATGTCAGATACTGAAGTATTGCGACCGCTTAAAATTCCTGACGACACAAAATAAATAATTTCCCAAAGTAAAATAGTATTATTATTTGATTTTATTTGTGTGATATCATTTATTTTTTCTGAATTTAATTGATATTTTTCGAATAAAGAATTTTGTTTTGCGCGCGATCCGATCAGTATGTTCAAGAGTTCCGAACGGATCTTGTCGCTGACTGATAGTTTTCCGTGTGGCATTGCGGGTCAGTTTACCAAACCAAAGTTTCGGATGCTGTTGCATCAAACCGGACGGCCAAAACCAAGGCGTGTGTTCACCTCAATCCGTACACATGCAAAAGTGTTTGGAAAGGCCTATTGGGTCGATGCTGGCACCTATTAACCATAGTAATGGTAGAGTGGATACTCGCGGTGGCAGTGCACCGGACCGGCTTCGCGTGTGAGGCTCCCTGGTTACCTTGCGAAGAATCCGCGGAGCGCGTCCAGCGTTTCCGCCGGAGCTTCCTCGGGGAGGAAGTGGCCGCAGTCGATGCCTTGACCCTGCACGTCCGTTGCCCAATCCCGCCAGATTTCCAGGACGGAGGTTCGCTTGTGAGGCTTTCCGGCGTCCCCCCAGAGCGCCAGCATCGGGCAGGTGATCTTGCGCCCGGCTTTGCGGTCCGTGGCGTCGAATTCGCAATCGACCGTGGCGCCGGCCCGATAATCTTCGCAGGTGGCGTGGATGGTCGCGGGGTCGCTGAAGCAACGGACGTATTCGGTCATCGCATCGTCGTTGAAGCAATCCGGATTGCCGGCCCAGTTGCGGGTCATATGCCGCAGGAAGTATGCGGCATTGTTGCCGATCAGCGTCTCCGGCAAGGGGGCAGCTTGGGCCAGGAAGTACCAATGAAAGGATCCCATGCTGCCCGGGACGCCCATGCGCTCGAATTGCTCGAGAGTCGGCACAATGTCCAGGGTCGCAAGTTTCAGGACCCGGTCGGGATGGTCGAGCGCCAGGCGGTAGGAGACGCGGCCTCCGCGGTCGTGCCCTGCGAGAAAGAAGGATTCATGGCCGAGCGCCGACATGACATCGACCAAATCCTGCGCCATGGCGCGCTTGGAATAGGGGAGGTGGTTTTCGTCGGTCGCCGGTTTGCCGCTGTCGCCGTAGCCGCGCAGGTCGGGACACACGACAGTGAAGGTCTCCGCCAGTGCCGGCGCGATCTTGTGCCACATGACGTGGGTCTGCGGATATCCGTGGACCAGCAGCAGCGGCGGTCCGTCACCGGCGGTCCGAAGATTGATTTCCGTGCCATTGGCGGCGATGCGTTTCTTCTCGAAGCCTGGGAACATGTCGGTCTCCTCTGTGACCTGCCCGCGAACCGACCGGCAGCAGGCAATGCGGTGTGCGAGCTGTTACGGGCCGAAGAATTTCCGGAACGCCTGTAAGGTTTCCGCCGGCGCTTCTTCCGGCAGAAAATGTCCGCCCGGGACGCCGTGGCCGGTCGCATCTGTGGCCCAGTTTCGCCAGATGTCGAGGACCGCGACCGATTTCTCCGGTTTTCCCCGATCGCCCCACAACGCCAGCAGCGGGCAGGTAATCTTACGGCCCGCCTCCCGGTCCGCGGCGTCGAGCTTGCGGTCGATGGCGTAGCCGGCGCGGTAGTCCTGGCAGGTGGCGCGGATGGTGTCGGGATCGCTGAAACAGCGGATGTATTCCGCCATCGCGGCATTGTCGAAACAGTCCGGAATCGCCGCCCAACTCTCGATGGAATGGCGGAGGTAGAACTCGGGATCGTTGCCGATCAGGCGCTCGGGGAGCGGCGCCGGCTGGGCGAGGAAATACCAGTGGTACGACGCCTGTGCGCCGGAGACCCGCATGCGCTCGTATTGCTCCACGGTGGGGACGATATCGAGCACCGCCAGCTTTTGCGTCCGCGCCGGGTGGTCGAGCGCGAGTCGGTAGGCGACCCGCGCGCCGCGGTCGTGCCCGGCGAGAGAAAAGCTTTCGTGGCCGAGCAATTCCATGACCTCCACCAGGTCCCGGGCCGCCGTCCGCTTGCAAAAGGCGTCAAGCGGAGCGCTGGCCGGCGGTTTCGCGCTGTCGCCGTAGCCGCGCACGTCGGGACACACGACGGTGAAATTCTCGGCCAGCGCGGGGGCGATCTTGTGCCACATGACGTGGGTTTGCGGATAGCCATGAATCAACAGGAGCGGCGGCCCGTCTCCGCCCGTCCGCAGGTTAATCTCCGTGCCGTTGACCCGGAGCCGCTTGGTATCGAATCCCTGGAACATTCGACGATCTCAAAAATTGTATAATACCGCTTCCCAGGAAGGTAGGTGATCCGGCCGCAGGCAACAGTGCGGCAGCGGCGCGGCGTCGCCCGCGAGGAAACGACGCCGCTTGGACCGCACGCGAAAGGCGCGGGCTATCCGGCCCGAATCTTCGCGATGAAGGCATCGACCTCCGTGCTCAGGTGCTCCGATTGCCGCGACAAGTCTCCGGCCGACGCAAGAACCTGAGAGGCCGCGGATCCCGATTCGGTTGCCGCCTGCGTCACGTCCGAGATGTTGCTGGAAACCGAACTTGTCCCGGTTGCCGCTTCCTGTGTGTTGCGGGTGATTTCCAGGGTGGCCGCGCCCTGTTCCTCGACCGCGGCGGCGATACCGGTCGCGATTTCGTTCATCCGGCTGATCGTGGCCGCAATGGAATCGATCGCGGCGACCGTCGACCCGGTGGCCCCTTGCACGTCGCCGATCTGTTGGCCGATTTCCTCGGTCGCTTTCGCCGTTTGGCTCGCCAGGCTTTTGACCTCGCTGGCGACCACCGCGAAGCCCTTGCCCGCCTCGCCGGCCCGGGCCGCCTCGATCGTGGCGTTCAAGGCCAGCAGATTGGTCTGCTCCGCGATGTCGTTGATCAGCTGCACGACCTCGCTGATTTTCTGCACCGATGTCGAGAGGCTGCGGACATGCTGGTTGGTGCTTTCGGCCTCCGTCACGGCCTCGGCGGAGATGCGCGACGATTCCGCGACCTGCTGGCCGATCTCGTTGACCGTGGCGGACAGTTCTTCTGTTGCGGCGGCAACCGTCTGGACGTTTGCCGAAGCCTGGTCCGCTGCCGAGGCGACGGCCGTGGCCTGCATGGTCGTTTGTTCCGCCGTCGTCTTCATCGTCTGGGCCGCCGATTCGAGCTCCGTCGACGCCGACGCGACATTATCGACAATGCCCTTGACCGTGCTGTCGAAGGCATCGGCCAGGTCGTTACGCGCCTTGCGCCGGTCTTCGATGGCTCGTTTTTCCATTTCGAGTTGTTCAGCCTGCAGCCGTTGTTTTTCGATGGCGTTATCCTTGAAGACGCTCACCGCTTTCGCCATCGTGCCGATCTCGTCCCGTCGGTCGAGCGCCGGAACTTCGACGGTCGTATCGCCGTCCGACAGGGCCGTCATTGCCGCCGTCATCGAATTGATGGGGCGCGATGCCCCGGTACCGATGAACAACCCGGCGAATACGATGACGACAGCGCCGACGGCGATTGCGATCGTCATCTCGAGATTCACGAACCGGACGGCGGCATAGGCTTCCTCCACCGGGATGCGCACCAGGGTCGACCACCCGAGGCCCGGATATCCGTATGCGCCGGCGGAATGGGCAAAACCGGCGGCCTGGATGATTCCCTTTCGGGCATGCTGGCTGTCCATGGAGCCTGTCTCGCCGGAGATTGCGGCCTTGGCGGCGGCGACGCCTACTTCGGCCAAGTTAAGTTTTCCGATAACGTCGAAGTTTCTCCTATAGTCGGACCAGCCTTGCCCCTTCGGGTCGTAGTCGACGATGACGCGGCCTTCCGCATCCAGCAAGGTCAACTCGGCATTCGACATGCCTTGAGCCGCGAGGCTCTCGTAGTAAGTTCCGACGATGCCTTCGACCAGGCCGAAATCGGCAAAATTCGCCCAGATGCCGACCGTCGTTCCGTTTCTGTCGGATACAGGCGCCGCGAATACCAGGGTGAATCCCTCGTCGCCATAGATCGAGCCGACAGTGGTGTTGGATTGCGGTTGGCCGACGACGGTTCCGGTAATCCCGTTTTGGCCTTCAAGGAACTTGCCGGCCTTGGCGGCCTTGAACCATTCCGCCCCGAAAAAATCGGCGTTGTACACCGAAGCGGTGTTCAGCGGCTTCCCGGAAGCATCGACGCTGTTGACGGCCAGGACCTGCCCCGCCATGTCCACCAGGACCATGAGTTTGTAAATGCCGTAACCGGTCATGTAACCGTTCATGGCGCGGATCAACGGATTTTTCTCGTCCGGGCGGCCCCAATTTGCGGGATCGGTTGCCGCGCTGTTCAGGCCGAACGCCTGAACATCGCCGTAGCGTTCGAACAAGTTCCGGTCGATCGTATCGCCGATGCTGACCGCGGTTTGCCGTATCGGTTCGCGAAACGCGCGTTCGAAAGTGCCCGCGTTGAAATAAAAGAACCCGTAGATGACCAGCGCGGGCAGAATGCCGAACAGTAGAAACAATACTGTGAGTTTCGTGCGGATCTGATTTTGAAAAGTTATCGCTTGCATGGATGTCCCCCCTCGTAAGCGCGTTAACTCAGCTCACTGCCGCATCCCGTCAGAGTGCCTTTGAGCACAATTTTTCCGCTTATTGGGATGTCGGTCGGAAAAGGGTAAGACGATACTGGTAAATAAACCGTTACTAATATGATTATTAATTATGCAAATGCCTAATGCCTGGTCATTTGACGTTTAGGACCGCGCCGTTCGAGACGAGGGCCGAGATCGCGTCTTCGGACAGGCCGGCCTCCTGCAGCACGTCCCGGCCGTGTTCGCCCAGTCTCGGCGCCGGGCCTTCGGCTTCCGCGCGCTCGCCGTCGAACCATAGAGCCTGATGGGCGAGTTCGATCTTGCCGACGCCCGGCTGGTCGACCGTGAGCATGCCGCCGAGCGCCTCAATCTGCGGGTCGTCGCGCACCTTGTCCAGCGTGTTGACCGGGGTCGCCGGGACGCCGTTCTCGCGCAGCGCCTCGGCAACCTCGGCGGCACTCCGCACCGAGACATAGGCCTCTACGATGGCCTCGGTCTGCGCGCGGTGCTCGACCCGCTTGGCGTTGGTCGCGAAGTTCGGATCGTCGGCAAGCTCCGGCTGGCCGATGGTCTTCGCTAGATTGCGGAACATCCGGTCGTTCAAGCAGGCGATGGCGACATCCGCGTCCTTGGCCTGGAAGGTCTGGTAGGGGCAGAAATTCGGATGACCGCGGCCCATCTTGCCGGGCGGCTTGCCGGTCGCCTGCATCGCTGGCCACATATAGGAGAGGCAGGCGATCTGGCCCTCCAGCAGCGACGTCTGGACCAGCGCGCCGTCGCCCGTCTTGCCGCGCCGGAACAGGGCCGAGACGATGCCGAGTGCCCCGTGCAGCGAGGCGGTGATGTCCATCATCGGCCCGCCGATCCGCGCCGAGGGGCCGCCCTCCTCGCCGATCATGCTCATCTGGCCGGAGAACGCCTGGATGAAGAAATCCATCGCCGCGTCCTTGGCGCGCGGCCCCTTGTGGCCGAAGCCGGAAATCGCGCAATAGACGATATCGGGATTGACCGCCTTCACCGCATCGGGGCCGACGCCGAGACGCTCGCTGACGCCGGGGCGGAAATTCTCCAGCACCACGTCGGCACCCGCGCAGATCTTGAGATAGGCCTGCACCGCCTCCGGGTTCTTCAGATCGAGGGAGATGCTGCGCTTCGAGCGGTTGATCGCGGCGGTGAAGGCGGAAAAGCCGGTATCCCCCACAAACGGAAGATAGCCCCGCGTCTCGTCGCCTTCCGGCGATTCGATCTTGATCACGTCCGCGCCGAGATCGCTTAGCAGCAGCCCGCAATAGGGGGCGGCGAGGACGACGCCGAGTTCGACGACCTTGATTCCTTCGAGAGGTTTCTGCATACGAGGGCTCCGGTGAATGCGTGGGCGGATGAATTTCCGCCGACCGGAGCTAAATTAGTGTTGCGCCGCCTCCGACCAAGGCATGACGGCATTCTCCGTCCGCGGCGCGGGAAAGAGTGGAGTAAGGCATGAGCTTGCAGCTGACCGAAGATCAGGAATCCATCCGCGACACCGTCGAGAAGATTTGCCTCGAATTCGAGGACGATTACTGGCTGGAGCACGACGATACCGGCGATTTCCCGGAGGAGTTCTACCGCGCCATGGCGAACGGCGGCTGGCTCGGCATCGCCATGCCGGAGGAGTACGGCGGCGCCGGCCTGGGCGTCACGGAAGCGGCCATCATGATGCACACGGTGGCGAAGACCCGGGGCGCGATGAGCGCCGCTTCGGCCATCCACATGAACATCTTCGGCCCGCATCCGATCTCCGTCTTCGGCACCGAGGAGCAGAAGCAGCGCTGGATACCGGACCTCATACAGGGGAAGTTCAAATCCTGCTTCGGCGTGACCGAGCCGAATTCCGGCCTCAATACCGCGGCTCTGCAGACCCGGGCCGAGCGCACCGACACCGGCTGGGTCGTCAACGGGCGCAAGATCTGGACCTCGACGGCGCAGGTCGCGAGCAAGATCATGCTGATCGCCCGCACCACGCCGCAGGAAGACTGCGCCAAGCCGATCGACGGGCTCAGCCTGTTCTTCACCGATCTCGACCGCAACTATTGCGACGTCCGCCGCATCCCCAAGATGGGCCGCAAGGCGGTCGATTCGAACGAGGTCTTCATCGACGGCCTGCCGATCCCGAAAGAGGATTTGATCGGCGAGGAGGGCAAGGGTTTCCGCTACCTGCTGCACAGCCTCAATCCGGAGCGCATCCTGGTCGCTTCGGAGGCCATCGGCATCGGCCAGCAGGCCATCGACCGCGCCGCGCAATACGCCCGCGACCGGGTCGTCTTCAACCGGCCCATCGGCCAGAACCAGGGCATCCAGCATCCGCTGGCGGAATGCTGGATGGAGCTGGAGGCGGCTCACCTGATGGCGATGGAGGCGGCCAAGCTCTACGACGCTGGTCAAGAATGCGGCGCCCAGGCCAACGCCGCCAAATATCTCGGCGCCGAGGCCGGCTTCAAGGCCTGCACCCAGGCGATCATGACCCATGGCGGCATGGGCTACGCGAAGGAATTCCATGTCGAACGCCTGCTGCGCGAAGTGATGATCGCCCGCATCGCCCCGGTCAGCCCGCAGATGATCCTGAACTACGTCTCCGAGCGGGTGCTGGGATTGCCGCGCTCGTACTA
>JAYPOZ010000044.1:6274-7680 GCA_038131165.1 Rickettsiales bacterium | reverse complement strand
TAGGCTTTGCTTCGGGGCGGCGCCGAATACATCCTTGGCAGGCAATACCGTCACGGGGAAAGAACATGACTTCGAATTCGGAACTCAGAACCATCGGCCTCGGCTTCTGCTGGCAGGACTACACCGTCGGCGACCGCTTTCAGACCATCGGGCGCAGCATTTCGGAGGCGGATCTGGTCAGCTTCATCAATACCACCGGCATGACCGAGGTGATGTTCAACAATCTGGTCTATATCGAGGAGCATTCCGCGGTGCGCGGCGGGCGCGCGGTGCCGGGGGCACTGGCCTATGCCATCGCCGAGGGGCTGCTCGTGCAGTCGACCATGCAGCACACCGGTCTTGCCTTCCTGCATATGGAGCTCGACGTGAAGGGCCCGACCTTCGTCGGCGATACCCTGCATGTGGAGGTCGAAGTGCTGGAAGTGCGCAAGACATCCAAGGGGAACCGGGGATTGGTGCGTACCCGCAACGAAGTGAAAAACCAGAAAGGCGAGACCGTGATCGTCTATACGCCGCTCCGCATGGTGGCGGGCCGGGAAGAATAGCGGCGGCCAGGAGGATCGAGCGATGACTTTCGAGCTGCCGCCCCGCGAAGGCAAGCCGCGCAAACGCGGCCTCACCACGATGATCGATTTCGGCCCGGACGAGATGGGTTGGACCGGCGGGGCGGGGGGCATCGAGAGCCTGCTCGAATGCTGCGCCGACTATATCGACCACGCGAAAATCTATGCGCTGAACGGCTTGCTGCTGCCGGAGGAGGCGGTGCGGAAATCGGCGAAGCTCTACCGCGATCACGATTGCCATCCCTTCGCGGGCGGCATGCTGTTCGAATACGCCTATGCCAAGGGCGAGCTCGACGGGCTGGAAGCGCTGCTGCGCCGGGAAGAACTGATGGGCTTCGAGGTCTCGGAAAATTACATCACGTTGGAAGACGACGAGCGCAAGGCCCTGATCGAGCGCTTCCAGAAGGCCGGGTTCGAGATCGTCTACGAGTTCGGCCGCAAGGCGCCGACCGAGCCGATGAAGCTCGACGAGTTGGGCGCGGTCATTCATTCCGTCGCCGAATGCGGCATCGAGCACGTCATCGTCGAGCAGAGCGAGATCGACATGCTGGCCGAGAGTTCGCCCACGGGACTGGAGGAGTTGCGCCAGCAGAACTGGTTCGACCGCATCGTCATCGAGGCCGATCCCTACCGTTTCCCCAAGCAGCACGCGGAGCTGGTCGCCACTTTCGGGCGCGACGTCAACCTCTGCAACATTGCGCCCGGCCAGGTGCTGCGCCTCGAAGGCTTCCGCCAGGGCATCGGCCGCGCCGTCGGCTACAACATCATGGACGGGCTGATTTAGCTCTGGTGCCGGACCCGGCAATGGCTTCGGATTCGATGTGCGCCGGGTCGGCGCGCCGC
>JAYPOZ010000044.1:0-6174 GCA_038131165.1 Rickettsiales bacterium | reverse complement strand
GCCGCTTTTAGGAATGTTCGGGAAATGCAACGGGCGAACAAGAGCGACATTGGTGGTTTGCATCTGCTGCTTTTGGACGAAGATCCGCAGTACGCCCAAATCCTGCGCGAGGAGCTATTGGCGGTCGGCATCGTCGACGTGTTCAACGTCCATTCGCCGGAAGAGGCGTTGCAGAGCGTCCAACAGCAGCGGATCGACGTTCTGGTGAGCGAGCTTTACGTGCCGTTCTTCCGTTTTATCCGCACCAGCCCGAAGAGCCCGAATACGCGCCTGCCGATCATCGTCGTCACGGCGCGGGCAGATTACGAACATGTATCGGCGGCGCGCGACGCCGGTGTCAATGCGTTGGTCGTCAAGCCGGTTTCCGCCTCGGACCTGCGCGATCATATCCTCGACGCGCTCGACAAGCTGCATCACCCTTTCGTCGAATGCGATGCCTATACGGGTCCCGACCGGCGGCATGAATCGACCACGGCGTACCGCGGCCGCGAGCGGCGCGGGGCGCCAATTCCCCTGAAGTGACGCGAAGGCACGGGAAAGCGCTACCCCGCCAGGCGCGCCAGGGGGTTCGCCGCCCAAACCGCGAACAGGCCCCGCACCGTGGCGGCATGTCCCTCGATCGTGCGGAAGGGCAGTGCCAAATGATCGAGCGCTTCCTCGTAAATGCGGGTCAGCCCGGCGGCGCCGACCAGAAGGACCGGCTCGTCCGTCGCCCGGAAAGCGCCGCCCAGATCGCGAAGCTCGTGCCCGATCAGAAGGCCCGATAGGTAGGAGGCCTGTTCGTCCGCGCGGGTCACGCCGAACAAGCCGTCGGCCCGGACCGAGAACAGATGATGCAGCAAACCGCCCGCGGCGGCGGCCGCGTCGAGGCCCCGGCGGAAGGCGTCGGATTCGTGGCCTGCATTCCCCTCCATCAAGGCGCCGAGGATCGAGTGCGTGCGCATCACCTGATAGACCTCGCCGGTCATGGCGGTGGCGAAATCGACCAGCCTGCCGTCCTCGACCCGCGCCCACTTGCTGTGGGTGCCGGGCAGGCAAAGGGTGGCCGAGGTAAGCGAGGCGAGGTCGAGGGCGCCGAAGATCTGCACTTCCTCGCCCCGCATGACGTCGCGCCGGTCGCCGTTCAGGCAGATGCCCGGGACGATCCAGGTGGAATCGATGCCGGGGAGCGGCATGATCTGCGCCGCGATGTCTTCGGCGCGGGCCGGGCAGAGGGCGTAGGGCGCCTCGACCCAACCCTGGCGGCTGCCGATCATGCCGGACATGAGGACCGGCAAGGCAATATCGGCGGCCTCGCGCCATGGGGCCGTGAAGGTCCCAAAGGTCGCGCCGAAGCCGGTGGCCCCGGCGGCGGCAATCCCGAGATCGTCTTCCCGGCGGTCGAGGATTTCCCCGTCTTTTCCGAGCAGGTAGCCGCGCCGGTTGGTGGTGCCCCAATCGATGGCGATGAGTGTGGCGGCGATGAGCGCAGCGTTACTCACGCCGGCTGGCCTCCCAGAGCTGGCCCCAGCGGTTGCATTCGAAGGTCACGAAGTCGGCGAAGCTGCATTTGAAGTTGATGACCGCCATGTCGAGCGACATGAAGGCGACGACCAGGAGCGCCGCGACGGCGGCCGCAATCGCCAGCCGGTCCCGGAAGGCGGCTTTTCGGTCCTCGGCCCCCGCCGCGTTCCGGTCGGCGTCCCTCTCGATCATGGCGAGACCGTTCGCGGTACATGTGGGCGGGCCCGCTATTCCTCGAAGACCGCGAGCAGCCGAGTCTCGATGCTGCGGCGCGGCAGCGTGCCTTCCTGCTGATCGAGAAAATCGAAGGAGGTATGCGGGCAATAGACCGAGCGCGCGCCGGGCCGGCCGTCCATCTGCTTCAGGACGATCACTTCGCAGGTGGTCATGTCCGGGAAATAGCACCACTTATGCGTATCGCTGTAGACCGGCGCGGCGACCAGGCTGTCGTTGTTGCGGCCCGTGTAGTAATAGTCGATGACGTCGTCGAGCGGCAGCGATTCCCAGTCGATGAAGGCGAGCGGATTGTTCTCGACCGGGTGATCGAAGGGCTGCCAGGTATTGTACCAGGCGTAGATCCAGTTCTTCGGCGGCTCGACGCCGTGGGTCTCCAGGACCGCTTCCGACATCTCGGTCAGGCGCTTCATGTTGTAGTCGCAATGCACGAAACGGGCGTAGCCGTCGTTGAAATCGACGGGCTTTTCGGTGCGCACCAGATGGCTGCGGGCGAAGGTATGGTCGGCGCCCGAGACGCGCCGGAGCAGGGCTTCCATCTCCTTGTGGTAGACGCGCTTGACCTCTTCCTCGTCGCGGAAATCGGTCATGGCGGTGTCGTTCTCGGTCAGCGTAAAGCCGTTCCGGTCGAGCGAAAGCCGGCCCGACTGCAGGCGCGGGCGGGCGTCGTGGACCCGGACGTCCTGGAACGAGGTCGCGGCGCGGCGGCTCTCCCGCGATCCGATGCGCGGGCTGTCGGCGCGGTCCTTCCACTCCGCGTTGATGTAGCGGACCTTGGCGGGTACCGATTGCTCGATCATTTCCAAAGCGGCACTGCTCATGCTTGCCTCCTATCCAATCCGTCGCCGGCACTTATATCACGATATAGGGTAGAATGCCGAATTGTCTGGAGGACGCGATGGAAGTCAAACCTTACGAGATGGCGAAAATCGCCGACCGGGAATCCGTGATGGAAGGCGCCGACATGCGGGTCAGCGTGCTGACCTTGGGACCGGGCGACTGCATTCCCTGGCACTATCACAGCGAGATCACCGATTCCTTCGTTTGCCTCGAAGGGCCGCTGGTGGTCGAGACACGGGCGCCGCGGGCGGAATACGTGCTCAACCCGGGCGAGCGCTGCGAGGTCGGCCCCAAGGTCGCCCACTACGTCCACGGCGCGAATGACGGTCCCGCGAAATTCCTGATCATCCAAGGGGTTGGCGTCTACGACAACGTGCCCGTCGGCTGACGCGGCCGCAGTAAGGGAGAGGTTAAATGCCGAACGAAAGCCTGACACAATCGGTCGAAGACATCGACATCCTGGCCGGCAGCGGCCGCAAGCTGATCCTGCGCCTCCACCGGCCCATCGGCGCGGGCCCGTTCCCGATCGTGCTCGACCTGCACGGCGGCGCCTGGTGCAAGGGGCATATCGACGAATGCGGCGCCCGCGACGACGCGCTGGCCGCGGCGGGAATCGCGGCGGGGGCGCTCGATTTTCGCCACGCGGGGGACGGTTATCCGACCTCGCTCCAGGACATCAATTACGCGGTGCGCTGGGTGAAGGCCAACGCGAAGGACTTGAACCTGGACCCGGACCGCGTCGGCCTGATCGGCCAGTCGAGCGGCGGGCATCTCTCCATGCTGTCGGCGATGCGCCCCTCCGATCCGCGCTATTGCGAAATTCCGCTCGCCGGCGTCGATGCGACCGTCGGCGCCGTGGTCATGATCTGGCCGGTGATCAATCCGCTGTCGCGCTACCGCCACGCGCTGCGCGAACGCGCCAAGGCCGATCCGCCGAGTTGGATCGGCGATATCCCCGAGCGTCACGACCTCTACTGGGTGACGGAAGAGAACATGGCCGACGGCAATCCGATGCTGGCGCTGGAGAACGGCGAAGCGGTGCAGACCCCGCCGACGCTCTGGATCCAGGGCTCGCCCGATCCGGTGCACGATTACCGCGATCTCGACAGCGGCGCCGACCTGAACGAGCCCGACCGTTTCGTGCGCAACTACCGCCGGGCCGGCGGCGAGATCGAGATGTTCCGCTTCGAGAAATCGGCGCAGACGCCCGAGACGGCATTCGCGCCGACCATCGCGTTTCTGAAGAAGCATTTGTGATTTCACTGTTGTCATTCCCGCGCGGGCGGGAAACCAGTTGGCCGAGGCATTTTCTAGATTCCCGCCTACGCGGGAATGACACGGGAGCGATATGAAACTTTGGCTGCAAAGCGGCAGTGGCCTGTCCTCGGACGGGGCGACGGCCTACGGGAAGCTCTACGAGGACTCGCTGGCCCGGCGCCTCAAGGCCGTGGCGCGGCCCGGCACGTCGGTCGATGTCTTCGGGATCGCGGGCACGCCCTACGGCAAGGACCGCTACCACGCGGCCAAGCACAAGGTCGTCACCGGCGTGATCGAAAGCGCCCTGCGCGCCGAGGGCCAGGGTTACGACGCGGTCGCCGTGGTCAACACTTTCGACCATGGTTACTACGAGCTCCGGGAGCTGTTGCGCATTCCCGTCGTCTTCATCACCGAAAGCACGCTCTACCTTGCCTGCCAGCTGGCGCCGAGCTTCGCGGTGATCGGCCACAACCGGCAAATTCAGCTGCAGGTCGAGGAACTGGCCAAGCGTTACGGCCTCGCCTCGCGGATGGTGCGCGGGGAGAGCCTCGATCTCACCTACGACGCCTTTCCGAGAATGTACGAGGATCCCGAGACCTTTATCCATCTCTTCCGGGAGATGGTCAAAGGGGCGATCGAGCGGGGCGCCGGCGCCTTTCTCGTCGCCGGCAATCCGCTGAACATGTTCCTCGTCGACCAGGGCCTGACGGACGTCGACGGCGTGCCGCTGGTCGACGGCTGCGCGGCAACCGTGAAGACCGCCGAGATGATGGTCGACCTGCGCGCCGTCGGGATCGAGCGCGGGCGCACCGGCCTTTTCGCGGCGCCGCCGGACGACGATCTGGCGAAGCTGCGCGGCCTGTTCGAGTAAGGCGGCTGCCCTAGTCGCCGGGCGCCCAGCCCGAGACCGCTTTCAGCTCCAGGAATTCCAGCAAGCCGTGCTCGCCGCCCTCGCGGCCGTTGCCGGATTGCTTGTAGCCGCCGAACGGGCTGCCCGAGGCCTGGGCGGCGCCGTTCAGATGCACCATCCCCGCGCGTAGGCGCCGAGCGACCTTGCGCGCGCGCTCCAGATCGCCGCTCTGGACGTAGGAGGCGAGCCCGTAGGGCGTGTCGTTGGCGATCTCGATGGCCTCCTCCTCGCTGTCGAAGGGGATCATCGCGAGGACCGGGCCGAAGATTTCCTCGCGCGCGATGGTCATGTCGTTGCGCACATTGGCGAAGACGGTGGGGCGCACGAAATAGCCCCGGTTGAAGCCTTCGGGCCGGCCAAGCCCGCCCGCCACGAGTTCGGCGCCTTCCTCGATGCCCTTCTGGATCAAGGCCTGAACCTTGTCGAACTGGGTCTGGCTGACCAGCGGGCCGATGTGGTTGCCGTCCTCCGCCGGGTCGCCGACGGACGTGCCTTCGGCGGCGGCCTTGGCCGCGGCGACGGCGTCCGCATAGACCGTGCGCTCGACCAGCATGCGCGTCGGCGCGTTGCAGGACTGGCCCGTGTTGTTGAAGCAGTGGCGCGCGCCCGCGGTCACCGCGCGCGGCACGTCCGCGTCCGCGAAGACGATGTTCGGGCCCTTGCCGCCGAGCTCGAGCGCCACCCGCTTGACCGTATCGGCGGCCCCCTTGGTGACGGCGATCCCGGCGCGGGTCGAGCCGGTGAAGCTCATCATGTCGATGCCGGGATGGCTGCTCATCGCCTCGCCGACACCCGGGCCGTCGCCGTTCACCAGATTGAAGACGCCGGCCGGGAAGCCCGCCTCGTCGATGAATTCCGCGAACAGCATCGAGGACATCGGCGCGATTTCGGAGGGTTTCAGGACCACAGTGCAACCGGCGCCGAGCGCCGGGACGACCTTCAGCGTGACCTGGTTCATCGGCCAGTTCCACGGCGTGATCAGGCCGCAGACCCCGATCGGCTCGTAGATCATGTGCTGGTTTTCCGCGCCTTCGCGCAGCGGATGCTCGAAGGAGAAGCTCTTGAGGGCGCGGATAAAGGCCTTGATGTGGCCGAGCCCGGCGGCGGCCTGCGCGTTCGTGGCGAGCTTGATGGGCGCCCCCATTTCCATCGAGATCGCCTTTGCCATCTCGCCGCTACGGCGCTGGTAGATCTCGGCGAGTTTCTCGATCAGCGCGATGCGGGCCTCGATGGGCGTGTCGGCCCAGTCCGGGAAGGCCTTGCGTGCCGCATCGACGGCGATATCGACATCGGCGCGGCTGCCGAGCGAGATCGTCGCATAGGCCGTCTCGTCCGCCGGATTGATGACTTCGAGTTCCTTCGGTGCGGCGGGGGCGACCCATTTGCCGTCGATATAGAATTTCGTTTTCGCTTCCATGGGAGTTCTCCTG
>JAYPOZ010000043.1:0-33564 GCA_038131165.1 Rickettsiales bacterium | reverse complement strand
GCGGGGCGGCGGCGGAGCCGAGCCGAACGGAGGACTGACGTGGCGGAAACGGATACCAAGACCTACAAGGGCGGTAAGGCCGGGCAGGCACGAAGCCTGTCGAATTCGCGGGCACAGGGCGTCTACGAGACCATCACGGTGAAGCCCGTCGCTCCCGTGATCGGCGTCGAGGTCTCCGGCGTCGACATGACGAAACCCTTGTCGCCGGCGCAGGCCGACGATCTGAGCCATGCGCTCGCAAATCACAATGTTCTGTTCTTCCGGGATCAGCCGGCATTGACGCCGGCGCAGCAGGTCGATTTTTCCCGGAATTTCGGCGGGTTGCACATCCACCCCGCCGCGCCGACGTTGCCGGATCAACCGGAGGTGATGGTGATCCACACCCATGAGAAGTCGCAGGTAAACGCCGGCAGCGGCTGGCATACCGACGTCTCCTGCGATGCGGAACCGCCGCTCGGCACGGTCTTGCAGCTTCACGAATTGCCGAGCTGCGGCGGCGACACGCTGTTCGCCAATATGTATGCCGCATTCGAGGCGCTTTCCGATCCGATGAAGGAATTTCTGCGCGATCTGACCGCATTGCATGAATCCGAGCATATCTACCGCGGCCGTTATTCGGATCGCGGGGTCGACGATACCGGCAAGGTGTTCCCCAGCGCCGAGCACCCGGTCGTCCGCACCCACCCGGTCTCCGGCCGCGAGGCGCTTTACGTCAACAAGGCGTTCACGACGAAGATCGTCGATCTGGAGCAGGACGAAAGCGATACCTTGCTGAAATTTCTGTGCACGCATTTGGAGCAGGCCCGTTTTCAGGTCCGCTTTCAGTGGCAGGAGAATGCCGTTGCCTTCTGGGACAACCGCTGCACGCAGCATTTGGCGCTTTGGGATTATTGGCCGGAGACCCGAAAAGGCCACCGGGTCACCATCAAGGGCGAACGTCCGTTCCACCGGGCCCATTGAGGAGCTGACGATGTCCGAACGACCGTTACACGAAGGTAAGCTGGACCGAGCTCAGGCGCTCTCCAACGCGCGCCAAGAGGCATCCTACGAGACGATCTCGGTGACGCCGGTGACGCCGGTGATCGGGGTCGAGGTCGAAGGCGTCGATATGACGAAACCGGTGCCGGACGCACAGCTCGCCGACCTGACGCAGGCATTGGCCAACCATAACGTGCTGTTTTTCCGCGATCAGCCGGAATTGACGCCGGATCAGCAGATTGCCTTCGCGCGCCGCTTCGGGCCCCTGCATCTGCATCCGGCGGCGCCCAAGGGCGAAGCGCACCCGGAACTCTTCGTCATCCACACGCACGGCGAGTCCTACGTGAACAACGGGGCGGATTGGCACACCGACGTCTCCTGCGACGAGGAGCCGCCGCTCGGCACCCTTTTGCAGATACATCGCACCCCGGGTTCGGGCGGCGATACGATTTTTGCCAATATGTACGCGGCCTACGACGCGCTGTCGGACAAGATGAAAGCCTTCCTGTCGCAGCGCACCGCGGTCCACGATTCGGAGCGTGCCTATCGTGGCCGTTATGCGGACAAGGGCGTCGACGATACCGGTCAGGTCTTCCCGAGCGCCGAGCATCCGGTGGTCCGCACCCACCCGGTCTCGGGCCGCCCGGCGCTTTACGTAAACGAGACCTTCACGTCGCGCATTCGGGGAATGGCGGCGGAGGAAAGCGAGGCCTTGCTCGAATTCCTGTTCCGGCACATGGCGCGGCCCGAATTCCAGGTCCGCTTTCAATGGCGGCCGAATTCCATCGCCTTCTGGGACAACCGCTCCACCCAGCATCTGGCGATGTGGGACTACTGGCCGAACGAACGCTACGGCCACCGGGTCACGGTCAAAGGCGACCGGCCGTTTTATCGAACGAATTGAGCAAAAATGTATCCCGGAAAATACGCGGCGGAGACGCCGGACAAGCCGGCTGTCATCAACGCGCTCACGGGCGAGATTTTGACCTATCGGCAGCTGGACGAGCAATCGAACCAGTTGGCGCGCTATCTCCGGTCGATCGGTCTCGAACGCGGCGATGCGCTGGCGATCAATCTTGAGAACCGGTTCGAGTTTTTTGTCGCGACCTGGGCCGCGCTGCGGAGCGGGCTTTACCTGGTTACGGTCAATCAGTTCCTGCCGGCGCCGGATGTTGCCTATATTCTGGAGGATTCCGGCGCCAAGGCCGTGATCACGTCCGAGCGGCTCTCCAAGGTGGCAGTCGAGCTGCTGCCGCTGATACGTAATTGCCCGCATCGCCTCATCGTCGGCGGAGACTTGGCGGGATGGGAGTCTTACGAAGCAGCGCTGTCGAGTCAGCCGACGGCACCGCTTGAGGAGCAGCCGCTCGGCGAGCATATGCCCTATAGCTCCGGGACGACGGGCAAGCCGAAAGGCATTCGCCGGTCGTTGACCGAACGACATGTCTCCGACGGGCCACTGCATCTCGAAGGATTCTACGCCTACGGGTTTAACGAAGAGTCGATTTATCTATCGCCGGCACCGCTTTACCACGCGGCCCCGTTCAGCTTCACCAACCGCACCCAGGTGCTGGGCGGAACCGTGGTGATGATGCCGCGCTTCGACGCGTTCGAGTCGCTTCGCCTGATCGAGAGGTACAAGGTCACCCACAGCCAATGGGTCCCGACCATGTTCATTCGCATGCTGAAGCTTGAAGAATCCGCGCGCACGCAGTTCGATCTCTCGACGCATCAGGTGGCGATCCATGCAGCGGCCCCCTGCCCGGTGGAAGTCAAAAGGCAGATGATCGGATGGTGGGGACCGATCCTGCAGGAATATTATGCGGCATCGGAGCGCAACGGTTCGACGCGGATCACCAGCGAGGAATGGCTGCGAAAGCCGGGCTCAGTCGGCAAGGCGGTCCTCGGCACGCTGCACGTCTGCGACGAGGAGGGGAACGAAGTCCCGGCCGGAGAAGACGGTGTCGTCTATTTCGAACGCGAGGACGTCGTCTTCG
Organism: Rickettsiales bacterium; assembly: GCA_038131165.1. Classification (GTDB taxonomy): domain Bacteria; phylum Pseudomonadota; class Alphaproteobacteria; order UBA8366; family UBA8366; genus UBA6544. The sequence continues at coordinate 30,589 of JAYPOZ010000043.1, read as the reverse complement.
TCTATCACAACGATCCGGAGCGCACCCGCGAGGCGCAGCATCCGCAGCACCCGAATTGGTCGACGATGGGCGATGTTGGCCATGTCGACGAGGATGGCTATCTGTTCCTGACCGACCGCAAGACCTTCATGATTATCTCGGGCGGCGTGAACATTTACCCGCAGATGATCGAGGACGCGCTGGCTCTCCACCCGCTGGTCCATGACGTGGCGGTGATCGGGGTGCCGAACGAGGATTTCGGCGAAGAGGTGAAAGCCATCGTGCAGACCGAAGCCGGCGTGCCGCACGCCGATGAGGTGCGCGACGAGCTGATCGCCTTCGCGCGCGAGAAACTGGCATCCTACATGGTGCCGCGCTCGATCGATTTCCGCGACGAGCTGCCGCGTCTGCCGACCGGCAAGCTTTACAAGAAACAACTGCGGGCGGAGTTTTGGCCGTAATTCAATTCGGTTGGCGCAACCGGGCGGCGCGGAAATGACAGCCGCTGGAAAGAAATCGGAGTTCCCATGCCGCATGACGAAACCCTGAAACAGCTTGAGGAACGCCGCGCGTTCGCGCTCGCCATGGGCGGCGAGAAGCGGCTCGCGAAACATCGCGCCGCGGGCAATCTGGACGCGCGGGCGCGGTTGGCGCATTTGTTCGACGACGGGGCGATGGTCGAGACCGGCATGCATGCGCGCTCGGCGCGCGCCGAGGTCCGGGACAAAACGCCGGCGGACGGGAAAGTGGCCGGTTTCGGCAAGGTCGACGGTCGCTGGGTCGCGGCGATGTCGAACGATTTCACCGTGATGGGCGCGTCCAGCGCCTTGATCAACGGCAAGAAGATGCGCCATCTGAAACAGGTTGCCAGCACCCAGGGCATGCCGCTGATCTGGATGGGGGAGTCGACCGGCGCGCGCATGCCCGACCGCATGGGGGCGTCGGGGCGGGCGATCCTCGGCTCCGACCCGGCGGAGTACCGGCGCCTGCGCGAGACGCCGTGGGCGGCAATCCAGCTTGGCGACAGTTACGGATCGCTCACCTGGTACGGCTGCATGTCGGATTTCGTGGTGATGAAGAAGGGCGCGGCGATGGCGGTCGCCAGCCCGCGGGTGACCTCGCTGGCGATCAATCAGCCGATCGACAAGGAAGACCTTGGCGGTTGGCGCATGCACACGCGGGTCAGCGGTCTGGTCGACTATGCGACCGAGACCGACGAAGCCGCCATCGATTTGGTCAAGAAATTCCTGTCCTACCTGCCGAGCCATGCGGGCGAGGCACCGCCGGTCCATGACGTGCCGGCCGGGTCCGGCGACGGGATGGCCGGTGTTCTCGAACTGGTGCCCGAAGCCCGCCAGAAGGTCTACGACGTGCGCAAAGTGATTGCTGCGATTGCGGATGCGGACAGTTTATTCGAGCTCAAGCCGGATTACGGCAAGACGGCGACGACCGCCTTCACCCGTATCGCGGGGCGGACAGTCGGAGTAATCGCCAACAATCCGATGTTCAAGGGAGGCGCCATCGACCCCGACGGCTGCAACAAGGTCACCGGGTTCATGGTTTTGTGCGATAGTTTCAACATCCCGCTTGTCTTTCTGGTCGACGTGCCGGGCTTTCTGATCGGCGTTGACGGCGAGCGTATCGGCGCTCCAGGCCGGATCATGAACTGGATGAACGCCCTGCAACTCGTCACCGTGCCGAAGATCTCGATCATCCTGCGAAAGAGCTACGGACAGGCCTATCTCAATATGGGCGGCGGGCGGAATACGGACGAAGTCGTGCTCTGGCCCTCGGCCGATCTCGGCTTTATGGATCCGCGCGTCGGCGTCAACGTGGTCTACGGCATCACGCGGGAGGATGATCCGGAGGAGTTCGACCGCCGGGTCGAGGAGCTGGACCGGGATTCGGAGCCGTGGGAACTCGCGGAACTGTATGAGGCGCACGATGTGATCGACCCGCGGGAGACCCGCGACTATCTCATCGATATGCTGGATATTTACCGGGGGCGCATGACCGGCGGCGTCGGGCAGCACCTGCTTTCCAGTTGGCCCACGAGTTACGTTTGAATGATCCGGTATCTTCTGGCGTTGGCGGTGTGCGGATTCCTCGGCCTTGGCGGTTCAAACGCCGAAGCAAGCGATTTCTTTCCCGAAACCTTTTCGCGCGACGGCAGGGACTTCCGCCTGTTCGGTAAGGGCACGCGAGAGGAACTCTTCGTCGATCTCTATACCTGCGCTCTCTATGTCGAGGGAGAGCGCGGAGGCGCGGGAGATATCATCCGCGAGGACAGGGCATCGGTGGTTCGCCTTCAAGTCCACGGGTCGCCGCCGACCGCCATTCCGGAGAGCTGGCGGCAGGTGCTTCGCCAGGAACTCAACGACCGCATGGTGGCGCGGGTCCGCAAGCGCTATCGCGACTTCGAGGCGGGAGACCGGGTCGAGGTGACCTATCTGCCCGGCGGACATACGGTGGTCGCCGCAAACGGCAAAACCCTGCTCTCCGATCCAGGCTTCGGCCTGATGGAGGAAATGCTGCGTCAGTGGATCGGTGCCGAGCCGGTATCGGCCTCTCTAAAGGAATCCTTGCTCGGAGGCCGATAGAGGCCGCATAGGCTCAATTCGAAAAACTGAACGTGTTCGACGGCTCGTCGGTAAACGGACGGTCGCGGTTGATCCGCCCGACCATTTCCGCAACGTAAGGGGCGGCGGCATTGATCTGGTCGATCTGGGCCTCGCTGAGCGGCAGGCCGGCCGCCTTCACCGCGTTGGCCACTCTCTCCCGCGTCTTTGCGTCGGCACCCGACGGCGCATCGGGTGCGGGTTGCTGCGGCGGTGTCACCGTCGCCCCCGGATCGAGTGTCGGGCGCCGCTCCCGCCACGGGGTTGCACGCTCGTAGGCGTCGCCCGCCTGCAGCACGGCGGCATCGTCGAAGGGCCGGCCGACAATCTGCATTGAAAGCGGCAGGCCGCCCGTGTTGTAGCCGATGCAGAGCGCCAGGGCCGGGCCGCCGGTGACGTTGAACGGCGTGGTGATGGCAGGTTTCTCCCAGAACGAGACCGTGCGGTGCGCGTCAAAGCGCGGTGCCGCGTAAGTGCCTGCCGTTACCAGCAGGTCGTAGCGGGCCCAGATCGCGTCCATTTGGGCGAGCATGACGCGCCGTTCGCGTTGCGCCGCGACATAATCGGGGCCGGTGATCAGGCAGGCGGGCGTGCTGCGGCCGAGAAAATCGGAGCCGAAGTCGCCGGGGCGCGTCCGCAGGTTGCCTTCGTGGACGTTGTAGAGTTCGGATTCGGCAATGGTAACTTTAACGTCCATATATTCGCGCACGGTGCGCAAGCGGACATCTTCCAAAGTTGCGCCCAAGCCGCGCAGCACATCATAGGCAGCCTCCAATGCGGCCTTGGTCTCGTCATTGGCCGGCAGATCCTCTTCGTAGAAATGCCGGACGATGCCGATCCGCTTGCCTTTGAGATCGCCGCCGAGCGCCGCCGCGAAGTCGGGAATGTCGACGTTGGCGGAGGCTGGGTCGCGGGTGTCGTGGCCAGCAAGGGCCTGCATCATCAGGGCCGTATCTTCGGTGGTCCAGGTGAGCGGGCCGCAGTGATCGAAGGTATAGGAATTGGCAATGACTCCGGCGCGGCTGACAAGCCCGTAGGTCGGCTTGAAGCCTGCGGTGCCGCAGAGGCAGGCTGGATTGCGGATCGATCCGCCGGTGTCGGAGCCCATCGCGCCCGGCAGGAAGCCGGCGGCGACCGCCGCTCCCGAACCGCTGGAGGAGCCGCCGGTGACGTGATCGAGATTCCAGGGATTGCGCGCCGGCGGCCACGGCAGGTCGAAAGACGGGCCGCCGTGTGCGAACTCGTGGGTCGAGAGTTTACCCATCAGGACCATGCCTGCCCCGTACAGTTTTGCCGTGGTCGTCGCGTCCTGATCGGGAATATGGTCCTGCATCACCTTGGAGTGTCCCGAGGTGAGAATGCCCTTGGTCTCGTAGATGTCCTTGAGGCCGAAGGGGATGCCGTGAAGCGGGCCCTTGTGGTTGCCCCCGGCGATCTCGTTCTCGGCGGCCCTCGCCTGGTCCACCGCGAGCTCCAATGTCGGCGTGATGAAGGCGTTTAGCTGACCTCCGAGGCTTTCGATCCGGCGGACGTAGGCTTCCACCAATTCGACCGGTGAGAGGTCCTTCTTGGCGATGCGTGCGCCGGCCTCGGCGATGGTGAGAAAATGAATATCGTCCGACATTTGGGGTCCCTCGACTTCCGCTGTTGCTTAAGTGACATTGGTCGGCAGCGATGAATTTCCAAAAGGAGCTTTACCCATGGGCGTACACGTCCTCTACCTCGTGAAGTATCATAACGATCAAAAGGCGGCGATGCTGGCCCGGCCGGAGATGCGCGACCGCGCCGAAGTACACAAGAAGGCCATCGCCGATTTCGGCGGCAAACCCATCGCGCAGTACGGCAGTTATGGCGAATGGGACATGGTCTATATCTACGAGATGCCGGATCAAACGTCGATCGCCGCGAATCTTCATTTGACGGATTCGTTCGGCCTCGCGATGGAGAGCAAGGCCATTCCCCTGCTGACAATGGAGGATTTCGTCGAGTCCTTGAAGCGCGCCGCCGAAACCGAGACCAGTTACAGTCCGGCTACGGATTAATATTTGAATTTATTGGAGTTTTAATTCTATTAACCATAATATCCAGATCATTAGGGCTCGTATTGCAACCTAAAGGACCATGTCGTCTGGAAATAATACTTCTGCGGAAAAGTCTTTCCTCTTCGCGAGACCGAAGGGTTGGGCCGAGTTGCCGGAAGGCTCGCTGGTCCTGCAACTGAAGCGCTATTGGGAAACCTTGCGGGTCGACAGTCGGCTGCCTTCGCGGAGACAGATCGATCCGGTCGAAATCGGCGCGATCCTCCTGCCTTGGATTTTTCTATTAGACGTGGTCAGGGATGGGGATCGCCTCGACTATCTTTATCGACTGGTCGGCACGAGCAACGTCGAATTGGTCGGCCGCGATCCGACCGGCCGCCTTGCGAGCGAAATCTTCGCGACGGAGGAACGCAGGTTTCTGATGGAGACCTTCGAACTGACGGTAACGTCGGCGGCTCCCACCTATTGGTACGCGGAGGCGCCGCAGGAGAGTTACGGGCGCGTCCGCATCTATCGCGGCTTGTTTCCGCTCTCCGACAATGGGATCGAAGTCGACAAACTGTTGTGTATCGCGGTGCCGGACGATGCATAGGTCGACATGCTACCTGACGCCACCGTCGCCCGGCATGATCACGTTGACAATGGCCGATTTGCCGCCTTGCACGCAGGCGTAGGCTTCGGCGAGAACGGCGGGCAATTCGCCGGGATCCGAGACCTGGCGCCCGTAGCCGCCGACCATGCGCGCCGCCTCTTCGTATTTCGGGCCCTTGATATTGACACCGTAGTAGTCGTCGTCCGACACGGCTGCGCCATCCGGGTAGAAGCGTTTGTGGAAATGCTTCATCACCGCGTATTGGCTGTTATTGAAGACCAGGATTAGGAGAGGCAGGCCGTGTTCGTCCGCGAGCGCCAGCGTGGGGACGACGGGATTATACATGAAGCTGCCATCGCCGATGGTCACCGCGACGGCACGCTCCGGCAGCGCGAGTTTGACGCCCAGCGCATAGCCAAGGCCTTGGCCGAGGCCGCTCGGTGCCCGGAAAAAGGTGAGGGGATCGTCCCATTTCAGATGTTCGCGGATGCCGGTCTGATGCACGATGGTCTCGTCGACGATACAGCATTCCGTCGGCAGGACGTCCCGCAGCACCTTCATCACCAATGGCGGCGTGATCGTCTCGGACGCGCCGGCCGTCTCTTCTTCCTTTGCGAGACGCGTCTGCAAGGCGTCGTGCGCCTGATGCCACCGCGCCCGTCGGGTTTCGATGGCCTTGCCGTCAGGCGCGAGGGTGCGCAGTGCTGCCGACAGCATCCGCAACGTGGTCGCCGGATCGCCGTCCAGATAGTCGGTCGCGTGCATGGTCTGATAGACCATGTGCTCTTTCAACGGATTCGCGCTGATCGAGATGATTCGGGCGTCCTTGGGTATGTTGCTCGGGGGATACCAGGGCGCCCGGCTTTCGACCAACAGCGCTAAATCCAGATCGGCCAAGAGTGGTTCGATGCTCTGGCCAAGGTAGAGGGAGTTGGATTTTGGGAAGTTGCCGAAAAAGGCGCCTTGTCCCTCGACGACCGGAATGGCCATGAGTTCCGCAAGTTCGACAAGCGCGTCGAAGGCCTCCCGATTTGGACCGAGATTTTCGACGGAGATCACTGGACAGGCGGCGGTCGCGATCGCGGCGGCGATTCGGTCGATATCGCTTTGAAGAGGAGCGAGTTTTGGTGCCGGCGGTACTGAGCGCAGCGAATCGGGTTTGCTCCAGGCCTCGAGCATCGTTTCCATCGGGATACAGAGATAGGTCGGTCCTTGCGGGCTCCGCTGCGCCATTTCACCCGCCCGAACGACGCTTTCGTAAAGCGTTTCGATGGAAGCCACCTGCTGCGACCATTTCACCATTGGCTCGATCAGGCGCTGGGTCCCCCCGACCACGCTTAGATTGCGGTACCATTGGGAGCCAGGGTCGAAGTCACCCTCGCCATATCCCAGCACTTCGCCCGACAATACGACAAGCGGCGTTTCCATTGCGCCGGCGGCGTTGACCGCCATCGAGCCCTGCATGATTCCGGCTCCGGCGTGGAGGACGACGACTTGCAGGCGTCCGGTAATTTGTGTGTAGGCGGTCGCCATGTTGACGGCGATGCTCTCGTGGCCGCAATCCATGTAGATGGGGCCGTCGGTCACGTCGCGCTTCTGTCGGGCCAAGGCCTCCCAGAACGGCGCCCATTCCGATCCGGGCGAGGAGATGACGTAGTCGACTTTGAGTTGACGGATGGCCTCCAGGATGGCCTCGCCACCGTCATGGTAATTTTTCACGCGTCTCACTCGGGTTGTTGGAACGGAAACAGCCTATATTAATATGCATCGAGGCAACGCCCTTTCACCGGGCCATTACTCTGTGCAGCCGGAGGCGGATGCGATGAAGCGATATATTCCCCTGCAGACCCTTCGCGGCGACGCGTCGCGTCAAGCTCATGCCGGGCTGCCCGACGGCACCTATGAGCGCGAGATGAGCAAAGAGGGATTCTTTGGCCCCGCCGCGCATTTCTATCATCGGCGTCCGCCCACCGGATGGATCGATTGGGAAGGTCCCTTGCGCCCGCGTGCATTCGATCTGACTCGTCTCAATGAACCCCAATCATCGCCATGGGATGCGACGGTCTTCCTGCACAACCCGCATGTTTCGCTGCGGTTCTGGCGTGCGCCGAAAAAGATGGATCATCTGGCGCGGAACGCCGACGGTGACGACCTGATCTTCGTCCATGGAGGTCGCGGCCATCTCTACTGCGATTTTGGACATTTGGCGTTCGAGGCGGGGGACTACATTGTGGTCCCGCGCGGTACGATGTGGCGGGTCGAGTGCACGTCGCCGGTGACCGCGTTGCTGGTCGAGTCGACTAACAGTTCCTATACCTTGCCGGACAAGGGTTTGGTCGGGCCGCACGCGATTTTCGATCCCGCCATGCTTGATGCGCCCGATATCGATGAGGCGTTCGCGGCGCAGCGGGACGAGGATGCTGCTTGGCCGGTCGCCGTGAAGCGCAGCGGCACGGTCAGTACGGTCCGCTATCCCCACAATCCGCTCGACGTGGTCGGCTGGAAGGGCGACTTGTCGGTGGTACGGCTCAACGTTCGGGATATCCGTCCGCTGACGAGCCACCGTTATCATCTGCCGCCGTCCGCCCACACGACCTTCGTTGGTGGACGGCATGTGGTCTGCACCTTCGCGCCCCGGCCTTTCGAAACTGATGCGGACGCCCTCAAGATTCCGTTTTTCCACAATAACGACGATTACGACGAAGTGCTGTTCTATCACAAAGGCGAATTTTTCAGCCGGCCCGGGATCGATTCCGGCACCGTCACATTCCATCCGGCCGGATTCACCCATGGCCCGAGCCCCCAGGCGTTGAAGAACATGCTGGTGCAACCGAAACCGGCGACCGACGAATATGCGGTCATGATCGATACCCGCGATGCGCTTCAGGTGGGCGATTTGCCGGCCGGTGTCGAGGATTTGGACTACGTTAAGAGTTGGGCGGAAGGAGAAAACGCATGAGCGCCGCACCGGAACTGGCTTCTGGTTTCGAATTTCCCGCGCAGGTCTTTACCGTCACGGCGGCGGAGCAGGAGCGAAAGCTAATTTGCAGCGGCATCGATCCGGCGCTCTACGGCAGGAACGTCGATGTCGCGATGTTGGGATTGCCGACCCTGCGGCTCTTGATGGCGGCAGGCATTCCGATTCTCGGGGGCGTGCATCTTTCGCAGCGCTTCAGGCAGATTCGGCCATTCGATCTGGACGAACCGATTACCGTCTCCGGTAGAATCCTCGATATCGCGCCGCATCCGCGTGGCTGCATTCTGCAAGGCGCCTTCGATTATGCTCGCGCCGACGGTACGGTCTGCGTCGAAGCGGTTCGTTCGGGAATCGCGCCGATGGGCCCGAAGGAGGCGTCGCATGGCATTCCCCGTCCGGACGAAAATCTCGACGGGTTTTCCGAGATCATGCGCCGGACCCTGGAGCCGCAGAAAGTTGCCGATTACAGCGACGAAGCCGGCAATCTCATACATTCCGATCCCGAAGTTGCGCGCCAGCACGGGTTCCGCGCGCCCATCGCAGCCGGGTTGATGGGCATCCATTTCTACCGTGAGGCGTTGGAGAAGCGTCACGCGCCGACATCCTTCGATCTGGAGGTCTGGTTCCGCCGTCCTATGTTCTGGGATGACACGCTGTCGCTTGTCGCCCGAGAGGAGGGGGGCCGTATCGCCGCGATGCACCTCCTGTGTTCGGACGGTAAACCGGCGAGCAATTGCGTGGTCCACGCCGTCTGACCGGATGACGTGATGCATATTGCAGATGGGAATAGCTTATGACCGCGCTTGACGGTATCCGCGTCCTCGACTTCACGCGTGTCCTCTCGGGGCCGTATTGCACGATGACCTTGGGCGATCTCGGAGCCGAGATCATCAAGGTCGAGAACCCGGATCGCGGGGATGATACCCGGGCCTTCAATCGCTCCAAGAAGCGCGACATCTCGAACTATTTTTTTGCCGTGAACCGCAACAAGAAGAGCGTCGCGTTGGATTTCCGCAAACCCGAAGGGCGGGACGCGGTCCTGGCGATGGCGCAGCATGTGGACGTCGTGGTGGAAAATTTCCGCTCCGGGGTCATGGAACGCTACGGTATCGGCTATGAGGATCTGCGCGCGGTCAATCCGATGCTCGTCTTCGCTTCCGTGTCCGCCTATGGGCGGGAAGGCCCGATCAAGGACCGTCCGGGCTACGACCCGATCGTGCAGGCCGAAAGCGGTTTTATGTCGCTGACCGGAGAGGCAGACGGCGCACCGATGCGCACCGGCGTCTCGATCATGGACATCATCGCCGGTCTGTTCGCGGGCCAGGCCATCATGGCCGCATTGATCGCGCGCGGGCGGCTGGGCCACGGCCAGAAAATCGACGTGCCGCTATACGATACCGCGGTCAACATGCTGCATCACGGGGGCAGCGTCTATTTGCTCGAAGGCGAAGTCATGGGGCGGGTCGGGAACGGCAATCTGGTGGCGCAGCCGGTCGGTGTCTATCAAGCTGGTGACGGGCCGATCATGATGGCGCTCACGAATAACCGGATGTGGAAGACTTTCTGCGATCAGGTGCTGGAGCGCCCGGACTTGTTCGATGACCCGCGGTTTGCGGAAAATGGCGCGCGGGTCGAGAACAGCGCGGCCTTGGAGGAAACCTTGAACGGCATTTTCGCGACGAATACGCGAGACCACTGGATCGCCAAGATGGCCGCGGCGGGAACGCCGGCGGGGCCGGTCCTCGATGTCGGCGAGGCTTTGCAATCCGCAGAGGCGTTGGCGCGCAATATGGTGGTGCCGCAGGCGCATCCGGTCTACCCGGATATCCGGGGTATCCGCTCGCCGATGAACCTGTCGGAGACGCCGGTGCGCGATCCGGTGGCCGCGCCGGAGCTGGGTGCGGATACCGAGACGATCCTGCGGACTTTGGCCGGCTACGATGACGACAAGATCGCCGCGATGAGATCGGCGGAAGCGATTCCGAGTTGAGGTTGAATGCGATGGGAGTGAAAGACATGGAAATTGTGCGGACTGGAGCCGCGCTGGGCGCCGATGTTTGGGGCGTCGATCTCAGCGATATGGACGATGCGACTTTTGCGAAAATCCATCAGGCCTGGCTCGATCACAACGGGGTCCTGCGGTTTCCCTGCCAGAAATTGGACGACGACCGGTTTCTCGCCTTTGCCGCCCGCTTCGGCGAGCTCGATCTGGCGCCGATCACGGTGACGGGAACGCAATGGAAACCGGAGTATCCGCATCTGGCCGTGATTTCGAACGTGACGGTCGACGGCAAGCCGATCGGCAGCCTTGGTTCCTATGAATCGAAGTGGCACACGGACATGAGCTATAACGAGCTGCCGCCGAAGGCGAGCATGCTCTATGCCATCGAACTGCCGCTGGAAGGCGGCGATACGGGGTTCGGGAGTACCGGGGCCGCGTATGACGCGCTGCCGCAAGCGATGAAGAAGCGTCTGGTCGGTCTCACCTGCAAGCACGATGCCTCGCACAACAGCGTCGGACAGGTCCGCAAGGGCTATCAGGAAGTCTACGAGAACCGCGAGGACATTCCGGGCGCGGTGCATCCGCTGGTCGCCGAGCATCCGGAAACCGGACGGAAGGTGCTCTATCTCGGTCGCCGGGCGCGCGCCTTCATCTGCGAGCTCCCGCAGGACGAGAGCGACGATCTGCTGGACGAGCTGTTCGCGCATGTGGCCAAGCCGGAGTTTACCTGGACGCAGAAATGGCGGCTCGGCGATGTCGTGGTCTGGGACAACCGCTGCACGGTGCACCGCCGCGACGCGCTCGACCCGAACGAACGCCGCTTGCTGCATCGGGCGCAGATCAAGGATTCGCACCCGATGCGCGCAGCGGCCTGAGGGGAGCGCGGCGCGATGGAGGGAGAGACTGTCGGCAAAGGGATCGGGGCATCCATACCCCGTTTCGAAGATCACCGCCTGCTGACGGGAGCGGGCGAATACAGTGACGACTTCAACCGTCCGGGGCAGGCCTATGCCGCCTTTGCCCGGGCACCGCATGCCCACGCCCGCATACTCTCGGTCGATACCAAAGACGCGGCCGCCATGCCGGGTGTCCTGGCCGTGCTGACCGGTGCCGATTATGGCGCAGACGGTCTCAACCCGATGATCGCCCAGGGCAACCCGAAGGATGTCGAACTGTTCAACCGGGACGGCTCGCCGATCTACTATCCCAGGATCGAACCCCTGGTGACGAAGAAGGTCCGGCGGGTCGGCGAGGCCGTGGCGATGGTCATCGCCGAGCGTGCCGAGCAGGCCCGCGATGCGGCGGAACGGGTCGCTGTCGAATACGAACCGCTGCCCTCCGTCGTCGATCAGGTAAAGGCGCTGGCCGCCGACGCGCCCCGGCTCTGGGACGAGCGGCCCGATAATCTCTGTGTCGACGATCAGAAAGGCGATGTCGCGGCGGTGGCGGCGGCCTTCGAGGCGGCCGCGCATGTGGTCCGCATGGACCTCGTCAACAACCGTGTCTCCGGCGTACCGATGGAACCGCGGGCCGCGGTCGCCGAATATGACGAGAAGAACGGCCAGTATACCCTGTGGGCCGGCGGTCAGGGGGTTAACCGGTTCCAGAGGGAAATCTCCGCCGCCTTTCAGGTGCCGGAAGACTCAATCCGCGTGATTGCGCGCGATGTGGGCGGCGGCTATGGGACCCGGAACTCGTGCTATCCGGAATTCACGCTGGTTACCTGGGCCGCGAAGCGGTTGGGCCGTCCGGTGAAATGGACCGGCAGCCGGAGCGAGATGGCGCTCGGCGATTACGCTGGCCGGGACCTTTTTACGGAAGCCGAATTGGCGCTTGATTCCGCCGGCAAATTCCTCGCCATGCGGACGGTCAACTACGGCAACCTCGGCAGTCACGCGCTGTCCTTTGTGCCAATCGCGCGCGGCCCGACCGTCTCCACCGGCATCTACGATATTCCCCAAGCGGACGTGACGACCAAGGCGGTCTGGACCAACACGACGCCGGTCACGGCCTATCGTGGCGCGGGGCGCCCCGAGGCGATCTTCGTGCTGGAACGGCTGATCGACCGGGCCGCTATCGAAATGGGGATCGACCGGGCGGAGATACGCCTTCGGAATTTGATCAAGGACGAACAGCTTCCCTACACGAACCCCATGGGCGTCACCTACGACAGCGGGCGCTTCGTGCATGGTATGGAACTGGCGCTGGAACTGGCGGACTGGTCCGGATTCGAGGGACGCCGTGCCGCAAGCGAAGCGCTGGGCAGGTGCCGGGGGATCGGCACGGCCAATTATGTCGAGACTTCGACGGGGTGGCCGCTGGAACGCGCGGTCATGGAAGTTCTGCCTGAAGGTCGGGTCGAAATGATCATGGGCGCACATTCGAGCGGGCAAGGGCATGAGACGACGTTCCGCCAAATCGGCGCTTCCCTGTTGGAGGTTCCCTACGAATGCGTCGACTACCGCTATGGCGATACCGCTTTCGTGAAGGACGGTTCGGGCTCGCATGCGGCCCGGACGATGCGTTTGGCGGGACATCTGTTCACCATCACGCGGGACGAAATCGTCGAGAAGGGGAAGCGGATCGCGGCGCATCTGCTGGAATGCGCGGAAGAGGATATCGAGTTTGCCGATGCGTCGTTCCGGGTGAGCGGGACGGACCGGGCAACCGGATTGTTCGACGTCGCGAAAGCGGCGCACGATCCGGCGTCCGATCTGCCGGAGGCGTTGCGCGGCCCGCTCCGCACCACGGCGTTGATCGACAAGCCGATGCCGGCCTATCCGAACGGCTGCCATATCGCGGAAGTCGAGGTCGATCCGGAGACCGGCGTGGTCAAGGTGGTACGATACACGGCGGTCGACGATTGCGGGCGCGTCGTGAACCCGATGATCGTCGACGGTCAGGTCCACGGCGGGATCGGGCAGGGGGTGGGCCAGGCCTTATGGGAAGAGGTCGCCTACGACCCAGAGTCCGGACAACTTCTGACCGGCTCGTTCATGGATTACGTGATGCCGCGCGCGACCGACCTGCCGATGTTCACGGTCGGTCATAACGAAGTGCCGACACCGACCAACCGCATGGGCGCCAAGGGCGGCGGCGAGGGCGGGACGACACCGGCGCCGGCCGCCATCGTCAACGCGATCTGCGATGCCTTGCGGGACTACGACGTGGAGCACATCCAGATGCCGGTGACGAGCGAGAAAATCTGGCGGGCGCTGCGGCGAGGCTAGACCGCCAGTATCGTTCCCACCGTTGCGGCAAGGCAGGTTCGGGTTCAGCCGCCGCTGCCCACCACCGCGATGGTCTCGATCTCGATCAGGGCATCCGGATTGACGAACCCGGGACTGATCACGGTGGCGCTGGCGATATCCGCGTCCGGGAAGAGTTCCGCGCGCACCTTGCTGTAATCCGCGTAGTAGCGCATGTCGGAGACGTAGCAGGTGATCTTCACCACGTCCTTGAACGACGATCCGGCTTCCTTGAGCACGGCATCGATATTAGCAAAGACCTGGCGCGCTTGCGCCACCATATCGCCGACGCCGACGATCTGGCCGTCGGCGTCCTGTGCGATCTGGCCCGAGACGTAGAGCGTTTCCCCGACCTGCACGCCTTGCGCGAACGGTGCTTTTCCGGCGCGTGGCGACGGCGGGTTGATGAGTTTCTTCTGTGGCATGCTGTTTCTCCCGGTTCTATTTATCGAAGAAGGCACGGCCGATGAGCTGGCGGTGAACTTGATTCGTGCCTTCCCAAATTTGCGTGATTTTGGCGTCGCGCATCAGGCGTTCGACCTTGTACTCCTTGATATAACCGTAGCCGCCATGCAGTTGCACCGCCTCGGTCGTCATCCGCATGGCAAGGTCGGAGGCGCGCATCTTGGCCATCGAGGCCTCGGTCGAGAAATCCGGCGCGCCGCTGTCTATGAGGCGGGCGGTGTGGGCGAGGAACGCCTCGCACATCGCCAGTTCCGTCGCCAGATCGGCGAGCAGGAACTGAATGCCCTGGAATTCGATGATCTTGCGGCCCGATTGCTGGCGCTCGTTGATATAGGAGACGGCTTCCTCGAAGGCCGCGCGCGCGATGCCGAGGGCATGGGCGGCGACGCTGGGCCGGGATTTGTTGAGCGAGGCCAGCAAAATCTTCAATCCGTCTCCCGGCTCATGGATTAGGTTGGCACGCGGCACCCGAACGCCGTCGAAGGCGAGGGTTGCGGTCGAGGACGCCCGGTGGCCCATCTTGTCCTCAAGCCCGACAGTCTCGACCGGAGACTCCTTGGTCTCGACGAGCAGCACGGAAATGGACTTCTTCGGGTCGTCGATCTCGCTCCATTTTCCGAACAGCAGCAGATAATCCGCGACATTGCCGTTGGTGATGAAGGTCTTGCCGCCGTCGATGACGATCTCGTCGCCGTCCGGCGTGAATTTCGTCCGCATGCCGGTGGCGTCCGATCCGGCGGAGGGCTCCGTGATGCAGAGCGAGGCAAGGGCACCTTCAGCCAGTTTCGGTAGCCAGCGCCTCTTTTGCTCGTCACTGGCAAAGTCGATGACCGGCTTCATCGCGTGGTAGTTGGTGGCCCAGATAATTCCGGTCGCGGCACAGGCTGCGGTGATCTCCTTCACGCATTCCAGATAGCAGGCGAAAGAAGTCTGCGCACCGCCGTACTCTTCCGGGACGAACATCGCGTTCAGGCCGAGTTCGTTGATGTCTTTGACGTTTTCCCACGGAAAGGCGCTGGTCTTGTCGAATTCCTCGGCGCGCGGCGCGATCCGGTCGCGGCACATCTGGCGCACGCTGTCGAGGATGAGCATCTCCTCCTCGGGAAGGTCGAGTTGCGATTTAAGTCGGTCGAATACGAGCATTCGGATTTTGACTCCTGCGCGGGCGCCGCCATGAATCAGGCTCAGGATGACGCGATAGGATGATCCGAAATACTCTCACGTCATCCTGAACTTGTCGAAGAGCGGCGGCCCGCATTCTCTGGTTAATGGGCGAAGGTCTGACCACCATCGAGGTAGATCGTGCTTCCCGTGAGGAAGGGAATGTCCTCGCTAATAAGGGCCGCGACCAGTTTGGCGACGTCTTCCGCTTTGCCGGGACCGCCCGTCGGTATGCGCTCCGACAGAAGCTTCTTCACTTTTTCGCTCTCGAGGAACTCCTTATTGAGGTCGGTTTCGATATATCCCGGCGCGATGTTGAGGGTCTTGATTTTGTACTTTGCCCATTCGGCGGCGAGTACCCGGGTCATGCCTCCCAGCGCTGCCTTCGACGTGCAATAGGCGAGGTTGTAGGGTGCGCCGATCCAGCCGAAGGACGAGCCCATATTGAAGATCATGCCGCCGCCCTGTTTCTCGAAATGAGGAAAGACCTCGCGGCACCCCAGCATCACGGCGGTGACATTGATCTCCATGACCCGCTCGAAGTCGGCGCGTTCCAGCTCTTGGCTCTTCGAGTTGGTATGAAGCCCGGCGTTGTTGACCAGCGCCTTGATGCCGCCTGCCTGATCGGCCACCCAGGCGAAACTATCCCGAAGCTGCCTCTCGTCGGTGGCGTCGCATTTGCGCAGCAGAAAGCGCGACGGATCTTCGCAGCCGAGTGGCGCGTCGCCGGTGCGCGACAGTCCGGCCACGGTAAAGCCGCGCCGGTCGAGTTCGATGGAAAGCGCCGCGCCGATGCCGCGGCTGGCTCCGGTGACGATGATTGCTCCGTCCGTCATGCTCAACGGTCCTTGAATTCGGCTTGCCGCTTGTCGACGAAGGCGTTCATGCCTTCCAGCGCATCTTCCGTCTGAAAGGCGAGGGTGTTCAGATCGGCCTCGATCTTGAGGCCCTCGAGGACCGGCACGTCGAGGGCGCGCTTGACGGATTCGCGGGCAAGCCCGAGGACCGGCAGCGAGTAGCAGGTGAACTCACGGGCATAGGCCATCGCCCCTTCCATCGGATCGCCTTCGACGATCTTGTTGACCATGCCGATGCGTTCCGCTTCGTCGGCGGCCACTGTCCGGCCTGTCATCACGAGTTCGAGCGCCCGGCCTTCGCCGATCAGGCGGGGCAGGCGAATGGTGCCGCCGTAGCCCGGGATCAGACCCAGCTTGATCTCCGGCAAGCCGACCTTGGCGTTCGGCGTGGCGAGGCGGAAGGTGCAGGCCAGCGCCAGTTCCATGCCTCCGCCGAAGGCATAACCGTTGATGAGCGCGATCGACGCGATCGGAATGTCGTCGAGTTGCGCGAAGAGGCGTTGGCCGCGGAGCGTAGAGGCCTTGTTTTCCGCGAGGGTCCGGCCATAGAGCTCTTTGATGTCGGCGCCGGCGCTGAAAGCCCGGTCTCCCGCGCCGGTGATGATCAGCGCGCGCGCGTCTGTCCGTGCCGCCTCCGCGATGGCGGCGCCGATTTCCGATACGATCTCAAAGCTCAATGCATTCAGGGCTTCGGGACGGTTCAAGGTTATGACGGCGAACTCATCCTTGCGGCTCAATTCAACGGACATTCTGGAGTCTCCAATCTTGCGCGGTTGTCTCTATCGGTCACCGCATTTGTGTTTCTTTGCGGTGAAAGATGTAAGTTCCTGAACGGGGGTGCACAGCGCCGGGGCGCCGGAAATCGTGCGTTCGGGGCGGTTTAGGTCTGGATATGGAGTTTAACGCGGCGCGAAAAACACTACCATCCCATTATGAAACCCAGGACGGCATCTGGCCCGGCAGCATCGGGTCCGCCGGAAGCAGCAGGAGGTAGGAGATGAGCCTTGCCCTCGCAGACACCGCAATGCGCAGCGACGACGCGCGGCGGGTAGAGGCCCGCGAGCTTCGCGCCCGTATCCGCAGCGGAGCGCATCACGGACTGACCACCGGGCTCGCGCCGGGCATGGTGCAGCTCAATCTCGCCATTCTCCCGGCCGAATGGGCGGAAGATTTTCGGCGTTTCTGCGAACTGAATCCGAAGCCGTGTCCCCTGGTCTCGATGACCGAGGCGGGCAATCCGATCTTTCCAAGCGATATCGGGGAGGGGCTCGACGTGCGCAGCGACGCGCCCCGGTATCTGGTCTTCCGAGACGGCATATTGGTCGACGAGGTGACGGACCTGACCGATCTATGGCAGGATGACTTCGTAGCTTTTGGGATGGGGTGTTCCTATTCCTTCGAGGAAGCGCTGGTCGAAGGCGGCCTGTCGCTGCGGCATATCGAGCAAGGCACGAAAGTGCCGCTTTATGTGAGCAATATCGAGACGACCCCGTCGGGGCCCTTTCACGGCCCGACCATTCTCTCGATGCGCCCGTTCCTGCCACAAGACGCGATCCGCGCCATCGAGATCACGGCGAAATACCCGCGCGTGCACGGCACGCCGGTGCATTTCGGCAATCCGGCGATGATCGGGATCGAGGATATCGCAATGCCCTACTCGGGCGCGCCGCCGGTCATTCGCGAGAACGAAGTGCCGGTTTTCTGGGCCTGCGGAGTCACACCGCAAATCGTGGTCGAGCACGCGAAACCGCCGATCTGCATCACCCACAAACCCGGCCACATGCTGATCACCGACCGGCTGAACACGGAATTGGCGGGGTAGAGCCCCTAGCTCTCCTTCGGTATCAGCACCATCTGGGTCTGAGTGACGACAGCGCAGAGCTTGCCGTCGTCGCGGCGGATATCGGTGCGCCAGACCATCGTCGTGCGGCCTTTGTGGAGGGCGGTGGTCTCTGCATAGGCCGTCTGGCCAAGCGGGATCGACGCCAGGAAATTGGTTTTGCTCTCCAGGGTCGTCGTCCAGGCTCCTTCCGGCAGGTTCAACACGCAGGCGAGAGCGCCCAGATTATCGGCAAAGGACATGACGGCGCCGCCGTGCATCACCTGCGGCCGGGTGCAAAGCTCTTCCCGCACCTTTAGGGTCGCCTTCACGCAATCCGGCGTGGCGTCGGTCACTTCGATCCCCAGCAGTTTCGAGAAGCCGGCGCGCCGCGAGTTAATCAGCTCGACGGTATCGGTGACGTCATCGGCCATGGTGTTCCTCTTCAGACAATCCCGAGTTCGGGATAGGGTTCGTTGTCGGCGACGCGGGCGTAGCCGAGGCGCGTTAAATCCATCGTCGAATATCGCCCGTCAAGGATGAGTTCAGACAGCGCGCAGCCGGCACCGGGGGCCTGCATGATACCGTGGCCGGAGAACCCGCTGGCGATATAGACGTTCTCCATACCGCCGTCCCAGCCGCCGATGATGGCATTCTTGTCGAGCTCGTTGCGTTCGTAATGGCAGGCCCAGGTGCGCTCCAGCTTCAACTCCTCCATCGCGGGTACCCGGTGCGCCAAGGCAGGCCAAACTTCGTTCTCGAACCAGTCGGGATCATAGTCCCAGTTGAAGCCGGGCCCGACGTTCCAGTCCGGCATGCCGCCGGTATAACCCTCGCCTTCGGGACGGAAGGCGAGATTGCTCTCGGTCTTGATGAAGGGCAGCGGCTCGATTTCCGCTTTGCAGCGGAAGAAATGCGTCTGGCGCGACATCGGCCGGATCGGGACATGCCAGCCAAGCAGGTTCGCCACTTCGCCGGACCACGCACCTGCGGCAAGGACAAACAACGTTGCCGTCATTGTCTCGCCGGAGGCGAGGGTGACCTGCCGGGCCGAGCCGCCGTCTCCCTCCCAGGCCACGACTTTGTCCCGGCGATACTCGACCCCGAGGCTGCGGGCTTTGCGGCGGAATCCCATCAAGGCGCCGTAGGGGTCGATCCAGGCGTCGTCCGGCGTCAGCACGCCGATATCGACATCGTCGAAGTGCACGGAAGGAAACCGCGCTTTCAAATCTGACGGCTCCAGCAGTTCGGCCGCGACGCCATTCGCCGTCTGGGTTTCGTAGTTCGCGCGCATCTGCGCCGAATCTCCCGCATCCGACAAGAACAGATATCCTTGCGATCGGAAGGCGATATCCGCGGGCACACCGTCGACGGCCATGGTCTCCTTAAAGGCGCTGTAGAACTCAAGCCCGAAACTGCCGAGCGCCACGTTCTCCGGGCGGCTGAACAGGCGCCGCACGCCGCCGGAGCTTCCCGGCGTGGTCGCGAACTCATAGGTCGGGTCAGGCTCAAGCACCACGATATTGCCGCCGCGACCGCTGGCCGCGAGATGATAGGCGACGCTGGAGCCGATGATGCCGCCGCCGATGATCAGAATGTCGATGGCCATGCGTCGCTAGCGTCCTCTGCCCTGACTCTCGGCAAAAGCCTGCTCCCAATGCCGACCGTCGAAGTGCCGAATTGTGAAAGTTTCGGCGTGGACGTCGAAATCGTCGAGCGTGTTCACGTTGACCACGAACATCTCCGGCGCCGCGCGTGGATGGCCGTGGGTGTGGATGCCGCAGTTCGGGCAGAAATAATGCTCCGCCACCATTTCGTTGAACTGATAGAGCTTGAGCGCGTCGGCGCCTTCCGTGATGGTTATCTTGTCCGGCGCGACCCGGGCCAGAAGGATGCCCTTCTTGGTACAGATCGAGCAGGTGCAGCGTGTCACTGTCGAAAGATCCGCCTCGATTTCGTATTTGACCGTGCCGCAGTGGCAACTGCCGTGATATGTCGTCATGTCTGCGCTCCTAACCCGCCTTCAGGTCCAATATTTGCTGGTACAGTGCCGCCGGGCATTCCACGCCATCCGCCGCCGAACGCGCGCGGTTGGCATAGCGGCGGTCGCCCGGAATGCGGGTGCCGTCCTGCGCCGCGATGCGCTCGAAAAGGCTTTCGACCCGGGTGAGAAAGCCGTCGTGATAGCCCGACGGGTCCATCAGGATGATGATCTCGCCGGCGTTCGAGGGACCGCTGTCGCCGCCGAAGGCAGCGAACTGTTCTTGTGCCTCGAAGCAGAAATTACCGCCGGTCAGGCCCGCGGCCAGCAGTTCCACCATGATCATGATGGCATTGCCCTTGTGTGCGCCGAAGGGCAATTGCACGCCTTCGAGCGCCGCTGCCGGATCCGTGGTTGCATTACCGTTCTTGTCGAGCGCCCAGCCTTCCGGAATGGCATGACCCTCCCGCGCCGCAACCATGATTTCTCCGCGCGCGGCGGCGCTCGTGGCGAAATCGAAGACCATCGGCGGCTTGCCCGCGCGCGGACAGGCGAAAGCCAGTGGGTCGGTGCCGAAGAGGGCCGTATCTCCGCCCCAGGGCGCCACCAGTGAGCGCGAGGTCGACATCGCGAGGGCAATCAGCCCGGCGTCCCCAAACGGCTCCACATCCCACCACAGCGCATTGAGATTGCAGTTGTTGCGCAGTCCCATCGCGGCGATCCCCTGGGATTTCGCCTTCTCGATCGCCAGGGGGCGCCCGGCGACGATGGCTGGCGGGGCGAAGCCGTTATTCGAATCGACCGCGACCAATCCGGGGGACACGTCGGTCACTTCGGGCACCGCTTGTCCGTCGACCCGGCCGTTCTTCATCGGCGAGATATAGCCGGGAATGCGGAACAGGCCGTGCGAATGGGTGCCGTCCGCTTCCGCCTGGGTCACGACATCCGCAATGACCTCGGCATTGGACGACGACATGCCGTTGGCGATGCAGACCTCCGTCGACAGCGTGCGGATTTCATCAAGTGTCAGGCGCACCGTATCGGCCATGTCTATTCCTTTTCGTTATCCGGGAGCGCATCGCCCAGCAGTTTGCAGACGATGATCATTTCGGGAATTTTCGGTTTCAGTCCATCTAGAAAACGGAGGAGCGCTTGCGCCTCGTCTGGAGAAGGGGGCGAGAAGGCGCCCTCCGGCGGTGGCAGCATGCCGACCAGCTGCGTCGAGGCCGTCTCCGCGGCCGCCAGCATGGCTGCCCCGGCGCGTGCCGTCTCACCCGCCTCAAGGCGCGGCCACAGCATCGCGCCGGCATACGCCATATAGGCCGGCCAATTGGCGAGGTGGCGATAGACGCCGGGCAGGAAGCCGGTGTCAGGCGGGAATCCCCAGGAGCCGATGGCCTGGGCCAGGGCCAATGTCGCGGGAGGCATGTTCGAAGCTTGAATCATCGGGACCAGCGGCGGCAATTGCGCCGGGGGGCGCCAGTCGGTCCGCTCCGGCGCATAGGCTGCCGTCCCGCCGGGGCCCTCCCTCAAAAGGCGCGACAGCGTGCACACGAACAGAATGTTCGGGCGGTTGTTCCGGTTATAGGCGTCATAGACGTCGCGAATCTGCTGTGCCGCCGGCTCATCCACGCCCATGGCCCGCAAGGCCAGTTCCGGCAGGCTCGGGAGTGGCGTCGCGTCGAGAGTTTTAGAGAGCGCGTTCGCGGTCGCCTGGAAATCGCCGCAGTCGTTTGCCGGCCCGATGGTTGCCCATAGCCATTCGAGACAGCCCGGAAACGTCGCCACATGGCGCACGACGGTCGTGACGTTGGGCACCCCCCAAAGCCGCCGGATTTCGCCGTAAATCCAAGCGGTCTCGCCGGATGCATCCGCTTCGGCAATTTCGGAGATCAACTGAGGCATGTGCAAATTCGGCTCCGCTGTTTCGGTCCATAACTTCGAACAAGTTAGCGCGTAAAGCGGCGCCGATCGTCCTGTCGCGCTCTCCGCACGATCGAGACGCGAATTCCACCTAGTCTGAAACTTAGGTTTCTCGCGAACGCGGGCAATTTGCGACGCGATGTGAAGAGCGTTTTCCCCGAATGGATGAGATATAAAACAGCGAAGACTCGTGCTGTTTGATGCTATTGCAGCAATGCGAAGCTATTGGCCGGTCTAGCAATAAATCGCGTTCTGCTTCTTCACCGGCACGATCGCCTTCGGAGCCTTGGACCTTAAGAATTTAGTAATCTATTTGGTCCAGAGTTTGTCGGGGATTGGTCGCTTCCGTAAATGATTCTTCTTGTCAGAAAGATACTGCGAAACAACAGGCCGGCGGGCCTTTCAGCCGTTGCCGTCGCGTTGGTCTGGGCATGTGCGCAGCTTTTTGTATTTGTGATCCGGGCTTTGCAGGATGAAAGCCATCCTGAGATTGTGCGAGACCTATCGAACATGCTTTCGGCGGGATGGGTCTACGCGGAGTACGGGCTGGCCGCACTGTTCGCAATCTCCTTGGTGATCTTGTTGACCGTCAATCGCGATAAGACGTTCGTCGCCGATGAAGAAAGCCAGAATGCGAAACGTTTTCGCGACTTTGCGTGGTCCTCCTCGGACTGGCTCTGGGAGACGGACGAAAATCTGAAGTTTACGTTCGCTTCTGTGGACGTGGTGGATTACCTCGGGCTCCCGCGACGACCGGCGTTCGGCAAGACACTCAGCGATATGGTCGGCATAGACGAGGATACGGAAGACGCTCGGCGACACACCGGCGCGCTTACATCGAGATTACCGTTTCGCGATTCCGTCAGTTGCTGGACCGACAAGACCGGACAACTCAAATGGGTCAGCTTGAGTGGAGTGCCCTATTTCGATAACGGCTCGTTCAGGGGATACCGGGGAATCGGGCGTGACGTCACCGCGGAGCGAGCGGCTGCGGAGGCGATGCGCATCAGCGAGGAGCGGTTCCATACGCTTTACCAACGCAGTCCAATCGGGATGATCGTCATGTCGGGCGATGGCGTGCGAGCCGACTGCAATGCCGCTTTCTGCGAGATGATCGGATACGACCGGGAAGAAATCATAGGAACCACGCCGGACGCCTTTTGCCATCCCGACGACCTTGGCGTCAGTCCCGAGTTTCGAGAGAAATTCGCTTCAGGCGAGGTTGATTTCTCCCGCGCCGAGAAGCGCTTCATCCATCGCAACGGCGAAACTGTCTGGACGAATGCAATTCTCTCGGGTCTGCCGGATAGGGATGGAGCGGGGCGCCGCGCCATCGTGCAGATCATCGACGTCACCGAGCAAAAAAAGGCGGAGCAGGGACTGCTGGCTGCACGGAACAGCCTTGAGCAACAGGTCGAGGAACGGACGCGCGAACTCACCAACGAGATCGTCGAAAGGGAACAAGCTGAAGCCGCCCTGCGCCAAAGCGAGGTACAGCTGCGGAATTTTGGCGCCGCCGCCTCGGACTGGTACTGGGAGATGGACCGGGATCTGCGGATATCCTATCTCTCGGATGGTTTCGAGGAGACCACCGGCGTAAGACAAGAAGACGTGTTGGGCATGACGCCCGAGGAAATCTATGCATCTGTCATCGATTCGGAGGCAGTACGCGCACAACTGCAAGTTTACGCGGAACGCCGGCCGTTCCGGAATTTCACCCGCCCCTCGATCATGGCGGACGGTGTGACCAGGTGGTATTCGATCAGCGGCAGACCTTTCCTTGACCAAAACGGCGCGTTTGCGGGCTACCGTGGCACCGGTATGGACGTCACCGACCTGAGAGTTTCGCAGCAACGCCTGATCGACCTGTCGGCGGCGATCGACTCCGTCTCCGAGCTGATCGCGATCCTCGATAAAGAGGACCGTTTTATCTTCGTCAACGAGGCTTTCCGAAACCTGAACGAACCGATTGCCGATTATCTCCGGGAGGGGATGAAGTTCGAAGAATACCTCGAACTGGTCGTCGGCGCGGGCCTGATCGCCGTGCCCGATGGACAATCGCGCGAATGGATCGCCAATCGAATGCGGCAACACCGCGAATTAAACGAGATC
This sequence comes from Rickettsiales bacterium, assembly GCA_038131165.1. Lineage (GTDB taxonomy): Bacteria > Pseudomonadota > Alphaproteobacteria > UBA8366 > UBA8366 > UBA6544. The sequence continues at coordinate 6,816 of JAYPOZ010000043.1, read as the reverse complement.
GTCGAGATACAACGCGCAAACGGTCGTTGGCATCTGAATATCGAAAAGGAACTGTCCTTCGGCGGTAAGATTCTTATCGCAACGGATATCACGAAGATCAAGGAAGCGCAGTTCGAGCTGGAGAAGGCCAAAGAAGTGGCCGAGGAAGCCAATCGGGCCAAATCCGAGTTCCTCGCCTCGATGAGCCACGAGCTTCGTACGCCCCTGAATTCGATATTGGGCTTCGGGCAACTTCTCGCCGACGACCCTGACGACCCGATCAGCAAGTCGCACGAGCGTTTCGTCAATCAAATCGTCACGAATGGCGAGCATCTGCTCGACCTCATCGATCAAATTCTTGATTTGTCGAGAATTGAAGCCGGGCACGTAGACGTGTCGATCGAGGATATTTCGGTCGTCGCAATGATCGACGACGCGCTCCGGATATCGCAACCCCTCGCCGCGAGCCGCAACATTCGACTTGTCTCCGATCTAAGCGAGAACGTGACACTATGCTGCCAGGCCGACGAACGTCAGCTTCGCCAAGTGCTTCTCAATCTCATATCGAATGCCATTAAGTATAATAGCGAAGATGGCTTGGTGACGGTTGCTGCACTGCCGTTGAACGGTGCCAAAGTGCGCATTAGCGTCACGGATACCGGTGCGGGCATTCCGGACGAAAAACTGGAACATCTTTTCGAGCCTTTCAACCGTCTCGGCCTCGAGACAAGCGCGATCCAAGGCTCCGGCATCGGATTGACCATTGCCAAGCAATTGATCGAAACCATGAACGGCCGCATTGGCGTCGTCTCGTGTCTCGGCCAGGGCAGCACGTTTTGGATTGAGCTGCCGATATCCAGCAATATCGCAACTGCTCCCGCACAGAACGGCTTGCGTCTCATTCAAGCCGGATAGGGCGGGCAACTGCAATCCGCCTATACGGTCCCGATCGGGTTGGCGGGCGAGCCGGCGGCGCCCGGCAAGTGCAACGGGGGGGCCGTCATGAAAAACCGATACCGGTTGTTCGCTGCAAGATACTCGGCGATCTCGGTGAAGTACCACATCTCGCCAAGATGTATTCCGAGCTTGAACAGGCAGAGTTCGTGGATCGGCAGACCGGGGCCCCGTTCCATGCCCTCGGGGCGCTTCGGATGCTCGTACTCGACGGCGCGGTTGTCGGAGACCAGCACCGCCATGCCGCTGTCGTCGATCCATTTGAGCAGCCTTTCGTCGCGCCCGTCGAAGGCCGGGCAATGGGTGCGCGGCAGGTCGGCCGGGACATCGTCGCCCATCTCCAGGAGCTTGTCCGCATAGCCCGTATAGCAGCAGACGATATCGCCCCGCTCGATTTCGACCTTGTCCGCCTCCAGCATGCGCATCACGTCGTCGTAGCTGACCGGGCGGCTTTCCTCGCCGAAATGCCGCTTCATGTTGAGCAGCACGCCGCGGCCCTGCACGCAGTGTTTCGCCATATGCTCGATGCCGAGGTTCCAGGAGCCGACCTCGCCCCAGCGCAATTCACCCTTTTCGTTCGTGAGTTGATGACCGTTGTACTGCACGACTTCGTCGACACCGTCGCCATCGGCGTCGAACAGCCCGCCCATATGGCCGAAACTGTCCCACTGCGAGGAATGCTGCATATAGAGCAGCACGGCCTCGTCTGAATTCACCTGGGTGTTGCCGGGGTCGACCTTGTCGAGCGGCAGGTTGAAGGCAACGTGGCCGTCACGCACGATCGGCTTGAACGCGGGCGGTTGACGCCGCGCGTTGGTTGCGTTGGTCGATGGCACGTTGAGCGGCAGGCTGAGGCAGAACCGCTTGCCGGTCTTGATCTCTTTTGCTGCCTGGAGCGTGTTTTCCTCGGTCAGGTAGTTGAGCCGCCCGAGCTGATCGTCAGGTCCGAACTCGCCCCAGTTCGACCCCGGCGGCCGGTTCTTCCATTTTTGTGCCATGGCCTGTCTCCCTTATGTCCAGTCCGGTTTGCGTTTCTCGGCGAAGGCATTCAGGCCTTCCTGTGCATCTTCCGTATCGATGATGTGACAAATCGTATCGACGACGTATTCGATGGTGCGGCGGTACTCGTTGTCATTGGCCCGCATGAACGAATCTCGTCCTATTCGCATCACCACGGGCGACTTGCCGGCCATTTCCAGAGCCAATTCGCGGGCTTTCGCCATGACTTGATCGCGCGGCACCGCGTAGTTCAGCAGGCCGTGCGCCTCTGCATCCTTCGCGGAGATGGGCTTCCCCGAGAACAGCAGCTCGAACGCCTTGTGGCGGCCGATCTGGCGGGGCAGGTGGACATAATGCATCGCGGGAATGACCCCGACGTCGATCTCCGGATAGGAGAGATCGATATCGTCGGCGGCGACGATCATGTCGCAGGAAACCGCAAGCGTCACGCCGGCTGCCCGCGCGGGGCCGGTAACCGCCGCGATGCTAGGTTTGCCGAGCCGGTACTGCGCGTCGTGCATGCCGAAATAGAGCACTTCGAGGAAATTGCGAAGGTCGAGCCCGCTCTTGCCCCGGATCATCTTGAGGTCCATCCCGGCGCTGAACGCGGCCTTGCAGTCGCTGGTCAGGATGACGGCGCGCACGTCCGGGTCTTTGCGCACCCGCCCATAGGCATCGACGACTTCCTCCGCCAGCAGCATGTCGATGGCGTTCACCGGCTCGCGGATCATGGCGATCTCGGCGACGCGGTCGCGGACCGTGTATCGGATGCGGCGATAGTTGTTCATCTGGCTGCGCCCTTTCGATGTCTTCTTGGTCCTGACGGCAAGTTAGAACGGGGCAACGCCCGCCCCGCGAATTAGCTTTCCTTCGGCGCCGCGAAGCGGATGGCATCGGGCTTCAGGCGGCCATCCTTCGCCCATTCCGCGAGTTCGCGCTTCAATATCTTGCCGCTGGCGGTGAGCGGGAAGTCGTCCATCACCATGTAGTATTCGGGCATGTCGTAGATCGAGAGACCTTCGGCGAACAAATGGGCGAGGACTTCCTGCCCGTCCGGGTGGGCGCCCGCCGGCAGGACCGCAAGACAGACGCGCTCGCCGAGGCGCTCGTCGGGAACCGGAAATGCGGCCGCCTTCTCGACGCTGGGGTGCTTGATCGCCAGATCCTCGATTTTCTTGGGGTGGATGTTCTTGCCGCCGCGGATGATGATGTCCTTGAGGCGGCCGACAAACCGCAAGCAGCCGTTCTCGTCAATCAGTCCCAGATCGCCCGACAGGAACCAACCGTCCTTGTTGAAGCTCTCCTCGGTGGCTTTCTGATTGTCAAAATATCCCAACATGAGGCACGCGCCCTTGCCCGCGATATGGCCGACCTCGCCTTGCGGCAGCTCGATGTCCGGATTCTCGGGGTCGAAGATTTTCAGCCGATAGGCTTTGCCGCCGCGCCCGCAGGTCTCGCAGATCGTTGTCTGCGGATCGTCCGGCCAGGTGTAATGATGGGACGAGTTCTCCGTCATTCCGTAGACGTTCTGCGGCGTGATCCCCATCTCGACGAAGGCCTGCGCCGTTGCCGGCGGGATCGGGGCGCCGGCCATGTAAAAAACTTCGACCGTTCCCATTTTTCCGAGGCCGCGCTTGCGCATTTCGGCCAGCATGTCCATGGCGTGGGTGGGCACGCCCATGATGTATGTCGGTTCCGTCTCCAGAATCCAGTCCAGCTTCGAGACGCCGGCCGGCGGATCGTCGGTGACGAACTCTCCCCCGAAGAGCAGCCATTGCGCGATCCCGACCCAGGCGATGTGATGGGAGAGGGGGCTCAGCGACAACAGCCGCGAATTCTCGTCATGCTTCCAGTCCCGCACCATGTCGCGGGCATTGGCGAGCAGGGTGTTGTCTGAATGCATCACGCATTTAGGCGTACCGGTGGTGCCCGAGGTGAACGCAAGGTAACAGATCTTATCCGGATTCTCGTCGCTCGCGGGGAGGGCGGACAGGTCGCCGTCCGGACTCGGGAAATCGGCGCCCGGCTCGCGGGCGGCGGGTACACGGTAAACTTTCCGCATGGCCGGCAATTGGGCTAGGGCTTCGAACGGATCGTGGCGGGCGACATCTGCACCCCAACCTTCTTCGACCAGGATCGCTTTCGTTGAGAGCCGTTCCAGCAGGCTCGCCATTTCCGCCACTGTGTAGGTCCGGTGCAGTGAGGGATTGCAGGCATAGCCGTTCCGTGAACAGGCCAGGTACATGACCACGGATTCCACCCGGTTCGAGGCCCAGAGGGAGACCCGGTCGTTGGCCCGCAGTCCCTGCGCCGCGAGGTCCGCGGCCGCGGCCTCCACCCACTCGAGCAGCTCCGCCCAGGAAAGCCGGCGGGCACCGTCGCGAAGGGCGAAGGCGTCGGGACGCGCGGCGGCGTTTTGCGCGAGCAGGCGGTAATGTGTCTCGTCTCCCCAGGTGCCGTCTTCGTGATAGAGGCGGGCTTCTTCCGGGTCATGGCGGGTTAAAAGCGTGTTGGTCATGGGAATCCGGTTGGCTGGTCTGTTCTGCGCCTAGTGATATACCTTTCCCGGCAAACGTGGCCAGACGGGAAGGGGCGCATGACAAGAGTCTTACTGATACAAGGGGCGAATATGGAATGGCTGGGACGCCGGCAGCCTGAATTCTACGGCACGACCAGCGCCGCCGAACTTGACGCCCTTCTCCACGCGCACGCGGTGTCGCGGGATATTCAGTTGGAGATCGTCTACACGAATCTCGAAGGGGAGGCGATCTCGCGCATCTTTCAGGCCGTCCGCGACGGAGTCGACGGACTGCTGATGAATCCGGCCGGATTTACCTACGGAGGCCAGGCGCTCCGCGATTGCTTGCTCGGTGTCGGCGACGACTTGCCGTATATTGAGGTTCATATGACCAATATCGAACGGCGGGGCACAACGTCGGTCACGGCGCCGGCCGCGGACGGCGTTATCGCCGGTTTGGGGATCGACTCCTATACGCTTGGGCTAGAAGCGCTCCTGGGCGTGTTGGCAAAGCGCGACCGGTCGGGAGGGGGCTAAGCGGCGTCTGTCGCGACTTCCGCCATCTCGGCTTCCTCTTCCTCGGTCGAATTCCGCACAACAGCCACGACCGAGGACTTCAACGCCCTGACATCTTCCGTGATTTGCGCGAGTACGTCGCGAACCTGATTCGTGAGATCGCTGGTGGTCTCCGTCTCCTCGAACACGTGCTTGACGGGTTCCGTCAGCGGACGTGCGGCCTGCGCGGCGTCTTGAATGCTGCGCGCGATTTCGTCTGTCGCCGCACCCTGTTGGCCAACGGCCTCCTCGATCGAGCCCGAAATGCTCTCCACTTCCGTGATGGTCCTGGATATCTGATCGATGGCCGAGACGGCGGTGTGTGTGGCCGACTGAATCGCCGCGACCTGTGTGCGAATATCTTCCGTCGCGCTCGAGGTCTGCGTCGCCAGATTCTTGACCTCGGAGGCGACGACGGCAAAGCCCTTGCCAGCCTCGCCGGCGCGTTCGGCCTCGATGGTGGCGTTCAGCGCCAGCAAGTTGGTTTGCTCGGCGATATCGGTAATCAAGGCGACGACTTCGCCGATGCGTTCTGCTGTATCGACAAGGCCTTGAATCTCGGAATTTGTTCTGGCGGCCTCGGCGACCGCGTTCTTCGTAATCTGCGAGGACTGCTGGACCTGACGGTTGATCTCGCCGATCGAGGCGGACAATTCTTCCGCCGCGGCGGCGACCAACTCGGTGTTCTGAAGGGCATTTTCGGAGGCCGCCGAGACATTCTGCGTCTCCGCTCGCACGCGGCCGGCGGAGTCTGTGAGATCGCCCGCGAGTTGCGCCACGCCCTCCGATCTTTCGACCACGGTGCTGACCGCTCTTTCCGTCTCTCTTTCGACGGTATCGGCCATGACTTGCAAGGCTTCCAGACGATCGAGGCGGGCCTGTTCCTGCGCTTGCAGGTTCTGCGCCTGAAGACGGTCGACCTCCTGAAGATTGGATTTAAAGGCATCGACGGCGCGGGCCATTTCGCCGATCTCGTCCGCGCGTGTCAGGCTGGGCACTTCCACGTCAAACTCGCGGTTGCCGATCTGAGCGATGCAGCCGATCAACTTCGGCACGACGCCAATGGCAAGGTGCGAGACGATGAAGGTGACGACGATTCCGAGTAACAAGGCAATGACTCCGCCGATCGCCGAGGCGAAAATTGCAAACTCGACTTCACTCTTCGCGGTTTCCCTGTACTCGAATCCGGTACCGCCGGCATGTTCGGCGACGGCGTCAAGCGCTTCGCTTATCCCATTAGTGATTTCAAGGCCTTCCTCGCGGATCTTATGCAGGAAATCCTTATTCAAATCGTCGCCGTCCGGGCTTTCGATCGATCCGTTGGTACGTTCGCGCAGTTCGGCACTGCTCTCGAGAGCTTTCCTAAGGCTGGCGATGAGTTCTTCGAACTGACTGTCGGCCGCACGCTCGAGCACGACTTCCATCTCGTCGGAGATGGATTCTTCGAGTTCTTCGATATTTTCGACCGCCTCTTGAAGCGCGTCGCGGTCTTCAAGCTCTGCCAATCCTTCGAACACCGCTTTCATTTTGGCCGCGGCGACTTGTGCCCGCAGAGCCGCGGAGCCGCTGATGAGATACTTGTCGTAGATCACGTTGGCGATATTGCCGACATTCGAAATCAAGTAGGTGCTGGCGGCGATTCCCGAACCCAGAATGATCATCACGATGCCAAAACCGATAAAAATTTTGGTGCGGACGCGTTTCATGAACCTGATCCTGACTTATGAGGGAAGCGGTAGATGCCTCGTTATATGAATCGATATCCCGCCCGCGCTGTCGGAACATCCCCCCTTTAAGGCGACGGTCGTCGT
>JAYPOZ010000042.1:21513-33967 GCA_038131165.1 Rickettsiales bacterium | reverse complement strand
CAACAACGCCGACCGCGCATCCCTTCCATCTCGTCAATACACTTTGTCAAAGAACCCAGCAGCCAAAAGTGAGGCCGTGACAGCGACTTTGTCTACTGGAGAGGCCGAGCGCACAAGGTGCGGCGACCGCGAAAGCTGAATATACCCATCCAAGCATGGGTCCGCAACGACAAAATTAACGAAATTGCTGATCCGGCCGAAAAAAATTCCTAGAGCAAACCCAACTCCCGCAATTCCGCTGCCATTTCCGGCGGAAAATCTTCTTCGCCCTGGCGCTTCGGTTGGTCCGGCGGCGCATCGGCTGCCGGTAAGTAGCGCCAGCCTTGAAAGGCCCTATGACGGCGGGCCGCAGTGGGCATGATCTCGGGATCGAGCATGATAAAACAAAATTTCCGGCCTTCTTCGTCGGTATCCGTCTCGAACCCCAGCAAACGCTGGCGCGCCGCCACACGCCCCTTGATCACCCAATACATGGATCCGCCGTCGAGCAGCTCCTCCGCCCGTTTCGGCGCATGACGGGTCCGGTGCCAGAGGCGTGCTTTTTCCCCTAGCGCCGATTTCGCCTCTGCGAGGCGGCGTTTCTGCACATCCGCCAGATGATCGATATCCTCGATGCCGACCGCCAGCTTAATGATATGCAGCATCAAGCATCCCCATAGGCGCCAGCCACCCGGCCAAGGGCAGTGTCGACCGCCCCGCGGGCAACCGCGTCTCCTTCGCCGCGGGCCCGTCGTTCGATCACCACGCGCAACGCCGCACACAAGCCTCGTGCCAAGTCCTCGCCCGTCCCGGAAAGAACGCCCTCCTGCGAGATCATCACCCGATGCAAACCGTCCGCAATTTCCGATATCAGTGGAAACCCAAAGCTTCCGCCCTGACCCCGAATATCGTGCGCTTTACGGCGCAGCTGATCGACAGCCCGAACACTCGCTCGCGCTTCATTCAATTGGCCATCCAATTGCTGGAGATCGGCTTCAAGCCATTCCAGATATTCTTCGCTGAGCGACGCAACGATGGATTCCGCCCGCGCGACCGCGTCCGCGTCGATCGCGAAATCGTTACGCTCGGGCTCGCCAAACAATCCCTCGATCGCATCTTTTTCGCGGCTCATTACTGGCAACAATGTCCTTACAGAACGGCTAAACCCATAACGGCAGAAAAACCGCCACGGTCCTTCGAGTCAAGAAGCGGGAGGACAAGCGCGCGACCTTGCTCCATGCTACTCCGCGGTCAACGCCAACAATTCCGCCCCCTCGTCAACCTGATCGCCTTCCGCAAAATGAACCGCCTCCACCTTGCCGGCCCCGGGCGCGGTGATTGCATGCTCCATTTTCATCGCTTCGATCACCATTAAGGCCTGGCCAGCCGAGACCGAGTCGCCAACCGCCACCGCGACCGAGACCACCCGTCCCGGCAAGGGCGACGTCAGCCGGCCCCCAAGCGCTCCCGCGGAGGCCTGCGCCGCCAAGGGATCAATACGATCAAGACGGCGGGTCCCGTGCGGGCCCAACACATGCCGTTCATGGCCATGCCGGACGACCGACGCGATGAAGCGATGCCCTGCGACCTGTGCTGCGAGACGGCCGTCCGGTCGGAAATGCCCGCCAACCGTCATCCGCCGCCCCGAAAATTCAAGCTCGTAGCCTTCCGCCGCGATATGCGCGATCACCCTAAGTTCAGCCTCGCCGTCGCGGAACCGGAGATCGATAGATCCCTGGTCGTTCAACCGCCAGCCATCGCTGGCTTGCCACGGCGAATAAACGTCCCCGGAACGCCCTGCGGCGGCGCCCGCAGATTCCGCGTTCCAGATCAGCTCCGCAAGCGCTGCAATTGCCAGCGTTTCGTCATCGATCTCCCGCAAATCCGGGAATAGTGTTTCCGCATGACGCTCGATAAATCCGGTATCGAGATCGGCTTCGGCAAAGGCCGCGCTCCCGCAGAGGGCGCTTAGAAAATCCAAATTGGTCGTCGTACCCACGACGTGGGTCTCGTCGAGCGCATGACACAAGCGGTTGATCGCCCCCCGGCGGTCGCCGTCCCAGCCGATGATCTTAGCGATCATCGGATCGTAATGCATCGTCACCTCGTCGCCCTGGCGCACGCCGGTATCGATACGGACATGGGTCCCTTCGGCCGGCGTTTGATAATGGGACAACGGTCCCGGCGAAGGTCGAAAATCGCGCGCCGGATCTTCCGCATAGAGCCGCACCTCGATCGCATGTCCGTTAAGGGCGATCTGATCCTGGGCCAACGGAAGCGGTTCGCCATCGGCAACGCGAATTTGCCATTCGACCAGATCAACACCGGCGATCATCTCGCTGACGGGATGTTCGACCTGCAGGCGTGTGTTCATCTCCATGAAATAGAAGCAATCGGGAGCGCCCATACGCTCGGCCTCGACCAGAAATTCGACGGTGCCTGCTCCCACATATCCGATCGCCTGCGCCGCCTTGATGGCGGCATCCGCCATGGACGCACGCATTTCGGGAGTCATGCCCGGTGCCGGCGCCTCTTCGACGACCTTCTGGTGGCGCCGCTGGATCGAGCAATCGCGTTCAAAAACGTGTACCGCATTCCCGTGGGCGTCCGCGAAAACCTGCATTTCGATGTGCCGCGGTTTGCCGAGATACTTTTCGATCAGCAGCGTATCGTCGCCAAAGCCTGCCTTCGCTTCGCGCCGGGCTCCGGCCAGCCCTTCCGCCAAGGCTTCCGCGCTTTCGATCATCCGCATCCCGCGCCCGCCGCCGCCCGCCGCCGCCTTCACCATCACCGGAAATCCGATCGCGCCCGCAGCCTCGGTCAGACATTCATCCGATTGATCATCACCGTGATACCCCGGCAGCAGCGGCACGGAAGCAACCTCCATCAGCCGTTTCGCCTCGCTTTTCGAGCCCATGGCGCGAATGGCTTGTGGCGGAGGACCGATGAAGATCGCGCCTGCCGCAGCACAGGCCTCCGCAAAGGCCGCGTTCTCGGAGAGAAAACCGTACCCCGGATGCACGCCGTCGGCGCCGGTCTCGCGGATGGCCGCGATCAAGGCATCGACATTCAGATAACTCTCTTGAGCCCGTGCACCGCCGATATGTTTGGCTTCGTCAGCCATCTCCACATGCAGCGAGCCCGCATCCGCATCGGAGAAGACGGCGACCGTCTTGATGCCCATTCTCCTGGCCGTCCGGATCACACGGCAGGCAATCTCGCCCCGGTTCGCGATCAGTATTTTTTCAATCACTTTGGCACACCCCAATCTTCTTAATCGTCCGTCCGTGGATTGCGTCCACGGGTGTAATGGATCAATTCGTAAAACCCGAATAACAGCAGCAGGACACCGCTTACGATCTGGATCGAGACCACGATCTTGATGCCGTTTGAAATCGGCACAATTTCGCCATACCCGACCGTGCTGACGGTGATCAGCGAAAAGTACAATGCATCAGGGAAGCTCAAACTTTCCGGTTGTCCGAAAATATTGAACTGCGGCTCCAGGGAAAACCGGTCGGCGATCCGGTAGATGCAGGCGAATACGATCACCAGCATCGAGTAGAACGTCAGAAACGCGAACGCGGGCACCAGCAGTCCGGTCACCCGATTGAAGAATTCTTCGAACAGGATACCGGTATCCAACATGAAGGTCGCGACGTCGTGGCTGGCGAAAAATAGGCTGGCGCCGATCAGCAGCATCGCGCCGAGAAAGATCACCGTCTGCCATTCGCCCTGATCGAACCACTTGCGGATGATAAAAGTCAGCAGGGCGACAAGGAAAATCGGGATCAACCAGCGCAGAACCCGCCCGAAGTGCCGCTCTTCGCGGACCCGATGCGCACTGACGATGGATTGAATATCGGCCCGGCGGCGCGCCGCACCGATCACGAAGGCCAGCAGTGGCAGGACGTAGCCGATATCGAGCACCCATGGCTGCACGCTCTGAAAGTTCGTCAACGCGAAAAAGATAAACAAACAGCTATAGACGCCGATGAAATTCGTGAGCGAGATCGAAAAGAAGACACTGCTGTCGAACAGCAAATGAATCGCGGCCACGGAGAAAACGACGACGGCGAACATCAACAGGAAGAAATAACCGCCGATCTCCTCAACCGACAAAGCAATCAGGATTAGCAGAACAACGGTCAGCGAGATGCCGATAATTCCCTTTTGCCGTAGTAGACGCATCACTGCCCTACTCCTACCCTGGCTTCGGATGCCAGGCCGCCGGACGTTTCTCGACAAAACTGCGGAAACCCTCCTGCGCTTCATCCGACCGCCGGGTTGCCGCATGGGCCTGCGCCATGTCCTCGACCATGGCATCGTCGATGGCGAGACCCGACATCGCCAGCGCTAATTCCTTCGAACGCCTCACCGCAAGAGGTCCGTTCAGCAAAATCGAGTCGATCACCGGCGCCAGCGCCGCATCTAAGCCGCCCGTCGGGCAGACCTCGTGGACAAAACCAATTTCCCGTGCGCGATGTGCGTCGAAGCGTTCGGCCGTCACCGCATACCGGCGCAGATGACGAACCCCCATAGCTGCAATCAGCTGCGGGAAGATCGGCGCCGCATGGGCTCCCCACTTCACCTCGGCCACCGCAAAGACTGCATCCTCGCTCGCGATCACGACATCGCAAGAGGCGGCAAACCCTGTCCCACCGCCAATGCAAGCGCCGTGAATCAGCGCGATTGTCGGCACCGGAAAGGCGTTCAGATCACGCATCAATCCGGTCAGCAGCAACGACACCGCGTCGTTCTCCGCCGCCGACATCTTGGCCAATTCGCTCTGAAACTTGAGGTCGACGCCCGCTTGGAAATGCCGACCGTTGCCGCGCAGCACCAGCGCCCGAAGATCGCCATCCCGCGCCAGTTCCGCCAAGCCGTCACTCACGGTCTGCAAAACGTTCCGGTCGTAGGCATTGTTCACTTCCGGCCGGTTAAGGATCACCGTGGCGACGCCGCGTCCGTCCTTTTCGACAAGAACTACAGGATTGCTCATCCGCTTCTCCTTACATACGGAAGACGCCGAAATTCGTCTTCTCGATCGGTGCGTTTAATGCGGCGGAAATCGAAAGCGCCAACGTCCTTCGCGTCTCCGCCGGGTCGATGATCCCGTCGTCCCAAATCCGGGCGGAGGCATAGTAGGGATGCCCCTCGCGGTCGTACTGCTCAACGATAGGCGCGCGGAACGCTGCTTCTTCCTCTTTGCTCCAATCTTCGCCGCGCCGCTCGTAATTGTCGCGGGTCACCGTCGCCAAGACGCTGGCCGCCTGCTCGCCGCCCATAACCGAAATTCGGGAATTCGGCCACATCCACAGGAAGCGCGGGCCGAATGCCCGTCCGCACATGCCGTAGTTTCCGGCACCGAACGACCCGCCGATGACAACCGTGAATTTCGGGACATTCGCACAGGCAACCGCATGAACCAGTTTTGCGCCGGCGCGCGCAATCCCCATCGCCTCATACTTCTTACCGACCATGAAGCCGGAGATGTTTTGCAGGAACAACAACGGAATTCCGCGCTGGCAGCAGAGTTCGATAAAATGCGCACCCTTTTCCGAAGACTCGTTGAACAGGATGCCGTTGTTGGCGACGATCCCGATCGGGTATCCGTGAATATGTGCAAATCCGCAGACCAGCGTGGTGCCGTAGAGTTGTTTGAATTCATCCAACTCGCTGCCGTCGACGATGCGGGCGATGACTTCCCGAACGTCATAGGGCCGTTTCTGATCGCTCGGCACCACGCCGTAGATTTCCGACGGGTCATAGAGCGGCTCGCGCGGCTCGCGCATTCGGATGTTCGGCTGTTTCGTCCGGTTCAGATTGGCAACGATCCGCCTGCATATTCCCAGTGCATGGTTGTCGTCTTCGGCATAATGATCGGTCACGCCGGACGTCCGGCAATGCACATCGGCGCCGCCCAGTTCCTCGGGTGTAACGATCTCGCCGATTGCCGCCTTCACCAGAGGTGGCCCTCCAAGAAATACGGTTCCTTGATTGCGGACAATCACGGCCTCGTCAGCCATCGCCGGCACATAGGCGCCACCGGCAGTGCACGAGCCCATAACCACGGCGATCTGCGGAACCCCCGCCGCCGACATCGTCGCCTGATTGTAGAAGATGCGTCCGAAGTGATTGCGGTCCGGGAAGACGCCGGTCCAGGTCGGCAGATTGGCGCCACCGGAATCCACAAGGTAGATGCACGGCAGATTGTTCTCACGTGCCACTTCCTGGGCACGGAGATGCTTCTTTACCGTCAGCGGATAATAGGTGCCTCCCTTTACCGTCGCATCATTGGCGACGATAACGCATTCGGTTCCCTCGACGCTGCCGATACCGGTAATGATACCCGCGCCGGGGACGTCGTCTTCATAGACCTCATGCGCCGCGAGTTGGGAAAACTCCAAAAACGGCGACCCGGGATCGAGCAGAGTTCGCACACGTTCGCGAGGCAGTAGCTTGCCTCTCGACAAATGCCGCTCCCGCGCCTTCTCGCCGCCGCCTTCTTTGACCGTTCGAACTTTCTCTTGAAGGTCTTCGACCAAGGCCTGCATCTCGGCAGCATTCTGACGGAATTCCTTCGAGCGCGGTTTCGCCGTCGTCTCAATGGCAGGCATTTCTTATTCTCCCTTAACTCGTCCGGTCCCCTGCGCGGGCACCGATGCATCTAAACTCCCCAAGCTTGCCGCCAAGCCTGAAACATTAACACATTCCAAAGTTCAAACCGCCAATCCCGAACTTCGGCGATATGCTCCCGCCAAACCGCCCTGACAGGCAATGGATCGAGAAAGCTGCCGTCGCGGAGCGCGTCGACCGACAACAGGCTCTCCGCCCAATCGCGGAGCGGGCCACGCAGCCAACCGCCTAACGGCGGCTCGAACCCTTGCTTAGGTTTATCGAAAATATGCAGCGGTACATAACGCGCGAGCAACTGCCGCAGGGGATATTTTGTTTCGCTTCCGCGGACTTTCGAGCTGATCGGCAAACTCCAGGCGAACCGGACCACTTCGTGATCCAACAGAGGGGCGCGCGCTTCGAGGCCGACCGCCATTGTCGCCCGATCGACCTTCACCAGCAGATCGTCCGGCAAGTACGATACCGCATCCGCATGTGCCATCCGGTCCAACGGCTGCGGCAATCGAGGGAACTCCGCAGAGTTTGCGTAATACCCGATTGAAGGGTCCGGACAAGGTCGCGCCGCTGTGCGCCATCGCGAGACGAAAGCTTCATATACCGCCTCTGTAGTGGCGGCGCTGCCGTCCTCCGACAATCGATACAATTTGTCGCCAAGGCGCCAAGGCCGGCGACCGATACTCAGCCCGTTGATCAGGACGTTTGGGAGCGCGCCCGCAATCAGACCGGCTCGCCCTGCGAGGCACGCAAGATCGCCCCGCTTCTCCTGCCACCGCTCTAGCGCCGCGCCGTAGCGCGGATACCCGACAAACAGTTCATCGCCACCGTCGCCACTGAGAGCGACCGTCACGTGCTTCCGGGTGAGTTCCGCCAACAGCAAGGTCGGCAGCTGGCTGACATCGGCAAAGGGTTCATCGTAGATCTGCGGCATGCGCTCGACGAGCCCGATCTGCATTTCCGCCGACGCGGTGAGTTCCACATGCTCCGTCCCCAAATGCGCGGCGACAGCGGCGGCCTGCTCCGCTTCATTGTAACGCTCCTCCTCGAAGCCTATCGTGAAGGTCTTGATCGGCGCCGACGAGACCTTTTGCGCCAAGGCGGCAATCGTCGACGAGTCGACACCGCCGGAAAGAAAAATACCGAGCGGGACGTCCGAGATCAGGCGGCGTCCAACAGAATGGGTCAGCAGCGTTTCCAGCCGATCTGCGACAGCGGCATCGTCGCCGTCAAACGGTGTGCGGCGGGCGGCTTCCGCCTCGGCGCGGGCATTCCAATACGCATCCGATGCCGGCAACGATCCCGCCGTCAGGTTTTCCAGATCGATATTCAACACGTGACCTGGCGGAAGCTTTCGGATACCGGCGTAGATCGAGTGAGGCCCCGGCACATAGGAATAACGCATGTAGGCGTTCAGGGCTTCCCTATCGACGGTGCCGGACCATCCGGGACAGATGGTGAGGGCCTTCAATTCCGACGCGAATCCGAATTGTCCGCCGATCCAGCCGTAATAGAGCGGCTTTTCTCCCATTCGGTCGCGCGCCAAATGAAGTCTTCGGCGCTCGCGGTCGAGGAGAGCGATGGCGAACATGCCATCAAAATGCGCCAATGCCGCCTCGGACCCATGCCTCTCGATCATCGCCAGCATGACTTCGGTGTCGGAGCTTCCCCGCCAACCTCTCACGCCGTCGCGCTCCAAATCGCGGCGGAGTTCCCGAAAATTATAGATCTCTCCGTTATAGACAGCGATATACCGACCACTCGCGGAATCCATCGGCTGCCTGCCCGCTGGGCTTAAATCTTGAATCGCGAGACGGCGAAACCCAAGCGCCACGCCGGTTGCCTGGTCGACGTTAAAACCAGAGTCGTCCGGTCCCCGGTGGACGAGGCGCTCCGCCATCGCTCGGACAGTCAGGTCGAGAACACCAACTTGGCCCTCTCGTTTCGGATCAATCAGACCAACGATGCCGCACATGCTCAGCTCTGCCCGCTCGGAGGTTCGAAAGCCGCGGAACAGGCCTCCACGAATTCGGCCGCATTCCTGGGAGACGCCAGAAAGCTTGCAACATACCGGCGGCACCAGAGTGACAGATAGCCGGCACCCAAGCGCCGCCGTGCATAATGCCACGCCCTGCCCGCCGCCCGGCGACACGCAAAATGCTGCAAATCCTTGCCGACCTCCGGGTGATCCGCCAGAAAAAACGCAAGTGCCCGCGTGACCCTCTGTAACTGTCGCGCTTCATTGTTCGACAAGCGATCGGCCTCATTCGGGATAAAGGCGATCGGCGCTTCGACCCGCAGGAACGGCCATAGACGAGCTAGTCTGAGGGTCATCGAATATTCCTGCGAGTGAACGACTCGTTCGTCGCATCCGCCCGTCGCCTGCACTGCATCTGTTCTGACCATACATTGCGTTGGATTAAACAAGGAATTCTTCATCGCCGACTTGAGCGGCGATTCAAGAACTTCAGTATTCGGACGCTCGATACGCACGCTGAGGTCGATTTCGCTTTCATTGCCAAAATGTGTGACGCCGCCGAACGCCAAACAGGCGTCACTCCCCTCAAGCGCGCGCAACAGGGTTTCCGTGGCCGCGTCAGCAATCAGGTCGTCCGCATCGACAAATTTGATAAACGGCTGACTCGCCAAGGCAATACAGGCGTTCGTCGCACCAGCCGATCCCTTGTTGGTCTGCGTCTCAATGACGGTATTTTCCCAATCCGCGGTCAGGGCACGGACGATCTCAAGCGATCCGTCGGTCGATTCGTCGTCGACAAAAACAAACTGACGCGGGAAATCACCGGTCTGCCGCGCTATTTGCCGCAGGACCGCCGGCAGATGCGGCGCCTTGTTGAAGACGGGTACGAGGAAACTGACACCGGGCAAAGCAGCCATCGCGGGTCTCAGAAGCCGCCGACTTTGAGCTGATGCTCGACGTGATGCAGACGGTCGTGGCCCCAAAACGGTTCACCGTCGACAAAGAAAAACGGCGACCCAAATGCGCCACGATCGATCGCGATTTGCGTCTCTCGCTTTAATCGGTCCTTCACCATCGAATTCTGTGTCGCGGCAGTCAGTCCGGCACCGTCGACACCCAATACTTCCGCGACCTCCGTCACAGCATCGACTGGTCCAAGATCACGCCCTTCGCCCCAATGGGCGTCATAAATCGCGCGCGCAAAGGGGACCGCCTTCTCGGGATCGTTCTCTTCCAGCCAATAGTAAGCCCGCATGGCTGCGAGCGAATTCATCGGCGAGATTTCGGGCGCCCGAAATTTTACACCCAGCATTTTCGCGCAGCGCTCGACGTCCTTATGGAAATACGCACCTTTCATCGGGATCGTCATGTTGGGGGCACTGTTGGTAATTTTGAAGGCAGCGCCTAGCATGAAAGGTCGCCAAATCACGCTGCGGCCGTACTTCGCCGCCAAGGCATCGATTTCCAGACTCGCAAAATAGCCGTAAGGGCTGGCGAACTCGAAATAGAAATCCACCGGAGGTTTATCCGACATCAGAAGATCCTTTGCGCGGGTAATCGACAGGTCACCAGGGTATCTCCGCGCCGGTATAGTCGAGAAAGCGCCCATTGTCGGATCGGCTTAAGGCTGCCACGACTTTGCGGATTCCGGCGGCGCTGTTTGGGACTGTCACCGCCGCAGTCGGACCGCCCATGTCGGTTTGCACCCAGCCTGGATGCATGGAGACACAGATCACACCGCGCGGGGCCAGTTCCTGTGCCATCACAGCCATCGCAGAGTTCAACGCCGCCTTTGTCGAGCGGTAGAGATAGTGACCGCTGCCATTACCAGCAATGCTGGCCATAACACTGGAGATGAACACCATCGTCTTGCGCTCGGACGCGCCGACATTTTGCGACAGCGCCTCGGCGACCCGGATCGGGGCCAATGTGTTGACCCGAAAGGTCTCCTCCCAAACATCGTAATCGATATTACCGATCGCTGCATCGCGCTGCCCGATCACGCCTGCGTTGTTGATCAGCACGTCGATGGGTTTTCCGTCGAGCCTCTCGACGACCTCCCGCACATCTCGCGGATCGGTTACGTCGAGTTTAAGGGCGTCGGGCATCCCGGATTCCTGCGGGTCGCGGCAGGTCCGGATCACGTCCCATCCTGCGTCCGCGTATTGGTCGGCGAGTTCCTTGCCGATCCCGCGGCTGGCACCCGTGATGAGAACCGTCGCCATCAGGTCCGATCCGCCTGATCGCGCGCGGTCACCTCGATCTCTATCTTCATGCGGGGATCGACAAGTTGCGCAATCACGAACGTATTGGCGGGCCGAACTTCACGGCAATATTCGCCGATGATATCGACGGTCTCTTCGTAATAGGACCGTTCAGCGATATAGATCACGATGCGAACGACATCATCGAACGACGATCCCAGCTCGCGCAGGCCCCAATTCACGTTACGGAAAGCCTGGTGGGTTTGCTCGCCAATATCGTCCGAGATCGTATCCTTTTCGTAGTCGAAGCCGACGCAGCCAGACATAAACACCATGTCGCCGTCGCGGACCCCGCGGGCATAGCCGCCGCGCTCCTCGAACCGAGAACCCGTAAAGAAACGTTGGCGCGCCATCGGAACCTCTCTGCTAATAAGGGGTGCCGTCCTTGTGGACGAATTTGCCATCGCGGACCAGCATGTCGATGTCCGGGTAGTCGACGTTGTCGAGCGACGGCCGGTCGCCCATTTCGAGGTAGAGGACGTCCGTATCGGACTTGTTTACCAAATGATGTCCGTCGCCCGAGTTCGCCGGAAAGCCCGCGACCATGCCGGGCCCCAGCACCTGCTCCCCCGCGTCGGTGATCAGCGTGGCTTCGCCGTCGATGATATAGACAAACTCGTCCGAGCCCGAATGCCAGTGACGGTGCGCCGATCCCGACCCGGGCGTCAATTTCACGATATTCACGCCGAAATGGGTGAGGCCGAGCGCATCGCCGACCTTGCGCTTCACGCGCCCGGCGCAGAGGGCAGCGAATTCCTCCGGATAATTCGTGCCCAGGGTCGGCGCTATCGTCATCGGGTCCATCGCCGAGGTCTTCGCCATTATTTCGTCTCCTCGAACAGTTCGCGACCGATCAACATGCGGCGGATTTCGCTGGTCCCGGCACCAATCTCATACAGCTTGGCGTCGCGCAGCAGTCGGCCTGTCGGGCTTTCGTTAATATAGCCCATTCCACCCAGTGACTGGATCGCCTGCAGCGTCATCCAGGTCGCCTTCTCCGCCGTGTAGAGCAACACGCCGGCGGCATCCTTGCGGGTCGTGTCGTGGCGGTCACAGGCCTTC
Source organism: Rickettsiales bacterium (assembly GCA_038131165.1). GTDB lineage: Bacteria > Pseudomonadota > Alphaproteobacteria > UBA8366 > UBA8366 > UBA6544. Next base: position 22,051 of record JAYPOZ010000042.1, on the reverse strand, counting down.
GCTACCGCATAGGCGTAGGCCTTGCAGGCATTCATTGTGGTGTACATATCGGCCAGCTTGCCCTGCATGAGCTGGAACTTGCCGATCGGTTCGCCAAATTGCTCGCGCTCGTGGACGTATGGCACGACCACATCCATACAGGCCTGCATGATGCCGAGCGGCCCACCCGCCAACACCAGGCGCTCGTAATCGAGCCCGCTCATCAGCACTTTCACGCCGCCGCCGACATCGCTGAGGACATTCTCCCCCGGCACTTCGCAATCCTCGAATACCAGCTCGCCGGTGCTGGAGCCGCGCATACCCAGCTTGTCGAGCTTTTGCGCAACCCTGAAACCCTTGAAATTTTTCTCGATGATAAACGCGGTAATGCCGTGCTGCTTCTTCTCGGGATCGGTCTTCGCGTAGACAATCAGAGTGTCTGCGTCGGGAGCATTGGTAATCCAGAACTTGGTGCCGTTCAGAATGTAATGGTCGCCCTTCTTCTCGGCCCGCAGTTTCATCGAGACGACGTCGGACCCGGCACCGGACTCGCTCATCG
>JAYPOZ010000042.1:0-21503 GCA_038131165.1 Rickettsiales bacterium | reverse complement strand
TCGCCAGCGAGCCTACATGTTCGCCCGAAATCAGCTTCGGCAGATAACGTTGTTTCTGGTCCTCGTTGCCGTTGCGGCGCAGCTGATTGATGCAAAGGTTCGAATGGGCACCGTAGCTGAGGCCCACAGAACCGGAGGCCCGGCTCAACTCTTCGACAGCGATGACATGCTCGGTATAGCCCATACCGGCACCGCCATACTCTTCCTCGACGGTAATGCCGTGCAGCCCGAGCGCGCCGAGCTTCGGCCACAGGTCGCGCGGAAATTCATCGGTGGCATCGATCTCCGCCGCACGGGGGGCCACCTCGTCGGCCGCGAAACTGCGAACGGTATCACGCATCATTTCGGCCGTTTCGCCCAGGCCGAAATCGAGTCCCGGCAGTTCATTCGGTATCATGTTCACCCGTCCTTGTTTCGATTATCCACGCTGCTACCGGAAAGTCATCCCACGGCTTGGTCCGATTGCCCCGCCATCCGAATCAAGGTGACGACCGCCGTCGCGCAAAGCGTCTCCTCTCCCCCATCGATGGCCAAGACGTCGGAGCGCACAATGGTCAGCGTCCGTCCCGGCCGCATCACCTCGGCTTTGGCGACGATACGCTCGCCCTTCGCCGGCGCCAACAGGTTCAATTTATACTCTACCGTCAACACAGAGTCCTCCGCCGCCATCAAAGTATAGGCTGCATATCCCGCGGCACTGTCCGCGATTGCTCCGACGACGCCGCCATGGACGAAGCCGTGCTGCTGCGTGATGTGATCGGCGAACGGCGCTTCGATCTCCACGCGGCCGGGCTCGACCCGCGACAAGGTCGCGCCCACCGTTTCCATGAAGGGTTGGCGCTCGAAGCTGTCGCGGATACGTGCGGCGAAGTTCGGGTCGCGTGCCGTGAAAGTGTTCATGACGGGCGTCCCAATGCGGTGAGACGTTCGACACACCGATCTTCCACTGCGGCAAGGTCGTCCAATGTCGCCTTTATGTCCTGCATTTGCTGATGCAGTAGTTTACGCCGCTCCGAAATCTTGGAAATCAGCAACCGGAGCTGGCCGACTTCACCCGGCTCGGCGTCATATAAGTCGACGATTTCGGAGATCTCGGACAGGCTGAATCCGAGCCGTTTGCCTCGCAGGATCAGCTTCAGCCGGGTACGGTCTCTCGGCCGGAACAATCGGCGCGTGCCTTGGCGCAAGGGAGCAATGAGCTTCTGGTCCTCGTAGAAACGGATCGTGCGGGTGGTGATATCAAATTCCCGCGCGAGATCGGAGATCGAGTAGAATTCCTTCACGCGACCAGCCCCCCATCGCGGGCAATAATATTGCCGTCCTTTACGACCAGCGTTCGCGCCGGACGGGCGACCACTGCCTCCCCCAGCGTTTCCGCTTCGACCAGGCAAAAATCACCCTGACAGCCCGGCGCCAACCCATAGTCTTCAATCTTCAATAGACGGGCGCCGTGCGCGGTCGCCATATCGAAAGCGAGCGCCAAATCCTCGTCGCGGCGGAATCCGTTACGCCAGGCGACGAGCATTGCCCGTTCCAGCATGTCTCCATTGCCGAAGGGCGACCAGGTGTCACGGATGTCGTCACTGGCGCAGGCCTGCAACACGCCGGCCTCGAACAACTTGCGGGCCGGTGGAATGTTACGTTCGCCAGAGGCATTAGTTATATTGGCGATCTCGGCGTTGGCCATCGCTGCAACGCGGGCACCAAACTCACCTTCCGCGGCTTCGCCCAGACAGAATGCGTGGCTGATTGTTACCTGGCCCTGCATGCCGTGCGCACGGGTGCGCTCGACGATGCCGTCGATCTCCTCCAGGCCGGCGGGCGCCGGATCGTGCAGATGGATATCCAGGCCGCGTCCCTTCGCCGCGGCCAAGCCGAAGACGGCATCAAGCTGGCCGTCGATATCATCATCGATGCCCCAAGGATCCATACCACCGACAACATCCGCACCGGCATCGATCGCCGCCGCCATCAACTCCAAGGTTCCCGGATCCCGCAGCACACCGTTCTGCGGGAAGGCGACAATCTCGATGGAGACCAAATGCCCGAGCTTCTCGCGCACCGCCAGAACACCTTCGAGATTGCGCAGCTCTACCTCGGTGTGAATATCAACATGAGTGCGAATATGCGCCGTGCCGCTGGCGGCGATCTGGCGCACCAAATTTCCGGCGCGTTCCTCGACGGATAGGTTCAATCTATTGCGGTTCTCTATCTCTCGCCGAATCCGGCTTTCGCGGTCGGGTCCGGCCCAATGCGGCGTCCAGGGCATACCGATCAAAGTTTTGTCGATATGCATATGCGGATCGACAAATGCCGGCAGCAGCAATTGGCTCGCCGCCTCCTCGACAGGGATGCCGGGAGCAGCCTCCAAGCCAACTCCAAACTCTGCAATCTTTCCACCTTCGACAAGAACGTCTGTCTGCGCGCCTGTGGCTATCCTGGCATTGCGCAGCAACAGCGAGCCTTTCATCCCATCATTTCCTGCGCCTTGGCCAGAATATGCTCGGGAAACGGTGTCGAGCGGCGGCGGACACGGTCGATGTGGACACCCGTGATGTCGGAGCTGGCGACCTCCTCTCCGGAGGACGTCTCATACATGCGATGGATAAATCTTATTTTCCGCGCGCCCGTTTCGGCGATCTCGCTGCGGATTTCCACCAGATCACCCGCCAGCACCTCCCTGCCATAGGTAAGGTTCTGCTGCACCGCCGCCATGCCCCGTTCCTGCTCCTTGAAATAGGCAACGGTCAGACCGAGCATTCCGAAGAGTTGCAACGTCGCATCGTCATACTTCGACATGTAAAAGCGAACGTTCATGTGGCCCATGATGTCGATTTCCCAAGGATAGACGGCGCCCTTATAGGTTTCCGCGACAATCTTCATTTTAAGCCCCACTCCGTTGCCCTAATTTTCCCTTCGCAGCAGAATTATTTCCGTTTACGTAAACGTCAATAAATTTCTTTTCCATAAAGATCTATTCTCTTCGAACATTCATCGCCGCCGCGTGATATGCTCCGCGTCGAATGCATTCAGTATGGAGAATTATCAATGGCGCCAGCAGGGATAAACCAACTTGAGCGCATCACTTACCAGCCGGGCGACATAATTTTCGCCGAAGGCGATACCGGAGACCGCGCCTATATCGTCGAAAGCGGAATCGTCGAAATTTCGCGAGACGTCGGCGGAAAGAAAATGACCTTGGGCACGATCGAGAAGAACGGCATCTTCGGAGAAATGGCCCTCATAGACGAGGCGACGCGTATCGCCAGCGCGACGGCGATGATCGAAACCGTGTGCATCCCCGTACCCAAGCAAGCCATTCAGGCACACCTTGCCAGTGCAGACCCGCTCCTGCGTAAACTCGTGCAGGTCTTGCTCTCCAACGCCCGCAGCCTCTCGGATCACATCACCCGCGTGATCGAAAAAGACAAGTAACGCCATCTCCTAACGGCCCCATTTCTTCAGGACGCTTTCAAGTCTGGCGCGCAATCGCTCAATGCCTGATCGAGAATACCAAGAGCGGAATCGATCTGATCTTTCGTGACGAAGAGCGGCGGCGCAAGACGCACCGCGCTGATCCCTTCCGCGGAGGCAGGTATCAAGTTCAACCCCAATTCCAAGCTGCGTGCGAGCAATTTTTTGAGAAATGCCGGTGCGGGTTCCTTCGTCTCGCGGTCCTTGACGAATTCTACCCCGACAAACAATCCCACGCCCCGCAAATCACCGATTGCTTCGTGGCGCCGCTGGAGTTCTTCCAGGCCTGTCATAAGATAGGGGCCCATTTCGCGGGCGCGTTCCGCGAGCTTTTCCTCTCGCAGAACATCGAGGACGGCGAGCCCGACTTCCAGCGGCATCGGGTCCGAGAGATGCGAGGTGTAATAAGAAAACCCTTTCTCGTAACAGCTCTCCTCAATTTCCGAGCTTGTCACCGTCGCTGCCAGAGGCACGCCAGCCCCCAATGTCTTCGACAGCGTAAGTATATCCGGCACGATTTCCGTGCCCTCAAAGGCAAAATTCCGACCGACCCGCCCGAGGCCGGTCTGCGCCTCGTCAAGGATCATCATCATGCCGCGCTCTTCGCATTTCCGTTTCGCGCGCTCGAAATATCCATCCGGTGGCACGACAACGCCACCGGCTCCCTGGATGGGCTCGGCAATGAACGCCGCATATTCGCCGACCGATTGACGGTCCGCCATCTCGAACCCAACATCGAGACAGGTCATATCGCATCGCCCCGTGCAATGCTTTATGGGACACCGGTAGCTGTTCGGGGCCGGTATGGCCATCGTCCCCGGCAAGCTGGGTCCGTGGCCTTTGCGGCCGGTTGCATAAGTGCTCGATGCAGCGCCGACTGTCTGACCGTGCCACGAGCCCGACAGGCCGATCACCTCATAGCCCCCGGTGTGCAATTTTGCCATCCGGAGCGCCGCTTCGTTCGACTCGCTTCCCGTGTTCGGAAACATCGATTTCTGCAGGGTCGGCGGTAACAGCTCGGCGAGCTTGTCCGCCATCTCCACCAGCATCGGCGACAGCATGTTCGTATAGAGATGGATGACCTTCTCGCCGGCACGTTTCAGCGCGGCAACTACGGCAGGATGATTGTGTCCGAGAGTCGCGCACATCTGACCTGAGGAAAAATCGAGTATCGCACGGCCATCCTGATCGTAGAGATAAATTCCCTCCGCGCGCTCCACGACAAGGGAGTAGAAATCGCCGCGGTAGCGCACCAAATGCTCGTCTGCGATATCCCATAGCTCACGATACTTGTCGTTTCGCCCTTCCGACATCCCATCCTCCCACTCACAAACCCAAACACCATCCAGCTTACGACAGTTTCACTGTTCCCAACGACTAATTTTCACAGCCTCGACCGGAAAACGAACCACTATATTCGAAAACGCGCACTGTCACGGAAGCGCAATCCGTTTGGATTCGTGGGACCAGGCTATCCGCCGGCGCCACCCGACTGCATCATATCCGGGCTCAGGATACACATCAGCGCATAGACGCCGACGTTCGGTGCACATCCCGGTTGGAGGGCCGCGACGCGTTCAATCACCGCCAAATCATGCGCCAACGCCAGGGCCGCCTCTACAGAAGTCGTCTCCACAATCACGGCACTGGAAACCAACTCGTCCTCGCCGCGCAGATCGGTCTCTGCCGTCTTGGCGGGCGTTTGCTCCGCTGCCGCGATCCAAAGGTGAGCATGGCAAATACCGTCGCGTTCCAATATCTCGGCCAAGATGCCGCCTTCGAGATCCGCCACGCAGGCGACGTTCGGCACCTTGTCATCCATAAACCGGAATGTGACCGCATGCCCGCCAAGCGCTCCTCCGATGGATAGGGCTTTGCGGCATGCCGTGCGGATCGTGTTCTGGAAATCCAGCATAACCCGCTGCGTCCAATCGGTCGGATTGGCCAAGCGGTGCAGATACCGCTCCGACCACAACACGTCGGGCGTATCCGTCTCATAGAAGGAAAAATACTTGCGATCGCCCTCTATACGCCGATAGCGGCGCCCGAAACGAAATCCCGGCACCCCTACCCGCTCAGGTAGATGTTGCGCCATGTACCAGCGTTCGTACTCCGCCTCACCGTCCGGCGCACAATCGTTCCAAAGGGCCAGAATTCCGGAATCGTTCGTCATAGCAATATCCACGCTGCAAGGCCGAGAAATGCGAGAAATCCAATGACATCGGTAATCGTCGTGAGGACGACCGTCGAGCCGACCGCAGGATCGACTCCCCAGCGGTCCAAGACAAGTGGGATCATCGTGCCGGCCAAACCCGCCAACAGTAGGTTCACGACCATCGCGGCACCGATGATACCCCCGATCAACGGGTCGCCGAACCAGAAGGTAGCTATTCCGCCGGTAATAACCGCAAAGACGATACCGTTGATGCCCCCAACCAGCGTTTCCTTGCCGATAATCCTCAATGCGTTCGAAGCGGTGAGGTCCTTGACCGCTAGCGCCCTGACCGCAACCGTCAGAGTCTGCGTTCCCGCATTTCCACCCATCGACGCAACGATCGGCATCAGAACGGCTAGTGCTACGACTTTCTCGATGGCCGCGTCGAAGAGGCCGATGACCAGCGACGCGAGGATCGCCGTCATGAGATTTACGAGCAACCAGGAGAAACGCGATCGAATGGTATCGACCACCGCATTGTAAAAATCGTCCTCTCTCACGCCGCCCAGTTTCAATAAATCCTCTTCCGCCTCTTCGTCCATGACATGGACCACATCATCGACGTCGATTATGCCTATCAGTCGTCCGTGATCATCCACAACGGGGGCCGAGACGAGACCGTATTGGCGGAACAGGTAAGCGACTTCCTCTTGGTCCATAGCCGCTGGAATGAGGCGAATTTCCGTATCCATGATCTCGGTAATACCGACAGGGCGTGTCGTCCGCAGCAAACGGCTCAACGGTACAACGCCGATAGGTTGATGCGTTGGTCCAACGACCATCAACAGGTAAAAATCGTTCGGCAGCTCGGCATCCGAACGCATGTAATCGATGGTTTGCCCGACGTTCCAGTATGACGGAATGATCGCCGGATCCCGGCGCATGAGCCGCCCCGCGCTTTCTTCCGGGAAACTCAGGCTGTCCTCAAGCAATGCCCTGTCGAGATCGGGCATTGCCTCAAGCACTTCCTGCTGATCGACCTCTTCGAGGCTCTCGATAAAGTCGACGGCGTCATCGCTTTCCAACTCGACGATGACATCCGCGAGCAAGGCGTTATCGATATTCTCGATAACGTCTTCGCGAATCGCCTCGTCGAGATGCGAAAACGTCTCTGCGTCCAGGTCGGACCCAAGATACGCGATCAGTTGATCACGCTCGCTCGCGGGCAGTTGCTCGAGCAAATCCGCCGCATCGGCCGCATGAAGCGGCGACACCAGCGAGACGGCCTCCGCCGCCCGCCCTTCCTCCAACGCGCCATGCACGCGTCGAACGAGTTCATCCGTTATGCCATAAAGGCTTATCGGTCTTTCTCGTTCGTCACCACGTTCATGCGCCTCGGACACTCTGTCTCCAATCTACCTTACCTATGCAGTCTCGACGGCTTGCGCCTCGATAACGGCGAGCGCGGTCATGTTGACCAGACCCCGGGTGGTCACGGAAGCGGTCGTGACGTGCGCCGGCAGGTCCAATCCAATCAGGGCCGGCCCCACGGGTAAGCCGTCTCCCAGTACCTTTAGCAGATTGTAAGAGATATGCGCCGCATCAAGCGACGGCATGATCAGCAAATTGGCGCTTCCAGACAGCAGGTTTCCGGGGAAAGTCCTTTCGCGCATGCGTTCGTTTATCGCTGAATCGGCATGCATTTCACCTTCGACCTCCAGCTCCGGATGATGACGCTGCAGCAACTGCACCGCCCGCCGCATCTTCCGCGCGGACTCCCGGTCGGTCGTTCCGAAGTTGGAGTGCGAAAGGAAAGCGATTTTGGGCTCGACCCCAAAGCGCCGGACTTCTTCCGCCGAAAGCACCGCCATTTCGACGAGCTCGTCCACATCCGGATTATCGGAGACATGAGTATCGGCGATAAAGACGACGCCTTTCGGCATGATCATCGCCGTCAACGCCGAGATTTCCTTCACGCCTTCGCGGCGGCCGATGATCTGTCGCACCAACATGAGATGCTGCTGGAATTGTCCGACCGTCCCGCACAACATGGCGTCGGCCGCGCCGAGCTTAAGCATCATTGCGGCGATCGCAGTATTATCCGTTCGAATCACCGTGCGTGCCATCTCCGGAGAGACGCCGCGGCGCGCCTGCAAATCATGGTACTTTGCCGTGTATTCGGGATACCGCGAATCGCTTTCCGGATCGACCAGTTCAAAATCCGTGTCGATCTTTATGCGAAGACCCAAATCCTTCAGCCGGCTTTCGACCACGGCCCGCCGCCCGATCAAGATCGGCCTCGCAATGCCTTCATCGATGACCACTTGCGCCGCATGCAATACGCGGCGTTCCTCACCTTCCGCGTAAACCACGCGTTTCGGATCGGCAATCGCCCGGTCGATGACCGGCTTCATGACATTGCCCGACCGCCAGACAAACTCGTTCAGCTTCTGGATATAAGCATCCATATTCTCGATCGGCCGGGTCGCGACTCCGCTGTCCATCGCCGCCTTTGCCACCGCCGGCGCAATCTCGCTGATCAGCCGGGGGTCGAACGGCTTGGGAATCATGTATTCCGGCCCAAAACTCAGATTCTCGTCGCCATACGCCTGAGCCACGATGTCGGAACTCTCCGCCCGCGCTAGGTTGGCGATGGCCTTAACGGTCGCGATTTTCATTTCTTCGTTGATCGTCGTCGCACCAACGTCGAGCGCACCTCGGAAGATGAACGGAAAACACAGGACATTGTTCACCTGATTCGGAAAGTCCGAACGTCCGGTCGCGATGATCGCATCCGGCCGCGCCTTCCGTGCAACGTCCGGCATGATTTCCGGTGTCGGATTCGCCAACGCCATAATCAACGGCTTGTCGGCCATCGTCATTAACATCTCGGGGGTCAAAACATTCGGCGCTGACAGACCCAAAAACACATCAGCCCCTTCGATTACTTCGGCGAGCGTGCGCTTTTCCGTCTTTTGCGCGTAGCGGCCCTGCTTCGCATGCATCTCGTTCCTGCGGCCTTCGTGGATGACGCCGTCCTTGTCGGTCGCGGTGATGTTCTCCAACGGCACCCCCATATCGACCAAGAGGTCCAAGCACGCAATTGCCGCGGCACCCGCACCCGACGTGACGATTTTTACCGCACCGATGTCCTTACCGACGACATGCAATCCGTTATAGATCGCCGACGCGACGCAAATCGCCGTGCCGTGTTGATCGTCGTGAAACACGGGAATATTCATGCGAGCCCGAAGCTTGGCTTCGATCTCGAAGCATTCGGGTGCCTTGATGTCCTCAAGGTTGATGCCGCCAAACGTAGGTTCCAGCGCCGCCGTCACCTCGACAAAATGATCCACTTCATTGGCGCCCAATTCGATGTCGAAGACATCAATTCCAGCAAATTTCTTGAAGAGGACCGCCTTGCCTTCCATGACCGGCTTCGAGGCAAGCGGGCCGATATCGCCGAGCCCCAAGACTGCGGTGCCATTGGTGACAACCCCAACCAAATTGGCGCGCGCCGTAACCGTCGCCGCCTCACCGGGGTCCGCCACGATGACCTTGCAGGCCTCCGCCACGCCGGGCGAATACGCCAGCGCCAAATCACGTTGGTTTGCCATTGGCTTGGTCGCGGCAATTTCAAGCTTACCGGCGGGCGCCCGACGGTGATAGTCGAGCGCATCCTTTACAAGATCATCTTCCATATTGAGACCCCCAAAAAAATTCCATTCTCGTCGACCGCACCCACCTCAGTACGGTACTCCCAAAACAGCCATTATCAATTGAACGGTAGAATGATTGCGATTCTATTACCGCAGCACACGAAACGGCAGCGCGAAATATACAGCGCGATTCTATAGCTTGATAGGGGAATTGACGACTAATGCTGAACTCTATGGTGCGGTCGGAGAGACTCGAACTCTCAAGGGGTTGCCCCCACATGGCCCTCAACCATGCGCGTCTACCAGTTCCGCCACGACCGCCCAAGTTCAATTCAATTAGAGCCGAACAGCTCGAATTGATGTATTGAAGGCCGGGACATAACAAAACCGGGGTCGCCCCGCAAGGGTATGAACACACCAGACGAAAATAACTCTACAAGTCGGTGGATCGACGGCATCGAATGGCGGATCGACCAAGACCCCGTCGCCTATCCGGATGCAGTAGCCTATATGGAGGCACGGGTGGAGAAAATTTCCTCAGGGGAAGCGCCGGAACTGATCTGGCTGCTCGAACACCCACCGATCTATACCGCCGGTACCAGCGCAATCGACACCGACCTTCTCGACGGCAACCGGTTTCCGGTCTATCGCACCGGGCGCGGCGGCCAATACACCTATCACGGGCCCGGGCAGCGGATCGTCTATGCGATGTTGGATCTTAACCGCCGCGGCAAGGATATCCGCGCCTATGTTAAGGCCCTAGAGGATTGGGTAATCCAAACCCTCGCGACCTTCAATGTTACCGGGGAGCGCAGAAACGGGCGCGTCGGAATATGGGTCGACCAAGGGGCCGGTAAGGAAGATAAGATTGCCGCCATCGGCGTTCGAGTCAGACGCTGGGTGACCTTTCATGGTATCTCCATCAACGTCGAGCCGGAACTCGCCCATTTCGATGCCATTGTTCCTTGCGGGATTGGCGATCCCGATCTCGGCGTGACATCGCTGGTCCAACTTGGGCTGCTTGTCACGATGGAAGACCTGGACGTCGCCCTTATGGCCGCGTTCGCGGAAACCTTCCCGGACGAGGAGACGTGACAGCAGTATTATTCGGTCGGCAGAACGTGGAAGCCCGAGCCAGGGTCCTCGGCCGGTCCAAACGAGACATCTTCGACCCTTGCCGCCGGCGGGCCTTTCGAACAGGCTGTCAGCATTTCGCCCACGGCTTCGTCGGAGCCTGCGAAGACCGCCTCCACGGAGCCGTCCCGCTTATTCCGCACCCAACCGTCGAGACCCAACTTACGCGCTTTCTTATCCGTCCAGGCGCGAAACCAGACCCCTTGGACGCGGCCTGTAATTATGGCCCGCACACATCGGCGTTCCTCGGCGGTCATTCGAATTCGAGAATCTTCTGATCGACTGTCAGGCTGTCGCCTGGCGCGGCGTGAACGGTACCAATCACACCATCGCGTGTGGAACGCAGGACATTCTCCATCTTCATGGCCTCGACAACCGCGAGCTCCTCGCCGGACTTGATCTCCTGACCACTCTCCACGGCGAGGCGAATCAACAGCCCCGGCATCGGCGAGAGCAGAAACTTGGACGTGTCCGGCGGCTCTTTTTTCGGCATGCGTCTCTGATGGGCGGCGACATGGGGCTCAAGAAGGGCGATATCCATTTGCCCGCCCGCATGCGTTAGCCGAAAACCAACCGGATTGCGGCTTACTTGAACGCAAATATCTTGGTCGTTCACAGTTCCCAGAAACATGGGATCGCCCGGCTTCCATGTTCCGTGAATTTCGAAATCTGTCCCCGCCACCGAGATCAACCAACCACCGGCGGCGCGCCCACCACGTACTGGGTACTCGCTACGGTCTTCGTCCTGCAGAAAAGCGACAAACGCGCGGCCTCTTGAAGTTTCACGCTCCGCTTCGCCCCGCTCCGAAATCGTTAGATGCATCGCCGTGGCGACCGCAACCATGAGCGCCGGGTCTTCAGGTTCGAGACTTTCCTGGCGGAAGCCATCGGGAAACTCTTCGTCGATAAAACCTGTCGTCAAGCGACCCTCATTAAAGCGCGGGTGCTTCATAAGGGCGGCAAGAAAAGGAATATTGTGAGCGATCCCGCGAATGTAATATCGATCGAGTGCGTCTCGCATACGATCGATGGCCTCCGCTCGTGACGCCCCTCCGGTGATCAATTTGGCGATCATCGGATCGTAGAACATCGAGATCTCACCGCCTTCGAAGACACCGGTATCCACCCGAACATGTGCATCTTCCGGCGGAGCCTGATAGCGCACCAGCCGGCCGATGGACGGCATGAAATTGCGCAACGGGTCTTCCGCATAGACCCGCGTCTCGACCGCCCATCCCGTCAGCGATACGTCTGCTTGCGAAATCGGCAATTTCTCTCCGGCCGCACTTCGTATCATCAGTTCCACGAGATCGAGCCCCGTCACATATTCCGTCACCGGATGCTCCACCTGCAGGCGGGTATTCATTTCGAGAAAGAAGAAGTTTCGCTCGGAATCGACAATGAACTCGACAGTACCGGCGGAGCGGTAATCCACCGCCTTTGCCAAAGCCACGGCTTGCGCCCCCATCCGTTCCCGTAAATCGTCGGTGACGAATGGAGACGGTGCTTCCTCGACGACTTTCTGATGACGCCGCTGAATGGAACACTCGCGCTCGCCGAGATGAATGACATTGCCATGCGTGTCGGCCATGATCTGAATTTCGATATGCCGCGGGTCCTCGACGAACCGCTCGATAAACACGCGGTCGTCGCCGAAACTGGACCGGGCTTCATTGACGGCGGATTCGAACCCGGAACGCACTTCGTCTTCGCTTCGCGCGATCCGCATTCCCTTGCCGCCACCGCCGGCAGACGCCTTGATCATGACCGGAAAGCCGACGTCGCGCGCTATGGCGACAGCCTGTTCAGCGTCCGGGATGGCCGCCGTATGGCCAGGAATGGTGTTCACCCCCGCTTCAGCCGCAAGCTTTTTTGATTCAATCTTATCGCCCATGGCGCCGATGGCATGCGTGTTGGGACCGATAAAGACGATCCCGGCGTCCTCAAGCATCTCGGCAAACGCCGCATTTTCCGAGAGAAAACCGTAGCCCGGATGGATTGCTTCGGCACCCGTATCCTTCGCGGCCTGGACGATCCGCTCCGCGACCAAATAACTTTCCGCCGATGGGGCACCGCCTACGTTCACGGCTTCGTCTGCCATCCGCATATGCAACGCTCCGGCATCGGCATCCGAATAGACGGCTACGGTCGAGATTCCCATGCGTTTAGCCGTCCGCATGACCCGGCAAGCAATCTCACCTCTGTTCGCAATGAGAATCTTCTTGAACACGCCTACGCCCCAATCGTTTCTTTTAGGTCAATTTTCTCCGAGCCATTCGACCGAAATTCACGGCTTTGTCAACTCGGTGGCTCTTCGCTTGAGGTGTACGGACCGCAAAGCATGTGTTGAATTCGTCGGCCCGCTGCATTATCTGCAGAAGAGAGGCAGGGTGGGACTCGTTCACTCACGTCTATGGAGGACGTAATGGCATTGTTTCCGCTAAGAAAGCTGACGATTCCCCTGTTAGGCCTGACACTTGCTCTCGGTGGCTGTGCCGGGACCGCAGGTCAATACGACAAAGTCGTGGAACTCGCTCCCGAGAATTCCCTTCTGCGGTTCTACGGCAAGGCTCAGACCGGCATTCAGCCGCTACGCGTCGCTTTTGCCGATCCTTGGGAATACGAAGAATACGCGGGCTTCAACGGGCAGGAGATGCGGCTTGAGGTGTTTTACGTCACCAAAGCTAGCGTCCAAACCGCCGTTCAATATCCCTACGCCCTTCGTAATATGGTGGAGACCTGGAACCACAATACCCGAAAGTCGATTGCCTGGGGCGAAAGCGGCGACGTCTACAATCCGATTTCCCGCATCGGATATCAGCGCTACACGCTCGCTGGGAACGCCTCTTGCGCTGGTTTCCAAACCGAATGGGACTATCCGGCGGACGACCCCGACAATCGGCCAGGGCAAGTAATGTTTGGTTATCTTTGTGCCGCACCCGGCCTCAAACTCAGTGACGCCGCGATTGACGATACTCTTGCGAATATCGGCATTCGTGGGATTAGCGAGCGCATCCGACGGAACGATCCAAAGCAACTGGCGACGAATTTCGGCGAACGCAGCCAACTTTCCGCGTCCTCCCGCAGCGCCGCTTTGGCAATTGCTAAAGGATCCTCCACAAGCGCGAGTGGAAATGTGAATTTCCCGTTCGAGTTCGTGGTGAATTACAGCGTCACCGGTGGCGATTTGACGAATTAACTCAATGCCGAGCGGGCCAGGTCGCGCACGGCGGCCGCGGCCCGCTCAATTCCAGCCCTCGAGACATCCAAATGCGTAACGGCTCGCATCCGATATAGGTCGTTCGCGCCGATGCGAACCTTGTGAGTTTCGATTAGCCGGTCGCGAAAGACTTCCGCGGTCATTCCCGTGCCTTCGACACTGAAGAAGACCATATTCGTGGCGATACCATCTTCGACGGAAACGCCCGGCGTATTTCCTAAGAGTTCTGCGAAATATCGAGCATTGTCGTGATCCTCGGCCATTCGCTCGACGTGGTGTTCCAGCGCATGGATGCCTGCGGCCGCGACAATACCGGCCTGGCGCATGGCGCCGCCCATCCTCTGCTTCCATTGCCATGCCTGTTCGATGAAATCCTTGCTTCCCGCCAAGACAGCGCCGATGGGACAGCCGAGCCCTTTCGATAGGTCGAGCCAAAGCGTGTCAAAAGGCTCCGCGAACTCATGCGCGGGAACGCCGGTCGCAACCACCGCATTTAACAGGCGTGCCCCATCCATATGCATGATGAGGCCTTTTGCGTGCGCAGCCTGCCCGACCTCGCGGACCGTCTCGATGGGCCAGACCGATCCTCCACCATGATTGGAAGTTTGCTCTATAACCACCATCTTTGGCTTCGGCGTGTGCCGCCTTGCGCGGCGCACCGCCGCCTCCATCTGCTCCGCCGTGTACACCCCCCGCACGCCGTCGACGACCCGGGCCATCGCGCCGGCGAAAACAGCCAGCCCGCCGCCTTCCGTATTGACGATGTGGGCTGTTTTATCCGCGATAATTTCATCTCCTGGACGGCAATGAACCGCGACCGATATCTGGTTGCACATCGTGCCGGACGGCAGAAATACGGCGTCCTCCTTCCCCAGTATTTCCGCCGTCATTTCGCATAGTCTGTTGACGGTCGGATCGGTTCCTTGTTGTTCATCGCCGACTTCCGCCTCCGCCATCGCTTTGCGCATCGCGTCGGTTGGTTTCGATTGGGTATCGCTGTAGAGATCAATCTCAATATCGGTCATGGGAGCAGGCTTTCTTGCAAAATTCCAATTCGGGGGTATGGGCACTATTTTTGGCCAAAGAGCGCATCCAGAAGACCCATTGCCCAGGCGGCATGAAACGCGAGCGGGGTTCCCCACCCCACCAGCGGGAGGACGAACCACGGGTTCTCCGGCGTGGTCAGCAAATTCACAGGCACAATGACCGTCATTACCACGATATAGATCATAACGTGGTATCTGAATGCCCGAAGACGGCGACGCCCGCGGGCCAGATTAGAGTGTTCCGGGTCCGTGTTAATGGCCGTTTCTCCGGCGCGCTATAACGGAATATTCGCGTGCTTTTTCCAGGGGTTTTCCAGCTTTTTGTTTTCAAGCAATTTCAAGGCGCGTGAAATCCGCCGCCTGGTATTTCGCGGCATGATGACATCGTCGATGAAGCCGAGCGAGCCCGCGACAAATGGATTGGCAAACCGTTCCCGGTATTCCTCGGTTCGCGCCGCAATCTTCTCTTCGTCGCCGATGTCCTCGCGGAAGATGATCTCTACCGCGCCTTTCGGCCCCATCACCGCGATCTCCGCGGTGGGCCAGGCGTAGTTCATGTCGCCGCGTAAGTGCTTCGAACTCATGACATCGTAAGCGCCGCCATAGGCCTTGCGCGTAATAACCGTGATTTTCGGCACCGTGGCTTCCGCAAAGGCGAACAATAACTTCGCACCGTGTTTGATGATGCCGTTGAATTCCTGATCTGTTCCCGGCAGGAAGCCCGGAACATCGACGAAAGTTACGATCGGAATTTCAAAACAATCGCAAAATCGGACAAACCGCGCGGCCTTCTTTGCGGAATTGATATCCAGGCATCCCGCGAGGACCATCGGCTGATTGGCAACAATGCCGACGGAGCGGCCTGAAATTCGGGCGAAGCCAATCACGATATTCCCCGCATAAGCGGGCTGTAATTCGAAGAAGTCGCCTTCGTCCACGACCTTTTCAATCAACTCCTTGATATCATAAGGCTTGTTGGGATTATCCGGCACTAGAGTGTCGAGCGATGGTTCGGGCCTGTCTTCCGGATCATCGGTTTGCAGGACGGGTGCGCGCTCCCGATTAGAAGACGGCAAAAATCCCATGAAACGACGCAGTTGCAGGAGTGCATCGACATCGTTCTCGAACGCCAGATCGGCCACACCCGACCTTGTCGTGTGAGTGATGGCACCGCCGAGCTCCTCGTGCGTCACTTCTTCATGCGTAACCGTCTTCACGACATCGGGGCCGGTCACGAACATATAGGACGAATCCTTCACCATAAAGATGAAGTCCGTCATGGCCGGGGAATAGACGGCTCCGCCGGCGCACGGACCCATGATGACGGAAATCTGCGGCACGACCCCCGATGCGAGAACGTTCAGTTGAAACACATCCGCATATCCGGCAAGGGATGCCACGCCCTCCTGAATGCGGGCGCCACCGGAATCATTCAAACCGATGACGGGAGCACCGACCTTCATGGCCTGTTCCATGACCTTCACGATCTTGCGGGCATGCGCGGCGGAAAGCGATCCACCGAAAACCGTGAAATCCTGGCTGAAGACGAAGACCTGCTTACCGTCTACCGTACCGTGTCCGGTAATCACGCCGTCGCCCGGTACTTTCTGTTCGGCCATGCCGAATTCGTAGCAGTCATGCTCGACGAACATATCCCATTCCTCGAAGGAACCTGCATCGAGAAAAACTTCAATCCGCTCACGCGCGGTCAGCTTTCCCTTCGCGTGTTGGGCGTCGATCCGCCGCTCGCCACCGCCGAGCCGGGCCTGTGCCCGCTTTGCCTCCAACTTTTGGACGATGTCCTGCATTTCCTGGCTTCTCCCCTGGCCGGTTCACGACACTGATTTTACAGTGCCAATCCATTCGCAACAATCAAGCACGCGCAGACTAGGCTTGCGGCATTTGCAGCTCGAGAAAGCGTTCCGCATCAGCCAGGTCTCTGGCAAGCTTAGTCCGGCGCTCTGTCGCGGGCGGATCCTCTCCCCAGACTTCCGCCTGATATATCTCATCAAGCTGACCGGCAGCATAGGCGCCAGCGGCATCCAGATAACCATCTGCGACGGCCAGACCCAAGACAACGGAACCGGTTCCCATCGTCAACACCTGCAGAGCCGTCAAGCCGAACGCATCCCGATGTCCAACCACGGTGCGTATCCTTTCGAGTGATTCCACAGATTGCGAAATCGGAGCGATTCCCACCGTCGTCGCGAGACGGACATCGTGCGTTTTTGCAAGCCACTCCAAGTGCGGCGTCCACAGCGTCTCCTGACGTTCCACCAATTCGGCGGGCGCCTCTGCGCGATAGCACAGCAGATCGGTTTCCGCGTAGCCGGAGATTTCGGCCACCACGTCTGCCCGACGCGGCTGGATACGGTCCAGGGTCGCGCTCGCAAACCCCGTCATGGGCATGGAATTCAGATCAATGACATCTTTCTGTGTATCCCATTCCAACGCGATGGCGGCGGCCAAGCGTTCCGAAGGTACCGACAATTTGGTCTTCATTGGCGTGCGCACCGGCCGGCCGTCTAAGACAATCGTATACTCGCCGTCCAGCGGCTCGACGTTCGCGCTCTGGTAAAACTTCTTCGGTGCCTTTGCGGTCACTTCCCAAACAGCCCCTTCAAGAGTTTTCCGGCCTCTTCCGTTACCCCCTTAACGGCACCCTCCACGCCCCCTTTGGGTGCAGCTTCGGCATCTGGACTCGATTTTCCGCTTCCGGATTTGACCGGCCTTAAACAAGGGCTCTCCGCATCCGCGCCAAGTTCTCCAAGCCCAAGAAGCAACGCCGGTGGAAATCCAAGCCCAAAGGCGACGCCCCCCAATTTACGCAATACCGACAATTCGTCGAGACCGTAACTCGGATTTGCGAGTGTACCGCCGACCTTTACCGCAACGGCGAGATTCAAAGTGGCGGATTTAGGTTCCGGCGAAACCAGGATATCCAAAGCCTCACTGCGCAAATCGACCTTTCCTGCCGCCGAAATCCGCGCATATTCGGTGTCGATTACTCCGGCCGAAAGATTCGCCACGCCTTGCTTGATATCTGTATGGGATACGACGCAATTCAGGACGGTAAATTCCTTTCGATCCCCCGTAATCAACTTCGTGAGAACGCCGGTTGGACCGCCGATGAACGCATCCAGTGCCGTCGTCTTCACCCGCCCTTCACCGATCACTGCCTTTACGCTTCCGTCCAATCCTGCCGCCAGCTCACGCGCCGAGCCGCCAGATCCCGCGAGATCAACCTCCGCATTGAGCGCTCCTTCCAAAAGATCCGTCACCGCCAAGTCCGACAGCAACTTACCAAGATCGATGTTGAGCGCCTTGAGCGAAACGGCCAACCGCGCCTTGGCTTGCGGCGCATTAAGGCGCACCTTTCCGTCAAGGCTTCCTTTGGATATTTCCGCACGCATCGGTGCAATAACCAGATCGCCGTTGCTCAGATTAAGCCCAATGATGGCATTCTCGATCACCGCTCCCGATGCAAGGATGCGCCTTGCGATAAGATCAAGTTTGGCGTCGGCCAGTTTCAATGCGTCCACGGGGAACGATGTATCGGGGGTGAGCCGAATCTTCGCCGCGGTGGCCCTACCCCTTTCGCCCGTCTCTACCTTGGGCGCAGGTGCGGCCTGTGCGGCGCCAGCGCCTGCCGGCTTCTTCGAAACATCTTCCAAATCGAACAGGTTGGACGTAAAGGCACCGCTGATCGCGGGCCGTCGGCCGCCGAGATGGACTTTCAGATTTCCGCCAATGTCGCTTTTCCCGAGTTTGACGGCGATAGCGTCAACAGTCACTTGTTCCTTCAGGTTGCCCAGAACTCTCGCGCTCACGGTATAAGGCCCGAGCGGCGGCAGCGGATTGCCGGCCAGCGCCGAGAATGCGGCCAGAGACGCACCTGTAACACCGACCGACAGGTTCACGCCTTTGACGCCGATCAGATCCCGTATCTCGCCTTCCGCCGAAAGCCGCGCGCCGCCAGCTTCGACGGACAGATTAATCGACCAAGGCACCGAGGGGTCGGTCAGCGCAGTGGGCGCACCGAGCTTCCCGGTCCCGTTCACGCCTTGCCCGTTAACGAGGATAGAGAAGGACAAGTCCAACGGTTCAGCCACGCCATTCCCGGTCAGCGACACACGCTCAAGCGATAGCGTCTGCTTTCCACCCGTTGTCCCGTCCAAATAAGTCAGCCGGGCATCCTCGATGAGAATTTTTTCGATCACGGGGATCGTTAGCGATTCCTCCGCCGTCGAGGTTTTGGATGGACCGGAAGTAGTGGGTGACGCCGCTGTTTTCGCCTCCGTCTCAAAGATAAAATTCGCATGACCCTTGGCGTCGCTCTCGATAAATATATCCGCGCCCTGGAGCAACACGTGCCGGACTTCGATGGTCCTCGACAAGAGCGGCCATAGAGCAACTCTCGCCGAAAAACGCTCGACGGTCACCATTTGGGGATGTGTCCCCCAATCGGCATTGGCAAACTTGACGCCGCTCACCGCGAGCGACGGAGTCAAAGACAGTTGGAGCTCGATATCTCCATCGATCACAAGGGTTCGCCCTGTCGCTTCTTTCACCTTCTCTGCAATCAATCCTTTGTATTGATTGAAATCCATATTCGCGACAGCTACGACGGCACCGACGACGACCGCGACAATCAGAACAACCAACACTTTCAGTATGGTGGATGATCGCATTATCAGAGCCTCCATATATTTTTGAGTGCGGGTTCCAGATCATGAAATGTATCGAGAACGATCTCGGCTCCGGCATCACTCAGGGCTTGGCTTTCATGATAGCCCCAATCAACACCTATCGGTGTGACGGCGGCATTTACCGCCATCGTAATATCAAACGTCGTATCCCCGATCATAACGGTCTTGCGGGGCTCGACCCCGACTTCCCGCATCGCGTCCAGCAGAATCGCCGGATGCGGTTTGCCGGGACCGTCATCCGCTGTCTTCAAGCACACGAACCGCTCGATCAAATCATGACGGCCGAGCGTGACCTCCAGGCCGCGCCTGGACTTTCCTGTCGCGATCGCCAATAGAACACCCCCCGCCTCCAACTTCTCGATTACTTCGACAGCCCCTGGATAGAGTGGTTCGTCATGATTGGGCCGGTTGCGAATGTCGAAGAATGCAGCCTTGTATCGATCCGCCAGACGCTGGTGGACGGTATCGTCGGCTCCCGGGAGCAGCCGGCCGATCGCTTCGACCAGGTGCAGGCCGACGATCGAGCGAATGGCATGATCCGTCGGGGGAACACCCAGCCCTTCCGCGCTCCATGCCAACGACATCGCTTCGATAATCGAATGGGCGCTATTCACTAACGTGCCGTCGCAATCAAATATCGCAAGACGTAATGGAGCGTCGGAGTTCAAGGCGTTACCTCACGATAAAGCGCTGTTAATCTCGGAAAATTGGAGTCCTATACATGGCGGGCAAAGGGGGCCAGAAAAGATTGCATCTGGAAGATCGTATCCGCGCCATTCTTTCGGCAAATCCCATCATCGACAGTATAATGTCCCGGGCCGACCAGATCGACCTGCCGAACTGGCACCTCTGTGCCGGCTGCCTTACGCAAAGCGTCTGGAATGCGCGTTATGGCTATCCACCCCAACATGGCGTCGGCGACATCGACCTCGTATATTTCGACAACACGGATTTGAGCGAAGAGACCGAAGCGGAAGGCTCTCAGCGCATCCGAAACCTGTTTTCCGATTTCGATATCTGGATCGATGTGAAGAACCAGGCGCGGGTTCACCTCTGGTACGAGACACGCTTCGGAAAGCCGATCCCTCCCTTCCAGTCCGTCGCCCACGCTGTCGCCTGCTTCCCAACGACAGCGACCGCGATCGCCGCCAGAATCGATAATGGAAGGATGAGCCTCATCGCTCCCTTCGGTTATGAGGATATCTTTCGATCCATCGTCCGGCCCAACAATCGATTGGCGACCCGAGACGTCTATGAGGCGAAAATCGCACGATGGCAGCGATTTTGGCCGCAACTCACCTACCTTCCTTGGGAGCAGCCATAGCGGGAGATGGGCAATGCCGACGGTCGAGACAAATGGCGCCAGCATATATTACGAAGTTTACGGAGAGGGTCCGGCAATTACTTTCGCCCATGGCCGCGGTGGAAATGCCGCGAGTTGGTGGCAGCAAGTCCCTAAGTTTGCGCAGTATTACAAAGTTATCGTGTTCGATCACCGCATCTTCGGCCGCTCGGTCTGCGCACCCGAAAATTTCGACCGCAGCCTGTTCGACAGCGATCTGCTCGCCATTCTGGATGTTGAAGGAGTCGAGAAAACCGCCATTGTCTGTCAATCGATGGGTGGCTGGACAGGACTGAAGACAGCGGTGTTTCATCCGCAACGAGTCAGTTGTCTGGTGTTGTCGAATACGCCCGGCGGCCTCAATATTCCGCCAGTACAAGACGCTCTCGTAAAATCCCGCCAGCGTTTCGCCGAGCAAGGAGTCGGCCGTGCTGCGGTGGCGCCCGATTTTCCCGAACGCAACCCGGAAGGGGCGTATCTCTATCGCCAAATCGGCTCACTGAATATTAATTTGCCGGAAGACCTGAGCGGAAGAAACCCGGGTGGCGTCTCTCCCTCGGACATGGCCGGCTACAGCGTGCCAACCCTTATGATCACGAGCGAACACGATGCGCTTTTTACCCCCGCACTCATCCGGGAGGTTGCTACGCACATACCGGGCGCCGAGGTAATCGAGCTTCCCACCGCCGGTCACTCGCCTTACTTTGAGACACCGGACGCCTTCAAC
Source organism: Rickettsiales bacterium (assembly GCA_038131165.1). Lineage (GTDB taxonomy): Bacteria > Pseudomonadota > Alphaproteobacteria > UBA8366 > UBA8366 > UBA6544. The sequence continues at coordinate 37 of JAYPOZ010000042.1, read as the reverse complement.
CAGACCATCGCCAACTTTCTCTCGAAGCACATTTGAA
>JAYPOZ010000041.1:33834-34101 GCA_038131165.1 Rickettsiales bacterium | reverse complement strand
ATCACCTCAGCTCGACATATTCGTAGTCGATCGCTTGATTGTTGATGCCGCGATCGGGCGGTGCGATCCAGCTCGCCATCTTGCCGGGTTCGGTCACCTGCTGCATGAGCGCGCGCACATAGGCCCGGTCCTCTTCGCTCGGCAGCCAACCGGATAGGCGTCGGTCGTATTCGCCCTGCGGGATGATGGTGCCCTCGGGATTGGTCGGCACGCCGGCCCAACTCCCGATGCTGCGGCGAAACCGGCGGCTCGGCAGCGTCAGTTCGA
>JAYPOZ010000041.1:2693-33720 GCA_038131165.1 Rickettsiales bacterium | reverse complement strand
CATCGAAACCGGCCCGCTTGATGGTCCGGTTCCAGCGCGTCACGCCGACCATGCAATCGCGGATATAGCCCTCGCGGGTGATCTCGTTCATGGTATTGCGGGTCGGCACTTCGATCGTCTCGACGTTGCCATCCGGGCCGGGGACTTCCAGCGTCTCCACCGTATCGAGGCAGATATGATCTTCGAACCGCGCCTCGTCGGGACGGCCCTTGATCCCGCTCGCGAACGACCCGGCTGCGTTCGACGATTGCTCCGAGCCGAACAGATCGAGCGAAGACGAGAACCAGAAATTGATGTAGCGCTGGATCGTTGGCAGATCGATCACGCCGTGCTGGCGCAGCAGTGCCGGATCGTCCGACTTGAGGTCCGCCATCTTCTCCAGCGCGCGGCGGATCACCCGGGTGACGCCGGTCTCGCCGACGAACATGTGATGGGATTCCTCCGTCAGCATGAAGCGGCAGGTCCGGGCCAACGGATCGAATCCCGATTCCGCCAGGCTCATGAGCTGATACTTGCCGTCGCGGTCGGTGAAGTAAGTAAACATGAAAAAGCTCAGCCAATCGTCGATCGGCTCGTTGAAGGTTCCCAGAATGCGCGGATTATCCGGATCGCCCGAATGGCGGTGCAACAGCTCCTCCGCCTCTTCCCGGCCGTCGCGTCCGAAATAGCCGTGCAGCAGATAGACCATCGCCCAGAGATGACGTCCTTCTTCCACGTTGACCTGGAACAGGTTCCGCAGGTCGTAGAGCGACGGGCAGGTCAGGCCGAGACGCCGTTGCTGCTCGACCGAGGCGGGCTCCGTATCCCCCTGGGTCACGATCAGGCGGCGCAGGATCGAGCGGTGCTCGCCCGGCACCCGCTGCCAGGCCGGCTTGCCGAATTCGTCGCCGAAGCCGATGGTGCGGTCCTGTTCCTGATCGGCGAGGAAGATGCCCCAGCGATAGTCCGGCATCTTGACCTTGCCGAACGTCGCCCAGCCCGCGGCATCCACCGACGTCGCCGTCCGCAGATAGACATCGGCGCTCTGGAAGCCTTCCGGCCCCAGGTCCTTCCACCAGTCGAGGAATTTCGGCTGCCAATGTTCGAGCGCCCGCTGCAGAGACCGGTCGCTGCCGAGATCGACGTTGTTCGGAATGCGTTCCTGATAGTTGATCGCCATGGGTCTATATCCTTTTCCAGTCGAACTCGGCCCGGCTGCCGGTGCCGAAGAGCTTCAGGGCCCCTTTCTCGCCGACCGCATTGGGACGGTTGAAAATCCAGTTCTGCCAGGCCGTAAGCCTGCCGAACACTTTCGTCGCCACAGTCTCCGCGCCGGCAAAACGCAGGTTCGCCTCCATCCCCGTCAAGGCATCGGGCGACAAGCTCGCCCGCTCCTCGACCGCGATCCGCACCTCGTCTTCCCAGTCGAGATCGTCGGGAGCGAAGGTGACAAGGCCAAGCTCGAGCGCTGTCTCCGCGGAAAGCGGCTCGCCGAGACATTGAGTGAACGCCTCCTGCCGCGCCCCGTCATCGTGGAACCGGGCGGCAAGGCGCGTCTTGTCGTTCGCCATCTCGTAGCCGCCGAAATTCAGCCGGCTGAGCGATACCGCGGGCGGCGCCCCGTCTTCTTCCGGCAGGTCGAGCATGTAGCTGCGGTCCGCCGCCAGGGCCAACTCGAACAAGGTGCCGGCGAAACAGGACCCTTCCTCGATCAGCGCAAACAGACTGCGGGAGGAGACGTCCAAGCGGGAGAGCGTGCGCCGGATGAAACCGGTCACCTCGCGCACGAACCAGTCCTCCGCATGGCGTTCGAGAACGGCGTCGACGGCGAGAACATGCGCCGCATCGCCTTCGGTCTTGATCAGGAAGGTGCCGATGTCTGGATTGTTGGTCCGCAGCATCAGGATCGCATCGTCGAGCTCGCGCGCCATCGCCAGCGGCCACCAATCGGCGCCGGCGGCCTGTATCTCCGATAGCGTCTCCGGACCCGCGTCGGCGGGCGCGCGGACCGTCAGGGTCGCCGTCCGGGCGTCCGTATCGATCGCGGCCTCGACATGGCGGTAGCGGTAGCCCGTGTCGTCGGCGACGCGGTCGAGCGGCGTCAGGGCGACCCCCGCGGCGTCCGCCGGGCGGTCGCTGAGCGCCGCCAGCGCCTCGGCGCGCCGTCGCACCGCGTCGGCAAATCCGTTCGGCGCGGCGATCTCGTCGACGAAACCCCATTCCTTCGCCCGCCGGCCGCGCACACCCTCGGCGCCGGTGCACAACACATCCGCCAGGTCGCGCCGCACTTTCCGCTTGTCGACCACCCGCGTCAGGCCGCCGGTTCCCGGCAGCACCCCGAGCAGCGGCACTTCCGGCAGGCTCACGGCGCTGGACCGGTCGTCGATCAGGACGATCTCGTCACAGGCCAGCGCCAGTTCGTAGCCGCCGCCCGCCGTCGTCCCGTTGCAGGCGGCCAGAAACTTCAGGCCAGACCGCGCGCTCGCGTCTTCGATCGCGTTGCGGGTCTCGTTCGTGAACTTGCAGAAATTCACCTTCCAGCCGTGATCGGACAGGCCGAGCATGTAGATATTGGCGCCGGCGCAGAACATCCGCTCGATGCCGCTGGTCACGACCACCGCCCGCACCTCCGGGTGCTCGAAGCGAATGCGGTTCAATGCATCGTTCAGCTCGATATCGACGCCCAGATCATAGGAGTTGAGCTTCAGCGTATATCCCGGCTGGATGCCGCCGTCTTCGTCGACGGCAAGGGTCAAGGTCGCCACGGGGGCGTCGACCGAAAGCGTCCAATGCCGGTACCGTGCCGGATCCGTATCGTAGGTAATCATGAAGCCCCGCATCCTATCGTCCATGCATCGCAAACCTGAATTATAATGCAGGTTCATTCGGCGGCAAGCGCCGTCTCCAGAATCCGCCCGGCCAAAGCCGACAACTCGTCCACGCTCGCGGCGACAGACCGGCCCGAGGTATCCAATACCGCACTCGCCCGCCCATAGGCTTCTTCGCGGGCTGCCAGAATCTGCCGCAAATCGCGCATCGCCTCGCGGTTGTCCGACATCGGCCGCAAATCGCCCTGATCCACCACCCGGGCCATATGTTCTTCGGGCGTCGCTTGAATCCAGATCGTATGGGTGCGCTCGAGCAGCGCCGAGAAGGCGGCTTCGTTGGTCACGATCCCGCCGCCGGTCGCGATTACCGCGTTCTCGTGCTCGGCCAAGACGCGCTCGAGACAACGCCGTTCGTAGCGGCGGTAGGCGGGCTGCCCGGCAAGCGCGAACAAATCGTCGAGCGAGCCCCCGTATTCCTGCTCTATGATCCGGTTCAATTCCACAAACGGCACCGCGATACGGGCCGCCAAAGCCTTGCCCAGCGTCGATTTCCCCGCACCCCGCAGGCCGATCAGCGCAATGCGGCTGGCCCGCCGCCTGGCGGTCAGTCCGCTTTCCTGCGCCCGCAACCACCGGGTGACGCCCGCCAGGGCGTCGTCGTCCATCCGGTTCAGCAAATCCTCGATTTCCCGCCGCCCCGCCAGCACCGGCTCCGCTGCGCGCAACAACAGATCGACCGGCATCGCCATGGCCTCCGCAATGCGCAGCAGGACAAGCACGGAGACATTCCCCTTGCCCGCCTCCAACTGTGCGAGATAGCGCTCGGACACCCCGGAGTCCCGGGCGAGGATTTTGCGGGTCATGCCGCGGGCGGCCCGCGCCGAACGCACGCTCGAGCCGAGCGTGCTCAAAAAGGCCCGCTCCGCGTCCCCGCCTTCAGCCTCGTCGGTTTGCCGTGCGTCCATGGATTGCGATTTTTCCGTTTACCCAAGCTGCATTATACTGCATATCTAGACAGAGGCCAACGCCGCGCATCGGCCTCGCGCAATGGGGACGGGTGGAGCACTCGGGACATGACCACCGACATACGGATACTCGTCGGCACGATGACCGGCACAGCGGAGCTGTGCGCCGAGGAAATGTGCGACGCCCTGAACGAAGCCGGATACGCGGCGGAAATGCAGCTCATGGACGGTCTCGACGCCGCCGTCTTCGACCCGTCGCGCGCCTATATCATTTGCACGTCGACCTACGGTCATGGGGACGTGCCGGACAACGCCAAACATCTGTACGAATCGCTGCAATCCGCCAAACCCGCCCTCAAGGGTCTAAAATACGGGATCTTCGCCCTCGGCGACATCACCCATGGGGAGACCTTTTGCTGGGGCGGCCGTCACTTCGACACGGCATTGGCCGAATTGCAGGCGACCCGCATCGGTGACATCTTCAAGCACGACGCCACGTCGGGAACGCTGCCGGAGGACGAAGCGGGCGAATGGGCCGCGCATTGGGTAACCTTACTGAATGCGGCCGATTGAAGGCCGCCAACGCGACGTGAGATACCGGGGAGGGTAGGACATGTCGGAGGAAACGCACTATAACGCCGCCGCCGATCTTCTGGAGCGCAATCTCCAGGCCGGGCGGGCCGGCAAGACCGCGTATATCGACGCGGCGGGAAGTCATACCTACGGGGAACTCGCCGAGCGCGTCGACCGCATGGCCAATGTCCTGACCCAACGGGGCGTAGAATCCGAACAACGGGTCATTCTCTGCATGTCGGATACGATCGACCTGGTCGCCGCCTTCCTCGGCGCGATCAAGGCCGGCATCGTGCCGGTGCCGATCAACACCCGCCTGACGGAGCGCGACTATGCCTATATCGTCGCCGACAGCCGCGCCGCCGGCGTGATCGTCTCCGAACCCTTTCTCCCCGCTTTTGAGGGCCACATCGACAGCCATGCCGGGCTGAAGACCGTCCTGGTGTCCGGCGGCGATGCGCATGGACACGAATTGCTCAATGACGCTCTGAAGACGGCGGACCCGCAATTCGAGACCGCGCCCACCCGCCGCGACGATATGTGCTTCTGGCTCTACACCTCCGGCACCACGGGGATGCCAAAGGGCTCCGTGCACCTGCAATCGAGCCTCGTGCAGACGGCCGATCTCTATGCCACGCCCACTCTCGGCATCGGCGCGGAGGACGTCGTCTATTCGGCGGCTAAACTGTTTTTCGCCTACGGGCTCGGCAATGGCCTCACCTTCCCGATGGCGGCGGGCGCCACCACGGTATTGCTCGACGGCATGCCGACGCCGGAAGCCGTGGCCGAAATTCTCGCCGCGCATAAGGTGACCCTGTTCTTCGGTGTGCCGACGCTTTACGGCATGCTGCTGGCGAGCGACGCCTTGCCGGCGGCGGGCACGCACGATCTGCGGCTCTGCGTCTCCGCCGGCGAGGCCCTGCCCGGCGAGCTGCTGCGGCGGTGGCGGGAGCGCATGGGCTGCGACATTCTCGACGGTCTCGGCAGTACGGAAATGCTGCATATCTTCCTGACCAATCACCGGGGGGACGTGCGCCCCAACAGTTCGGGCAAGGCCGTCCCCGGTTACGAATTACGGCTGGTCGACGACGACGGCATGTTGGTGGCAGAAGGAGAACTCGGCCATCTGGAAGTCGCCGGCCCGACAAGCGCCATCATGTACTGGAACCAGCGCGCGAAAAGCCGCGAGACCTTCAAGGGTCCGTGGACCCGGACCGGCGATAAATACACCCTCGACGCCGACGGCTACTACATTTACGGCGGCCGCTCCGACGACATGATGAAGGTGGGCGGGATCTACGTCTCGCCGTTCGAGGTCGAAGGCGCGTTGCTGGAGCACGACGCCGTGCTGGAAGCCGCTGTTGTCGCCCATCCGGACCAGGACGATCTGATCAAGCCCAAGGCTTTCGTCGTGACCGCGGCGGGTCACCACGGGTCGGACCAACTTGCGGAGGAATTGAAGACCTTTGTGCGCGGCAAACTGGCGGAGTACAAATACCCGCGCTGGATCGAGTTCCGCGACGAACTGCCGAAGACGGCGACGGGCAAGATACAGCGCTTTAAGTTGCGGACATAAACGATTCGCTAACCTTTTTCTTGCTATTAACCTTGACCGAAATGCGCGGATCGAGGTCGAAAGTCAGTAGTGGCCGGCTGTCGATCCGCGCGTCGCGGCACGAAAATTCAATCGGGCACCAGATGATACAGCGCGATAATTCCGGAGCAGCGCTTACGCGACGCGCCCGTCCTTGGCGCTTCGGATAGGCTTGCCCCGATGTATTCGGCCCCCAAACAAGCATCGCAAAGGCGTATCCTTTACGTCGAGGACGATACGGATCTCCACCAATTGTTCCGCCTCGGCGGGGAGGATGCCGGTTTCCTCGTCGAAATATGCAGTAGCGGGGAAGACGCCTTGGAGCTGCACGCGGCACGGCCCTTCGATCTTATGGTCATCGATTATCGCCTGCCCGGCATGAATGGCATTGAGCTCGCCCGCACATTGTTGGCGCGAGACGACAGTTTTCCCATCGTCATGCTGTCCGGGGTCGGCGACGCCAACGACGCAACCGACGCTCTTTCGCTCGGCGTTTTCAGCTATCTGGTCAAGGACCGAGACGACATTTATCTGCTGACCTTGCCGAAAATCATCGAAGCCGCGTTACGCCAAGGAGAGGTCACCGAGCGCGCCGAATTCGCCGAGACCGCCCTAAGAGAAAATTTGGAACGGTTTCGGGATTTCGCCGAATCGAGTTCGGATTGGCTGTGGGAGATGGATGCGGATCTTCGGTTTACCTATATGTCGCCGAATGTGGAGCGCATCGTCGGCGTGCCGGCAGAGTGGTATTACGGCAAAACCCACGAGGAGAGATTCGGGCCCGATTACGATAACCCCCACTGGGAAGAGCATCTGCAGATTCTGCAGGAACGGAAACCCTTTCGCAATTTCGTCTACCGCAGAGAGGGCGAAGGCATCGAACCGAAGTGGCTATCGACAAATGGCAAACCGATCTTCGCGGAGGACGGCACCTTTCGGGGATACCGGGGATCGGGTAGCGACATTACCGCCCGTCGCGAGTCCGAGAACCTGCTCAGGGAGGCCATTGCCACGATGTCCGAGGGCTTTGCCTTGTACGATGCGGAAGAGCGCCTCGTGATGTGCAACGAAGCCTACAAAAGAACGCTTCCCAGAATTAGCAAACTTGGGTTGCTTGAACCCGGCACGAAGTTCGAGGAAATAGTGCGCGGCGGTATCGAAGCGGGATACACCCCGGCGGCTTACGATAGTCAGGAAGAACACTTATCGGCAAGAATGGAGCGGTTTCGTAACCCCAATGGACCGTTTGAATACTTGACCACCGCCGGGCAATGGATCCGCTTCGAGGAACGAAAGACGTCCAACGGCGGGACCGTGGCCATACGCACGGACATTACCGAACGTAAGAAAGCCGAAAACGAATTGGCCGAGCGGGAAACGCTGCTTCGGAGAGTTATTGACCATATTCCGGCGCTCATTTCGCTGAAGGACCGCGACGGTCGCTATGTCATGGTCAATAAGGGCTTCTGCGACACCTTCGGCGTCGCTCCCGAACAGGCGATCGGCAAGAGCATCGGCGAATTAACGGGGGCCGACGCGGAGGCAGAAAGGTTTGCGTCGCTTGACCGCGAGGTCATCGAAACAGGTTCCGTTCTTTACGACGAAAACGACGTCACGACGGCCGACGGCATGTATGTCCGCAGCGCCACAAAATTTCCGGTGTTCGACGCCGCTGGCCGCGTCGACCGAATCGGCACCGTTTCGGTGAATATCTCCCATCGAAAAGAAACCGAAGCGTTACGGGCTGCCAGTCAGGCAAAATCCGAGTTCCTGTCGTCGATGAGTCACGAGTTGCGAACGCCGCTAAATTCCATCCTCGGCTTCAGCCAATTGTTGGCCGACGATCCCGACGATCCGCTTTCGGCAAGACATCAACGCTACGTCCAGCAAGTCCTCGATAATGGGGAACATCTCCTTGCGTTGATAAATCAGGTGTTGGATTTATCCAAAATCGAAGCCGGGAAAGTGCCCGTCAAAATCGAAGACGTGGACCTTTCCGCGATGCTCCAGGATTGCGTCGCCATGTCCAAACCGCAGGCGGACGAGCGCAACATCAAGATCGATATCGGTCGCGACGAAAAATCCATCGATGCCTGCCGGGCGGATACGTTGCAGTTGCGCCAAGTCCTGCTCAACCTCATCTCCAACGCAATCAAATACAACGAAGACAGAGGCACCGTGACCATCGAAGTTTCCCGCCACGCACCCGAGATCGTCCGGATATCTGTCGCCGACACAGGGGCGGGGATTCCGGAGGATTTGCAACAGCACATCTTCGAGCCCTTCAACCGGCTTGGTCGCGAGACAAGCAACATCCAGGGGAGCGGCATCGGACTGACGATCGCCAAGGAGTTGGTGGAACTGATGGGCGGCAATATCGGTTTCAGCTCCGGGTCCGGCGGCAGCACGTTCTGGATCGAACTTCCCGCGACGGCATAGACCGGGATCATTGGACGAGAATTGCCGGCACTGCTAATGATGCGCCTTCGTGATGCGAAGCAGACTTAAGAGGCGACATGATGCGAGATCTCGAATTCGGATGGTTCCTGCCCACGCGCGGCGACACGCTCGACTATGCCATTCCCCAACAGGTTCCTCCCTCTACGGAAATGTTCGAGCGGGTCGTGAAAGCGGCAGAGGATAACGGGTTCGAGTATATCTTGCTGCCGGTCGCAGCAGCCTGCTGGGACGCCTGGCTGACCAGCGCCTTGCTGACCCGGAACACTAAGTCGATCCGGATGCTGGTCGCGGCGCGGCCGAGCTATATCAACCCGGTTCTGCTCGCCAAGATGGTCGCGACCTTCGACCAGATGACCGGCGGCCGCATTTCCATCAACCTGATCGCCGGCCAGAACGAGGTCGAGAACGAGGCGGAAGGCGTCGGCCTGGATAAGGACCAGCGCTACGAGGTGATGCAGGAGGAGGTCGAAATCTGCAAGGCGCTCTGGGCGACGCGCGAGAAGATCGACTACAACGGCAAGCACTACCAGTTGAAACAGGCTCATATCGGCCCCGAAATCTACCAGAAGCCGCATCCGCGCTTCTATCTCGGCGGCGGCTCGCAGCAAGCCGCCGAGCTGTCGGCCAAGCATTCCGACGTGCATCTGTTTTGGGGCGACACGGTCGAGCGGATCGAGTCCAATATCCGGGAGATGCGGGCGCTGGCCGCGAAGCACGGACGCGCGGAGGAGATCGGCTTTGGCATGCGCCTGCAGATCATCTGCCGCGAGAGCGAAGCAGAAGCCTGGGAAGTCGCCGAGGGGTTGGTGCGCAATGTCACCGACGAGCAGAAAGAGATCATCCGCACCCACTTCGCCAATTCGGCCGCCAACCAGCGGGTCCGCCAATTGGCCGAGGAGTACGGCAAGATGATCGCCCCGCACATGTGGACGGGCCTCACGCAAGCCCGCCCCGGCGCCGGCATCGTCGTCGTCGGCACGCCCGAGCAATGCGCCGAGACCCTGCAAGGCTATATCGATGTGGGCTGCCATTCGTTCTGCCTGTCGGGCTATCTCCATGACGAGGAGGCCGAACGGTTCGGCAAATGGGTCCGCCCCCTCCTCAGCCAGCGCAATCCCGGACGGATGAAGGATCTCGCCGCCTAGAGTCGAGCGCGAAACCTGGCCGCCTCGCCCTTTACAAATTCCCATATATGAGATATATTCTCAAATATGGGATATTCACTCGACGACCGCATTGCCGACCGACTGAAGACGCTCCGCCTCGAACGCGGCTGGTCGCTTGACGACCTAGCGGCCGAATGCGGCATCAGCCGCGCCACCCTCTCCCGGTTGGAGAAGAGCGACGTCAGCCCGACCGCATCGGTGCTGGGAAAACTTTGCGCCGCCTATGGGCTCTCCGTCTCGCGCCTATTGGCCGCCGTCGAAGTAGACTTCGAGCCGCTTGTCGCCCGCGAGGACCAGCCGCTCTGGGAAGATCCGGAAACCGGCTTCAAGAGGCGCTCCGTCTCGCCGCCGGCGGATTCCCTCGCGGCGGAACTCCTGAAAGGCGCGCTGCCGGCGGGCAGTCGGATCGAGTACGGCAAACCGCCCCGGCCCGGTCTAGAGCATCATTTGCTGTTACTGGAAGGCGCGCTCGAGATGACGATCGAGGGTACGTCCTACAACCTTCGGCCGGGCGACTGCCTGCGCTATCGGCTTTTCGGCGCCAGCGTCTTCGAGACGAAGGGGGACCAGGCTGCAAAATACATTCTCGCGATTGTCTGACCGGCCGCGCCAATGGAAACCCGCATTGAACGCCTCGCGCCGGAAGATTACGACGCACATGTGGACGGCCTCGCTCGCCTGCTGTCCGACTGCGTCCATGACGGCGCCAGCGTCAGCTTCGTCCTCCCGCTCACCCTCGGCGAATGCCAAGCCTTCTGGCGGGGAAAAGTCCGCCCCGGCGTGGTGGCGGGCACCCGCGATCTGCTGATCGCGCGGCACGGCGGCCGAATCGTGGGCACCGTCCATCTGGACCGCGACACCCCGCCCAATCAGCCGCACCGCGCGGAGGTCGTGAAACTCCTCGTCCATCCCGATTGCCGCCGTCGCGGCATTGCCCGCGCATTGATGACGGAGCTCGAACGCCTCGCGGTGGAAAGGGACCGAACCCTGATCACTCTGGACACCAGAGCGGGAGACAGCGCGGAGCCGCTCTACCTCTCTCTCGGCTTCGAGATCGCCGGAATCATTCCGGATTACGCCCTCGATCCGTTCGGCGGCAAGCGCGATCCGGTCAGTTTCATGTTCAAACAGCTTTGAGGCTGGACGGGCGCCGCCGTTGACACCTGGTCCCCGGCCTCCACATCGATGGGCACAGACAACGGAAAGCCAAAAGCCCATGACCACCGAAGCCTGGACCGGCACTTACGAAGACCTCCCGCTCGACGCCTCCGAGACCGCGTCACAGCTCATCGACGGCGCCGCCATCGACGCCTTCGCCCATGCCATAAAAAGCTTCAATCCGATCCATATGGACGGCGACTGGGCGCGCGCGAATTCGCCCTATCCCGACCGGATCGCCCATGGCGTCATGACCACGGCCCTCATGTCGCAACCGCTGGTGCAGTTTTGCGAGCGCTTTAAGATCCGCACCGCGCTGCTTTCCTCCTCGTCGAAATACCTCCGCCCGGTGATCGCCGGCGATACGGTCACCACCACCGTGCGCCTCGTCGAGAAGATCGACGCGCGCAAGCGTATCCGTTTCGAGGTCGAGGCGAAGAACCAGAACGGCGAGGTGGTGATGGTCGGCGAACTGCTCGAACAGGCGCTTTAGACGGGGGCCGCGTCAGCGCGCACCTGGGTGCGGTGCATGATGCGCCGTGCCGCCGGCGAGAACTCGTCCCGGCGGTGCATGACGCAGCGGTTGTCCCAGATCAGCAGATCGCCCGGCCGCCAGCGGTGATGCAAGGTCTTCGCCCCGCGCGCATCCGCATGCGCCCAGAGCGCGTCCAGCAGTTCCTCCGACTCCCCGACCGGAAGGCCGTTCACGTAAGTGTTCTGGCGACGGCCGATATAAAGCGCCTTGCGCCCGGTCTCCGGATGGGTCCGCACGATCGGGTGACTGATTCCCGGCAGAGAGACCACATCGAACGTGCCCCGCGCGATGGCTTCGCTCAGCGGCGGGCCGTCGGCCCGGTCGAGCCCGTCGAGCGTATATTGCGTGTCGTGCTTGATCGTCCGTCCTTCGATCCGCCGCTTCAGATCGTCGGGCAGCGTCTCATAGGCGGCATACATGTTGAGAAACCCCGTGTCGCCCTCCGCCTCCGGCACTTCGAGCGAATAAAGGCAGCTCGCCTTCGGGGGTACTTCGGTATAGGCCATGTCGGTGTGCCAGAGACATTCGCCGTCGCCGAGCGAGCCAATTTTCCGGCCGTCCTCGATGACATTCGAGATCACGAACATCTCCGGAATTCCCTCGACGAATGCCTTGCCATGCCCCGGGATCGGCGCCAGATCGAGATCGCCGAAGCGGCGGCTGAAATCGATCATCTGCGGGTCCGTCAAACACTGGCCGCGGAACAGCAGGACCTGATGATCGAGCCAGGCCTGGTAGACCGCGCCGAACAAGGCGTCGTCCATCGCCCGGCCGAGATCTAGTCCCCGGATTTCCGCGCCGATATCCTCCGAGAGAGGGTTTATCTGAAAATCGCCATTGGTTTTCGCGGATGGCGCTGCTGTCTCGGACATCGGGCATTCTCCTTGGCTGTACTCCGATGAATGTATTGCGGTTCCGGCGTCCGTCACCCCTCGCCGCCCTTGCCCGAAATAGAATCCCTAGAACTCGATACGTGTTCCGTCCCACGCAAACAGTCCCCCGCTGTCCGCCGGAGACAGACCATTCAGAACCCCCAAGAGATTGCGCGCCGCCGCTTCCGGCGACGCCAACTGGGCCTCCGGCACGCGGCTTTGAAACGGCTTGGAGAGCGCGGTGTCGACGGTGCCGGGATGCAGGCTCACGCAAAGCGCATCGGGCCGGGTTCTCGCCAACTCGATCGACAGGGACTTAATCGTCATATTCAGCGCCGCTTTCGATGCGCGGTACGCATACCAGCCGCCGAGCCGGTTCTCGCCGATGCTTCCGACCCGGGCGGAGAGGGCGGCAAAAGCCGTCTTGGAATCCCGTCGCAGCATTGGCAGGAAATGCTTGCCGGCAAGCGCCGGCCCAGTGCAATTGATCCGGAAAGCCCGCTCCATCGCGGCGCCATCAATGGTCTTCCAGGATTTCTCAGGTTGCATCCCGGGACCATCGTGCAGAATGCCGGTCGCCAGTATCACCAAGCTCACTTCGCCGACCGAGCGCCGAACCTGTGCCGCCGCCGCCGCAATGGCTTCTTCGCTCTCGATGTCCACCGACGAGTATGTCGCCCCTTCTATCCTTCGCTCCTCGGCGGCCCGGGCGAACGCATGGACGTGCGCCACCGCCGGCGACCCGGCCAGTACGTCCACCAACGCCGCGCCGATGCCGCCCTGCGCGCCGATGACGACCGCGTTCAGCGTTGGGCCGAAAGACGCCAATGAGGGAGGCGAAGATTTCGGGCTCTCTCCGCGGAGCGCCATGAACTCAGCTGTGCCGCGCCGCGAGCGCGGCCTGCAAATACGGGCGCAGGGTCAGAAAACGATTATAGGACCAGTTCAGAAATCCGAGCATCGCCCGCCCGCTCATGAGCCGTCCCAACCAACGAAAACCGGGAAGAGCCATCCAGAGACTGGAAAACGCCGCGCCCCCGGAGACAACGGAACCGTCGGCCCGAACGATATGGAAGCGCGCAAGCGCCTCTTCTCTGGAGACGCCGGGCGCGTCTTTGCCGACGCCGTCGCGGCTGACATCGCGCCACATAATATGTTCCGCTCCCTTGCGGGCGCGATAGAAGGCAATCTCCTTCTCACAAAGGGGGCAGGCGCCATCGTAGAGTACGGTCATGCATGCGCGACCGGATACCGCCGGGTCCGGCGGCCGCCCCATGGAGGTATCCGCGGTCAAACGATCCGCCATTTCTTCCAGTGCCGCGGGATGCCGTCGCCGCGTTCGTCCGCCGTCTGGCACAACGCGCCGGATGGCACCTCGTCAAAGGCCACATCCCTGACGTCGACCCTGATGCCGGGGTCTCCGGTCACGCGCCCGTTCGCCTTGTCGGGGCCTCCCGTCCGGTGTTCCCACTCGAAGTCCAACGTCGCTTCGGTCCCGCCGACCCAGATCGACTGCCCGTCGCTGTCGTAGAATTCGGCGTTCCACCGTCCATCGGGCTCGAAAGCGGCATGAAAATAGTCGTAGTTGCCGCCCCGGTCATTACGGTCCCACGACACTTGAATCAGACGGTAGCGTCCGTCCAGCAGTTCAAGTGCGGCGTGTTCCGTCAGTCGTGTCGTCATTCTTCAAACCAGCCTATTGATCAGAAGAAGAGCTTTCCGCCCCTCTATCCTGAATACGGAGACAGGAGCCGGGCGGATCACCGACGCCGGAACGGCGCCCGTTCAAGAAGCGCTGTTTGCCTGCCTGCGCTCCTTGCGGTCGAGATAGCGGTAGTAGTTGCCGACAATCGGCAGGAACCAGGGATTGCCCCGGTAGAAGGGCACCGGCACTTTCGGAAAGTCGAGCGCCGCATAGGCGCTGTCGGATTGGCCGTCCTGCAGAATACGGCGGGCGACCTGGCGGCCGAGATAGGTCATCATCGCCACCCCGCTGCCATTGCAGCCGGTACAGAAATGGACGCCGGCCTCCTCGCCCATATGCGGCACCGCGTCGACGGTCATCGCAACCAGCCCGGACCAGGAATGCGTGATACGGGCATCTTTCAGTTGCGGCCAGCGTTCCGTCATCATGGCGTGCAGCAAAGTAGCGCTGACATCGGGATGAACGGTCTCGAAGCGGGCGCGCCCGCCGTACATCACCCGCCGGTCGCCCGGCAGCAGGCGGTAATAGCTGGTGATGCGCGGACTTTCGGAAATGGTCCGGCCGTTCGGAATCAGTTCCAATGCCAGATCTTCCGGCAATTCCTCTGTCACGATGATCTGGCTGGAAATCGGCACGATGCGGCGGCGCAGCTTCGGACTCAATGCCCCGGTATAGGCGTTGGTCGCCACGATCACCTGCTCCGCGCGGCACTCGCCCTTGCCGGTCGCGAGCGTGAAAGCGCCCCGCGCGCCGTCGATACGCACCACTTCCGTGTGCGCGCAGAGCGTCACCCCGGCGCGGTGGCAGGCCTCCAGCAGGCCCTTGTGGAACAGCGAGGGATGCAGCTTCCCGGCGCGCTCGATCACCATGCCGCCGTGATAGAAATCGCTGCCGATCTCGTCGCGCTGCGCTTCCCGGGGGATCATCCGGGCGCCCACCTGGATTACCCGGTTCAACATATCCGCCTTCTTCGCCATGTCGCCGAAATGCGCCGGCGTATAGGCGCCGACAAAGCGGCCCCGGCGCTCAAAATGGCATTCGATGCCCTCGCGCTCGACGATGGTTTGGACGAACTCGTAGGCCGCCAGGCTTTCCGCCAAAAGCCCCTCGATCAGATCGCTCGGACGGCTGGCCTGGCCCGGGCCGCCGGAAAGGCCTTTGCCGATATTGACCCCGGCGCTGACGCCGCCGCCGGAACGCGTGCTGGCGCCTTCCCCGAAGGCAAGCGCATCCGCGACCGTCACCTTGCGCCCTTCGCGCGCCAACTCCAAGGCGGCAGAAAGACCGGCATAGCCGCTGCCGATGACGAAAATCTCGGTGCTGTCCGGCAGATCGGCGGAATGCTTCGTGCCGGGGCGCGCCGCCTCCCACCAATAGGGTTCGGGCTTGTAGTCGGGATGAAACAGGGCGCGGTCGACGCTCATCCGAAGTCTCCCTACCGTTCGCCGAAATGCCGTCGCCAGATCGGCCCCACGATGGGATCGCTGCGCACTTCGCTCGTCAAAGCGGTGAGCCGCGGCGCGCGAATCTCCCCCCGGTGCCAGATGAACAGCATGGCGATATAGACATCCGCCAATGTCATCGCGTCGCCGAGCAGGAAGGGTCCGGCGACGGCACCCTCCAGGACTCCGAGGGCTTCGCCCATCCTGGCGATCGCCGCCTCGCGGATCGCATCGTGGGCGACGGGATCGGTGGTGTAGCGGAACGGATAGCCGCGCCGCGCCACCGCTTCGTAGACGTTGACGTTCGCGAAGACGATCCAGCGCATAAACAGCGCGTGCGCGGAGGTCCCCGGCGGCGGCGCCAGCTCGCTCTCGGGAAAACACGCGGCGATGTGGATCAGGATCGCCGCCGTTTCGGTCATGGTCGTGCCGTCGGGCAGGATCAGGGTCGGCACCTGGCCCCAGGGATTGGTGGTCCGGAAACTCTCCGGCAACGGCGTGCCCGGCTTCGAATCCAGCTCCACCAGTTCGAACGGCGCCTCCGCGAGGGTGAGCGCTGCTTCGACGACGAAACCGCCCGATCCCGGCCGATTGTAAAGGCGGTAGGTCATGCCGCGCTTAACGCGATTTGTCGGCGTGCAGGATGCGCGCCTCGACCATGGCGTCGATCTCCGCCTCGCTGTACCCGACCTCGGCCAGCACGTCGTAGGTATGTTCGCCGAGTTGCGGGGCGCCGTTGCGGATCGACGTCGGCGTGCCCTCGAAGCGGGCGGCCGGACGCGCCTGGCGCAGTCGGCCGAGTTGCGGGTGATCGTATTCGATGACGATCTCGCTCGCCTTGATCTGGGGATGGTCGATCATCTGTCCGCGCGTCAGCACCGGCGCGCAGGGCACGCCGGCCTCGTCGAGAAGTTCGAGCCATTCCGCCGCCGGACGCTCGAGCAGAGCGTCCTGGATCAATCTCAGGCGTTCGTCGGCGTTCTCGTCCCGGAGCGCGGCGGTGAGGAAACGCTCGTCCTCCAGCAGGTGCTCCCGGTTGGCCGTCTTGCAGAAGGCTTCCCATTGGGCATTCGTCATGGTGGAGACGCTGATGTAGTCGGTCTTGGTCTCGTAGATCAGGTCGATGAAGGTCGCTGCCTTCTGGGCGCTGACCTCTTTGCCGACATAGGTCTGCCCGCCCATGTCCGAGGACCACAGAAAGGCGATGATCGAATCGAGCATGGAGACCTTCACGTGCTGTCCCTCGCCGGTCTTGGCGCGCCCTGCCAGCGCTGCGACGACCGCCTGCGCCGCGGTCACGCCCGTCAGCTTGTCGGGCAGGATGGTGCGGATCAGCCGCGGCCGTTCCGTGTCGGAGCCGCCCTGAACCGTGGCCAGGCCGGACAGCGCCTGAATGATCGGGTCGTAGACCGGCTTATGGGACAGCGGTCCCTTCTCGCCCCAGCCGCTCATCGAGACATAGATCAGGTCGGGCTTGATCTCGCGCAATTCGGCCTCGCTGATGCCGAGGCGTTCCACGACGCCCGGGCGGAAGTTCTGGATAAACACATCTGCCGTCGCGACCAGCCGTTTCAGCGCCTCGCGCCCGGCGTCGCTCTTCACGTCGATCGAGACGGACCGTTTGTTGCGGTTGTTGTTCACGAAGGACGTCTTCATCCCCACCTCGCCGTGACCCGCCTGGCGGGTGAAGTCCGGCCGCTGCGGCGCCTCGACCTTGATGACGTCGGCGCCCTGGTCCGCGAGGATCATGGTCGCGTAGGGTCCGGCGATCACGTTGGTGAAATCGACCACGCGATATCCCGTAAGCGGTCCTGACATGCGTATCTCTCCTCGTTGGGTCGTGTTCCGGTAGATTTGGTATCTCGGAGCCAGACTAGAAACCCCAAGATTGCCGATACCGGTTATACCCCGCGCATTCCCGGTTTGATACTGGCTTCGCGGCCCCCATGTTTGTGACATCGCCAACTCCATCCGCAACCGCAGAGAGCAACATGATCATTGGCCTGACCGGCGGCATCGCTTCCGGTAAATCGACAACGGCGCGATACCTCGAAGCGAAAGGCGCCCCTGTTC
Organism: Rickettsiales bacterium; assembly: GCA_038131165.1. Classification (GTDB taxonomy): domain Bacteria; phylum Pseudomonadota; class Alphaproteobacteria; order UBA8366; family UBA8366; genus UBA6544. The sequence goes on along the minus strand of JAYPOZ010000041.1, from coordinate 16,370 downwards.
TGGACGGCGACAAGCTCGGCCATCGGGCCTACGAGCCGGACACGCAATCCTTTCGCGAAATCCAGGAGACATTCGGCGCGGAGGTCGTCGGCGCGGACGGCATGATCGACCGCAAGGTCCTGGGCGGAAAAGTGTTCGGCGATCCCGCCGCGCTGAAGCGCTTGACGGACATTCTCTGGCCGGAAATTCGGCGCCTGATTCAAGCCGGCATCGCCGAGATCAGAAAAACCGCGCCCGATGCGGTCATCGTCCTCGACGCCGCGGTGCTGCTCGAAGCCGGATGGGACGACATGGTCGACGAGGTCTGGGTGATGATCGTCGATCCGGAGACCGCCGTCGCCCGAGCCACCGCGCGCGACGGCGTCGACGCGGAGGCGGTCCGCAAGCGGATCGCGGCGCAACTCTCCAACGATGCGCGGCGCGCGAAGGCCGATATCGTCCTCGACAATTCCGGCGACGAGGCGGCGCTGCTGCGGCGGCTGGATGCGGAATGGACGCGGGTATCAGCCGGCTGAAGCGGCGGTCACCTCGTACTCCGCGAAATCGGGCTCATGGGTCATCGCCCAGTAGTCGACCAACCGCCACGGCATGACCGAGACCACCCGCCCCTTCCTGTTCCGGTAGTAGGTCGACATGCCGGGATGGGTCCAGATCAGGCCTTCGTGTTCCCGGTCGACGCGGCGGACGTATGCGTCGTGGACGGCCTGTCTGACGTCGATCGCCGCAATGCCCTGCTCGATCATTCGGACGAGGCAGCCCGCGATATACCGGGCCTGACATTCCGCCTGGAAAATCGCGCTGCCGCCGTGGCCCAAGCCCGTGTTCGGCCCCTGCATCGAGAACAGATTGGGAAACCCCGGCACCGTAACGCCAAGATGCGCCGACGGGTTGTCGTCCGCCCAGACATCCGCCAGATTACGCCCGTCTTTGCCGGTGACGTTCAACCGGGCCGCCATCAGCGACACCTTGAACCCCGTCGCAAGCACGACGATATCGGCTTCCCGTAAGGTCCCGTCGGACGTCACGACGCCCCGCGGCTCGATGCGTTCGATATCCTCCGTCACCAATTCGACGTTCGGCCGCGTGATCGCCCCGTACCACCCGTTGTCGAGCAGGATGCGCTTTCCGTATGGCGGATAGGTCGGCAAGCATTTCGCCAGCAGGTCCTTCCGGTCGCCCAGTTCGCGCTCGATATGTTGTGTCATTTCGATGCGGTGGCGGTCGTTGGTCCGGTTGAGCGCGCGCGCCGGATGCTCCCAATCCGGGTCCTTCCTGAGGGTCGGCAGCAGGCCGTCCCCATACCGCCACAGCATCGTGAAACGGAACCAGGCGGCGTAATACGGAACCTTTTCCAACAGCCACTGCCCCGCCGCGCCGATGGGATCGTGATAGCGCGGGATCGGCCGCGCCCACTGGGCGCTCCGCTGGTAGACCGCGAGCGATCCGACGGCGTCCACAATGCTCGGCACGATCTGCATCGACGACGCGCCGGTGCCGATAATGGCAATACGCCTACCGGCAAGATCGAGCCCGTCCGGCCATTCCGCCGAATGAAAGAGCGGCCCGCCGAAGGTCTTGGCGCCGGCGATCTCCGGCACGGAGGGCAGGCTGAGCTGGCCAATGGCGCTGACCAGCGCCATGCCCAGAAGCTCTTCTCTGCCGTCAGGCCCCTCGACCGTCACCCGCCAACCGAGCGCATCCGGGTCCCAGTCCGCCTTCGTCACCCGGGTCCGGAAGCGGATATGCGGGCGCACGCCGGCTTCCGCGGCACTGGCGATCAGATAGTCCTCGATCTCGTCGCGCGGCGCGAAATAGCGGCTCCAGCGATACGGTGTCCCGAAGGAGAAGGAATAGGCATGGTTCGGCGTATCCACGCCGCAGCCGGGATAGGTATTCTCGTACCAGGTCCCGCCAACCTCTTCGTTCTTCTCCAGGATCACGTAGGGAATGCCGAGCGCCTCCAGGTTGGCGCCGAGCGCAATGCCGCTGGCGCCGGCGCCGACGATCAGCACCGGCCGGTCACCCATCATCGGCCGCGTGTCGCGCCATTTCACCTGGCGCGAACAAAGCCCCATCTCCTCGCGCATCATCGTCGCGTATTCGGGCGACACTGCCTCGCCCAGGCAGCGGCTCATCATCTCCACCATCAGCGCGTCGCCGGGATCGTCGATGGCGGCCTCGATATGCCGTGCCGAGAGCAGCTCCACCGCAGCGCTCCGAATTTCCGCCTGCGCTTCCGGCGACAGCCCGGCGTCCGCATCCGCGATCAGTTTCACGTCGCGCTTCGGCAGGAATGGTTCCGAGAGCCAGCGCCGGTCGCCCGTCAGATGAAACAGCACCATCAGCAGCACGCGCAGGTCGGCTTCCCCGACGGCATCCGAAAGTTCTTCGGCGGGCAACGGTATCCAATCTCTCGGCATTGTTCTCTCCTTCAACTGGCAGGAAGCCTAGGGCAGCAGGTCCCGGTCCTTCATGGCGCGCGAGATCAGATTGCGTTGGATGTCCGATGTGCCTTCGCCGAAAAGGTACACCATGGCGTCCCGGTGGTGCCGGCCGACGCCGTATTCGCGCATGATCCCGGCGCCGCCGAGGACACGAATGGCCTTTTCGGTCACGCGGAACGCGGCCTCGCTGACGAAGAGTTTTATCTTCGCCGCCGTTTCGGTGTCGATTTCGCCCCGGTCGACCTGCCAGGCACCCCGGTAGACCATCCAGTGGGCGGCCTCGATGTCCGTCGCCATGTCCGCGAGCCGGTGCGCCACGGCCTGGTATTCCAGGATCGGCTTGCCTGCGACGATGCGGGTCCGGGCATAGTCCAACGCCTCCTCATAAGCGCCTTTCGCCACTCCCAGCACGGAGGCCGCCACACCGACCCGGTTTTCGGTCAACGACTCAAGGATGATCGGATAGGTCCCTTCCGCGTGGCCCAGCAGACAATCGTCCGGCACGAACAGGTCCTCGATATAGAGCAGCCCGGTCTCCGATCCTTTCAGGCCCTCTTTCTTCAGATGGCTGATCTGGACCGCGGGATTGGGCAATTCGACAATGAACAGGCTGATCGCCGAAGGTTTCAACTCGGGCGCCGTGCGCGCCGCCAGCATCATGAAATCCGCCATCGGCGAATTGGTGATGTAAAGCTTGCTGCCGTTGATCCTGTAACCGCCGTCGACCTTCTCGGCGCGGGTCTTCATCGCTCGGATATTGGAGCCGCCGTCGGGCTCGCTCAATCCGAAGCACGAAATCTTCTCGCCGCCGATCGCCGGCTGGAAGAACCGTTCCTTCTGGACGTCGGTACCCGCCTTCCAGATCGGCCAGATGCCGAGATGGCTGTGCGCCGAGAAGGCGGCGCAGAAGGCCTGGCTGACACGGCCCAGTTCCTCGCGGATGATGCAATCGGAGATTTTGTCCATGCCGATGCCGCCATCGGCCTCGGGATAGCGGGCACCAATCAGGCCGAGTTCGCCCCAGCGCGCGAAAAGCTGCGCCGGAAATCGCTCCGTGTCGTCGGCCTCGGCCACATGCGGGCGCATCTCCTCTTCCGCGTGCCGGCGCACCGTCTCCCGCAACTGTTTGTGTTCCGGTGAAAAATCGAAATCCATAAGATGCCTTTCCTCGTCCGCACCGCCTATTCTCACCTAGTGTGCGCGAAGATGTTAGATAAGTGCGACAACTGGACGCCGCCCTATTGATCCGCCTCAATGCACCGCCGGGCGGCTATTGCCAGATTGGCGGGAGACCATCGTTTCGGGAAGATACAAAGCATATGACGGCGCGGGAACAATGGGGATCGCAGCGCGGCTTTATCCTCGCCACCATCGGGGCCGCCGTGGGAATCGGCAATATCTGGCGGTTCTCCTATGTCGCGGGGGAGAACGGCGGCGCGGTCTTCCTGATGCTCTACCTGCTCTGTGTCCTGTTGGTCGGGCTTCCGCTGCTGATCGCGGAGTTGTCGCTCGGACGGCGCGCGCAAGGCGACGCCGTCGCCGCCTTCGAGATCGCGGATCATGGCGGAAAATGGCGCTACCTTGGCTGGGTCTGCGTCGCCGGCGCCACTCTGATTCTCAGCTATTACGCGGTCATCGCCGGCTGGGCGCTGAAATACTTCGTCGGCGCCGCGACGGGATCGCTCTGGACGACGGCCGAAGCCGGTTACGGCGCGTTCTTCCGGTCCTTCATCTCCGACAAGGGCGAGCCCATCGCCTGGCAGGGCATGATCCTGGCCGCCGCCATGTTCACCGTCGCGGGCGGCGTCAAGAGCGGGATCGAGCGGATCAACCGCTGGATCATGCCGGCCCTGGCGCTCCTGATCGTCGCCCTCGCGGTCTATGCCCTCACGCTGCCGAATGCCGGAAAGGGGCTCCGTTTTCTTTTTGCCCCCGATTGGTCGGCCCTCGGCCAGCCCACCGTCTATGCCGCCGCACTGGGTCAGGCCTTTTTCTCGATCGGGCTCGGCATGGCGGTGTTCATAACCTTTGGCAGCTATATGCCGCGCAGTTTCTCGCTCTCCTCCTCGGCGGCGGCCACGGCCTTCGGGGATTCGCTGTTCGCGGTCATCGCCGGCATCGCGATTTTCCCGGCCGTTTTCGCCTTCGGCGTGGACCCCAAGGCCGGCCCGGAGCTCGCCTTCATCACTCTGCCGCAGATTTTCCTGGCGATGCCGGGCGGCACGGTGATCGGCACGCTGTTCTTCCTGCTGCTTTCGGCGGCGGCGTTCACTTCGATGGTGGCTCTGCTGGAAGTGCCGGTTGCGTTGGCGATCCATCGGCTGGCGTTCCGGCGCTGGACCGCGGCGGCGGCCATCGGTGCCATCGCCTTTGCGGTCGGCTTGCCCTCGGCCATGAGCTTCGGGCTGCTTGCCGATATTCGCATCGGATCGCTCGGCATTCTCGACGCCATCGACGCGGCGGTCTCGAATTTCCTCCTGCCGCTTGGCGGCATTCTGATCGCCGTCTTCGTCGGCTGGCGCGTCGGCCGGGCCGACGCGCTGCGCGAAGCCGATCTCGCGGGCAGCCGGGCGGGACCGGTCTGGCACGCCTTGCTGCGCTATCTGGTGCCGGTCACGATTGCCTTGATCCTGCTGGAATCGGCGAGCGCGTTGTAAGGCGGCGTTTCAGGCCGCCAGCAGCTCCGTCGCCCGCGCCCGCGCCGCCTTCGCCGCGCCGGGCTCGCCACAGGCGTCCAGCGCGTTTGCGTACAATTTCCAGGAAGGCGCGCTGGTCGGGCAGTCCGTCGTGCGCTCGGCCAGCAGCGCCCGCGCGTAGCTGTCCTGCCCGTCCCGGATCGCCGCGTCTATCAGCATCCGCACCCAGACGTCGCGTTGCGCCCAACTGCCGCCGAGCGGCACCATCCGATAGCGCGCGACGGACATGATCTCGACCACGCGGGCGTAGTCCTTCGAGGCATAGGTGATGATCGATTCCGCCACCGGAAGGCCGGCCTGACGGTAAACCTCGGCCAAAGTGTCGGCAGTGCCTGCCTTCTCCGCCACATGGGCCCGCATGGACGCGAGGATTTCGCGCGCCGCCGCCATCTTACCGTCCATCGTCAACGCCATCAGGAAATGCAGGTCGTTGAACGGGCGCAACCGGTCCTTGGTGCGCCCCTCGCAAATCTTGGATACGGATGCCCAGCGGTCGCCGACATCGACGCCGAGCATCGCGAGGCGCATCAGCATGCTCGACGCGTTCGTGATGTCGATGTTGTCTTCGGACGGCTCCGGCCAGAACTCGCGGTCGAAGGCCGCCAGTACATCGTCGTAGCGCTCCAGTTCCAGGTAATGAAGCGTCCGGTGCCACCACATGTGCCGCGCGAAGATGCCCCGCTTCTGCCAGGCATCTTCATGGGAATCGATCCACTCGATCCCGTCCTGCCGGCGTCCCTGGCCTTCCAGCACATGGGCGACGCAATGCCCGGCCCAGATGTCGCTCTCGTTGATCTCGACGGCACGGCGGCCCATCGGCTCCGCCTGCTTGAAGTCGTGACTTTCCTCGAGCGAGAAAGCGCGGCAACCGAGCACGAAGCCGTAGCCCGGCACGTCCTCGCTCCAGCGCGGCATCACCCGCGCCATCGAATCGCGCATGAGGTCCAGGTCGCCGAGGAAGAAATGCATCGTGTGCGCAATCCGCAAGGCGAGAAGATCGTGCGGATAGTCGACCAGGATTTGCTCCCAGATCGCGTTGGTCCGCCGGATATCGCCGTCGCACCATGCCGCCAGCGCATCGACATGCATCTTCTCGCGCGGATTGGCCGAGGCGGACAACGCCTTGGCCTTCTCGAAGGATTCGTTGCTGCCGGCAATCAGGTGAGCTTGCTGCGGCAGGCGCATGAAATACCCCCGCACGCATTGCCCCATGACCATCTCGGGATCGACCTCGTTGACATGCTTCAACAACACCGCCGCGTCCCGCCCCGAGGCGAGAAATTCGTCCAGCGTGGCGTCGAAGGCATCGACGGCCTCCTGGCTCGAGGCCGTCATTTCCAATCCGCGTTTATCCTTGAACATGATTCGATTTTCCCTTGCCAGTGAATCCTACCAGACGCCGAACAGATAGCCGCGTTCCTTCGCCATCCCGGTACGGCTCGCGATTTCACGGTTGCTGAGCGTCGTCCGCAATTTGCGTTTTCGCAGCCACGCGAAGAGCCGGTCCGACATTTCGCGCCGGACCGCCGCATGGGCGGCATCCGCGCCGAGATCGACCCGCTCGCCGGGGTCGTTCTCCATATCGAAGAGCTGAGGCCGGAACCCTTCATACAGAATGAACTTCCAGCGCTCGTCCCGGATCATAAAGGCGCGGCAGTCTTCGGGGCCGCGCCCGACCGTATTGCGGGCATGACGCACCGCGTAATCGCATTCGCAGAAGACCGCGTCGCGCCAATCGACGTCCGCGCCGCCGCGCAGCAGCGGCGCCAGCGAGCGGCCCTCCAGCCAATGGTCGGGCAAGTCCGCGCAGCCCGCCAGCTCCATGAAGGTCGGGATGAGGTCGATGCTCTCGACGAAGCGCGTGTCCGTCGTCCCCCGTGTCGCATCCGCGCTCGAATCCGGATCGACGACGATCATCGGAATGCGCGCCGCCGCGTCATAGAACAGCTCCTTCTCGCCGAGCCAGTGATCGCCGAGATAGTCGCCGTGATCGCTGGTCAGGACGATAATGGTATTCGCCAGCTGCCCGCGCGCGTCGAGGAACGCCATCAGGCGGCCGACATGGTCGTCGAGTTCGCTGATCAATCCCATATAGGACAGGATCACCGTCTCGCGGCATGCGTCGCGGCTGAAGTTCACGCTTTCCTCGTGCCGGCCGAAAGCCTCGACGACGGGATGCCGGCCTTCGCGTTCCCCCGCCGCCCGGTTCGCCGGCAGGATGTCGTCGGCGCCGTACATCGCGTGATAGGGGTCGGGCGCCATATACGGCCAGTGGGGCTTGATGTAGGAGAGGTGCATGCACCAGGGCGCATCGCCGAGGCTCTTGATCACGGCCATCGCGCGGTCGGTCATGTAGGCGGTCTCGGAATGCGCGCGGGAGACCCGCGCCGGCAGCCTCACATGGCGCATCTGCCAGCCGCTCAGAACTTCACCGTCCGGCCCTTCCGCCGAATTGGCCACCGTGTGCCAGGGATTGTCGCCCCCGTCGTAGCCTTGTGCGCTCAGATAGGCGTTATAGGCCAGGTCCGGATCCGCGCTTTGGTCCGGATGGAGGCCGTCGTCCCGCTCCCAGGGCTCGAACCCGCACTCGCTGAGCAATACGCCGAGGTCGCCGTCCGGCGCGATCCCGAGCTTCGCCATGCCCGCGGCGTCGCGCCGGAAATGCGTCTTGCCGACAAGGCCGACACGGTATCCGAGCGGCCGTAGATGGTCCCCCATCGTGCGTTCGTCGGCCCGGACCGGGATGTTGTTGTAGGTGCCCCCGTGGGTAAACATATAGCGGCCGGTATAGAACGACATCCGGGATGGGCCGCACACCGCTGCCTGACAATAGGTACGCGCGAAATTGACGCCGCGCGCCGCCAGCGCATCGATGTGCGACGTGCGGATGGTCGGATGCCCGGTACAGCCGAGGTAATCGTAGCGCAGCTGATCCGCCATGATGAATAGAATGTTCTTCGGCCCGGCCATCTCCGCATTCCTTTACAATTCTTTCGATTTATCTAGCCTCCCCACCGGCACGGGCCACGCTTTCTTTTTCCGAGCCAACGCTTAGAGTCCTCGCAAAGATAGACGAAACGAAAACGGATGGGAGAACCGCCATGCCACGTGTCGCCACTGTCGCCGCCGCCCAGATGGGGCCGATCGAGAAGGACGAGACGCGCCAATCGACCGTCTCGCGCATGATCGCGATGATGCGGCAAGCGAAGGAGCGGGGCGCCAATCTCGTCGTCTATCCGGAGCTGGCGCTGACCACCTTCTTCCCGCGCTACTGGATGGAAGGCCAGCAGGAGGTCGATACCTATTTCGAGAGCGAGATGCCGGGACCGGAGACCCGGCCGCTGTTCGACGAGGCGAAGAAGCTCGGCGTCGGCTTCTATCTGGGCTATGCCGAACTGACCGAGGAGAAGGGCCGGGTCCGTCATTTCAACACGTCAATCTTGGTCGACCGCAACGGCGAGATCGCCGGCAAGTACCGCAAGGTACACCTGCCCGGCCATCACGAGCACGAGCCCTGGCGGCCCTTCCAACACTTGGAGAAAGCTTACTTCGAGCCCGGCAATCTCGGGTTTCCGGTCTTCCACACGATGGACGGCATCATGGGCATGTGCATCTGCAACGACCGGCGCTGGCCGGAGACCTATCGTTGCATGGGCCTGCAGGACGTGGAGCTCATTATGCTCGGCTACAACACGCCGCGGCATTTCCCGGCGGCGCCCGAAGTCGACCGGTTGCAGGATTTCCACAATCACCTGTCGCTGCAGGCGGGCGCCTATCAGAACGGCTGCTGGGTCGTCGGCGTCGCCAAGGCCGGCGTCGAGGACGGCTGCGAGCTGATCGGCCAGAGCGTCATCGTGGCGCCGACCGGCGAGATCGTCGCCATGACGACGACGATGGGCGACGAGATCATCGTGGCGGATTGCGACCTCGACCGCGCCGCGCGGGCGCGCAAGGCGCGCTGGAATTGGGAATACAATCGGGAACCGCGCCACTACGGCATCATCGTCGACGGGCCCGGCCGCCCGGCGCCCACGGAGGATTGAGGCGCTCGGCCGACGCCCTCGACCGACGTTACTGGATGCGGTGGCCCGGATTATAGCGGCAGAGCGCCAGGATGAGATCGTCGTCGATTTCGCGGCTGAGATCGTTCGTGCGCAAGAATTCGCGGATGCCGCGATGCACCTCGCCGTCGTCGAGCGCCACCGAGGCATAGCGGTCCAGCGGCCGGAAAAAGGGCGCTGCCGGGACCGCGTTCTTGTCGCAAAACGATACCGGCTGAAAGGCGCGGCTGGCGATACACAAGAATTCCATCGGTCCCCGCAAGTACCCGACCCGCATGGCATCGGCACCCTCTTCCGCGGTCACGGCCGCCGGATCGGCATCCTCCGCCGTGGGCTCGAAGACCAGACCGTAGTCCCCGCCGCGCGGGCGGTAGACCAGTAGGTTGGCGCCGATCTGCATCGCCGCGAGACCGAAGGGCCCTGCGAAGAAAACAGTCAACGAAGTTGCGAGTTCCGAAACCGGAACGCCCGATTCCCAGGCCGTTTGCCGCAATCCTTCGTCGACTGTTTCCATCACCTTGGCAAACAGTGTGTCGCGGGCCTCGCGCGATCCGCTCGCAAGGGCGGCGGAGAGGTCCTCCGCATTGGCCCGCGCCGCGCTCAAGCCCGACCTTACGGAAACTTTCGCACCGAGATGGCCAAAAGCCGCCGTCTCCATGCCATCGGCAACCGCGCCCAGGACGACCCCGTTGTGCAGCTTTTCGAGCTTGCCGAAATTTCGGCACGGCTGATCGGCACATCCGTTACCGCCCCGACGAAAATCAACTGCCGCAACCCAACCCAAGACCTTGTTCCTTCTCCGACGGACCGCCGCCACACGGCCCAAATGGATAACAATCGAGCATTTCCATGATTACTTGAACAAACCATGGAAATACGAATTTTACTTATTCAGCATTTAACTTTATGCAGTTTCACTGAACACAAAATCACCATAACTTCGATGTATTTTAATTTCAATAACTTAATGACATTACTTCAAGTAAAACTAAATATCTACCATGTGAAATGCGGTGGATTTAATAAGTAAAATCAATATGTATTAAGTAAAACCCCATAGAGCACTCAATATATTGTGCCTGATCTCGAATTCAGTTTTATTGAAAGAATTCCATAAAGATTGCGCGTGGCCGCCCTATTTTGCTGCGTAGCGCGGCCTCGAAGACGTCCGCCGCGCGATCAACCGACCCGAACGACGATCAGACGGAGTGCCGGCACATGAAGATCGACCGCATCGAAACCTTCCAAGTGGAATGGCCGCACGAGGGCGTGCCGTATCCCCGCAGCGCTTTCGTCCGTGTCTGGACCGACGACGGCCTGCATGGCATCGGCGAGGCGTCGCCGATGCGGGGCGGGCTCGCGTCGCTCGGCATGATCGTCCACGACATCGCGGCGGAGGCGATCGGCTGCGATCCGCTCGACCACGCGGTCCTGCACGACCGGCTGCTCCACAAATTCGTCAAGCTGGGACCGGACGGCGCGCTCACCGGCGCGCTTGCCGCCATCGACATCGCGCTCTGGGACATCAAGGGAAAGATATTCGCCCAGCCGATCTACAAGCTCCTCGGCGGCGCCTGGAAGACCGCCTTGCCGTTCTACGCCTCCATCGGCGGCAACGGGATCGAGCGCAGCCTGGACGATGTCCTGCGGATCGTCGAGCGCCGCCTCGAAGACAAACCCGCGGCCATCAAGATCCGCTTCGACAACGGGCGGGTCAAATTGGACGACGACATTCCCGACCACCTCGCCAAGGCGCGCGCGGTGCGGAAACTGGTCGGCGACGACTTCCCGCTCGCCTTCGACGCCAACAACGGCTACTCGACCGGCGGCGCCCTTCGGGTCGGCCGGACCCTGGAGGATCTCGGTTACTGGTGGTTCGAGGAGCCGGTACAGCACTATCACGTCAAGGCCATGGGGGAAGTCGCGCAAAAACTTTCCATCACCGTCTCGGCCGGCGAGCAGACCTACACGACCGCCGGGCTGGTCGAGTTGATCGAGGCCGGGGTGCGCATGATTCAGCCGGACATCGTCAAAATGGGCGGCATCACCGGACTGCTCCGATGCGCGGCACTGGCGCAAGCGCATGGGGTGGAACTGGTGTCCCATCAGACCCAGCCCACCATCGGCCATATGGCGAACATGCACGTGGCCGCGGCGCAGATGCACGCCACCAAACCCATCGAATGGAACGATCCGACGGACAGAACCCACGGAATTTTCGATCGGGTCCCCTTCCCGGCCGGCGGCAAGTTCCACCTGTCGGACCGGCCCGGGCTCGGCATGGATTTCGACGAAGCCGCCATGAGCGAATGCCGCGTCGAGGTGGCGGATTGAAGCCACTTTCCCGTGGTGCCTCGCGGCTCAGCCTATATTATGCTCGGGTGCGCGGACATACGGCGGGACGGCGATTCCTATGAAAGAATGCAGCAAGTCGATCATGCGTCGGCTTTCCGATCCAAATTTTTCCTCACGCTATTTTTGCGGCGACGGCATCGACATCGGCGGCGCGCCGGACCCGCTCGGCATCTATCAGGAGCTTTTCCCGCGCATGGGCAACGTGCGCGTTTGGGACCTCCAGGACGGCGACGCGCAATTCATGGAGGGGGTCGACGACGAGAGCTACGACTTCGTCCACTCGAGCCACTGTCTGGAGCACCTCAACGAGCCCCTGGAAGGCCTGGCCAACTGGTTCCGCATCCTGAAGCCCGGCGGCCATTTGGTGATTACGGTGCCGGACGAAGACATGTACGAGCAGGGCACCTTTCCCAGCACCTTCAACGGCGATCACAAATGGACCTTCACGGTCTTCAAGACCCAATCCTGGAGCGCGAAGTCGCGCAATTTGACGGAGCTTGTCGCGGGCCTGGGCGAGGCGGCGGACGTGCTGAAGATCGAGCAGCTGAACGCCACCTTCCGCTACAGCCTGCCGCGTTTCGACCAGACCCTGACGCCGATTGCGGAATGCGGCATCGAGTTCATCGTCCGCAAGCGATCGTTCGAGGAAATCCAATACGGCGGCCGGCGGCCGAAGCCGGGCAGCGTGAGCGACGAAGGCTTCCGGCTTTTGACCGGATTCAATCGGCCGCAGCGTAAATAAGAGCCACGATGGACGACCCGCGGCACGCGCTGGCCCGTTCCGCCCTGCAACAGGGCCGCTTCGACGAGGCCGAAAAACTCTACACCGAGATCGTCAGCGACACGCCCGCGGATACGGAAGCGCTCTACTATCTGGCGGCGATGCAGCTTCGCCTCGGCGATACCGCCGCCGCCCTCCAATCCATCGAGCGGGCCATCGATCTGACACCCAAGGATGCGCGCTTTCACGTCGCCCGGGGCCAGGTCCTGGCGCAAATGGAAGCGCCGGAGACGGCGCAGGACGCTTTCGAACTCGCCCTGTCGATCGAGCCGACGAACGGCGATGCCTTCACCAGTCTCGGCACGCTGCTGTTCGACGAGGCCCGTTACGAGGAGGCCGAATTCGCGCTCAGAAAGGCGCTGATCTATCACCCGGGCCACCGGGCGGCGGCGACGCAGCTGGGCCGCACGCTCCTGCGCCTCTACCGGATCGAGGAGGCGGTCTCGCTGTTCCACGCCATCCTCCAGATCGACCCGAACGATGCCAACGTGCAGGTCAATGTCGGCATCGGCTGCACCTTGCTGGGCGACCTCGCGAGCGCCCGCGAAGCCTTCGAATCCGCGATCGCCAACGACCCGAACAATATCGAGGCGCATGTGAACTACGCCCATCTCCTGCTGCTGCAAGGGGAGTTCGCGAAAGGCTATGCGGAGCACGAATGGCGGTTGCGCAATCCCAGATACCGCGACCTCGCGGCGTTCACCGGCCCGCTCTGGGAAGACCAGAACATCTCCGGAAAGACCGTTCTGCTGTGGGCCGAGCAGGGATTGGGCGACACGCTGCAGTTTGTCCGCTACGCCCCTCTGGTCGCCGAGACCGCCGGCCGCTTGGTCGTGGAATGCCATCCGCTGCTGCACCGGCTCGTCGCCGGCATGCCGGGCGTCGATCAGGTCGTCGACATCCGCCAGGGCCGGGACTACGACCTGCATGCGCCCCTGATGAGCCTGCCCGGACGCTATGCGAAGAGGACGGCATCGGTTTCCTTCCCCTATCTCGATGCGCCGCCGCCCGCCGACCTCGGGCCCGGGACCGGCCTGCGGGTGGGACTCGTCTGGGCCGGAAACCCGGGTCACGCCCGCGACCGGGAGCGCAGCCGCCTGCTCTCCGAATTCGCGCCGCTGGCCCGCCGCCCGGACGTCACGTTCTACGCCCTGCAAAGGGGTGCCGCCGCGCGGCAGCCACCCCCCGACGGCATGCGGCTGGTCGACCTCGCCTCCGGTTTTCGCGACATGGCGGATACCGCCGCGGCGATGCGGGCGCTCGACCTCGTCGTCAGCATCGATTCCGCGCCGGCGCATCTCGCGGGCGCGCTCGGCGTGCCGGTCTGGGTTCTGCTGACC
>JAYPOZ010000041.1:0-2683 GCA_038131165.1 Rickettsiales bacterium | reverse complement strand
CGCTGGGGCCTCGGGCGCAACGATACCGATTGGTATCCGAGCATGCGGCTCTTCCGCGACGAAGCCGGCTGGGACGACCTCTTCGAGCGGGTCGCTGCCGCCCTACAGGAATTTTCGCCGAATTAACCGGAAAAGTACCCCGCATTGAGCAACATCAAGGTATGATTCCCCCTCATTCGTAGACTCATCTTTCGGTATCGCAAGGGAGCGCAGGCATGAAGGTCGGCACGGTCAAGGAGATCAAGACGCACGAATATCGGGTCGGGCTGGTCCCGGCGAGCGTGCGCGAACTCGTCCATCATAGCCATCAGGTCATCGTCGAGACGGATTGCGGCGCCGGCATCGGCTTCGACGACGATGCTTATCGGCAGGCGGGTGCCGAAGTTCTGCCCACCGCGGCGGAGGTTTTTGCCGCCGCCGACATGTTCGTCAAGGTCATGGAACCGCAGCCGGTCGAATGCGCCATGCTGCGTGAGGGCCAGATTCTGTTCACCTATCTGCATCTCGCCGCCGACGAGACGCTGACCCGGGCGCTCGCGGATACGGGCGCCACATGCATCGCCTACGAGACGGTCACCGACAGGCACGGACACCTGCCGCTGCTGGTCCCCATGAGCGAGGTCGCGGGCCGCATGAGCATTCAGGTCGGCGCCCACTACCTGGAGAAGGAGTCCGGCGGCGCCGGGGTGCTGCTGTCCGGCGTGCCCGGCGTGCTGGCGGCCCGGGTCTGCGTCGTCGGCGGCGGCGTCGCGGGCGGGGCGGCGGCGCGCATTGCCATGGGATTCGAAGCCAAGGTGACGGTCCTCGACCGCTCCCTGCCGCGCCTGGACGAGCTCGATTGGCGCTACGGCGCGCAACTCAACACGGTGTTCTCGACGGTCGACGCGGTGGAACGCCACGTCACCGATGCCGATCTGGTCATCGGCTCGGTGCTGGTGCCGGGTGCCGCCGCGCCGAAGGTGGTGACCGAGGAGATGATCAAGGCCATGCGGCCGGGATCCGTCGTCGTCGACATCGCCATCGACCAGGGCGGCTGTTTCGAGACGTCGCGCCCCACCAGTCATTCCGACCCGGTCTACACGAAGCACGGCGTGATCCATTATTGCGTGACCAATATGCCGGGCGCGGTGGCGCAGACCTCGACCTTCGCGCTCAACAACGCGACGCTGCCCTATACGCTGAAGCTGGCCGATCGGGGATGGCAGGACGCGCTTTCGAGCGATCCGGGCTTCCTGGAAGGCCTCAACGTCCACGCCGGCAAGGTGACCTACCAGGCGGTCGCCGAAGCGGTCGGAATGGACTTCACACCGGCCGCGGAGATGGTGGCGGGTTAGCTCTCTAGCCCGTCCAGGCCGACATGAACTGCGCCGCGTCCGGGCGGCGTTTGTCGCTGACCTGCTTGATCGGCGTCCCCAGATAGACGAAGGAGACGATTTCGTCCGTCGGCTCCAGGCCGAGCGCCGCCTTGACGTTATTGTCCTGCGCGTTCTTGCCGGTCAGCAGAATCCCGCCGTAGCCCTTGGCCTGCGCCGCGACGATCATGCTGTAGGCCGCGATCCCCGTGGTCACCGCCTGCTCGATCGCCGGGACCTTTTCGTTGTTGGCGTCGATCTTCGCCACCGCGACGACGATCAGCGGAGAGCGCATCGGGCGGTTGCGTTCCTTCTCGATCGCCGCCTCGTCCGCCGAGGGATCGCGCTTCTTCAGGGCGTCGACGAAGACCTCGCCGAGCCTGGCCCGCGCTTCGCCCTGGATGGTGATGAACCGGAACGGCGACAGACTGCCGTGATCCGGGGCGCTCATCGCGGCGGCCATGATCTCGTCGAGATCGGCGCCGCTCGGTGCCGGATCGCCGAGCAGTTTCGGCGGTACGGAGACCCGTGAAATCAATGCCTGCATCGTGTCCATCTCAACCTCCTCCTCGCTGCGCGCGCGCGCATCCGCATTCAAATGCTATGTATGTGCCGAGGGTCCGAATTCAAAGGGCTTCGGCGGCAACCCGCGCCCGTCGAAATATCCGATTGCCAGCAGGCCGAACAGAAACCCGCCGAGATGCGTCTCCCAGGCGATGCCGCCGCCGCTGCCGCCGATCAGTTCGGGCGGCAACATCCCGAAGAAGAAATTCAGCACCAGCCAGACGACCACGAAACCCATCGCCGAGCCCCGGCTGTGAAACGGCATCGGATGGGCCGGATCGGGCGGGCGGAAACTCAACCGGCAGACGGCGCCCACCATGCCCGAGACCGCGCCCGACGCGCCGATCACCGGCGCGAAAAGGTCGAGATTGAACAGCAGAAAAGCGAACGCCCCGGCGACCCCCGACAGGGCGTAAAAAGACAGAAAGTGCCCCACCCCCATCCGCCGGGCGACCGCCGCGCCGAAGGCGAGAAACAGCAGCACGTTGACCAGCAAATGGGTGAAATCGCCGTGGATCAGAAGATAGCTGAGCGGCGTCGCCAGCAACGGCCACCAACTCCCGCCGCCAACGAGATAATCGGCCCCGTAGCGGGCCGGGATGAAGGCCATGTCGATCAGCAATTCCATCCCCTGCCCGTCGGGCAGCAGAGCTCGCCCGACATGCGCCAAAAGCGTGGCGCCCCCGATCCATTTCACGATATCGGGCGCGTTGAAGATGGGCGCGTTATGGGAGGCGGACAAGCGAGGGGCTACTTTCTAAACCGGC
>JAYPOZ010000040.1:22508-34484 GCA_038131165.1 Rickettsiales bacterium | reverse complement strand
GATCGAAGGCGCATTGGCCCGCGCGGTCGTCGCCGACCGCCGGCTCGACCACGACGATGTCGAAAAGATTTTCAAGCAAAAGCAGCAGATCATCCGCAAGAGCGGCATTCTCGACTATATCGACACCCGAGGACTCTCGCTGGAAGATGTCGGCGGACTGGAGCGGTTGAAAGACTGGCTCGAAATTCGCGATCGTGCCTTCTCCGCGGAGGGGCGCGCCTACGGGATTGCGGCGCCAAAGGGCGTCCTGGTATGCGGGCTGCCGGGATGCGGGAAATCGCTCTCTGCAAAATGTGTCGCATCGACTTGGAATCTTCCGTTGATACGGCTCGACATGGGCAAGGTCTACTCGTCGCTGATCGGCTCTTCGGAAGAAAGAATGCGCGCCGCCATCAAGACCTGCGAAGCAGTTGCCCCTTGCGTGCTGTGGATCGACGAGATCGAAAAGGGAATGCCCAGGTCCTCCCGCTTCGTCGGAGACAGCGGTGTCTCGCTACGTGTTGTCGGCAGCTTCCTGACCTGGCTGCAGGAAAAGACCTCCCCCGTGTTCGTCTTCGCCACCGCCAATCAACTCGATCTACTGCCGCCCGAGTTGTTACGCAAAGGGCGGTTTGACGAGATATTCTTCGTCGATCTGCCGACCGACCGCGAACGCCGGGAAATCATCGAAATTCACCTGCGCAAGCGAAATAGAAACCCGGAAGTCTTTGATATCGAACGGCTGACCGCATTGTCGGGCGAACCGAGATTCGGCGAGGGGGTGTCGCTCACCGGTGCCGAAATCGAATCCTGGATCAACGAAGCGCTGATCGCGTCCTTTCACGAGCATCACGATGGGGAGCGAGATGTTCAGATGTCGGATTTCGAAACGACAATCGAACGGATCGTCCCGCTGGCAAAGATGCGAAGCGATGAAATTTCATCCATGCGGGAGTGGGCGCAGGAGCACGCTGTCGCAGCTTCCGATACGGTCTCCAACTCTAAACCTCGATCCGAAGAAGTCGTCGTCTCCGGTCGCAGCATCGATCTCTAAAGCTCGTCAGGGGTGCGCTTCGACATCTTCCGCCGGCGAGTCCCCGCCGCCGCCAAGCCGGTCGGCGAGCGAGGCTTCGAGGAATTTGTCGAGGTCTCCGTCCAATACGCCCTGCGCGTTTCCCGTCTCGACGTTGGTCCGCAGGTCCTTCACCATTTGGTAGGGATGCAGCACGTAAGAGCGGATTTGATGGCCCCAGCCGATATCCGTCTTGGCTTCGTGCTCCGCCTGCGCCGCGTCTTCGCGCGCTTTTAACTCGGCCTCATAGAGCCGCGCCTGCAGCATTTTCATCGCCGTGGCCCGGTTCTTGTGCTGCGAGCGATCGTTCTGGCACTGCACGACGATGCCGGTCGGAATATGGGTCATCCGCACCGCGCTGTCGGTCCGGTTCACGTGCTGCCCGCCCGCGCCCGACGCACGGTAGGTATCGACCCGCAAGTCCTTGTCATTGATGACGATATCGATCGTGTCGTCGATCACCGGATAAACGCCAATGGAAGCAAAGCTTGTGTGGCGACGCGCCGCCGCGTCGTAGGGCGAAATGCGGACGAGACGGTGCACGCCGGTTTCCGTCTTTAGCCAACCATAGGCATCCTCGCCGTTGATACGGATGGTCGCGGATTTCAACCCGGCTTCCTCGCCCGAGGATTCCTCCAGCCATTCGACCTTATAGCCATGCTGTTCGCCCCAGCGCAGATACATGCGCAATAGCATCTCGGCCCAATCCTGGGACTCGGTGCCGCCGGCGCCCGCGTGGACCTCCAGGTAGCAGTCGTTGCCGTCGGCCTCGCCGGACAGCAGGCTTTCGATTTGCTGCTTCTCCGCCCTTCTGCTGAGAACGGCGAGCGCGGCCTCGGCCTCGGCCGCTACTTCCGCGTCGCCGTCCGCCTCCGCCAGTTCGATGAGTTCGGCATTCTCTTCCGCTTCCGCAAGAAGAGTATCGTAACCGGATATCCGTTTATCGAGGCGTGTCCGTTCGCGCATGATACGCTGCGCGTTTTCGGCGTCGTTCCAAAGATCGGGATCCTCGGCGAGCGCGTTCAGTTCGTCGAGCCGGCGCTTTGCGGCATCGTAGTCAAAGATGCCTCCTCAGCAGCTTCAATGACTGCTTGATACTGTCGATCAGAGCTTGCGCTTCAGCACGCATTCCTTGTCTCCGCTCAAAACTCTTATGACGACCCGTTTACGAATTGCGGCGCTTTCGTGCAAGCCTTCTGCCGCCGGCACGACAAATTAATAGAGATCACCCGCCGATACCGGACGAACATTGCCCACCACACCCTGCGTCGCGGGTTCCGGTGCCTCCGTGTCGCCGCCGATCAGGGTTTGTGCCAGATTGTCGGACCCCGGCCCCGACCCGACCTTGAAAGCCTCCAGAATAACGCCGCGGTCGCCGGCACCAGCCAGCTTGCCGGAGCGCGGGTCCACGCGCACCATCCTCACATTGGGCGGGATCCGGAACGGAACGGCCGGCTTCCCTTTGAGTGCTTCCGCCATGAACGCCTTGAAAATGGGGGCGGCCACGGAGGAGCCCGTCTCCCGGCGGCCGAGCGGTGTCGGCTGATCGAATCCGACAAAGACGCCGACCACAAGATCCGGCGAGAATCCGATAAACCAAGCGTCCTGACTGTCGTTTGTCGTACCGGTCTTCCCTGCAAGCGGCCAGGGGAGCGTGCTGATCCGGCGGCCCGTGCCCCGCCTTACGACCCCCTCCAACATGGAGACGGCCTGATAGGCACTGGCATTATCGACGATTTGCTCCCTGTTATAGGGCACTTCAGGCGGCGCGTCGTTGTTCCAGCCCGGCGTATTACAGCGAACGCAGGGCCGCGCGTCATGTTTAAAGACGGTTTTGCCATGACGGTTTTGAACCCTGTCGAGCACTGCCGGCTGGATACGTTTTCCGCCGTTGACGAGCATGGCATAGCCGGTCGTCATTTGAATCAGTGTCGTCTCGCCCGAGCCAAGCGCCATCGACAATTGGAGAGGCATATCGTCCATAATGCCGAAGCGTTTCGCGTAATCCGCAACCACAGGCATCCCAATCGCCCGCGCAAGCCGTACGGTCATGAGATTTCGGGACTTCTCGATCCCGATCCGCATTGGGCTCGGTCCGTAGAACTTACGGGTATAGTTCGCCGGTTTCCATTTCCCGAGTCCAGGGCCCTGATCAATGACAAAGGGCGCATCGAGGATCATCGTCGAGGGCGTATAGCCGTTATCGAGTGCGGCGATATACACAAACGGCTTAAACGCGGAACCCGGTTGCCGCCGCGCCTGTATCGCCCGATTGAATTCGTTTATGGCGTAATCGAAACCGCCCACCATCGCCAGGACACGGCCCGTATGCGGGTCCATTGCGACGACGGCACCGTTGATTTCCGGCAATTGGCGCAAGCCATAAGTATCGGGCGGATACTCTTTGCCTTCATCTTCTTTCGCGTGCGGATTGATCTTAACTGATTCGACAAGCACGACATCGCCGACTTTCAAGACCTCGTCTGCTCTTGTGACGCGTTCGCCACGTTCACCCCAAGCGACAAATTTGCGGGCCCAATAGAGCTCACTTAAGGGCAGCGTGCCGCGGGAGCCGTCGGTAAAACCGAGCTCGGCCGACGCTTCGGTTACATACAACACGACCGCAAGCCGCCAATCGCGCATGCCGATCGGCCTTGTCGCCGAATTCAGGCGGCCAAGCCAGTTGTCGGCGACCGATATCTCCGCTACCGGTCCGCGCCAGCCATAGCGCCGGTCGTAAGCGGAAAGGCCGTCCCGCAGCGCGCTCTCGGCCAATTTCTGCAACCGAGTGTCGAGTGTTGTCCGGACAGAGAGTCCTCCCTCGTTAACGCCCTCTTCGCCGTAGCGTTCCACCAACTCTCGGCGGACTTGCTCCACGAAATAATCGGCTTCAACCAGTTGAACGTCGCTTCGAGATTTCACCTCGAGAAATTCGCGTCGGGCATCGCGTGCCGTCTCGACATCGATGAAGCCCTCCTCGTACATCCGCCCGATCACCCAATTCCGCCGGGCAACCGCCGCTTGGCGCTTACGTACCGGATGATAATTGTTGGGCGCCTTCGGCAGGGCTGCAAGGAAAGCGACTTCCGAGATCGTCAATTCATCGAGCGATTTGTCAAAGTAGTTCAATGCCGCGGCCGCGCAGCCATAAGAGCCATAACCGAGGTAAATTTCATTCAGGTAGAGTTCGAGGATGCGGTCCTTGGTGAACGCTCGCTCGATCCGAAATGCGAGGATCGCTTCCTTGATCTTCCTCTCCACCGATACTTCATTTGTCAGCAGAAAATTCTTCGCCACCTGTTGGGTGATCGTCGACGCCCCGACCGGGCGGCGCTTTGAGCCCAAATTCGCAATGTTCGTGACCATCGCGCGGGCAAGAGCAATGAAATCGACACCCGGATGCGCATAGAAATTTTGATCTTCAGCCGCGACGAACGCTTGAATCAGGCGCTTGGGCATCGCTTCGATCGGCACGAAGACCCGCCGTTCCGTCGCATACTCCGCGATCAGGCGCCCGTCGCCCGCATGGATGCGCGTTGCGGTCGGCGGCTCGTAGGTCGCCAACTGTTTGAAATCCGGTAGGTCGCGACCGTAATGCCACAGGCCGACAACCACGCCCGTCACGCCAACGATCCCAAAAAACAGAAACGTGGCAAAGAGATACAGCGCTATTCTAAACAAACGTCGCATGCGTCAGTGGGGACCCACTCAGGTTATCTATCGTCATTTCGCCAACGGTTCATTATCTAAACAATGCGGCGAGATTATGATTTCCTCAAACGCTCCTTGCGTTCGAAATACACATCCACGGCGCGGAGTATCGCCTCTCCGACGCTGTTGCGAAATGCTTTTGTCTTCAGCATTTTTTCGTCAGCCCGATTGGATAGATAGCCCAATTCGACCAAGACAGACGGGACGTCGGGAGATTTTAGCACGGCAAATCCCGCGAACCGATGCGTATTTCTCAGCAAGCGTATCGATTTGCCCAAATTCTCGACCATGAATCCGGCAAAATGGGCGGACTCGTCCATGGTATGCCGTTGCCGCAACGAGATCAAAACCGACGCGACCGTATCGGATTGCTGCGTGAGATCGACGCCCGCGATGATATCCGAACGGTTTTCCTTGGTCGCCAACGCTTCGGCCTCCTTATCGGATGCACGCTCGGAAAGCGTATAGACAGAAGCGCCGCGCACTTTCGGGTTCTTGATCGTGTCGGCATGCAAGGAGATGAAGAGTTCGGCGCCATACGTCTCCGCTTTTTCAAACCTGTCGCGCAGCGGAATATAGATATCGCGCTCGCGCGTCAGCCTGACCGCATACCGGCCGGTAGCCTCGAGTTTTTGCTTAACGCTTCTTGCCGTGGACAAGGTCACATGGCTCTCGAAAGTACCACGCGGCCCGATCGCTCCGGGGTCGACGCCTCCGTGGCCGGGATCGATGACGATCACTTTCTTGCCGTCGCCGCGTGTTTTCGAGCTCAGGCTATTCGACGGCGCGGCTTCGTCCTTGGCTGGTTCTCTCCAATCCCTCGAGAAGACCGTTGCCCGGGCTACCTCGAACTCGGATTCGGCGATAGGCTTGATATCTATGAAAAACCGGCTTCCTTTTCCCTTCGCGCCGTCCAGCAAAGCGTGTCGGCTGATGGCGACAGGTCGCGTGACATCGATGACGACCCGGCTGTTCCCCGGCCGGAACAACCCAAACCGGTAGTTGGCGATGACGCCCTCGGGAGATTTCAGGGGCTGTAGTGGCGCCCGCCAAGAGACGTCCGGCAAATCAATCACGACGCGATAGGGGTTTCCGAGCAGGAATACTCGGTAGGACACGGCTTCCGTCATTTCCAAGACCAACCTGGTCTTTCCCGGGTGTACGCCGATGCGGACCTTTGTGACTTCCGGCGTCGCCGCAAAGGCACTCGCAACCAGGAAAAAAGACACCGCGGTCAGGATGCCGAGTCGATGAAACGGGTTCAAAATCTTGCCTGCCCAACCAAAGATATCGCGTGTCTGATCTCAAACATCACAACATATACCGTCATGCCACCGCGCGCTTCAATTGAAAATCGGCTTTATTCTTCCTACTTACATGCTGACGAATCATTTCCGCATTGTCGAACGCCTCTACATGAGCGTATCTTTACGGCGCGCAACCGGAAGGTTCGCAGATTTGGTGCATACGATGCCAGATCAACCCGTCCTTTAAGCCGGTTTCGGCCCGCGATATTCCGCGAACGCTTAAGATCGACGCTAAGGACAAGTGGATCGAGTAAGAATTGATTACGGTACGGTTGAAGTCATATTCGTGCGCCGGTGGCAACACCGATAAGGCAGCGTTTCCGCGGAGCCCCGCGACGCCAAGGTGCGTCCGTGTCCCCGCGTTGAAGACTTCGCCAGCAAACAACCCGCGCAATCCGACACACGGCCTTACCGCCGTGCCGTTCGACGAATGCGCTTTGGAGCTTTTTAATGACAAGAAGAATGCTGATAGACGCCGCGCACGAGGAAGAGACTCGTGTTGTGGTCATGGACGGAAACCGCGTCGTCGACTACGACGCGGAAATCGCGAGTAAGCGGCCTCTCAAGGGCAACATTTATCTCGCCAAAGTCACTCGGGTCGAGCCTTCGCTGCAAGCGGCCTTCGTCGAATATGGAGGAAACCGCCACGGTTTTCTTGCGTTCAACGAAATACACCCGGACTATTACAAGATTCCGATCGCCGATCGCGAACAACTCATGGCCGAAGAGGCCGAGGTCGAGGCTTCGGATGACGGCGAGGCTGGCGAACCCGTCGAGACCATGGGCGGCGACGATCTCGATCAGATGGAACGCCGGCGCGCGTCCATGCAACGCCGTTACAAAATCCAGGAAGTCATCAAGCGGCGGCAAATCCTGCTGGTGCAGGTCGTCAAGGAAGAGCGCGGCACTAAAGGCGCCGCACTGACGACTTATCTGTCGCTTCCGGGCCGCTATTGCGTGCTCATGCCGAACACCTCGCGCGGCGGCGGCATCAGCCGCAAGATTACGAACGCCCGGGACCGGAAGCGCCTCAAGAGCGTCATCGACGGCTTGAGCGTCGCCGAAGGCATGGCGGTTATCCTCAGGACGGCCGGCTCGGAACGCTCCAAGGTCGAAATCAAGCGGGACTACGACTACTTGATGAGGCTCTGGAACGATATCCGCGAGATGACCCTTGCGTCGACCGCGCCAGCCTTGATTTACGAAGAAGGAAACCTGATCAAGCGAACGATCCGCGATCTTTATGACAAGGATATCGAGGAAATTCTCGTCGATGGCGAGAACGGCTATAAGGCTGCGAAGGAGTTCATGCGGACGCTCATCCCGAGCCATGCCAAAAAGGTTAAGAAATTCGCAGGCGACGCCGTACCGCTCTTCCAGGAATACAATGCGGAGAGCCTTCTGGAATCCATCCATACGCCGACGGTGCAACTTCGCTCCGGCGGCTATATCGTCATCCATCAAACCGAGGCTCTGGTCGCCATTGACGTCAACTCGGGACGTGCGACACGAGAACGGCATATCGAGGAAACGGCCCTCAAGACGAACTGCGAAGCGGCGGACGAAATCGCCTATCAATTGAGATTGCGCGACTTGGCCGGGCTGATCGTCATCGACTTCATCGATATGGAGGAAAACCGCAACAACAATACGGTCGAACGACGGTTCAAGGATGCCTTGCGCAACGACCGCGCGCGGATCCAGATCGGTCGCATCAGCCCGTTCGGCTTGCTGGAGATGTCGCGCCAACGGCTCCGCCCAAGCCTGATTGAGATCACCGGCGATCCTTGCCCGCACTGTGACGGTACGGGATACATGCAGTCCACCGACTGGATGGCCCTACAGGTCCTGCGCGCCATCGAAGAAGAGGCCGCCCGGGAGAAGTCGACCGAGATAGAGCTTCGGGTTTCTTCGGAAGTCGCGCTCTACCTCCTCAACCAAAAACGGCAGATGCTGAGCGATTTGGAACAACGCAACAATCTGCGCGTGATCGTCAGAACCAACGGCGAAAATCGCGGCGGCACCTGGGAAATAGAGACGCTTTCGCGAGCAGCGGGCGCGTCGACTCAGACACCCGCGCGCAGGCAGGCCCCCGCCGAAGAGGACGCGAGCGAAGACGGCGGGAAGCGACGGCGGCGCGGTCGCCGGCGAAGAGGTCGGCCGAGCGAAGACGCCGAGACGCCACAGGGATCCGCCTCCGAGAACGAGCAAGAAGAAGAAGCTGCTGCCGCAGCCGGCGAAGATACCGAGACGGGTGGCGACGAAAAAAACGAGGACGAAGAGCGGGGCAAGCGCCGGCGCCGGCGGGGTCGGCGTGGCGGTCGCAGACGGAACCGGAGCGCCGCGGAACAGTCCGAAAACGGGGACGAGGCGACTTTCGACAATGCCGATACCCCGGCCGAGGCGGATGCTGAGCCGATGGCGGACGCCGCTTCGGAAGACCCGGCCGCAGCCGAGCCGGTAGAGGACGCCGTCGAGGCAGTACCCGCGGCCGAGCCCGAGGGCGATGCCGAGCCCGAGACAGAGGCGGAAGCGGCGCCGAAGCCCCGTCGCGCCCGGCGTCCGCGCCGGCGCAAGGCGGCACCCGTCGCCGAGGCATCGGATGGCGAAGAGCAACCTGCCGCGGAGCCGGAGAGCAAATCCACCGCTGCGAGCGACGCCGCCACCGAGCCGGAGGCTGCCGACACGGGTGAAGAAGGCCCCGCGCCGTCGCCGGCAGAAGCAGACGCAGTCGCCGAAGAAGTCCCGTCGGTCGCCGATGGTGGAAACGGTTCCGAGGACACTTCAGAGTCGGAGAAAGCCGAAACGGCAACCGAACCCGCCGACACGCCAGAACCGGCGCCGGCCGAAGCTGCGGAAGCGGTTTCGGAGCCGGAAGCCAGCTCACCGGCGGAGCCGCCCCGGCGAGGATGGTGGCAGCGCGTCGTCAACTAACGGATAGCCCTGCGTTTCCCGCCTGTGGAAACGCAGGGCTGCTCGACACCGATTAGGATTGACGAATAAATTTGAGTCACTTAGCCTTTTAATTAGGGCGGATGGACTCCGACTTGATGATGTGCGACCGGCAACACGGCTGAGTTGCAAATGGCAGATGACCCAAAATTCGGAAGGAAAGAGAAACTTTCCGCCCCCACAGCTCACGACGCTGCTTCGCGGCGGATAGGCGACTGCGTTTTCAGATTGCTGGCGCAGCTGGCCGGGCGTTTTCTCCATTATGGGCGCTTCAACATTATCTATCGGGGCCGGGCAATCGCAACGATCGGCAGCGGCAGCGGAGACCCCATCGATGTCCGCATCACGAACGCTTCGTGTCTGCTGAAAATTCTGCTGCGGCCGGACCTCGCCTTGGGTGAAACTTACATGGACGGCGATTGGGACGTCGACGAAAAGGACTTGGTCTCCTTCCTCGGCCTGATTCTGATGGATGACGCACGGTTGGAGCAATCTCTTCCGGTACGCATCCTCGCCAGACTGCGCCAATCGATCGATAAAGTAATCCGTCCCAACACCACCGGACGCAGCCGCAAGAACGCATCGCACCACTACGATATCGGCAACGATTTATATTCCGAATTTCTCGATCCGGAGATGCTCTATTCCTGCGCCTTCTTCTCACCCGAGGCGCGCAGTCTGGAAGCCGCCCAGGAGAACAAGATCCGAACGACCTTGGATCGCCTTGTCGTCGGCCCGGGAATGACGGTCCTCGATATCGGGTGTGGCTGGGGGGCGATGACGCGGGCCATCGCCGCTCGGGGTGCGCATGCCATCGGTATCACGTTGGCCGACCGGCAGCTCGCGCTTGCAGAGCAGCGGGTGCCGGCACGCCATGCCGATATGATATCCTACAAATTACAAGACTACCGCGACCATGCCCGCGAGAATCGGGGGAAATATGACCGGGTGGTCTCGATCGGCATGTTCGAACATGTCGGCAAAAGTAAGTTCGAGAACTACTTCAGCGCCATTTACGACCTGCTCAAGCCCGGCGGCCGCGCACTCGTTCATAGTATCGTCAAAGACACCGACGTCCCGACGAACGCTTGGGTCGACAAGTATATCTTCCCAGGTGGGTTTATCCCGAGAATCGAAGATATGTCCGGATCGGCGGTTGGTGTCGGCCTAGAGTTGCTCCACGATCCGTTCGTGCACGACAGCAGCCACTATGCGCAAACGCTGTACCACTGGCGGGAGCGTTTTAACGCACGCTTCGAAAAGCTGGACCCCACCCGCTACGATGAACGCTTCAAGCGGATGTGGAATTTCTATTTGGCCGGCTCGCAAGCCGCTTTCGAGAAGCTGGGTTTCCAAGTCTCGCAGGTACTGGTCGAACGCCCGGTCAGCGTTGCCAATCGATCAAGGCCTCTGCGGCGCCTGCAATCTCTTCGGTCGATCCGGCAAAGGAGAATCGAACGAAGCGATGCCCTCGATCGGGATCGAAATCCACGCCAGGGGTAATCGCCACGCCGGTCTCGTTCAGAATGCGCCGACAGAAAGACAAACTGTCGTTCGTCCGTTCGGCTACATCCGCATAAATGTAGAAAGCCCCATCAACCGGCGCCAACCGGTCGAAGCCTGCCTTCGGCAGCTCGTCGAGCAATAATTGCCGATTGGCGGCGTATTTGGCAATATTCCCCTGCAATTCCGCTTCGCAATCGAACGCCGCCACGCCAGCAATCTGCGAGAGCGTCGGTGCCGAAATAAAGAGATTCTGCGCGAGGCATTCGATAGCCCGCAGCAGATCCTCCGGCACGACCATCCACCCGAGACGCCAGCCCGTCATCGAGAAGTATTTGGAGAAACTGTTTATGACAATCGCATTCTCATCATAAGCAAGCGCCGTGCTGGCACTGCCCTCGTAGGTAATGCCATGGTATATTTCATCCGAAACGAAACGGATTCCCTTCTCCCGGCAATACCTGCAGAGCTCCGCCATCTCCGCACCACCAAGCATCGTGCCCGTCGGATTGGAGGGGCTCGCGACGATCAGTCCGTCAATCGGCCCGCCTTTGCGGATTTCTGCCTCGATTAACTCGGCCGTGGGCTGAAACCTGTGTTCCGGCCCGGCCAGGAGCAAGACAGGCTCAATTCCGAACGCGGACAGGATATTGCGGTAACAGGGATAGCCGGGCGAGACCATGGCCACCCTGTCACCCGGATCGAAGGCACTGAGGAAAGACAGAACGAAACCGCCCGACGAGCCGGTTGTGACGACAATCCGCGCGGGGTCGGGGCGAACCCCATGGATGCGCTCGTAATGCGCAGCGATCGCCGCACGCAATTCCGGCAGTCCGAGGGCCACGGTATAGCCCAACCGGTCCGATTCCAGCGCCTCGCGGGCTGCCTTCAGCACCCCGGACGGCGCCGAAGTGCCGGGCTGTCCCACCTCAAGATGGAATACCGCGTTCGCTTCGGCTTCACGTTCGGCCGCTGCCTGCATCACGTCCATCACGATAAAGGGGGGCATGCCGCCACGCCCGGAGACCTTCAATGTCATGTCTAACGATCCTGTTGCTTCAGTCGAACGGTGAACTCGACACCCTGGGCGCGCGGGTCAGATGCCACGGAGCAGTCCGGATCCAATGCCGGTAGCCCCGCCGGACAGGCAAATGCATTGACCCGCCCGATACTCGGCAATCGCCTTACCTTATGGCCCCGCCCGATCAACGCCGTAAGCCGCCCCTTATCTTCCCTGTCCTCGATGACGGTTTCGCCGCTATTGGCTTCGTAATGGAGCCGGGCGGCGGCTATCGCCTCATTCAGCCCCTTTTTCTCAAGGAGGGACCGGAACATTACATTCGCCAATGCCGTCGCAGCGGTCTCGCCACCACTCGCGGAGAAGGCAAAGCGCAATGCATTATCCGCCGCGCGCGTAATGACGACAGGCCCCAAAGATACCGGGTTCCGGCC
>JAYPOZ010000040.1:14521-22498 GCA_038131165.1 Rickettsiales bacterium | reverse complement strand
TTGGCGTCCGGCGCCGGCGCCAACAGGAACCCCAGGCCCGGCGCGGTCCTTCCGGTGCCGAACAGGTGATACATCGTCAGCGTGCACGCAACGACGAGGCCCTCCCCATCCGCAACCACGAAACTGGTTTCCGCGTCGAACTGTCTTGGGATGCGCGATTTTTCAAAATACCGATCGCCGGGAGAGGCGCGGTCCACCGTATAATCCTGCATCAACCGGACAGCGTGCTGGGCCGTAAGGAGGCGCTGTACGCTCGCGCTGGCGCCGAAGTCCGAACCAAGCCATTTCGACCGTTCGCCTAATGCCCGCTTTGCCGCCTCGACGATCAGATGGCCACGGTCCAAATCCGAGGGCGGTGCCTTCGCGTCGCCCGCGATCGCCAACTGCAGCATCTGGATCGCCGAAACTCCGGCGTTGGCAGGCGGTGCCGGCGCGTAGAGAACACTGTCCCCGATCTGCACGGAAACGGGTTCCTGCCATGCCGGCAGGAACCCGCGCAGGTCCTGCTCGGTGAGCGAGCCTCCGGCCGCCGCGGCCGCCGCCACAATTCGGCGCGCCAGCAATCCGTTATAGAATTCTCCCGCCCCTCGCCCCGAGATCAGCGCCAATACCGAACTTAAGTCGAATTGGCGAAGCCGCCGTCCCGCAGTAACGGGATCGCCCGTCGCGTCGGTAAAAATATCCCTGGATATCGGGTCGGCAAACAAGGGTCCCGACAATTCACTGAGATCGTTCGCAAATGTCGGGGTCATGATGAACCCTTCCTTTGCGAAATTTTGCGCCGGCGCGACGATCGTCCTCCAGGGCAGGCGTCCATGCCTTGCGTGCAACGCCGCCATGCCGCGCGCAGTAGAGGGGATCGCGGACGGTCGATCCATATTGTCGGACTTGGCGGTCCCGGCCATCGGCAGAAAATTCAGGACCTGTACCTTCTTCTTCGCCCCACCGGCGAGGCATACGCCGCCCCCTCCCAACCCAGCGCGCGACGGATAGGTAACGCCCATCACGAAACCCATTGCCGCCGCCGCGTCGGCCGCGCTGCCGCCGCGCAGCAGCATACTGTTCGCGACGGAGACAGCCACCGGGTCGTCTCCGGCGGCGACCCCGTATACCTGAAGCGCCTTTGCCTTCGCCTTGGTGCCGGTAGCACGATTGATCGTCCCCAACGGATCGGTCACGTCGAAGCCGCTACAGGCCGTGAGCAAAATCATGAAAGGTATCGCCAACGCTAGCCAATTGCACCGTAGGATCGACCTCGCTACAGTCTCGCTAATCTGGAGCATCAATGTTTTGAAACGCCTGCGTCTGTTCATCTGCTGTTTCGCCGGATTCGTCTTGGCCTGCACATTGTTCGCAATTGTGCCCCAGGCGTCCGCGCAAGGTGGGTTACGGTTTATTCGCGATACTGAGATCGAAAATACCATCCGGGTCTATGTGGCGCCACTCTTCGAAGCCGCGGGCCTCGATCCGGGCGCCGTGAGCGTACATATCGTCAACGACAACAATCTCAACGCATTTGTCGCCGGTGGCCAGCGAATTTTCATCCATACCGGTCTTCTGATGCAGGCGAATGCGCCCGGCGAAGTGATCGGCGTCCTCGCGCACGAAATCGGCCATATTACCGGCGGTCATTTGGCCCGCATGCACCAAGGTCTGAAGGACGCCACAAATCAATCTATCCTGGCGTTGGTCCTTGGCGGCGCGGCCGCCCTCGCAAGCGGTTCGCCGAACGTCCTCGTTGCGGGCGCGACAGCCAGTGCATCGGTCGGACAACGTTCGTTCCTTTCCTATACGAGAACGATGGAACAATCGGCGGATCAAGCCGCCCTCGCTTTTCTTGATTCAACGGAACAATCGGCACAGGGCCTCTTGGATTTCCTGGAGTTGCTGAGCAAGCAGGAGAAAATTTTCACTGCCGGCGGCAATCCCTATATGAAGTCTCACCCGTTAACGACCGCACGCATCGATCATGTGCGCGAGCACATTCGGAAATCTCCATATAGCAGCAAGGAAACGGACCTGCTCCTCCGGTCCATGCATGATCGGATGCGTGGAAAACTCAAAGGATTTATCAATCCTCCGGCGGTGACGTTTCGGGAATTCCCGCCCGAAGACTTAAGCATGGGTGCCCATTACGCACGCGCTATCGCGTATTCCAAGGCCCAGGAAACGGATACGGCGGTCGCGATAATCGATGAGCTGATCGCGGCTTCGCCCACCGACCCCTTCCTTTACGAATTGAAAGGAGACCTCCTGATCGAGGGCGGACGAACGCAAGACGCCGTCACCCCTTACGAAAAGGCGCTTGAAATTCTCCCTTGGGCAGCGCTGATCAAAATCAGCCTCGCCAGACTGCAGCTCGAAAACGGAGGCAGTGGTCAGATCGAATTGGCCAGAGACAATCTCATCGAAGCACTACGTTACGAACCGGAGATGGCCAGCGCTTGGCGCTTTCTGGCCACCGCCGAAGGCCGCCTGGGGAATCACGGCGCAGCCTCGCTCGCGCTGGCGGAGGAAGCGATGCTGCGCGGCAATCGCGGGTCGGCGCTGGCACACAGCAAGCGCGCGATGGAGCGGCTGCCGGAGGGGTCTCCCGGATGGTTCCGTGCCCAGGATATCGAAAGCATGGCGAAGAAAACCGAATAATCACAGTCATCTGAATTGACCCGCTGCGTGCAAGCGCGCCATATGCGGCTGATTCAGCTGAAGAACAGAAGGATGGTCGACATGCGTTATTGGACTTTACTGGTGTCCGCGGCAACCATCGTCCTCGGCACCGCCACGGGCTCCGGCACTGGGCATGCAGAGACGGCCAAGATTTCAGATCCGGAAAAATCAGCTATCCGGGAAATCATTCGGGAGTATCTCGTCGAAAACCCCGAAGTGATCGAAGAGGCGATCAGGGCGCTGCGATCCAAACGGGAAGCCGAAGAGCGCGCGCAGGCGCAGGCGGCGCTTTCCACGCATCAAGACCGCTTGCTGCGCCATCCGATGACGCCCGTCTCCGGCAACCCGGACGGCAAGGTTACGGTTGTGGAGTTTTTCGATTACCAGTGCGGCTATTGCAAGCGATCACTGGCTTCCATGGTCAATCTCCTCGAAGCGGATAAAGATGTCCGGGTGGTATGGAAGGAACTGCCGATCCTGGGGCCGGAATCGCGCCTTGCGGCCCGCGCCGCTATGGCAGCAAAGAATCAGAGTAAGTATTTCGAGTTTCATATCGCGCTGATGGGCTCGCGCGGCCGCCTGTCCGATGCCAAAGTGATGAGCCTCGCGAAGGAAGTCGGATTGGATGTCCAACGCCTTCAAACCGATATGAAGGACCCGGCGATCGAGGCCTACCTCGATGAAACGCTGCAACTGGCGAACGCGCTTGGCATTCGCGGAACGCCGGCGTTTGTGATCGGCGATACGCTGGTCCCGGGCGCGATAGACGAAGCCGGCATGATGCAGCTCATTGCAAAGACCCGTGCAGGCGGATAACCGCACAACGGCGCCTTATGCCAGCCTCCCCTTCCCAGACAATAAGCTAGACGGAGCGATCAACACCAATGGCTGAACAAATCCACCTCGAACGCGATGGCGCAATCGCACTCGTCACGCTCAATCAACCCGACCGCTTTAACGCCATGAACGAGGCGATGTGGCGCGGACTGGGCGACATCATGACCGAATGCGATGGCGACCTGGACTTGCGCTGCGTGATCATTCGCGGGGCCGGCGGCAAGGCCTTCAGCGCCGGCGCCGACATCAAGGAGTTCGAGACCACGCGGAAGGACAAGAAATCCGCGCTGAAATACGGCGAACTCACGACCTACGGCTTCGGATCGATCATCGCCTGCCGGCATCCCGTGGTGGCGCAGATCGACGGTCTTTGCGTGGGCGGCGGGATGGGCATCGCGTCTTGTTGCGATATCCGCGTTTGCGGCCTGTCCAGCAAGTTCGGCGTTCCCGTGAAGAAACTGGGATTGGTCGAAGCGCACGAGGAAGTGCGCCCTCTGGTCGAAAAATTCGGCGCCAACGTTGCCCTTGAAATTTTGCTTGTGGGCGATGTCTTTCCGGTTGCCGATGCTCTGCGGATGGGCCTCGTCAACCATGTGGTTCCGGACAACCAAGTCGCCACCGCAAGCCGCGAGATTGCCGACAGGATTGCGGAAGGGGCGCCATTGTCGGCAAGATGGCATAAGAAGTTTATTTACAGGCTGCTCGACCCGACCCCTCTGACCGCGGCGGAGATCGACGAAGGTTTCGATTGCTATGATACCGAGGATTTTCAAACAGGCCGCCGCGCCTTCGTCGAAAAATCGAAACCGACGTTCACGGGTCGCTAAACCGGAGACTCGCATGTTTGAGAAGGCCGCCCGAAAACTTGCCCTCGTCACCGTCGCGTTCCTGTCCGCCTGCGCGAGCGAACATTCCGCCGGTTATGGGCCCGTTCGGATCGAGACATATCCGCTGGACGGGACCTGCATCTTGGCAGGCAACGGCTATACGATGCGCGCGCAAGCGCCCGCCGACCTGGTCGTGCCGCTCTCCGCGGCTCCCGTCACGGTGACCTGCGCGACCGAAAGCGGCTACAAGGGAACGGAAACCCTCGGCAGCAATTATGACCCGTGGTCTCCTGCGAACGTCGGATCCCTTGGCCTCGGATATCTCGTCGACCAAACCGCCGGAAGCGGCAGACGCTACCCGGAATTGCTGCGGGTCACGATGATCTTCATGGAAGCGGGCAAGCCGGAAGACGTGCGCGGAACCGACACCGCGGCGACCGGCCCCGAAATGTCGGAGCAAGGCGACAAACTCATGGCCTCGAATGAGACGACCATGACGCCGCAGGCGATGGAAGCGACTACGCCTGACTCCTCGAGCGCTGATTCGGCGCCGGCGATGGCCAAGACGTTACCGGAGCGCGAAGAAGCCAACGACAGTAAGGCAATGCCGGCCGGCAACGAGGGCGGAATTCCCGCCCCGCCCACAAAGATGCAAAGTGAAGCGGGCCTACCCGCACCGCCGGCCAAACCCACGGAACCGGCGATGGCAGAATCCACGACGGCGCTTCCCGCGACGCCGCCAATGCCGAAAACGGAGATGAAGCCCAAAGTGGACGGCATTCGGATTCACCTTTCGTCTTTCAAGGAGCGCGCCAACGCGGAACGCAGCTGGCAGAGCATGTCCCGTGCGCACGGCGGTCTCCTGCGGGGATTGTCCGCATCCATCGAAACTGTCGATCTGGGTGCAAAGGGCAAATTCCACCGCGTCTACGCGGGTCCCCTTCGGGATGCCAAGTCGGCACGCGACCTATGCCGCAAGCTAAAGGCAAAGAAAGTTTACTGCCGCCCGGTCGCTGCCGGCGCGAAGTAACTGACCCAAGAAAGCGCGGCCAAGCTTTGGGGGTGGCAGCCGGCGTTCAGCTTTTCAGATTTTCGATTTGGACCGGCGCGATTTTGTCCGCGGGCTCGAACCCGAAGACCTGACCATAGAAAGATAGCTCGCTTTCGAGGGCGCGGCGGATGTTTGCCGCTTGCCGGAAACCGTGCCCCTCCCCTTCGAACGGGACGTAGGCCACCGGAATATTCTTTTCGCGCAGCGCCGCCACCATGGCTTCCGCCTGATTTGGCGGCACGACTTTGTCGTCCAAACCCTGGAAGAAAATGACCGGACAGGCGAGCCGATCCGCATGGTGTATCGGCGAACGCTTGCGATAGATGGCCGCGTCTTCCGGCCATCGCCCGACAAGGCGGTCGAGATAGCGCGATTCGAACTTATGCGTGTCCCGTGCAAGCGCTTCCAGATCACCGATTCCGTAGTGACTGGCGCCCGCCTTGAAACCGTCCCCGAAGGTCAGCGCGCACAGCGTCGTGTAACCACCGGCGCTGCCGCCCGTGATCGCCATCCGGTTGCCGTCGACGAGTCCCTGGTCGACGAGCATCTGCGCGCCGGCCACGCAATCCTCGACATCGGCGATCCCCCATTTCCCATCGAGCAGACGTCGATAGTGGCGCCCGAAACCCGTACTGCCCCGATAGTTCACGTCGAGCACCGCAAAGCCCCGACTGGTCCAAAACTGGATCTTCGGCTCGTAAGCACAATGGGTCTGTCCGGTCGGCCCACCGTGGCTCTTCACGATCAACGGTGGGAGCTCGCCGCCGACCGCAACGAACAGGCCGTTCACGGGCGGGTAGAAGAAACCATGCGCGGTCTCGCCCCCCGATGTCGGGAAGACAACAGGTTGAGCAACCGATACGGAGGCCGGGTCGGCGCCAGCCTCCTGCGAGCGGCGCATGGTGGTGACGGCACCGTTATCCAAATTTACTTCGACCACCGCCGGCGCGGCGCGCATCGATCCGCCGATGTAACAAACACTGCCGCCCCGCGCGCGGACACCGGAAATATCGATATGCGGGACCGGGATGGTGCGGACCGCGCCGCTCGCCAGATCGATCTCCGCGAGTTTTGAAATCCCGTCCAATTGAAACGCGACAACGATCCTGTCGGCGGCGCTGAAATCGTACGTCCGCATCCCGAACACCCAATGCGGCAAACCGAACTCGGCATCGACCGCATATACGCATTCGTCGCCGCCTTGAGTGGCCCGGTAGAGGTTCCACCATCCGCTCCGGTCGGACACGAAGAAAAGATGGCCATCCGCGCTGAACTCCGGCTGAAAGACGGCCTCTTCGGCGCTCCCCGCAATACGCCGAGGAGCGGTTATCCGCCCTTCTTCATCGACATCCGACATCCATAGCTCTGTACCGTCCCACGGCATATTCGGATGGTCCCACTGCAACCACGCGAGTCGGGTTCCGTCGGGAGAGATGCGTGGGGCGGCATAGAAATCGGCTCCCGCCGACAGGACACTCACCTGGCCGTCATACCCGATGGCGACGAGTTCGTTCGCCGGCTCGCCGCTACCGGAATGATCCTCCCGAACGGCCACCACCCGCCGGCGCATTCGGTCGATGGTCAGATCGGCATACCGAAAGGCGCCTTCCGGACTGATCGCCTCCGCCGCGCCCGACGGCTCGACACGATAGACGCGCTGATCGCGGTCGTTGGAGAAACAGACCACCCCGCCCTGGACACAGAATGCGCCGCCACCGTACTCGTGCACTTTGCTTCTGGCACTGAACTCAGGTGCCAAGACCTCCGTAAGGGCACCATCGGGCGAGCGCGCGACGATGGCCGTCCTGGCGCCCTCGCTTGGGCGCAATTCGCTCCAATAGACGGTCTCGCTGTCCACCATGATCTGTCCGAGCCTGACGCTCCCTTTTACGATCTCTTCCGCCGTGACGGGGGACCGCCAGGAGCCATAGGGTGCGGAGATTTCGTCTTCCATGTTATCGACCTAACGTATGCCGCTGGCGCGGGCTTGGATCAGTAGGGCATTGCGTCGGCGGCACTTGCTGAGGTAAAGCGAAGATCATTCCGCAACGAGCCCATTGGAATTTAGCGTGGCGCAATCATCTACCATACTGGTTCTCAACGGCCCAAACCTCAACATGCTTGGGGTTCGCCAACCGGAAATTTACGGACACGAAACGCTGTCGGACATCGAAGCGGCGTGCCGCACGCACGCGGCGACAATTGGTTTCGAGATCGATTTTCGACAGTCGAATATCGAGGGCGAACTCGTCGAGTGGATCCAGCAGGCCCGCGGTCGGGTCGCCGGCATCGTGATTAACGCCGCCGCGTACACTCATACGTCCGTCGCCCTGCTCGATGCGTTGAGCCTGGTGGACGTGCCGATTATCGAGGTTCATCTTTCGAACATTTACGCCCGGGACGCCTTCCGGCATCATTCCTATATCTCGCCTGCGGCGACTGGTATTATTTGCGGATTGGGCAGTTCGGGTTACGTGCTCGCGCTCGACGCCCTCGAACGTGTAATCGCGAAGGACGGTGGCAAATCGGAATGACGAAATTAAAAGTCGACAGCGATCTCATTCGCGAACTGGCAACAATCCTGGAGGAAACCGG
>JAYPOZ010000040.1:0-14421 GCA_038131165.1 Rickettsiales bacterium | reverse complement strand
GCGCCCGGCGCTGCCCCCGCCGAGCCGGCTGCGACGGACGGCAATGCCGTGACCTCGCCCATGGTGGGCACGGTCTACCTCTCGCCGCAACCGGGCGACCCGCCTTTTATCCAGCCGGGCGACCGCGTGGAGGCAGGACAAACCTTACTGATCATCGAGGCGATGAAAGTCATGAATCCGATCCAGGCGCCGCGCGCGGGTACGGTGAAATCGATCCTCGTCGACGACGCGCAGCCGGTCGAATTCGGCGATGCCCTCGTCGTGCTGGCTTAGACGCTCTTGTTCGAGAAAGTTCTCATTGCGAATCGAGGCGAAATCGCGCTCCGCATTCACCGTGCCTGCCGCGAGATGGGCATTCATACCGTGGCCGTACATTCGACCGCCGACGCCGACGCAATGCATGTCCGACTGGCGGACGAATCGGTTTGCATCGGCCCGCCGGCGTCGAAAGACAGCTACCTCAACATCCCGGCCATTCTCTCCGCCGCGACGATTACTGATGCAGACGCGATACATCCGGGCGTAGGCTTTCTCTCGGAGAACGCGGAATTTGCGGAAATGGTCGAAGCGCACGGCTTCGCTTTTGTCGGCCCTTCGCCGGCGCATATCCGCTCCATGGGCGATAAGATCGAGGCGAAACGGCTGGCCATCGAGCTCGGCATTCCGGTCGTCCCGGGCTCCGATGGCGCCATTGGCTCGGACGAGGAGGCGCACCACGTCGCACAGGAGATCGGCTACCCTGTACTGGTCAAGGCGGCGGCGGGCGGTGGCGGCAAAGGCATGAAAGTCGCCGACTCGCCCCAAGACCTTTTGGAGACGCTCGACATCTGCCGCCGCGAAGCGATGGCGAACTTCGGCAACGACGCCCTCTATATGGAAAAGTACCTGCGGCAGCCCCGGCATATCGAGGTTCAGGTTCTCGGCGATGGTTTGGGAAACGTCGTCCATTTCGGCGAACGCGATTGCTCGCTGCAACGCCGCCATCAGAAAATCCTTGAGGAAGCGCCCTCCCCGGCCCTCGACAGGGCGAGTCGCGAGAGCATCGGCGCGCGCGTGACTTCCGCCCTCGGCACCATCAAGTATCGCAGCGCCGGCACGATCGAGTTTCTATACGAAGACGGCGAATTCTATTTCATCGAAATGAACACACGCCTCCAGGTCGAGCATCCGATTACGGAAATGATTTGCGGCGTGGATTTGGTCCGCGAACAATTGAAGATCGCGACCGGGGCACCCCTGAACTTTCAGCAAGACGAGATCACCTACTCCGGCCACGCCATCGAATGCCGGATCAACGCGGAACATCCCGACACCTTCCTACCCAATCCCGGCAGAATCACAGAGTACCATGCCCCCGGCGGGTTGGGTGTCCGGGTCGATTCGGCGCTGTACTCGGGCTATTCCGTACCGCCCTACTACGACAGTCTGGTCTCGAAGCTGATCGTACACGGCACAAACCGAAACGAATGCCTTTTGCGGCTGCGCCGGTGTCTGGAGGAATACGTCATCGGCGGAATCGAGACGACTGTGCCGCTCCATCGCAGACTGATTTCAGAGCCGAAATTTCTCGACGGCGACTACGATATCCATTGGCTCGAGCACTGGATGGCCGCGACTTCCGTTCAACCGGACGAATAGCAGGCGAACGGAGCAGCCGCCATGGAAATGCCCGACCTCACGCCCGATATGCTTTTGCGTGCATACAGCATCGGGGTCTTTCCCATGGCAGAAGACCGCGACGACCCGGAACTCGTATGGGTCGACCCGCGGATGCGGGGCATTATTCCGTTGAGCCGCTTTCACGTACCCCGCCGCCTGCGCCGCACCGTCCGCAGCCATACGTTCGAGGTAAGCTTCAATACGGACTTCCGCGGCGTGATCGAAGGCTGCGCCGAATCGACGGACGACCGTCCCCGCACCTGGATCAACAACCGCATCGTCGACCTCTACACCTCGTTGCACTACAAAGGACACGGCCACAGCGTCGAGTGCCGCCGCGATGGTCGGCTCGTCGGCGGCCTCTACGGCATATCCCTGAAGGGCATCTTTTTCGGCGAAAGCATGTTCAGCCGGGAGACCGATGCCAGCAAAGTCGCATTGGTGCATCTTGCGGCGAAACTGAGCGTCGGCGGCTTCGCCTTGATCGACACTCAATTCATCACCAAGCATTTGAGCCGATTCGGCGCGATCGAAATACCGCGGAACGAGTATCGCGGCCTGCTCGCGGCGGCGCTGAAACTGGATGCCGATTTCGACTGCGATTATGCGCCGGAGGATCTGGAAGCGATCCTGCGACAATAGCCCTGGTTCTCAGCGAGGGTTGCCCGAGTCTCCGACCAGAATCTTACACTCCAAGACCCAGACGTCGTAGACCGGGTGCTCCAAGCCGTTGAGCGCCGGGCTGGACGCAAACATCCAGCCATGGAAGAGATCGATCGCGGCCTCGCCCGGACGGACATCGGCAATGTCGAGATATACCGTAGATTCCGGCGGCTCTTCCGGCGGGGTCCGGTCGCAGTGGCGGGCCACGATCTGGAGACTGCCGAAACGGATCGTCTCGCCGATCGCCGCCTCGAACGTCGAGACCCGCGCCGTCACCTTATCGAGTCCTTGCAAGACCACGGCCTTGCCCTCGAGCGCCATGGCGCCGGTGACCTGCAACGCAATGGCCAAGAATGTGAGCGCGCCCGCGCGTAGGAATTTGGACATTATCGATACGAGAAAGCTTGGCGGACCATACATATGGTCACTCATTGCTAGTTGGCGGCCGGTTGCTCGTCGGTCACGAGGAAGATCACCTTACCCAGAAGCTCTTCCATAGAGATCACGTCCTTGGTGCGCTTTATCTCGCTATTGCCGGCGATCTTCTCGCTCGAGCCGCCCGGCTCGAGCTTTACATACTTGCTCCCCAAGAGGCCGGCGCTGGTGATCCGCGCGACCGTGTCCTCGGGAAGCTTGACCTCCGGCAGGATCGTCAGCTTCACCACCGCCCGAAAATCCTTCGGATCGATTCTCTGCTCGACCACGGTTCCCACCTTGACTCCGCCAATCCGCACATCGCTGCCGACGGTCAGTCCGTCTATGGCGTTGAACCTCGCCGTTAGATCGTAGCCCTGCACCGGACGGACGTCGCTGCCGAGATACGCGAACACCAAGAACAACCCCGCGACCAGCAGGACGACTCCCCCCAATACACTTTCGATAACATTGCGCTTCATTTCAGGAGGCTCCCAAAGGGATGCGGATTTGATTCCGGTTGCTGGGCGCCGGATTCGACTGTCGGTGTCTCGCGCGCGTTCTTCCGTCTTGCCTCGGCATCCAGCACGATCTTCTGCAAGAGTTCTTCGAAAATAATAGCGCCCTGTACATATTCGAAATAGTCGCCAGGTTCGAGGACATCCGCCTCGCCGCCGGGCTCAAGCTTGATGTACTTACCACCTAACATGCCCGAACTGATAATCAACGCAACACTATCGAGCGGCAATTGAATCTCTTTATCGATGCGCATCGTAACAGAAGCCCGATGTCCATCGGGCACATACCCCAGCGCGCTTACCGATCCGACCTTAATTCCGGCCAGCAGGACATCGGTCCCGACGGAAACGCCATCGACGCTTTGATAGATTGCGTGGAGATCGTAGCCGTCCTGAGTCGCCTCGGCGCCGCCACGGGAGAAAAATATCAGAAAAACCGCACCCACCACGACGACAAAGGCGCCAACCAGAATATTTCGGGTCTCGAGGGTCACCGAGCGTCGAGCCTCAATTCGGCGTCCAAGGCTCGTAATCGCCGGTCGCAGCAGAACGCCGTCCCCCTTCGAGGGTATGTCCGGGGGGCCGATACGCGGCGTCCGTTCCCGTCAGATTCGGGAGGTGCGCGCGCTGCCACGGTTTCGCCGTTACTTTCTCCGGATCGGGCGTTTCGTTGACTGTGTGGTGCAGCCAGGCGTGCCATTCCGGGGGAATCCGACTTGCTTCGTCGGCCCCGTCGTAGACGACCCAACGGCGCCGGCGGCGGCCCGCAGGACTGCGCCGTTCCTGATAGTACCTGTTACCTTCCGTATCCACGCCGACCTGCTCGCCGCGCAACCACGTCAACACATGGGTAATCGCCGTCGCCATCGGAAAATGCCCTTCCTCAAAGACTTACCTTCGGCAATATGGCACCGGCAGCCAATGCCGTCCAGCATTCACACTATATGTGGCCCCTCGTTTCGAGGGGATCGCGTTTTACTGAATTCTTTTTCCCGAATCCTTAAATTCGACCGATTTTATACTTGACGTAACAATATCTACTAAAAAAAGACTTCATAACCACAAAATATATTGCATTGCTCAACAAGTTGTGGATAGGATCACAATGCCTACTGGATATAGGGGTTGTATTCAATTAATTAGTCAATCGTAGGCAGATGCCGGTTCATGGCATTCGGGGTTCAGGTTTCATCAAGATCGTCTGCTGGAGAGGCCGGGCGGTTTTGCCGGTTTTAACCAAGGTTAAACCGTAGGTTGGGGGAGAATTAAGAATGCGCTTTACGCGTCTCTTCACGAAAGACGAGACATCGCCTTACGCGGATATGCAGTTCCGCCGGACGAACAGCGAAATCCGGAATCCGGATGGATCGCTCGTGTTTCAGGCCGAGGGCATCGAAGTACCGACGAGCTGGAGCCAAGTCGCCTGCGACGTGCTCGCGCAGAAGTACTTCCGGAAAGCGGGCATTCCCGCCGCCTTGCGAAAAATCGAAGAGAGCGACGTGCCCGATTGGTTGTGGCGCGCGGAACCCGACGAAGAGGCCCTAGCGGCCCGTCCGCGAGAAGAGCGCTATATCGGCGAGACAAGCGCAAAGCAGG
This sequence comes from Rickettsiales bacterium, assembly GCA_038131165.1. Lineage (GTDB taxonomy): Bacteria > Pseudomonadota > Alphaproteobacteria > UBA8366 > UBA8366 > UBA6544. The sequence goes on along the minus strand of JAYPOZ010000040.1, from coordinate 9,571 downwards.
TCTTCGACCGGCTTGCCGGCACCTGGACGTATTGGGGATGGAAAGGCGGCTATTTCGACGCGGAACAGGATGCGCGCGTCTATTACGACGAAATGCGCTATATGCTCGCGCATCAAATGTCGGCGCCTAATTCGCCGCAGTGGTTCAATACCGGCCTGCATTGGGCCTACGGCATCGACGGCCCCAGCCAGGGGCATCACTATGTCGATTTCCAGACCGGCGAGCTGACCAAATCGGAGTCCGCCTACGAGCATCCCCAACCGCACGCCTGCTTCATCCAGTCGGTCCAGGACGACCTTGTCACCGAGAACGGCATCATGGACCTTTGGGTCCGTGAAGCGCGTCTGTTCAAGTACGGCTCTGGTACCGGCACCAACTTCTCCAAGCTCCGCGGCGACGGCGAACCGCTCTCCGGCGGTGGTCGTTCTTCCGGTCTGATGAGTTTCCTCAAGATCGGCGATAGGGCCGCAGGCGCCATTAAGTCCGGCGGCACGACGCGCCGAGCCGCCAAGATGGTCGTGGTCGACATCGATCACCCGGATATCGAGCAATTCATCAACTGGAAGGTCCTGGAAGAGCAAAAAGTCGCGGCGCTCGTCGCCGGCTCCAAGATGTGCGAGACGCATCTTAACCGGATCATGAAGGTGTGCTGCGAAGGCGAAGGCGAAGACCGCTACACGCCGAAGAAAAACCCGGAACTCCGCAAGGCGGTCATCGCCGCGCGCGAAGCCGCGGTGCCCGAAAACTACATTCAGAGAATCATCGAATTCGCACGCCAGGGCCACACGGAAGTTTCCTTCAAGACTTACGACACGGACTGGGATTCCGACGCCTATCTGACGGTGTCCGGGCAGAACTCCAACAACTCCGTCCGCGTCACCAATGATTTCATCAAGGCGGTCGAGGTCGATGGGCCCTGGGCACTGACAATGCGGACCAACGGCGGCGTGGCCAAGGAAACCTCGGCCCGCGAGCTTTGGGACCAGATCGGCTATGCCGCCTGGGCTTGCGCGGACCCCGGCCTGCAATTCGATACGACCATCAACGAGTGGCACACCTGCAGTGCCAGCGGTCGGATCAACGCATCCAACCCCTGCTCCGAATATATGTTCCTCGACGATACGGCCTGCAATCTTGCGTCGCTGAATCTGATGGCGTTCCAGGGCGACGACGGTTCCATCGACGTGACGGCTTACGAACATGCTGTGCGTCTGTGGACGGTCGCCCTCGAGATTTCCGTCTTGATGGCGCAGTTCCCCTCCAAGGAAATCGCCCAATTATCCTATGAATTCCGGACCTTGGGGCTCGGATATGCGAATATCGGCGGGTTCCTGATGGCGGCGGGTTATTCCTATGACAGCGACGAAGGCCGGGCGCTATGCGGCGCTTTGACGGCCGTCATGACCGGCGTCTCCTATGCGACCTCGGCGGAGATGGCCGAAGAATTGGGGACCTTCCCGCGATTTGACGAGAACCGGGAGTCCATGCTGCGGGTCATCGGCAATCACCGCTTGGCCGCGCACGGCAAGGCCGACGGATATGATGGATTATCGATCCCGCCGGTGCCGTTGGATCACAAGTCCTGTCCGCAGGCGGATCTCAGCAAGGCCGCGGTTGCCGCTTGGGACCGTGCATTCGATCTCGGCCGCAAGCATGGCTACCGCAACGCCCAGACAAGCGTTATCGCACCGACCGGTACGATCGGGCTGGTCATGGATTGCGACACCACGGGCATCGAACCGGACTTCGCACTGGTTAAATTCAAAAAGCTCGCGGGCGGCGGTTATTTCAAGATAATCAACCGCACCGTTCCCATGGCCTTGGGCCGTCTCGGCTACACCAGCGAGCAGGTCGATGACATCATCGGCTACGCGGTCGGCCACGGGACACTGAAAGATGCCCCCGGCATCAATCACGCCGCACTGCGGGCAAAAGGCTTCACGGACGAAGCGCTGCAGACCATCGAAGAGGCCTTGGGCAGCAGTTTCGACATCAAGTTCGTTTTTAACAAGTGGACGCTCGGCGAGGAGCTTTGCCGGGACGGTCTAGGCATCTCCAATGAGCAGCTGGATGACCTCAGCTTCGACATGCTCAGCCACCTCGGCTTCTCTAGAAGCGATATCGACGCGGCCAATACCTATTGCTGCGGCGCGATGACGCTGGAGGGTGCCCCGCACCTGACGGACGAGCATCTGCCGATCTTCGATTGCGCCAATCCATGCGGTCGAATCGGCCAGCGCTTCCTCTCGGCCGAAAGCCACATCCGTATGATGGCGGCGGCGCAACCGTTCATCACCGGCGCCATCTCCAAGACCATCAACATGCCGAATAATGCCTCGGTCGAGGATTGCAAGAACGCCTATCTTCTCTCCTGGCGACTCGGCCTCAAGGCCAACGCGCTCTACCGCGACGGCTCGAAGCTCAGTCAGCCCTTGCAGTCCGCTCTCTTGGACGACGAAGATCTGACGGAAGAGATTCTCGAGGCACCGCGCGCCGCGGCAGCGCCAATGATGGCCGAGAAGATCGTCGAGCGGGTGATCGAACGCGTCGCCGAACGCCAACGACTGCCCGGCCGCCGCAAAGGATACACCCAAAAAGCCATCGTCGGCGGCCATAAGGTGTATCTGCGTACCGGCGAATACGAGAACGGTCGCCTCGGCGAAATCTTCATCGACATGCACAAGGAAGGCGCCGCTTTCCGCAGCCTGATGAACAATTTCGCGATCGCGATCTCGATCGGCCTGCAATACGGCGTGCCGCTGGAGGAATTCGTCGAAGCCTTCACGTTCACGCGCTTCGAGCCGTCCGGCATCGTCGAAGGGAACGACACCATCAAGATGGCGACCTCGGTCCTCGATTATATCTTCCGCGAAGTGGCGATCAGCTACCTCGGGCGCGACGATCTCGCGCATGCCGAGCCGAGCGACATGCTGCCCGACACCTTGGGCCGCGGGGTCCGCGAGGACGACGGCATCGACCCGTCGCGGGCCGACACTCTCGCGGCGATCCAGAAGGTCGCCAGCACAGGTTTCATGCGCTCTTCCAAACTGCTCGTCTTCTCGGGCGGCGCGGACCGCACCAGCGGAAGCGCATCAACGACATCGACAGCCACCGACACTCAGGGCCAGGTGGTTGTTGACGGTACCGCAACGGTTTCGAGCGTTGCGGTCCAGGCCGCGGTCGTCGAGGAGGTCGAGGTTCGCCTCGACCAGATTCGAATGGCCAAGGCAAAAGGGTACGAGGGCGATGCTTGCGGCGAATGCGGCAACTTCACGCTCGTACGCAACGGCACCTGTATGAAATGCGTCACTTGTGGCGCCACCAGCGGGTGTTCGTGACTTAGGCCCTACCTTGGCATAGTGCTCCCTGTGACTCGGGGCGGGTATAAAAACCCGCCCCCTTTTTTTGCCCGCCACGGAAGCGCGCAGCGAGCTGGATCAGGGGTCGAGCGCGCCCCAGGTCGCCGGACCGACGATACCGTCGGCAGTCAGGCCTTCGCGGGCTTGAAAGGCGCGTACCGCCGCTTCGGTGCCGGGTCCGAAAATGCCGTCCGCCGCCACCGCAAGCCCGGCCGCACCAAGCCTTACCTGCAATTTTTCGACATCGGCCCCGCGCATGTAAGGCTCGCGCAGTTTCAGCACACGCTCGCTCTCGTCGCCGGCCCAGGCCCGAACCGCCCCCTCCTCCACCGGCGCGGTCAAGACCGCTTCGTCAATGCGGAAACCGCGTACCGTGAACGGCAACGCAAGGTCCCAGGTATCCCTGGCCATAAGGTCGCGGAAACTATCCATGCGATAAGTGGTGCGCCGCAGAATGCGGTTCGAGTGTTCCGCCAACCACTCCCGCCTCATATCGACATAATGGCGGAACCACGCCGTCTCGCCGACATCCCGCAGCGGGCCGAAGCGGTCGTTTGTCCGGTCCCGGATGCGGTGCCAGGAACCGTGGATGCGGCTATCGTAGACGATCGAAGTGCCGAGCGCGGATTGGGCCTCGATATAGGCGGCGGACTTCAATGTCGGCGCCCAATACACTCGGTCGAAGAAGGCATCCTGGACCGTCCGCATGACGGAATCAGCCCCCGCCTCGCGCAAGGCGTCATGTAGCCTGGCGTCGTCGTCCAGCGCCGTATCGCGCGCGTCGAGACGGTCCAGATATGGCTGCAGGTCCGCCGCCATGCGAGCACCCGGCGCCGTGCAATACGCGGAGATCAGAAGGTAGAGGTTGCCGCTTGCAAGCGTCGTCTGGGCACGGCCGTAAGTCAGATGTCCGGTATCGCCCGGCAACAACGTGACCTGGCCGTATTCGCCCAGCGGCTTCCCGGTCTCGAAGATATTGACGATCGCCTGCGCGGCGCGTTTTTGAAGATCGTTCAAGACCGGCTCTTCGCTTGGCATTTCAGCACTCCCCTGGCGGCCATCGTTAACGCGATAGCGTTAAAAAAATACTCCATACACCTATAACTTAACCGATATCCGGCCAACTTTCGCGTCGGAACATGATAATTGACGCTTTACCGGCACGCCGAGAGCGCATAGCTACACTCAACAACTGGGATTAGGGAGAACGACATGACTGGAAAAATCGACGCACGGCTTGCAGAACTCGGCATCGAACTGCCGGACGCGGCCGCCCCGGCGGCCAACTACGTGCCCTATGCACTCGAGGGCGGGACGCTCTATATCGCGGGCCAGGTGCCGTTCTGGAACGGCAAGCTCCTGCATGTGGGCAAGGTCGGCGACACTTATTCCATCGAGGACGCGACGGAGGCGGCGCGGGTCTGCGGCCTCAACATCATCGCCCAAGCCAAGGCGGCGCTCGGCGACCTCGACCGGGTGACCCGTATCCTCAAGGTCGGCGGATTCGTCAACGCGGTGTCCGAATTCACGCAACATCCGGAAGTCATCAACGGCGCCTCCGACCTGTTCGTCGAAGTCTTCGGCGATGCGGGACGCCACGCGCGCTTTGCGGTCGGGGCCGGCTCGCTGCCGCGCGGCGTCGCGGTCGAAGTGGATGCCGTGATCGCCGTCGACTAGACCGCCGTTACCACCAGAGACGACGCCTCCCCGCGGGCGCCGCCCCCGGCCAAGCGCGGGACAGCGGTTCCTCGGCCCTTTGTTCTGCGTTGTCGAAAGACTCGAGCGACCGCAACCGCGCAATCCGTTCTTCCGTCGCCGGATGAGTGCGCAGCAAGGACGGCTCTCCGCTTCTGCCATGCGGCAAGACGATATTCTGCCACAACGGGCGAATAATCCGCTCGATCTTGCCGAGCGCCATCGCCAACCCCGCCGGATCGCCGGTCAGTGTCGCCGCCTCCATGTCCGCGTCGAACTCCCGCGTTCGCGACAGCGCCATTTGCAGCAAGCTTGCCAGGCCCGGCGCCAGCACCAGCAACAGGATGGCCAGCCACGGCATGTCAGCGCGTCCCAAGAGCATGAGCGGCAGACTGACGAGGCCAATCGCGATGCCGACGAAAGACATCATGCGGGTCATCCGGCTGATCGTGTCCGCCAATTGCATGACCCACAGGTCGTTGCCGGCAATATGGCTGATCTCATGCGCGATCACCGCAACCGTCTCTCGCAATGTCAGATACCGCAGCATCCCGTCGGTCAGGACAATGGCCGAATCCTCGCGGCGTCCGACGGCAAAGGAATTGAGCCCGCCATCCGGCAAATAATACAACGCCGGCGGTGCCGGCAGTCCGGCGCGAACGGAAAGTCGATCGACGGCCCGAAAAACAGCGGGCAGGTCATGGACCGGAATCCGGCGAGCGCCGAACCACCGCATCGCCGCCGCCGCCGGCACACGCGGCGACAAGAGGAGGCCGATCGCGCCCCCCAAAAGCACCCATAACACGCCTTCTCCGCCCACCAGCAGCCAAGCGCAGGCGGCCAGCAATCCGAGCATGCCGCCCAGCAGCAGGACAGATTGCAGGATATTCCGCCGATTATGGCGGCGCCGTATCCGGTCGCTCGAGTGAACGTGTGCCATCACCCAACTAGATGGGGACGGTGGCCGGCGCTTTCAGGGTCTTTCTTCGTCGCCTCTAAGCGCCGAAACCATACAACCGGACCGCATTCTCGCAGACCACCTTGGTACGGATATCCGCCGGCAGGTGGCCGAGCTCCTCCTCGATGAAGCTTTGCGAGTCCGGCCAGACGCCGTCCGGATGCGGAAAGTCGGAGCCCCACATGACGTTGTCCTCGCCCAGAAGGTCGAGCAGCCGCGTCCCCACCTTGTCCGACTGATAGGTCGCATAGCATTGCCGGTGCCAATAATCGGAGGGCTTCATCTTTAGGGTCAAATCCTTGAACTGATCCTCCCATTCCAAATCCATGTGGTCGAGGATATAGGGTATCCACCCGATCCCGGACTCCCCGATCACAATCTTAATCTCCGGATAGGCTTCCAGCACGCCGCCGTAGATGATCTCCATCAGGATTCGCGACATCGACATTTGGAAGCCGGTGATATGGACCGCGAAGGCCTGGCGCTGCTGCAAGGGCGCGAAGCCCTCCCAATCCGGTTTCGGCCCGCCGATGGTGTGAAAATGCACCGGCAACTTTGCGTCGTTGGCGGCCTGCCAGACCGGATACCAGTCGGGATGGAACAACGGTTTCAGGTCATGGGTATTGGCGATCTCGATGCCCCGCACCACACCGCGCGCGGCGACACGCTCGATCTCCTCGACAGCGGCTTGAATGCTGTGGCTGGGAATGGCCGCGAGTCCGGCAAACCGATCCGGATTGGTGGCGCAGAATCCGGCGAGCCATTCGTTGTATATCCGCATCATCTCAATCTCGGCCTCCGGGTCCTGGAGACGCTGCGCCGCCCCGAGAATGCCGTAAAGCACTTCCGCCTGGATACCGTCCCGGTCTTGATCCTTGATCCGCAGCTCCGGTTCGGTGAGGCGGCGAATTCCCTTCTTGCCGTCCTCGTAGAGGCCTTCGGCCGCCATCAGGTCCGAGCGATGAATAACGCCGGGCACGTATTCACGGCCTGCCGATCCCATCCCGTTGGCGAGACCGAAATCGGCGCCGTTGCGGCTGATCCAACGCGGCCCCTTTTCATCTTCGTCCGTGACGTAGGGCATGCGTTCGCGCATCTGTCCGCTGGCGTTCGAGGTGAATAAATCCGGTGGCAGCCAGATCAGATCGATATGACAATCCGCAGAAATACACGTGTAGTCCATTTCACCCCCCAGGTTCGGTGCCCACGGGCAGCCGGTCAATTGTGCCTGCAAGTAACCTTAAGCGCGTTTCGGCGGGGTCAAGTACCACTCATGTCTTGCGAAACAGGACGCGGAGCCCTGTCTTCGGATCGGCGAAGCGCTTTACGAAGACAAATCCATATTGCGCAAACAAATCGACGAGATTGGATTCCCGAAAGAACTGGACGTGGCGCGGCGGATTGAAGACATCCCAATCGAGAACGTTCGCCGGTACGCGAGGACTCCCCATATCGGGCGTGGTAATATAAACGAAACCATTTTTTTCTATAATGTTATTTAAAAAATTCATGTATTCACCAACAATAGGCACATGCTCTATTACTTCTGAAGAATATATAAATCCAAACTTTAAGTTTCTTTTTTCAAAATTACTGAACTCTTCACAATAAAATCTTGCGCTGCGAAAACGAGCTTGCGCATAGGCGATCGAGTCCGCGCTGATATCCAAGCCGCTCGCCTTCACGCGGAAAAACCGGAACGCGCCAACCTGAAACCCGCCGCCGCAGCCGACATCGATCACGGAGCGGCCGCGCGCAAATCGATACAGATGAAAGGCCGTGGCCAAGGCTCTGCGGTATCTCGATCCCGCCTTGGGGTAATAATTCGGCGTAATCGCACCGTCGTTATTGTAGATGCTCTCCAGCGCCATTTCCGTCGGCATCGGATCGAGATAGACGAAAGCGCACGCCTCGCATCTTCGGAAGCGGTAGATGCCGACCTCTTTATAGGAAGGCGTATGCGTCGAAGCGCAAATCGGACAGGGCGCCGCCGCGGCATCTTCGGGCTCGCCGTCTATACGGGTATCGTTCATCCTCCGTCCGTAGGACAAAGACGGAATTCTGGCAAGAGATACGGCCCGGCACGGAGGTTTTTCTTGCCAACGGGCGTTCCCGACCGCACTCTCAGACCTCGTCTCCAATCACGGTTCTGGACAGAATGCCCGACGGGAACGAACCGATCACAGTCAAGGTCGTCTCCAAAATCGCCGAAATCCAAGCTGCGGAATGGGACGCGTGCGCCGGCGTTGACGCGCCGGACGGCAACCCGTCGGTGAGCCACGCTTTCCTTCATGCCTTGGAGGAGAGCCGGTCTGTTCGGCCCGAAAGCGGATGGCAACCACAACATTTAGTCATCGAGGATTCAGGCGGCAGCGTCGTCGGCGCCGTCCCCATGTATCTGAAGAGCCATTCAATGGGCGAGTACGTCTTCGATTATGGCTGGGCGAACGCCTACGAACGCGCCGGCGGTCAATATTACCCGAAGCTACAGGCATCGATACCCTTCACGCCCGTGACCGGACCCAGGCTGCTGGTTCGCCCCGGCCCCAGCGCAGAGACGACCCGCGCGGCATTGGTCGCCGGCATGACCGAGTGGACGAACCGCAATCAATTGTCGTCGCTGCACATCACCTTTCCGACCGAGCGCGAGGGCGATTATCTCGAACAGGCGGACTTCCTCATTCGGCACAACCACCAATACCATTGGTATAATCGAGGCTACGAGACTTTCGACGACTTCCTCGGATCGCTCAACAGCCGCAAGCGCAAGATGATCCGCAAGGAACGGCGGAAGGTCGGAGAAACCGGCGTCGAAATGCAATGCCTCTCCGGAGACGATCTGACGTCGGATGCCTGGGACGCCTTCTACCGCTTCTATACCGATACCTACGACCGGAAATGGGGCTACCCGTATCTCACGCGGGAGTTCTTCGAGATCATCTCCGATACGATGGCGGAGCATGTAATGGTGGTCATGGCATCAACGGGTGGCTTACCGATTGCCGGCGCCCTTAACCTGAAAGGCAATGATTCGCTCTTCGGCCGAAACTGGGGCTGCGTGGCCGACTATAAGTTCCTGCATTTCGAGACCTGCTATTACAGCGCCATCGAGTACGCCATCGAACACAAGCTGGCCCGCGTCGAGGCGGGCACCCAGGGGCCCCATAAATTACAGCGCGGCTACGTTCCGGTGCAGACACGCAGCGCCCATTGGATACCCGACCCGGCTTTTCGCGAGGCCGTTGCTCGGTTTCTGGAGCAAGAACGCGCGGAAGAGGCCCGGGAGATGGATTACCTCGGCGACGAGACGCCCTATCGGCAGGATGTCAGGGACTCGTAAGCGCAAGAATGTAATTGTGCGCCCGCCGCGCTGTACTACATCATTATTATAAATGGGTGGAATTTCTAATTTTTAGCTTCAGGTTAGACGCATGACCGATCGCACGATCCTGTTGGTCGATAACGATCCGGACGAAATACAGCGGCTTACGCAGCAATTATCTCCCTTCGGCTATTCGGTAGAGAATTGCGCGAAAATCGCCGATATCGGCGACCGCAG
>JAYPOZ010000039.1:0-34533 GCA_038131165.1 Rickettsiales bacterium | reverse complement strand
AGAATCCAGTTCTGGCATCAGCAAAACGCCGCCTCATCCGGGGAATAGGGGTTTAATGATTTACTTCTTTTTTGCTGGTGATCCGGCCATCCGTTCTTCAATCGTAAATGCAGGAGCAAACAAATTTCGATACCATGTAAAATTTTGGCGATCGGGTACTCCGCCCTCATGATCGGCGGCCTGCAGCTAATCGGGCCTCCCGCGGCTGCAAAGGAGATAAGTCCTGTCGACGTGCTGGTGTTTTACGGCGGTCTGGCGCCGCTGAACGGTCGGGCGCAACCCTATCTGAGGGAATTGATGGACGGAGCGGCGGCGGGCAAGACGTTATCGGTCAACCCGATGAAAGCGGCCTGGAATAGAGTGACCGAAACGCGTCTCAAGATATCGGATCATCCCATTGTCACAACGCCAGAACAGTTTTCCGAAGCGGTTGGCCGACTGTTCGGTCTGTCGGCGGACGAGGTCGACCCGGTCGCCCGGCGCGCAAAGCTGGATGACTCGAACAATCTGGCGCTGACCCTCGTGGCTTCGTTCGAGTATGCGGTGTCCCTTCCCTTCGAAGACAGAAAGACCGGCCGGAAAAGCTTCAAACCGCATTTTATCGTGGGTGTCAGCGCCGTGCTGTCCCGGCTCGGCACCGGTCGTATCGTCGCGAGTGCCGGTGCGGTAAGCGAAAAGGATGGCGACTGGATGCCGAGCGCCACCATTAAGTCCGGCGTCGCGAAGCGGAAATTCGCTGAGGCGTATAAGGACGCGGCGGTCTTCGCCATCGACCGGTTGGCAATCCAAGAGGCACTATTGGGAAGTTAGCCTGGGCAACGGTTCGAGTTTCGAATCTTAATTCGACACCTGTGGGAAAAACCACCAATCCTGTCCATAACCCGTGCAGTGCGGTCGCCGACCTCAGGTCCCAGGCCGATCTCGGAAGGAGAAATTGAATGACACGCTTATTCCTATTGATTGCAGCTCTCGCTTGTGCCGCCGTCGGTTTTACCGCACCGGCATCCGCCGAAGGCAAGAACCCGACCTTATTGATCATGGCCGAGGACGGCGATGCGGAAAGCATTCCGCGCAAAAGCCGGATTTCCACCCGTATCCTGAACGAACTCGTCACCCAGCTCGATTCCCGCGGCTTCGACGTCTACGACGAGACGGCGGTGACCCTGCGGACCCACACCCAGGGACGCAGCCGCCGCACGGATGCGGAGCTCGTCGATGTGGCGAAATCGATCCGGCGGCCGCCGATCGACGTGGTGATCTTCTTCGAGGTTTTCGCGACCGTGACCCGCAAGACCTACCAGAACGAGTTGCGCCTGCGCACCGTCGGCCGGCTGCTCAGCGTGGGCGACGGCCGCCGCATGGGCAATTGGGAAGCGAAATTGCCGGAGGACCGCGACCAGGTCTGGCTGCTGCCGAACCGCTGTTTCCCGGAAGGCGCGGAAGTCAGCCGCGACTGCCTGCTTGAGGCGGTCGGCGACGATGCCCGCATTCTGGCGCAGGAAGTCGGCGCGATCATTTCCGAAAAGCTGGAAGCCAATATCGATGCCGGCAGCCAGGTATCGGACGGCGAAGGCCTGAAGCGCGGCTTTAATTTGGTGTTCGACGGCTTCACGTCGAGCGACTACCGGGATATGGAAGAGTACCTGGTGATTTTCTCGGGCTATGTCCGGCACCGGCCGACCCGTTCGGAGCATCTGACGCACGAGGTTTGGTACGAATCGACCATCAAGACCGCTAAGCTCGAACGCAATCTACACAAGATGATGGAATTGCTGGAAATTCCCTATGTCCTGAAGTTCTCCGGCAACACGTATACCATCAAAGCCAAGAACCTGCGCCGGGAACGCGGGACGGACGGGCCCGACAAGAAGTACAAGTGGTGAATTGAACCCGCCGCCGCCGGGCCCCAGAGGCATGCGGCGGCGGTCTCCTTCAAGCCATGAGCGGATGCGATGTGTCCGCAGACCAGACCGGAAGGAACCCGTTCGATGCACAAGATACTTTTCCCACTCTTTGCTCTTTTGATTGTCAGCGCCTGCGAGAGCAGCGGCCAATTCGATGCGGGCGGCCGAGGCTCGCATGCCATCCTCGTCATGGCGGAAGACGGCGACGACGGCAGCGTTTCCCGGGACAGCAGGATCAGCCGCCGCGTCCTCAATGAGGTTTCGACACAGATCAGCGCCTATGGCTTCAGCGTCTTCGACGAGACAGCTTTGACCTACAACTCGCATCGCCAGGGGCGATCACGCCGTGGCGATGCCGAATTGATCGATATCGCGCGTTCGGTCCAGCGGCCGCCCATCGATACCATCGCCCTCTTCACCGTCTATACAGACAGTCAGACCTTGCCGCATACGCGGAAGCTGCGGGTGCGGGTCTCGGGGCGCCTGCTCGACGCCCAATCGGGCCGTCGGCTCGGTAATTTCGACGTCAGCGATAGCGGTAATGTCCATCCGAGTTGCGGCGGACCGTGTTACGCGGAGACCGTCGGCGACATCGCACGGGAGATGGGACGGGAAGTTGCCGATGTGCTGGCCCAGAAACTGGATGTCCGGTTCTCGCGCGGACCCGGCCCGCGGAGCGACGACGGATTGGTGCGCGGCCTGACCCTGACCTTCGACGACTTCAGCGTCGTCGAGTTGCGCGATATCCAGGATTATCTGGAAATATTCTCCGGATACCGTTCGCATCGTCCGATCGCCAGCTTCCACCGTCATCTCGAACTCTGGTACGAGACATCGATCTCGGATGCGAAATTGCGGCGCAATTTGGACCGTATGTTCGACGAACTCGGCATGCAGGCGCGCATCGCCTATCAGGGCAATGCCTATTCTATACGGCAGGTCCGGCTGCCGGTACGTGCACGGCGGAAGGCTCCGGGCTATAATTGGTGATATGAAGCCTTTATCTTATCTTCGGGAAGGCGCCGGGTGGCGGGGAATCGTACTGTCGGTCGTGCTGATGTCGTGGTCCGCGGGTGCGGCAGCGGACAGCGGCTGCGCCTTGACGGATAGTGTTCCCGCAAATGCGACGACCGAAAGCGGGCTGCGTCACCTGCTGACCCAGTGCCCGAACCACGCGCCTGCGCTCAATAACCTGGCGGTCATACTGGAGAACAAAGGCAATTTGGAGGAGGCCAAAGGCTTTTATATCCGTGCCATTGCGGCCGACCCGTCAGCGATTGCGCCCTATGCGGGGCTTGGCGACGTACTGAAAGCCCAGAACAAGCCGGACGAAGCGGCGAATGCCTATTCGGCCTTTCTCTCCCGTCTCGATGCCGCGAAGGCAGCCGGGACCGCCGGGGGGCTCGCGCAGTACGCGGACCTGTATCGTCAGCGATTGACCGCACTCAGGACCTCGGCCTCATTTGGCGGGCAACTGGTGAGTGCCGAGAGGATCACCCGCTCGCTGAGCGAACCGCCGGTCCGCACCCGGGGTCTGTCGCTGCAGGCCCGCAGCGAGCCGCATATCGACATTCATATCCGCTTTGACTTCGATTCCGCGCGTTTGAGGCCGGAAACCGCCCGCCAGATCGAGGAAATCGCGAAAGCATTGGCGACCAGGGCATTGGGAGACCGACATATCGTCATCGAAGGACACACGGACGACCGGGGTCCGGAAGCCTATAACCGGGATCTCTCGATCCGCCGAGCCGCCGCCGTCCGCGCAGCGTTGATCGATCGGGGCATCGCGCGCCATCGCCTCTCGGCATTGGGGTTCGGCGAAACCCGACCGCTCGCCGATAACCGCTCCCCGGCGGGGCAGGCGCAGAACCGGCGGGTCACCTTTGTAAATATGGGCAAGCGTTAGCGGTTGCCGAACAGTGCGTCGCCGAAGAAGTAGATGCCGGCAGCCACGACGGCGATTCCGACGATGTCGAGTACGATCCCGGCACGCAGCATATCGCCCATCTTAATGGCGCCGCTGCCGAAGATGACGGCGTTGGGCGGTGTCGCGACGGGCAGCATGAAGCCGAGGGTGGCGAAGAGCGCCACCGGCAGGGCAAGCAGGACCACAGGCTCGCCGACGGCAAGGGCGGACGCGCCGGCCAAGGGCAGGAATACGGCGGCCATCGCCGTATTGCTCGCCAATTCGCCGAGGAAGACGACGAAGATGCCGATGGTCAACAGCAGCGCGAAGGTCGGCCAGGCGCCGAGGCCGGTCAGCTGGCGCGCGAGCCAAGGCGTGAGGTCGGTTCCGGCGATTGCCGCCGCGAGCGCCAGCCCGCCGCCGAATAGAATGAGGACGTCCCAACGAATGCCTGCTGCGTCCGACCAGTGCAGCAAGAATCGGCCGCGGCGGAGATCGGCGGGAATCAGGAACAGCAGGAACGCGCCGGTGATCGCAATCCCGGCATCGGACAGGTGCAGTCGCGGCAGGGCCGATTTAAGCAACGGGCTGAAAATCCAGAAAAGGGCGACAAGCGCCAGAATCGCGGCGACCGAGCGTTCGGGAATTGTGATCCGCTCCGTCGCCACCGGCTCCGCCGAAGAGGTCGCCGGCGGCAGTTTCCCGTCGACGCGGAAAGCAAGGTGCGTCAGGACGAACCAGGCAGCGAGCAGCATGACGAAGGCGACGGGTACGCCGACTGTCATCCATTGCGCGAAGCCGATGTCGATGCCGTGGGATTCCGCCATATAGGCGGCAAAGAGAGCGTTCGGCGGCGTGCCGACCAGCGTTCCCATGCCGCCGATCGTTGCGGCATAGGCCACCCCGAGCAGCAATGCCGGAGCAAATCCGGCGCCGCCTTCCTGATCCTGCGCGGAAAGACGCGACAGAATCGACAATGCGATCGGTAACATCACCATCGACGTCGCCGTATTGCTGACCCACATGCTGAGAAATGCCGTCACCCCCATGATGCCGGCAATGAGACGGCGCGGATCGGTTCCGGCCAGTCGCACGACGCCGAGGGCGATTCGGCGGTCCAGCCCCCAGACCTGCATCGCTCGGGCGAGCAGGAACCCGCCGAGAAACAGGAAGACAAGGGGATGCGCGTAGGACGCAGCCGTGTCGTCTATGCTCCGCACCTCCAGCAGCGGAAATAGAATCAGCGGGGCGAGAGCGGTGACCGCAAGCGGCAAGGCCTCGGTCATCCACCATATTGCCATCAGAAGGCCGACCGCGGCGGTCCACCATCCTTCCTGAGAGAGGCCTTCGGGCGTCGGGCTCCAGGCGAGCGAGAGCGCGAAGAGGGGACCGGCGAAGAGTCCGATCAGGCGATGGCGCGCGAAACGTGCCGGCGTCGATTCAGGTAGGCTGGACATGTCTGTATCATAGGGCGCGGCGACGGTTCTTTGCGAGTCCGCGAAACGCCGCAAATGTGTGAAACCGGGATCAGTCGAGGATGACGTGCGGCAGGAACCGCGCGTCGTTGCCGGTGACGAGCGAGCGGTCTTCCCGGATACATATCCCGGCCGCCCGGCTGGCGATCAGCCAGCAGCCGACCATGGCATGGTTGCCCTCGAAGTTCGGCAGCGGATGAAACGCCTGCACGATATGGCCTTCCGCCCCGTAGGTGCCGCCATAGGGCATGTCGACGGCGCCGTCGCGCACAATCTCGATGTTTTGACCTTCGCGGGAGTAGAGCGGTTTGCGCACGAAAGTATCGCCGAGTGCAGCTGCCGCCGGGTCGCCGTCGAAATAGGCGGGAAGCAGATTCGGATGACCCTCGAACATCTCCCACAACAGCGCCAGCAGGCCCTTGTTGGAAAGGATGGACTTCCAGGCGGGCTCGATAAAGAGGGTGCCGCTGCCCGGAATGTGCTCGGCAAACGCCTCGGCAAGCAGCCATTCCCATGGATAGAGTTTGAAGAGCGTGTCGATGATCTCGTCGTCGGTATCCGTGAAACGGCCGTGCGGATCGATGCCGATCGTCTCGATTTCGAGCATCTTGGTGCGAACCCCCGCCTGGCGTGCGCAGTCCTCCAGATAGGCGACGGTGCCTCGGTCTTCCTCGCTGCCGCCGGCATACGCGAGATGCAGCGGTCCCTGGATGCCGAAACGCGCCAGCGTCTCGACGATCCGTTCGTGCAATGAATTGAACTGGTCGCATCCTTTCGGGATCAAACCGCGCTCGAGCGCCTGTTCCAGCCAGACCCACTGGAAAATGGCGGATTCGTACAAGGCTGTCGGTGTGTCTGCGTTGTACTCCAGGAGCTTCGCCGGACCCGTCCCGTCGTAGGAGAAATCGATCCGACCGTAGAAATTTTTTTCCTGGCGGTTCCAGCTGCCGGCGACGTAATCCCAATATTTTTCCGGAATGGCAAGCCGGCGCAGCACCTCCGCGTCGGCGACAGCGCGCTCGACGACGGCAAAGCACATGTTCTCGATCGCCTCGGTCGGGTCCTCCAGCTCGTCCTCGATCTGCTTCAGGGAAAACCGGTAATAGGCGCTTTCGTCCCAATAGGGCGCGCCTGCGATGGTGTGGAAGGTGAATCCGTGTTCGGCCGCAGTCTCTTTCCAGTCGTCCCGTTCGGCGACGGGGATGCGATGCATGCGGCCGTTATCCGGCGACGGAGCCGAAAGAGCGGGCGCGGGCGCCAAAGCCGCCGCGGGAGACCGTCGACGATTTCATGGAAGGCGCGCGGGCGGCGGAGCGCGCGACCTGGGTCTTGCCGATCTGTGTCCCGACCTTCTTATTGTCCGCGGTGCGGTAGGATTTCGCGTCGTCGGTTGAGCGGTAGAGCGGCTGCGCGGCAACACCGGAGCGGCCGCCAAGCATGCTGCCCATCATGTAGCCCATCATCAAAGGCATGAAGACGGAGCCGCCGCTCTGGGTTTGATAGGGCGCGGTTTCGCAACGCTCGACACCGAAATCGGCCTCGCAGTCCTGCTGGGACGTGTATTTGGGCGCCACCTGGGCGTGCTGGGCTTTCGCCGCCTTGAAGTCGGCCTCGCATTGCGTGCGGTCCACATCTTGGTTGGCGAGACACTGGCTGAGCGTATCGAAGACGGCGGCGTCGACGGCGGGCTCCTCGCAGGCGGTGAGGGCGACGACGCTGGCGCTCATGGCGACGAGACCGATGGATTTCGAACGCTTCATAATATTCTCCGGACGCTGGGGACGGTTTGTTTTCTTCAAAGCACTCCAGCGCCGATCATGGCCGATCCGGGGCGATGGGGCTACCTATTTTTCGACATTTACGATCATGCTGTTTTCGGCGACGGCCGCGCGGCGGATCGTTCTCAATTCCTGGCTGAGATCGGCGAGAGAACCGTAGGGCAGGGGCTCGAAATCGAGTTTCCGGACCAGCCGGGGCAATTCGTCGCCCACGTCGCGGTCGAAGGCGAAGCATTTCATGATTTCGACGCCGGTCGGCGGCGCCACGATCCAGTCGAAGGGCATCGCCGCGCCCGGAATATGCTGTGCCGCGCCGCCGGGAATGCGGGCGTCGCGATGATGCCGGTTCGGAAAGACCCGCATGATCGAGCCGTCCGCCTGGCGATAGAAGCAGTACAGGTAGCTGTCGCGGCTGGCTTCGACGAACAGAACCATTTTCTGGCCCGTCCTGAAGACCGGATTGGCACCCCGGTTGCTGCGGATAAAGAGCGAGATCGGACCCAGACGATCCGTCTCCCGTTCCCCCTGCAGCGTGTCCTCGGGGAGCACCGGCAGATCGATGGAGCTTGTCCTGACATCTCCCTGCCAGGTTGTTTTTGTGCCGCGGCCGTCTTGGAGCGTAAGCTGCAGATCGACCTTTTCGCCGAGCAGCCAATAGCGGCCGCTGAGGACATAATCGCCGGTCGGGTCGGCCGTCATCGCGAGATCGGCGGTCTTGCGCGCGAGTTCCAGGCCCCGGGTTTGCGTCTTTTCATCCGTGATGACCGCGTCGGCGACGTTGATCGTCTGCCTGTCGCTGCCCCGCATCTTGCTCAGTTCGGCGATCAGGCGAGACGCGAACCACCTCCCGAAAGGGGTTTGTATGCCGCTATCGGCGAAGCGGATGCCTTGGGGGCGGATCGTCCGAATGGGCGCAAGGCGGATGCGGAAATGGGCGGCGCTTCGCTTGACCGCGTCCGCGATTCCCATCGTCGGCGTGCGGTCGAAATCGTACTCCAACTTGTACCAATCGGTCGTCGCCGGGATCGCCCCGGTCGACACGTTCGTCGCCCGGTAGCGGACGTAAACCGTCTGGCCGTCGCTCTCGGGTTTGACCTCTCCGACGATTAGGATATCGGCGCCGGCGCTTCGGATCAGGGCGCCGATCTTCTCCGAGGATTGCCGCAAGGAGTTGAAATCGTCGATGTCCTTGGTGACGATCTTCAGATCTTCGCGCGCCACATACTCGTCCCGGGGGTCTTTCTCCTGCAACAAGGCGGCGAGCAAGGAATCACTCAGCATTTCGGCGAAATCCTCCGAGACGACGGATTCCTCCTGCCAAAACGGCCAGATGGCGATCTTCCGCTTTTGCGGCGGTGCGGAGCCCGCCTCCCACCATTGCTTGAGTTCCCACGCCGATTGCTTGACCCGATCCGCGAAGGAATTCTGCGTTTGGGGCGCAGCGCTTTGAGAGAGGCCGCGCTGCAGGTCTTGCGCCATCAGACGCACCACTTCGTGGCGGTCGGCGCGTGCCGTCGTTGTCTTCTCCGCAGCCGTTGCAAGCGGCGAGACAAGGCAGATCAGGACCGCCGCAATGACAAAACGGGTATGGTCGACAAGCGTCATTGCGCTTTGATCTCACTGTTGGGTTCCGCCATTTCTATGCCCGGAACGCGTTCGAGTTTAGCGACAATCTCGGCATCGCCTTCGTTGCTCCTGACCTCGAGCAGCAGGAGGTTTCCCTGCAGGCTGCGCAAGGTGCGCGCCTTGATGGTGAGGTCCGCAAGCAGACTTTGGAGCTCAGCTGCGTCCAGTCCTGCTTCTACCGAGACAATGAATTCGCGCGGTTGGCTCTCACGCTCCGCCTCCCGCGGCGGGAGCAAATATCCGGCGGCGATCAGCACGGCGAAAGCGATAGCGATTATTACCGGTCTTTTATTCATGCCGAGTCTCTCAATACAGGCTCTTGCCGGTGATCTCACCTGATTTCGCCTTGCTGCGTTTCGGTGAGTGCTGGCTTTGAGGGGTCACCCCACCGTCCAGCCGGATACCGCCAAGCGATTGCCGGCGCGTTTTCTTTTCCGACAGAGGCGGCGGTTTTGGCGACGCGCTCTCCACTGGTTTGCCGGCGATTCCGAGTAACTTGGCCAGATTGAGCCGGCCGCCCGCGCGGACAACCGGTTTCAGGCGGGTTACGGGATCGACGGCGCTTTGAATTCGACGTTCGATTTCCGCCGGGCTAAGGTCGGGATTCTGTGCCCTCACCAACGCTATGGCGCCGGCCACGATGGGCGTCGCCATCGAGGTGCCGCTTTTCTTGCCGTATCCGCTGCTGGCGCGTGCGGGATTTTTTCCGGTTGGGATCGTATTCAGAATTTCGACACCAGGCGCGGCAACATCGACGCTGCGTTCGCCGAAGTTGGAGAACGAAGCAAGTTCGTCGTTGGGACCGGTAGCGGCCACGGAAATCAGGCCGTCAACTGGATATCCGGCCGGGTATCGCGGACTTTTATCGTTGTCGTTCGCTTCATTGCCGGCGGCCGCGACGACAGAGACACCAGCGCTGATCGCCTTCTCGATCTCGCAGCGAATGAGCTTTGAGGCATGGGGGCCACCGAGGCTGAGATTAATGACCTTCGCGCCATGCGCAGTGGCATAGGCGATGGCTTCGACGAGACCGCTCAGGCGGCCGCCGCCGCAAGGGCCACCCAGCGCTTTGAGCGCCATGATCCGGACATCATGTGAAATTCCGACGACGCCGATCTTATTGCCAGCCACGGCCCCGATCGTGCCCGCTACGTGGGTTCCGTGTGTTTCGTAAATTTTTTCCGTCGGATGCGCCACGCATTCGGCCTTCCGTTGACGTAGCGGGACGTAGGCGGCGGTCGAGAGGTTATTGCCCCCGTAAAAATTCCAACCGTTGATATCGTCGATATAGCCGTTCTTGTCATCGTCGATCCCGTTGCCGGGAATTTCCTTCACGTTCGTCCATATCCGCGACTTGAGATCGTCATGGTCGAGCTGAATGCCATTGTCGATCACGGCGACGACAATGCCCGGACTCGTCGAGCGCACGTCCCATGCCTGATAGGCGGAAATCGCCTTCAGGAACCACATCTCCGGCAGCTTCGGGTCCGTTGGCGTCGCATAGGTGAAGTAATGATGGTTGAGTTCGGCCGCGAAGACGCGGCTGTCCGCGTTGAGCCGCGCTAGAGTTCGGTCGACGTCCGTCGCGGAAATAACGATGCCATCGACGGCAGTCATTTTATGGAGGATCTTCTCGTCGTCGCCCAGCAGACTTAACAAGTTGACTGTTTTCCCGGAGGACCATCCGTCCCGTCCGGAAGACGAACTCTCCTCTTTCAGGCCGATGACGATTTCTCCATTGGCCGCGTCGATATTCTGGGCTTCCGCCGTCTGGACGCCGGCGATGGGCGCGGCGAAGAGCGCAAGAGCGATACCGGCAAATATCACGGCGTGCGGGATATCGGGTTTCTTGGGGTTCATGGCGGATGTGTCCGTGGTTGGAAAAAGCCGGAAAATTTTTGCACTCCCACAAAAATATAGAACGATCTCTTATTGCCGCGCACGTTGTGTCTGAAATATGCCGCGCGTGTCCGGCAGGCTGACGGAAAGTCGCCGGGCGACGTCGTCGGCCATGGACGGAAAGACGTCCGTGTCGCCGTGCAGACGGCCCGCCGAGAAGGCGCCCAAGGGAATGCTGACAGGGGAAAGCGGCAAAGTGCCCTCGGAACGGCTGGCCGTATGGGTAGCGCGCCACAGTTCGGTGCCGTCGGCGGTCCTGACCAAGCGCACAGACAGCTGAAGCTTCGCCTGCGCCCAGACGATTGCAAATGTAGAGTCGGGGCCTGCCGTCGCTATTTCAATGGCGGCGTTACAGCGTGTCGAAGCGGCGAACCGTTTGCGACCTTGGGGCGTCGTCGGGTCGATGGCGCGTTCGCGCATCAGCCTGTCTCGACGATGCGGGCCGATGACCCGCTCGAGACGATGCGAGAGGTGCCGGGCCACGGCGTCTTCGACGACGCGCGCTTTCCCGGGATGGGTTCGAGCGAGGTCGGACGGCACGATGAAGGCACATCGCGGCGGGTCGTCATAGAACCTTCTGTCCAGGCGGAAGTCGACCGTCCGTTCGAAGAGCGACGATTCGCTTTTCCCGGCGCTGTCTTCCGCCCGGTACTGCACCGGGGCACATGCGGCCGCGAAGATCAGAACAAGGGCGGCGGCGGTCCGCTGGAGTCGCCTGCTAATCGAGCGCATCGAGTTTCACCCATCCAAAGAGGCCCTCCGCCGTCCGCGCGAAACCCATGGCGCCGTCGCGGCTACGGCGAATGACTGTTATGGACGTATCGCCGGCAAGCCGAAGCGCAGGCTCGCCGTCTTTCTTCGGCGCCGCAAATAGGCCCACGGCATGATCGCGAGGCCAGCGCAGGCGGGCGGAAAAGGCGCTCGGCTCGAAATCCTCCCGCACCGCCGACAGGTTCTCGATCCGCGGGACCAAAAAACGGCGGCTCCAGGCCGCCGGGCCGGGGGCAGCGTCGAGCGTCGGGGTGTAGTCGCTGCCGTCCACGCGGAAGCCGTAGCGCAGCTGGCGGAGGATTGCGGCCGGAGAGACCCCGCCTGCCGACGCCGCTCTCAGTGCCTGCAGGACAATTTGGTCCGCGGCGGCGATGGCTTCGGGCGTGTCGGACGGCAGTGTAATCACCACGACATCGGGCGCGGTCGGCGTTTCGGGGCCGAGCCGTTTGGGCCGCGATCCGGTGATCTCCCGCAAGGCGATATGCAGAGTGCCTGCGGGGAATCGGATGAAGTCCGCGAAACAGCCGGGCGCCAGGATGAGAGCACCGGCACCGGGCGTGATCATTGCGGCGTCCGGTTTGGGACAGGGGCTGTCGGAGCCGCTGGCGGAACCGCTCAGCCACAGCAAGCGCCGTTCGCCGGGCGTGCCGGGCCGGCTGAGGAAGGCGCCGGCCAATTCGGCGCGTTCGCCGGGAGTCGTGTCCGTGTTAAGGTGGACCGTCTCGAACCCGAGTTCGTTCTCCAGAATTTCCTGCAGGGCGAGATCCCTGCCCCACGAGGAGACGCCATCGCCCCCGAGACCGACGAACGCTTCGCCCGCGGCATGCGCGGATCCCAGCGTCATGACATAGATCCCGATCATCATCAAAATTCGGTGTACCATGTTTATGCTCCTCCAGCCGCGCGCGCGGCGCGGCAGCTCCGGCTGGCCGATGCGGAAAGGTCGATTCGGCCCGGTATCGATTTGCCGTCCGCGACGATGTCGACGATCGAGATCGAACTGCCGTCTCTTGCGTATTTTGCGGCGATGGCCCGGGTGCCGCGGTAAGAGGTCCCAAGCAATTGTTTCAGACCGCCCATCAGAAGCGCGTCCGTCATGCGCGGAAAGACGCGGATCGCGGCAGCGCCCGCGGCGCGTGGATGGCGGGTCAGGATGCGCCGCACCCAGGCGCGCTCGTCCTCAGTCCCGAGGCCGCCCGACTGGCGCACGAAACCGCTGTACCGGTCGAGATTGATTTCCCAAGGCACTTCGGCCGAACGGTCGCTGAAGAGGCTTCCGTCTGACGACATGAGGGCGACGAGCATGCCGTAACAGCGTTCGAAAGAGCGGAAGAGGGCATCGCGTTCCCGCATCAATTTCGGCCAGGCGATGTGGATGCCGGGACCGTCACCGTGTTCCAGGAGGCGCAGCAGCGGCCGGCCTGCCGCCATGACGGCATTGGAATCGTTGGCGCCGACGACCTCGTTCTCTTGGTCGGGAATCGATGCGCCTTGAGGCTCGGAAGGAGCGGTTTGCGGGGATGGGGGCGCCAACGGGGCCTTAGACGCTTCAGGGCGCGGCGATGCTTTTGTCGGCTTCAGCGGCGCAATTGATTGCGGTTCGGCTGCCGCGGGCACCACTTCGGCGGTGCGCAATGTGGCCAAGGGGATCGCGGGTGCCGTCGCCGTGGGGGTGTTCCGAGGGGCGAGCGGCACGACTTCGGCCGTCGGCCCTGTCGTCTCGACTTCGGCGATGATTTCCGGCGACGCGGCGGCTGGCGGCTGAGGCAGCGCGGGCGGTGGCGGCAGGGTTATGGCGGCGAGCTGCGCCGTCGAGGCGCTGGCGGGCGTCTCGACGACGGTGCGTGTCGGAGGTTCACTTTCTGCCGGTCGCGATGGCCGAAGGCTGATCTGCATCACGAGAGCAAGCGCGATGGCGCCGGATAAACCGATCGACAGAATTTCGCTTCTCCGCCGCACGGGCCTAGTTTCCCAGGCTGTTGAAGTAGACGAGTTCCATATCGTCGACGAGCTTATTCAGCTCCAGATAGCGGTCTCGAGCCGACATTAGCCTTTCGCCCGACTTGATCTCGAACTTGCCCGCGGGAGCCTTGTTGCCGAGGACTTCGGCACGCCGTTGTGCCAGAGCCGGAGAGGCGTCGGCGAGCGGCCCGGAGGGGGCTTCCGCCGCCGGATTAGCCTTCGGGGCGGGTGCCGCGTGGACGGGCCGTGTCGGGACGAACTCGGCGGGCGCCGTGGAAGGCGGCGTGGCGGCTGCCGTGGCGGGTGGCGCTGACTGGGCCGCCTTCGGTTTCACGGGGGCGGCTTCCACCTTGGTCGCGGCGGCGGGCTGAGCCTCCGGCGCCGGCGCCTTGGACTCCGGCGTCACGGCTTTTGCCACTGTCTGCACGACGGCTTGGCGCGCCTGATCGCCCAAGGTGTCGATTGCGGTGACCGCGCTCTCGGGGAGGCCGGCCTGGCGCGCAGTGGCGCCGGGATCCCCGGTCAGGAGATAGAAGATCGCCGCGCCGACGGCGAGATTGAACAGCAAAAATCGCATGATGGCCTCCTATTGATTTCCGGATGGGTCGTGCGGGCGATGGACCAGGACAAGCTGGCGTTCCTCGACCCGGCTGCGGGTGACCAGCAGGACGGCGCGCAGGGCCGCCGATACCGGAAGGCCCACGACCGTCGACATGAACGCCATGCTGAAATGTTCGGTCAGGCCGCCGATGACGCTTTGGATCGTTTCGGGCGACAGCGTCTGCGAAGACAGGCTGCCAATCCCAAGGCTGATGCCGAGGAGCGTGTAGGTGAGCGCCAGGGTGGCGATGCCGTTTGCCGCCTGCAGGCCGGTCTCGAACCAGCTTCGGTGGCCCGGCGCGTGGGGCGGAATGGCCCGGATCTGGACGATGCTGAGCAGCGCCATATAGACCATTCCGGCAAACATCACGATAAAGACCGCGCCGAAGATGCGCTCGGCCCAATCGACGACATCCCCGACATTCATCGGCGTGGCCAGGACGGCAACGGCCAGTCCGATGACGGAAAGGCCGAGAAAGCCGCTAAGGGCCCGAGAACCGGCGCCGAGTGTCTTTGCGACCGTCTGCATCGATCAGCGCCGACGCCGGGAAGCGGCGAGAAGGGAGTTGGTCGAAAGACCCAGTTGCTCGAACCAGTGATCGGTGACGCTCAGGTTCTTCTCCGCCGCCGCATGGACCAGAAAGCTGCTGTCGTAGTCGGCGAACACGCGTTTGACGAGCGGCGTGTTTCGGCCGTCGAGCGATTTGTCGCGCAGCACGATGCGCTCGAGGTCGATCAGGCGTTTCTGCGAGAGCTTCGCCTTCGAATGGCGTTCTTCCTGGCTCATGTTCGGGTCGAGCATGGTCTGCAGCATGATCGCGCGTTCGCGTTCCATGTTCTCGATGCTGCCCGCCTGGGCGTTGAGGCCGATGCCGGCGGCGGCGAGGAATACCGCCGCAGTCAAGGTTTTATGTGTCGCTTTCATTGGATTTCTCCTTCAAGAATTTGGGGACGGTGGCTTTAGAAGAGCTCGACGGCGTCGGCGACCTTTGCGTTGCCGACCGCGTCTTCCGCGATGTTTTCGCCTTCGGCGACCGTCTCCTGCAGCCCCATCGCGTCGAGGGCCACCAGTTTGGCCATCAGGCCGACGATCTCGCTTTCTTGCTGCAGGACCTGGAAGTCGCCCTCCGCTTCCGTCAGCAGCTGGCGCAGGAAGTCCGGCTTCGTCTTGGCGTCGCCCGTGGTGTCGAGTTTCGCCTTGTGCGGATGCGCCTCGATCTTGGCGATCAAGGCATTCATTGCCGAGACGTTCTGCGCGTATTGGCGCGAGTATTTCGAATTCGACGCCACGCTCGTGGCGAACAGCTTGGCGTCGATGGCGTCTGCCGAGCGATCCAGTCGGGCACGGGCCGCCGCCTGTTGCTGCGCGAGCGCCGACTCGCCGGGAGATTTGGCCGCCGCTTCCCGTTCGATCTTGTCGAGGAGCCGCTGATAGACCGAGATCCGGGTTTGCAGATGCTTGCCCCGCATCGCGTGCTGTTCCTGCATGATGGAGAGATATTCCCGTTTCTCCGCCAGGAATTGGTGCTTCAGCTCGACTTGGATGTCTCCCTCCGCCTGATCGACGGCGGCTTGGAGATCGCGCAAGGTTTGTAGTTTCAACGCGATCTCGGCATCCGTGTCGCGTAGCGCCTCGGCGAGTGGCGACGCCGAGAAGTCCTTGTCGAGCATCTTCTTGATGTTCGCGCTCGGCAGTTTGACGAGGCGTTCGGTGATTGAAGGCTTCCAGGCCGCATTCGTCTGCGCGGGTGCGCTGAGGGCGGGATCGAGGGCCGTCAACGCGGTGGCGGCGAGAAGCGCGGCAAAGAGCGCGCCTCGGACGCCGGTTCTGGTATGGTTTGTTTCGCGGATCATGATGGGGTTTCCGGTTTATGGTCGTGGGCCAAGCGGTCTCAGTTCTTCTTCCAGTACTTCAGGCGCTCGAACTCGGAGCCCACCTTGGTGTTGATATTGAGCATCGAGAGTTCGTAGGAGTTAGGGATCGACTGCCGACCGGTCAGAAGCGACATCGTGTCGACAAAGGACGCGCCGTTCGGCAGGTACAGATCGTATCCGTCGAAAGCTTGCTGGAATTTGCCGAGGTTTTCCTGGGCCTTCGAGAGGTCGCCGCCCTTGGCATAGTTGACGATTCCCATGGCGTAGGCCTGCATGCGCTCTTCTAGCGCGACATGCGCCGCTTCCGGGCCGAGGTCGGCTTCGCATTTCTCGATCAGCCGCGCGCTGGCGATGTATCCGCCGGGGTTGCCCTTGGTGCGGGCGTCGGTGTCCAGCTTAACGGCGTCGTCGACGCAGCCGCGATAGCTTTCCATCGCGGATATTTCCTGGAACCGGGCTTCCCGGAAACCGATACCCTCGGCGGGTCCGGAAGTTGTCTGGCAGGCCGATACCAGAAGCATGGCACCGGCAATTCCGAAGAAGGCTGTGTGTCTGCGGCGCTTGCGCACGCGTAAGGGGGACTGGGACTGGGTCATTGCTCGACTCCTTGATTGGCGTTCGGAGTCGGCTATGGACGGGTTTGGCGGATTATTCTCCGGGGCGGATCAAATTACGCGTCGAGGTCCGATTTACCTGGCTTATTGGATGGTGACCGAGTCGCCTTTTAGTAAAAAAGTTTTCTTCGCCAGGAATTCGTGTCCGGTGTCGTCCTTGCCCCAGTATTCGACCGTGACGGTTTCCTCGTCCAGTTTCGTCGAGACGAGGTGGCGCGGCTGAGTGAGCGACTTTCCCGCATCGATCCGGTATTTGACGACGGCGCTCAGACATTTCTTCTGCTCGACATAGCAGATGCGTCCTTTGGTCAGAGTAACGCCGACGTCGTTGCGCACCACGTAGCGGCGCGCGTGATGGTACTTATGCATGCCGTCGACGAACTCGTATTTGAGGCGGTCGATTTCCATGACGAAATCGGCGACCTTGTCCGCCGCCGCCGCAGGACCGCTGGCGGACCAGATCAGCCCGAAGGTCAAAATCCAAAAGCAAGATGTTTTCATAAGATTGGGTCCCATAGTCACCTCGGCAATCTGCCGGGGATGAGCGAGGCCGTCAACCGGCGCCGGCCTCTCATCGCGCCAATTTGAGCGAAGCGTCGGTCATGAGAATGCCGCGTTCCGCGAGGGCGTCCACCCGTTCGCGCCAGTCGGCGGCCGACTCCGTGCCTCGGGCCGGCGGCACCTTTCCTGAGACCCAGCCGGAGGTGCCGTCGATCGGGCGGTCACCCGCAACGACGACGACCCGCATATCGAAAGCTTCGCGCAGGCGGCGTGGCAAATCGATCTTCCAGTGCAGCCGCTGTCGGCTCGGGCCCAGTTCGATCGCGTCCGACAGGATTCGGGAACCTGCCGGCCAGCGCGAAAACCGGCCCCACAGGTAAGTCGTGTCGTCGTCCGCCTCGGCGATGATCTCCAACGCGCAGAGACCGTCGAAATGGCTGGGCGCGAAGGCCCGCTCGGTCGTGCGCTTGGCCTCGACCGGGATCGCCGCCGCCGCACCGAAGCGAACGGCCGCGCACGTTTTGTCGGGCGGTGCGCGGTGTTCTATCAATCGGATGGCGATGTCGCTGTTGCTCGGTCGTTTCACGGACAGGGACTTTCGGTACATCGCTGCGGAGAGCCGGGAGACCAGGTCCCCGTCGCCGGCCTTGCTCAGGGCGGCGTCGAGGTCGCGAAACCGGCCCTCCCGCGCCAGGGCGTCCCAAGGCTCGGCGGTCCTCATCACAAAGCTGTAGGCGGCGAAGAGCGCGATGGCAGCGAGGCCGATTGCCAGAACCCCGAAGCGTTTCAGGCGTCTGCCGATTGGGGTCGGAACAGGCGGGTCTGCGACGAGAGTGGGCGGCGGCGTGCTGCGGGACGACGGCGTGGCGAGACCGAGTGCGTCCAGGGCGGCGGCGGTATCGGCGACGGCGCGAATGTCCACCCTGCCTTCCCAATCCGTCGGAAGACTCTCGGTGGCGCCGGCGGGGATCAGGACCGTCACCTCGGCTCCCGCAGCGGCGCATTCTTCCGCCTTTGCCCGCAGGCGCTCCAGTTTCAGGGGGATATGTTCGACCGACAGGACCGCGCGGTCGATATCGACCTCGCCCGTCGCAAAGACGACGTGATCGCCTGCGGTGTCTTTGCTCGCGAGCCGTCCGGCGGCGGCGGCGGCATGCGCGAGATAGAGGCCCAGTTGCCAGCTGTAGCCGTCCTCGATGGTGCCCGAGAGGTCGACCCGGTAGGAGCCGTGCCCGAAGTCGCGCTGGATGATGCCGGAAGACTGACGGACGAAATCCTGATAGGCGTGGCTGATCGGCAGCGGCATGGCCTTGCCGGCGAGACAGACGACGGAATCAATTTCCGGATCTTCCTCGGTAATGCGCTGGACTTCGACAGGGCCGCTGGTGGTCGCTATGAAGATGGCCAGAGGCATCGGTTCTGTCACCGCAGGAACACTTCGGTCTCGACGTCCTGCAATCCCTGGGCAATGTCCGAGTTGGTGTCGAGGAGGAGTTGGATTCTCCCATTGCGCGGCGCGGGAAGCGATATTTTCGCCACGCCTCCGTCGTCGCCGCACACGAACAAGGCGCCCGGCCGTGCCGATGTGTCCGTCAACTCGATGATCGCAAAGATTTGTTCGGCCTCGGCCTTCGAGGGGCGGAAGGTGATCCGGCAGCCGGCGATCTCGCGCGTGGTAACGGCCCCGCTGCTGGCGGCGGCAACCTGCGGCATCGAATAGGTCGCTACATTCCGCAGCAGCCGCTCGAAATCCCGGCGTATCCGTCCATCCGATGCCAGGGCAGTGGCCAAGGCGTCGCTGGGTGTGTGATCGCCGCGAGTCGCATAGGCGTAAAGTTCGGCGAAACCGACCGAAGATTCCGCGGTTCGTGCCGCCATCAGCCGGTCGCTCAACTCGACGGATTCCAGAGTGCGGCGAACCAGCGTCATTTCGGTTTCGTTCAATGTTTTTTCCTCAGTCGCCATGATGGCCTCCGTAGAGCCGTTGGAATTGTTGGGTGAAGACCTCCCTGTCCTCGGCAAACGGTGCCTCCCAATCGGCAGCGCCGGCAGTCGCGAGAAACGAAGCGATCTCGCGCCGCAAAGACAACAGCGGTGCGACCGCGTCGGCAAAACAATCGAGCGTGTCCGCATCCGCGATGTCGTCGTCGCTGAAACCCTGCCGCGCATTGCCGCGGAACGCCTTGCGTGCTTCCGCCATCAAGGCGCCGAGCATGTCATCCCCACCCGACCGTGCATCGGCGCGCTCGAAAAAACGATCCGCGGCGCGCACCGCGGCGATCGAAACGACGGACGCGTCCTGCCACTCGGGTTCCGTCTCGGCGTTCTCGGCCAGAACGCCCAGGTCCATCTTCGGTCGCAGCGCCAGGGCCAATTCGATGGCCTCCGGGCGTCTTTGCGTGGCCAGTACATAAAGAACGGCCAGCAGCGACCGGTCGAGGCGTTTGCCGAGATCGAAATAGTCCTCAAGGCGCGCAGGATAGTCGACTTCCGCGGCATCGGTCAGCAAATCGCGGGTCAACCGTTTATGGCGCAGGGCATTGGTAATCCGGCTTTGTGCCCGTCCGAAGACGGCGTTGCGGAACACCGAGCGCGAAAGCGCCGTCGCAATTCCGGGGCCGAGGGCGATTTCTCCGGCGGTCTCGGTCTCGCGGCCATTCAGGAATTTGACGCGGTCGAGGGGGGCTTGCGACAGCGTCGCCAGCGGCGCGCTGTTGGCATCCATGGCCTCAGCCGCCTCCTCGATGTCGCCCGGGTCGATCTCCCCCGCCTCGAAATCCGATCCGATGCTGCGCGCGCCGCTCATCCGGTATTTGTCGAGCGCGAATGCCATCAGTTGGCGCAGCTCGACGCCGGCCGAAAAGACGCTTTGATAGGTTCGAAAATCGCTGGTGCCGTCCTCGGCCTCGTGCTCTTGGTCGATCCAGAATGCGAGCAGGGCCTCGTCGTCGATGGCGTCGGGTCCGGTGCGGCCATTCTGACGCGCGTTGACGAACTCGATGAGCTGGTAGGATTTCCGCTGCGCATGTGCGCTCGGTAAATGGTCCCGCAGATAATCGTAAAGGCTGCGGCCCAACGCATTCGATACCTCGCCGATGACCTGACGGGCGGGAATCGCTCCCCTCAGCGGTTCGGTCAGGGTATCGAGTTCGACATAGCCGATCGTCGTCATCAGGAATTCCACCAAAGCGGAGAGAAACGGCATGCGGCTATAGGTGACGGTGAAGGTCTCGCTGTCGGTCTCCACTTCGACGCCGTTGTTGACGCGGCGAAGGCCGGCCGGCAGCGGCGCGCTCGCTTCGACGTAGCCTCTGAAGGCGCTGGCGCGTGCGGGGCCGCTGTCCCAGAAAAACCCCTCGAACCTGCCGCCGCGACGATCGCACGCCGAGGCAATAACCAGGAGATAGGACAGTTCCAGCAGCGATTTGCCGTAATTGCGGCAGGCAATGGCACGTGCCAGCTCCCGGCAGGTCTTTGGTGTGTATTTCGGACCATCATCTACTGTTGTCTCCTGCAAAGCCTGAAAGGCGGCGATCAGCTCGCCGCTCTTTCCTTCTTCGATCAGAAGCTCCTCCGCCGTGACGGATTCCATCGTGGCAACTCCCCGGCATACATCTTTGCGCGGTATTCGCGCTTAAGCCGCAGCACCTTCCGGACATATTTGCGGGTCGCCGGAATGACCCGCGCATTCGGAAGATCGCCGACTCTCGATCCCCCATTATAGTAAGAGAGAGCCAAATCGACACGTCCTTGGTAGCGGTCCAGGAGCCGGCGCAGAAAATGCAGTCCGAGCCTGATATTGATCCGGGCGTCCCAAAGCAGATCGGGATGAATGCCGTATTCCGAACGCGACGTGGCGGGCATGATCTGCATGACGCCGCGCGCGCCCTTGTGGCTTTCCGCACGGGGGTTGAAATAGGACTCGGCATGCGCGACCGCGAGGGCGAGCGGCACGGATACACCCATGTCCCGAGCTTCCTTCCGTATCATCTGCATCACGGCCGCCTGTTTGGAGTCGCGGCCCGGCAAGCGTGCCTCTGCAGGGCTGCCGACGGCGAGGGTAAGCGTGGCGGCGGCGGTCGCGACGAGGAACGCGCGCCGGGTCAGGAGAGCCGGTTTCATCGGCGGCTCCACCGGCTCGAGCGCGGCCGGAGCATATCGGCGGGAATGTTGCCGGCGCTGAAATCGTCCAAATTGCGCCGGGCGATCTGACGTCTCCGCTCCAGTTCCGATCCGAGGCCGTTCCGGGCGCGGATGGAGGAGGGCTGCTTCGCGACCGGTGTGGCGTCGGCCAAGACGATGGCGGCGCGCGGCTTTTCGCCCGGAGCGGTTTCGCGGTCCGCCTCGTCGCCGGAACCGAAATAATACTGCCCGTCCATGGCGACGTTGAGGACCTCGCGCTTGCGGTTCTCCAGAGCCTTACGGGTTACCATCTCCTCCGCGAACCGGCGCTCGAGACGGAGGACCTTGCGGGCGAATGGGCCGGGTTCGTATCCGCCCGGTTTGGCTTTGGCGTAGCGTCGAAGCGCAACGGGCCACTCATGGCCAGCGTCCTGGAAATGAGCGCTCAACATCTTCAGGCCAAGCTCGATGTTCACCCGGGCATCCCAGAGCTCTTGCGGATCGATGCCATGTTTGCGGGCGATCTCCGGCGTCAATTGCATGACGCCGCGTGTCCCGGTCGCGCTTTCGAAATCGTCTCGGAACCCGGACTCGACGTTGGCCACGGCCAGCGCCATGGAGGGAGGGACCGCCGTGTCCGCTGCCAGCTTGACGACAAGGCGTTTGACCTCGCGGGGGGAGGAGGCCGTGGCGTCTGACGGGACAGCTTGAGAGAGGGCCGCCGCCAGGGCGGCGCCCAGGATGAATCGGATGAATTTCGGGGTATGGGGCATGTCAGTTCTCCGTGTTCCGGCGCTGGCGCAGCGCCTCCAGCCATTCGGCGTTTAAGATTGAAACAATCAGGTTCTCCGTCTGGATACGGGCGCGCGCCTGGAGGGCTTCCGCCATCTCGGTCTCGGGCGAAAGGGCGAGGATGACCCGGTTGCCGGACGGCAGGTTTGCGGGATCGGCGGGGTTGAGATCGGAGTCGAAGAATTGGCCGGCGTGATAAATCAGTAGCGTGTCGTCGCCGGTCGGCGCCGCGGCGGATTTCGACTCGGGTCCCGCGTTCGGGGCCAGCTTGGCGGCGATGCTGTTTTGGACCGGAGATGTCCGATCCTGCTCTTTCACGCCGTGAACGGCCCCCATACTCACCATCGTGAGGATCATGATGCTGAAGAATGCCATTGCCAGCGCGAGCGCGACTTCGGTCATGGCGTTGCCGTAATGAGTGTCGCCCATAAAGGCCTCCTCGAACTCTGTTCGGTTCGGCTATGGAGGGGCGAGGGCTATTATTCGTGGGGAAGGGG
This sequence comes from Rickettsiales bacterium, assembly GCA_038131165.1. Taxonomy (GTDB): domain Bacteria; phylum Pseudomonadota; class Alphaproteobacteria; order UBA8366; family UBA8366; genus UBA6544. Next base: position 12,211 of record JAYPOZ010000039.1, on the reverse strand, counting down.
ATTGGGAATGCGGTCGGCCGACGATTAATTTTTCCCGGCTTGGCGTGCCAGATTGCCGAACAGCCGGACCAGGTCGTTCAGCATGCGGCGATCGTATTGATTGCGATCCGGCGGCGGGCGCCGTGACGGCCTCTCGTCCGGGGCGGTCGGACGCCGGTTCCCCGCTGCGCCCGGTATAGGGCGCGGCCCCGGCGTTCCGCTTCGGGCGCGAAATGGCCGTCGGGAAACCGCCGCAGGAACCGGCGGTAGGCATTGACGTCGTTGCTTTGCTTGACCCGGTACCAGGCGATGAGCTCGGCCGGTTCGATCTCCTTTATCAGTCTGGCGTGAATATAGGCCGGCATACCGTCCGGAAGGCGCATCTGATACCAGGGCCGCCCGGTCACGCGCCCGGTCACCACGATCCCGGCGTTTCTCTGTGCGGAGCCGAGGCGGCGGCTCGCCGTGGTCGGCCGTTCGCGCAAATTCGCGGTCCGGAGTGCGACAAACGTCGCTTCCATCGGCGCGACATCATGGCCCTGGTCGGCGGGCAAGGCATCCGCGAGACGGGCCAGCCGGTTTCTTGCAAGGTCGGCGAAATGCCCGTTCGGAAAATTGGCGAGATAGGCCTCGAAATCCGCCGGGTCGTCGCTGTCCTCGATGGACTTCCAGAAGACCACTTCGGGCGCATTGGAGTCGTTGCCCGGACTAGCCTTCGGCGCGGCAACGGGTGCCAGGGGCGGTGCGGTCAACCTGCTTTCAAAGACGAAATCGCCCTCGTTGAAGCGGACATCCTGCAGCCGGCCCCAGCGCGGTGTTTGCGCCGTGTCGGTCAGATGGGTCACTTCCTGAGTCAGATAGAGGCCCAATTCGTCGCCGGTCACGTAACCGTCGCCGTTCACGTCGGCGCGGCTGTCGCTCCGGATCGCGCGCAGGAACAATTCCCGAAAGCTGCCATCGTCCCGCACGGTCTGTCCGGCGTCGCCGGAGGTCAGGAACTGGCGGACCGGCTTTGCGGTTTTCAAACTGATCGCTGTGGGTGCCGCCGCCGAGCGCGCGGTAAAGATCGTCCCCGAAAAGCAGGAGTCGAAGACCGACAGCACGTGTTTTGCGTCGGCCAGTCGCATCAGGCCCCCGAAATCGCGCATGTGCAGCGCCTTCACCTTAAAGGCGGGGTCGCTCGCCGGCGGGGCGTCGCTCGGCACCAGGAAGCCTTCGCCATTGAGGGTGTGCCCGTGTCCGGCGTACCACAGGAACAGGCGGGCTTCCGGGTCGGATCCCTGTATGGCGAAGAATTCCTTGAGCGTCCGGTCGAGCGCCACCGAATCGAGGTTGGTGCGCAAGGTCACGTCGAAACCGCGGCGCTCCAACTCGTTGGCGATGGCATGGGCGTCGGCGACCGCCATGTCGAGAGTCGGCCAGCCGGCAGTGTATTTGTCGATGCCGATCACCAAGGCATGGCTCGTCCGGTAGAGCTGTTGCGCCTGCTTGCCGTGCTGGTGGCGCATCTGAACCATCAGGCCGCGCGACTCCGCCGCTGCCGCGTCGGAGATCGCGGGCGCCATTCCCCAAAGAACGAGTAGCGCGAGGGCGAAACGAGACATCAATCGCTGTATCCTTGGCAAGTTCCCTGCCGCCTTTATGCAAGGCGGAGGCCGCTTTTGCCGGTATGCTGACGAAGCGCGCCGCCGCGGTCAACCGGTGTGCCGCGAATTCGGCCTGTGCCGTCGCCCGGCTCCCGCCTATATAATCCCTTGGTCGAAGCGACTTAGCCGATGGAGGTTGTATTGAGCGAAGAGAACGCGGCACCGCTGCCGCTTGCGGGGATTCGAGTCATCGAGTTCTGCCAGACGATTATGGGTCCCTCCTGCGGTTTGGTGCTGGCCGATCTCGGCGCGGATCTGATCAAGGTCGAACCGGCGCCCGGTGGCGACAAGACGCGCAAGCTCTCGGGTTTCGGGGCGGGGTTCTATACCGCCTTCAATCGAAACAAGCGCGGCGTCGCCCTCGACGTGAAAAGCGACAAGGGCCGCGAGGTCGCCCGAAAACTGATCGAATCCGCGGATGTCGTGATCGAAAACTATGCGCCGGGGACGATGGACCGGTTGGGCATCGGCTATGAGGAAATGTCAGAACGAAATCCCGGCCTGATCTTCTGTTCGCTCAAAGGCTTTCTCTCCGGCCCTTACGAAAACCGTTTGGCGCTCGACGAGGTCGTCCAGTTCATGGGCGGGCTCGCCTATATGACGGGACCCGAGGGGCAGCCGTTGCGCGCCGGCTCGTCGGTGATCGACATCATGGGCGGGACCTACGGCGTCATCGGGGTGCTCTGCGCGCTCCGCGACAGGGAGCGGACGGGCAAGGGTCAGATGGTCCGGGGCGCGCTCTTTGAATCCGTCGGCCTGTTGATGATGCAGCACATGGCGGGCGGCGCCCTGCTGCAGAAGGAAGTGCCGCCGATGACCCGACGGTCGCGGGCCTGGTGCGTGTACGAATGTTTCGAGACCAAGGAAGCGGATCAGATCTTCATCGGCATCACCAGCGACAATCACTGGGAGCGGTTCTGCAAGCGCTTCGGGCACGAAGCGCTGCTGGACGATCCGACCCTCAAGACCAACGAAGATAGGGTGGCCAACCCGGACCGGGTCAAGCCGCTGGTCGAGGCCGCCTGCAAGGCCCATACGAAAGCGGAGATGTGCGCCATCGCGGAAGAGATCGGCATTCCCTTCGCGCCCGTGGCCAAGACCGAGGACCTGTTTGACGATCCGCAATTGAACGCCAATGGCCGGATGTGCGTGACCGACCTGCCGGACGGTCGCACCGTCAAGCTGCCGCGCATCCCGGTCGAGGTCGGCGACCATCAGTTCGGGCTGCGCCGCCAGCCGCCGGAAATCGGCGAGCACACGCGCGAAGTGATGGAAGAACTCGGCTACGACGCCGACGAGATCGCCGAGTTGGAGCGCACGGGCGCGGTGAAGAGCGTCGATTAGTCCGCGTTGCGGCGTCGACACCAATCCCGCCACGCGTCGCGCAACCGGGCTTCCAGATTTGCCGTGAAAAGCGCGGCGTCGCAGCTTTGGGCATTCAGGATACGCTCGCGCAGCCCCGTTCGCAGCTCTTGTCGGCGTTCCCGGTCGTTCGCCAGGCGAACCGCGATATCGACATAGCTGTCCGCTTCCTCCGCGATCAAGTCGTGCAAATCCAGGTTGGACAGAATGCTCGCCCCCATGCGGCTGCAGAAGTTCCGCCCCGCGAGGGTGATCACGGGCACGCCCATCCATAGTGCCTGATAGGTCGTCGTACCGCCGTTGTACGGCACCGGGTCGAGGCCGATATCGATGTGTCGGTAGGCGGCCATCAGGTCCGGATAGGGCGAGGGGCCGTCCAAATCCAGGCGCCCGGGGGCGATGCCCTGTTGCCCGAACAGCTCCCGGTAGCGCTGCTGGATCGCCGCATCGGCGAAGGGCGCGGCCTTCAATCTGAGCCGGCTGTCCGGCACCCGGTCGAGAATGCGGGACCAGAGCGCGACGGTCGTATCCGTGAGTTTCGGGACGTGATTGAAGGAGCCGAAGACGACATGGCCGCGCGCGCCGGCGATTTCGGGCTGCAGCGGCGGCCAGTCGGTCGCGTCAGGCGCGTAGCAGAACACGCAATGGTCGACCCGGAGCGGTTGTTCGACCAAAAGGCCGTCGGTTTCGGGAGGTGCCACGGTCTTGTCGGCGATCAGGTAGTCGATAAACGGCAATCCCGTCGAGTGCGGATAGCCGATATAGCACATCTGCAGCGGCGCCGGGCGGCTGCGCAACGCGCCGATCCGGGTCTTCGCGGTCAGCCCGGCGAGATCGATCAGGATATCGATCCGGTCATCCGTGATGGTGCGCGCCAGCCGCTCGTCGCTCCAACGCGACACGTCTCGCCAATGGTCGACCAAGGCCTCGATCTCCGAGGTTGTCTCGTCGATGTAGTCGGGACTCGAATATCCGTAGATTTCGAAACGCCGACGGTCGTGACGGCGCAGCAGGGGTTTCAGAAAGATCGCCACCGGGTGATTGCCCTTGAAGTCGGGGGAAAGATAGCCGATCCGCAACCGGCGCTCGGGCGCGGCCGCATTTGCATGAACGGTGGGCGTGCCTTTGCCGCTTTCCCATTTCGCGCCTTCGATGCGGTGCAGGCCGGCGACCTCCGCCGCGCTCAGCGTGTCGCTGTAGAGGGCGGAGAAGAGCAGGCTGGCGTTGGGCGCGGCGGCCTGCGGCCCGGATGCAGCCGACGACCGGAAGGCCGCGATTCCATCGTCGACGCGGCCCATCTCGACCAGGGCGTAGCCGCGCAAGGTCGCTGCAGGCCTGTGATCGGAGTCGATGGCAAGGGCGCGCTCGCAAAGCTCGATGCATTCGCCGATCTCCCAGACGCTGCTCAGCGCCCGCGCCAGATTGACCAGCGCTTCCGGATTCCTGGGCGCCAGTTGCACCACGCGGCGCAGCAGGGCGATGGGCTCTTCGCGCAGTTTCAGGCTCCATTGCATCGTCGCCAGTTCCGAGAGGAGCTGGATATCGCTGCCGATGCTCCGGGCGGCTTCTGCGAACTCGCGAAGGGCGGCGTCCGGCCGTCCGGTCCGCATCAATGCCCATCCGATGCCCATGCGGGCCCGATGGCGTTGCGGCTCCAGCGCGTAGGCGGCCCGGTAATGTTCCAACGCCCGTTCGAACGTACCGCGCGCGGCGGCGGCTTCGGCGAAACCGTGGTGCACCGCGGCGGGCCGCGGCGATCGGTCGAGTGCCTTTTCCAGATGCGCTTCGGCGCCGGGGTCGCCGGCTTCCTCCAGGCAGCGCGCGAGGTTGTAGTGTGATTCCCAACTCTCCGGGTCGAGCGCCAGGGCGGCCCGATGGGCTGCCGCCGAATCCTGCAGTCGTCCGGCGGCGCGCAGGACGTTGCCGAGGTTCATCTGCGCGCCCGTCAATTGGGGGTCGAGGGTCGTTGCGTTTTGGAAGGCTTCGATGGCGGCGGCGATCAGGCCCCTGTCGCGGAGCACGCAGCCGAGCTGATAGTGCGCCGGCGCCATATCCGGCTGGAGTTCGATGGACTTGCGGAATGCCGATTCGGCTGGACCGAAATCGCGCCGGGAGGCCAACAGGTTGCCGAGATTGTACCAGGCGCCGGCCGCCGAGTCTGGCAGTTGGGTTGCTGCCCGGAACGCCGCTTCGGCTTCCCCGTCGCGTCCGAGGCGCCGCAGGGCGTGGCCGAGGTTGAGCCGCGCCGCGCCGTGGGCCGGATCGTCCGCCAGGATCGCCCGATAGGCTTCGCCAGCCGCCGCGAACTGTCCCTGCCGGTGCAGGGCGAGGGCCGCTTTGAATGCTGAATCTTCGTTGTTGCCGGTTTCGTTCATACTGGGAAGTTTATACCTGCCGCCGGATTGGCCGCCCAGCGTTGCGAAGCCGCGGAAGCCCCCTAGTTTCCCTTCCAACAGTGCCGCAACAGGAGAGCAAGCATGCCGGAGCATATTCGTGCCGAGATCGTCGACCGCGTCGGGAAAATTACCTTCAATACGCCGAAGAACATGAACGCGCTGACGCCCGCGATGTTGGCCGAGGTCGTCGACGCGGTCGCCGCTTTCGAGGCGGACCCAGAGGTGCGGGTACTGCTTTTCACCGGCGAAGGCCGTGGTTTCTCCGCCGGCGGCGACATGGACTTCATGAAGCGCCTGAGCGAGATGAGTCCCTTCGAGATCAAGGAGACCGTCTACAAGCACTTCGCCGGCGCGGCCAAGGCCATCAAGCTGTGCCCGAAACCGACGATCGCGGCGGTCAACGGTGCCGCCGTCGGCGCGGGCTGCGAGATCGCGGTCGCCTGCGATTTCCGGATTGCCTCCGAAGACGCGATGTTTTCAGAAGCCTGGATCAAGCTCGCCTGTATTCCGCCCCTGGGCGGCATGTTCCTGTTGCCGCAGATCGTCGGACTCTCGAAAGCGACGGAGATGCTGATGCTTGGAACGCAGGTCGACGGCGCGGAAGCCGTGCGGATCGGGCTTGCCAACCGGATGGTGCCGGCGGCGGAGCTCGATGCGGCGGCAATGGATCTGGCGCGTCAGCTTGCGGCGGGTTCGGGGCGCGCCCAGGCGGTCATCAAGGAAGGTCTGCGGCGCGGGATGGAATCGACGCTCGCCGCCGAGTGGGAGTTCAACATCTACGCCCAGTCGATGCTGATTTCCGCCGGCGATTTCGGCGAAGCGGTCACCGCCTTCAAGGAAAAGCGAAAACCGAATTTCGGCTAGGTTCGGAATTCAGGGCAGTTTGCGCTCGACCCCGGCCTCCGCGAGGCGCGCCTTTTTCTTTTCGAGGCGCCCGCCCTGGCGGGATTTCTCGACCACGAAGCGGGTGTGCTTGACCCGGCCCACGGTGTCGATTTCGTCGCGGATTTCCACCTCGAATAGGACGCGCGGGCCTTCGACCTCGGTCACCTTGCCTTCGATCTCGACGGTCTGGCCGATCAGGGTCGGGCCCAGATGGTCGATCTCGACCCGGGCGCCGACGGAATCCTCGCCCTCTTCCAGGTGCTGCAGCATGAAGTCGCGGCAGCTGCGCTCGGTGTCCTGAACCATGAAGGGCGTCGCATAGACCCGCAGGTCTTCCCCCATGAATCCGATGGTCTTGTCCTTTACGATCTCCGCCTTTGCGGTAAAGCCGATGCCGGCCTTCATGGACTCTTTCACGTCGAATTCTCCCTTGGTTGCAGGATTTGTCTATCGAAGACGAGCCGGGCCCGAACGGGCGCCGACCGCCAGAGTGTGATGTAGATCATCCTGCCGTATCCGGTAAGGGGCCGTAGAGGCCGTACCGTCCTCACGGTCACGCACAACCAGACGCTCGCCGATCTGACTCACCGCAGCATCCGGATCGTCGGCGGCCAGGAGCGCTCGGTCCTATCCGGCATTGATCGTGCCGCTCGCGCGGAGCGCCTGGATCGCGTCGCTGTCCAGCCCCAATACCTGTTTCAGGATTTCGTCGCTGTGCTGGCCCAGTTGCGGCGGCGGCAAGGGGTTTTCGTTGACCGGCGATTCCGAAAGTTTGAGCGGCGAGCCGAGGACCCGGAATTTTTCGCCCGAGGCGTGCTCCATTTCCAGGACCATGTTGCGCTCGACCACATCCTCCGCCGTATAGGCTTCTTCGATGCTGCGTATGGGTGCGAAGGCGACATCGGCCTCCGCCAGACGCTTCTCCCAATTCGCCCGGGTGTCGGTCAGCATGGCTGCACTCATGATCTCGCCCAGGGCCGGCAGGTTGGCGGAGCGGTCGATGTTGGTCTTGAAGCGCGGATCCGTGATCATGTCGGGCCGTCCCACCGCCTTTGCCAGACGTTCGAACATGCCGTCATTGCCGCACAGCACCATCAGCGGCTCATCCTGGGTCTGGTAGACGTCGGTCGGAACGATCTTCTCGTGACCGTTGCCGACGCGGTTGGGTGTCTTACCGTCGGCGAAATACATTGCCGCGACATGGCTGAGATACAGCATTGTCGTGTCGTTCATCGCCATATCGATGTGCTGGCCCTTGCCGGTGCGGTCTCGCTCCATCAGGGCGAAAAGCACGGCGACCACGCTCCAGAGGCCGGTGCCATAGTCGGAAATCGCGCCTGCGCAACGGATCGGAATGCGGTCGGGCTCTCCCGTCAGGGCAATGATCCCGGAAGTCGCTTGGACGACGTAATCGTATGCCGCGCGCTGCGCCATCGAGCCTTCCTGGCCGAAACCCGAAATCGAGCAATAGATCAGCTTCGGATTGACTTTGGCGACTTCCGCGTAATCGATGCCGAGCCGCTTGGTGACGCCGGGCCGGAAATTCTCGACCAGCACATCGCTGTTCTTCGCCAACTCGAGCAGGAGCTTGCGGCCCTCGTCGGACGCCAGGTCGATCCCGATGCTCTTCTTGTTGCGGTTGACGGCCATGAAATAGGCGGCGTCGCCGCCAACTTCGGGCGGACGCCAGGCACGCGTATCGTCGCCGCGTACCGGATGCTCGACCTTGATGACCTCCGCACCCATGTCGCCGAGGATTTGGCCGCAATAAGGGCCTGCGAGAACGCGGCCGAGATCGAGCACCCTAACCTTGCTGAGCGCCGTCTCCGGCCGCTGTCCAGTTTCCGCCATGCCTTTGTCTCCTGCTCTTCGTGGTAGATTGTCCACAGAGGGATATGGAGCGTTCGGCGGAATTTCGATGGCTTATTTGGGCGCCGTCGGTTCCGGGAAGAAGTCGACCGGGATCATCAGCTTGTTGCTTTGGCTTTCCAAGGCGCCGAGCTTTGCGCTTTCGGCAAGATACTTCTGCCAGCCCTTGTCGGCCTGCATTCCGGCGCGTTTCTTGGCGCGGTCGGCGGCGTCCTTGTAGACCCAGATATGAACGTACTCGTTCGGATTTCCGGTCTCCGTCGTCACATAGGCGAGCGGCGTGCCGAGATGCTTGGACTGCGGCCCTTTGCCGAGTTTCTCGTAGAGGGCGAGATGTTTCTTGATGGTGCCGGGACGGCAGGTATAGGTGCGAACGTCGAGTAACATGGCGTTTCCTCCTCGGTTGGTTTCTTTCCGAAGGATATAGACTAGAGAGCAGGAAACGGCACGACATATCGGCGCGCGCGCCGCTGGCGCATTTTCAGCTTTCGCGCGGTGCGGGCACCTTGGACAGGGGAGGGCTGTAATGCATGACACGGCGATGCTCCTCGCCGCTGGCAGTGCCGATTTCCTGAACATCGAACTGGCCGCCGTCGAGATCGAAGCGCCGGGACTCGCGGAACAAGGGACGTCGGTCGTCGATCCGCGTGTCGGGACGGATCAGCAGAAAACGCGTTTCCGTATCCTTCAACGTCAATCCGGTACGAAAGGATCCGGTATGCGGGAAAACGGTGACGACGAGATGATGATTTCCCGGCGGAAGGTCGAAATAGGTATAGTCGCGGTTGCGGAGTTTGGCGACGGTGGCGCCGTTGATCTGCAATTCGACCGGTTGTCCGGCCTGAAAGACGGAACCTTGTCGCAGGAAAACGACCCTGGCCTGACCTGTGGAGATGGCCGGAAGAGTGCTTTCCGCCTTCCCGCCTCGGGGCGAGGCGCATCCGGCAAGCGCGAGCATGACAAGCATGCCGCCGAGAAAGGTAAAGGAACGTCGAAGGGTCATGACTGCCTCTCTTTGCTCGTTTGAGCTCGCGCAACTATACCAACCGGGGCCGCCCTTAAGATGTGTGGACGGTCAAAGGGCAACGCAATATTGAAGCGGCGACGTCGCAAGCCTACTTCCTTGATCAATTAGCAAGGAACGCGTCATGGCGCGAAACGACACGATCACCATCGCCCGGCAGTTCAACGGTCCGCCGGGATCCGGACATGGCGGCTATGTGGCCGGGGCATTGGCGGAATTGACCGGCGGGTCCGCAGAGGTGACGTTGCGTAGCCCGCCGCCATTGGACACGCCCATGACCGTTGAGCGGCAAGGCGGCGCCTTGCTCGTCCGGCATGGCGAAACCCTGATCGCGGAAGCGCGGCCCATGCCCCTCGTGCTTGACGTGCCCGGTTGTCCCGATCCGGCAAGCGTCGCGGCGGCCGAAGCGCGGTTCGGGGAGTTCAAGAAAGACGATTTCCTGCAATGCTTCGCCTGTGGTTCGGGCCGGGCGGAGGGCGATGGGCTGCGGCTGCTGACGGGCCCCGTTGCCGGAAGCGATATCGTCGCCGCCCGTTGGACACCGCACGCCCGATTCGCGGGTGCCGACGGCCGAATACCGGCGCGAATCGTCTGGAGTGCGCTCGATTGTCCCGGCGTGTGGTCGATCATTCGCGACAGCGGCGTCATCATGCACCTGGGGCGGCTAACGGCCGAGGTCGATAAGGATTTAATGCCGGGCACGCCCTGCACCGTGATTGGCTGGCCGCTTGGCACGGAACGCCGAAAAGCGTTCGCTGGCACGGCTATCTACGACGACAGGGGCAAGGTCCGGGGCCGTGCCACGGCGATCTGGATCGATATCGGCAAGCAGGTCTAGCGTATCACGCATGGCTCTGCGCCGCCGCAAATGGGGTGGGCGGATATGGCGCACCGTGGCCTCTTTGCCTTGGCGCGCTTGCGTGTAGTTTTCTTCATGGAACAATTTGAAAGGAGGATGGCTTCATGGACGCCAATCACAAGAAAACCGCGCTTCGGATGATACCCTATGGCATCTACGTTATGACCGCCCAGGACGGCGATGGGAATGTCGGTGCCGGGACGGTCAATTGGGTCACGCAGACCTCGTTCGATCCGGCCTTGATCGCCGTTGGCGTTAAGGCCGATTCGGGCCTTTACGCAGCGACCAAGGCGGCCGGCAATTTCGCTTTGAACATGCTCGGCAAGGGCCAGCAGGGCTTGGCTTTTGGGTTCTTCAAACCGGCGGAACTCGACGGCGACAAGATCAGCGGCGAGCCCTTTCATCTCGGATCGACCGGAGCTCCGGTGCTGGAGAATGCGCCGGCGACCGTTGAATGCAAGGTGGTTGAAATCGTCGAGCGGGGCGATCATCACATCGTCCTCGGCGAGGTTGTCGACGTGCGTCTTGCGAAGGAGCCGGAAGGCCGCCCGGACGAGGCCATTCTCGAGATGAAAGAACTCGGCGACAACGTTTTCTACGGCGGCTAGGCCGCCGGGTCGGCTATTCCGCCGCTTCGCTGTGGGCTTCGTGCTCGGCGATGAACTTCTCTGCCTCCAGCGCCGCCATGCAGCCCATGCCGGCGGCGGTTACGGCTTGGCGGAAGACCTTGTCCTTGACGTCGCCCGCCGCAAAGACGCCGGGAATGTCCGTGGCGGTGCTGTCCGGTTTGGTCAGCACATAGCCTTCGTCGTCCAATTTCAGGTGGCCCTTGAAAATCGCCGTCGCCGGGTCGTGACCGATGGCGACGAAAATGCCGTCGAGCGCCATCTCGGTGATCTCGTTGGTTTTCACGTTGCGGAACCGGGCGCCGGTGACGCTCGGCGGATTGTCGTCGCCAATGATGTCTTCCAGAACATTGTCCCAAAGGACCTCGACCTTGGGGTTTGCAAAGAGGCGGTCCTGCAGGATTTTCTCCGAGCGCAGCGAATCGCGGCGGTGGACGAGCGTAACCTTGCTGGCGTGATTGGTCAGGTAGAGGGCCTCCTCGACCGCGGTATTGCCGCCGCCGATCACTGCCACCTCCCGCTCGCGGAAGAAAAATCCGTCGCAGGTGGCGCAGGCCGAGACGCCGAAGCCCATGAACTTCTGCTCTGCCTCCAGGCCGAGCCAGCGCGCCTGCGCGCCGGTCGACACGATGACGGTATCGCCGGAATAGGTGTCGCCCGAGTCACCCTTCGCCCGAAACGGGCGGGACGAGAAATCGACCTCCGTGATCACGTCGTGGATCATGCGCGTCCCGACATGCTCGGCTTGTTTCTGCATCTGCTCCATCAGCCAAGGGCCTTGCACGACGTCTTCGAAGCCGGGGTAGTTCTCGACATCGGTGGTGATGGTCATTTGGCCGCCGGGCTGCATACCGGCGACGATCATGGGCTCCAGGCTGGCGCGCGCCGAATAGATGGCGGCGGTGTAGCCGGCGGGGCCGGAGCCGATGATGAAGACCTTGCTGTGATGATGGGCCATGGCGAAATTCCGTTCTGGCGTGGCTGCGGAGGTGAATTCCTTCCCAAGTAATGCGGATTCTTCCCAGGCGCAAGGGAGAGTGGAAAAATTGCGACCCGACGTGGGAAATGAAGTCGCGGCCGAAGGTTGCACGACGCCCCGATTGCGCTAGCCTATAACACATGCGAACCCTCCTCACAGGCCTCGCGGCCATATGTCTCATCTTGTCGGCGGATGGGTCGGCCCCGGCCCAGGAACGCCGCCCCGATACCCGGTTTCAGCAGGAACAGGCCGCTCGCGCGGTACCGTCGACGGAGCGTGCCTTGCGGGAATCCGAGGCGGCGCTGGGACTGCTCGACCCGAAGACCCGGGCGTATCGCTCGAACTTGGCCAGCCTCTACCAGATGCAGGGGCGGCACGCCGATGCGGCGCAGCTCCTGCTCCGCGAAATCGAAGCGCTGGAGCGGTCCGAGGGGGGGCGGAGCGTGAACCTGGCCAGCAGCTACGGCCGCCTTGCCGATATCTACCGCAAGAGCGGCCGGGCCCAGGAAGCGGACGAATTGCTGCAGCGTGCTTTGGCGATCTATCGCGAACAACCCTCCGCCGCGCCGTCGAACCAGGCGCATAC